>JAGDZR010000011.1:0-548042 GCA_049115695.1 Cyclobacteriaceae bacterium | reverse complement strand
AAGAGACAGGTTTAACTCATCATTCAGATTGTCTACAGTCACGCCACTGAGGCTATAACCCGTTGGTGCTTCGCTATCATAAATGGCATTGGCTGTAACCGCTGTGCCAGCATTGCCCAAACTGTCATAGAGGGTTACGCTAATCGTCAACGTGCCTGCATTCAAGCCTATTAAATTCACTGGCCCTAAGAAGGTAGGATCACTGTTGTAGTTCTGTCCATTCACATTCACTGGTGTACCACCACCATCACTGGTCACACTGTAATCATAAGTGCCGCCAATCTCTCCTCCATCGATCTGGAAGTTTAACTCGTCATTCAGATTGTCAACATTCACACCACTGAGGCTATAACCCGTTGGGCCACTTTCATCGTATGTAATATTTGCAAAAGCAGGAGACAATGAAGCATTGCCAAGACTATCATACATGCTAACCTCAATAGTCAGATAACCTTCACTGATGCTATTCAATGATAAGTCGAGTCCAATGACGGATTCTGGATTACCAATTGTCGGTCCCGCAACAGAATCAGTATATGTTCCTCCTGCATCACTGCTCACGGTGTAGGCATAACTTCCTGGATTTTCTCCGCCGTTAATATCAAAATCTAAGAGACCAGAAGAAATGATTTGCCCACCTATACTGAATCCAGAAGGCCCTGTACCATCATAAGTCACACTAAAGGTATTTGATACCGTGTTGTTATTGCCTAGCGTGTCGGTCGTAACAGCTGCTGGTAAATCAACAGTCACCAATCCATCTGCTGTTGGGGTTACATCCAAAGTCCATATCCTACCCACTCCATCGGTATTCGTCAACGTTCCCTCCGTGCCATTGCCTATCACAAAGTCTGTGTTTAATAGGCCTGTTACGCCCTCTGTAAACGTAGTGGTTACGACAATCGGTGACACGTTCGTTGGATCCGGAGCTGTAGAAGTAATAACCGGACTAGGTCCAACTCCATCAAACAGCACCTGATTATCAACTACAACAGTTCCGACCAATGTATTTTGAGCTGAATCCACCACACTGCTCGCCTGGAGATCAATCTGTACAATTCCAAGTCCGGAAATTCCATTCACATCTATCTGATAGGTGGTTTGATCAAATGGACTAATTTCCGTAATGCTGGCTGATGGTGACCCTGTAGCAGTCGTTCCGGCAAAGTCTATATCTGAAGGCACAAAAGATGAAGCCTGAATCGGCTCATCAAAGGTGATAACAAATGATACTGGCAATGAGTTAGCGGGATCGGTCTGGCCACCTTCTTGTGTGATCGTTCCTGTAGGTCCAACATAATCGACAATCAGGACATCAATCAACGAATCTGTAGCTTGATTTAACGCAACGTCTTCTGAAGTAATTTCTATATCGAAAGTGTCCTGAGCTAATGGGGTTTCTCCAGTCAAATCCAATTGCCAGATATTGCCTCCAAGATCAATTAACTGCGAGCTTTGGTTTAGCACATAAATGCTATCATGACCAATAATATCCACAATTAAATTATCCCCGGATGTGAATGTTCCTGTGAGTGTTGGAGTCGTTGAATTAGTAAGTAGCGTGTCGAAAGTAGGTAGTAGTGGTGGAATTGAATCACGAGCCGGGTCCGAATATAGAGAGGTACCCATTGTGTCAATAGAAACTGTAGCGACAAACTTTTTTGATAGATCATAAGGCCCATTCGAAACTGACCATGTGTTGGTACCAAAATTGACACTATCCACCAACACAATACCTTGAGCATTGACGGAGGTATCCATTTCATAAATATGAACCTGCGCTTGTCCACCTGAATAACTCGCCAGGTTTCCTTGTAGGGAGCCAGAAATAGTACTTGTACTCAATAAGTCTATGACCGGACGTTCAATGCCTTTGTTGACTTCTGCTCCTGTCTCCAGGAACACAATCCCGTCGTTATTCGCATAAATACTGTTATTCAAGATGAAATTGAGGTCCGAGGTAGCAGTGGATCTTTCAATACGAATGGCAGGACCATTATTAAACGCAATGACATTTTCTTCACCCGGTAAATTCCCTCCTATAGTATTGCTATTAGTTTGATCTTGTAGGTTAAGGCCACCCCAACCATTGCCAAAATCCTCGAATCCAGTAGTACCAGTTCCAATTACATTTCCTTGTATATCAAAATCTCCGGACCAGAAATAGCTCTCAACAGCCCATCTGGCGCTTCCACCAATATAATTTCCTAAAATCCTCGTTCTAACCCCAGTATTGATATGGATGGCATTATGCGATGTTCCATTACCAATCGCCGTGAGGGTATCAGGTAATAACCCAATCAGGTTTCCTTCAATTGTAACATCATCTGCACCACTCGACAAAGTGATCGCTGCTCCTCCATTACCAGTTATGACATTGTTTCTAACAATCGCAAAATCCCGATTAGAAATCGTAATTCCTGTAGAAGTATTTGGTACAACATTTCCTGCAGAATCCAGGCCAATATAATTGTTCTCAATGGTCACATTTGACTCAACCCCTGCAATTCCACCGCCCTGATTTCCAGCTATGTAATTTCTGTCTTCCTTATTAGGTCCACCATAGGTTCCAAAAGTTGTTCCCGGGCTCAATCCTGCCGCATTCCCAGCTATTGCCAAACCTTGCGGGCTTACACCTACAAAGTTTCCTCTGAAATCTGGGTTTGATCCGGCATTAATGTCCACTTGATAAGATCCATTGGCACCACCGATGACATTGTTGAGAATAGCGAAATTATCACTATTGGTAACCTCCAATGCCTCATTTGTGAAATAACCTATGGTTGTTGTATCATATTCTATTCCAATGAAGTTGTTGGCAACTCTGAAGTTGTCAGCTCCGGATGCGAAATAAATCCCTTGAAATCCATTAACAAAGACATTTGGTCTGAGGGTATCTCCAATTACCAGGTAATCCGCTGTACCAGATGCTTCAATACCATCATTCCAATCTGAAATCCTCATGCCATAGATCTCAACATTACGTGCGAGTATCTCCAATCCGTCATGCGTGCCCGTTCCATTTGTGAAATTTGATCCATCAATGGTCACGAGCATACCAGTTCCAAAATCCCATCCTGGCTGTGTGGACCCATCAATCACCAACGAATCATCTGCGATTGATGGTAATATTGTCGCTGGTGCAATGTTCCAGGGACCTGCTCCCGGTATTGCGAATCGAATCGTATCGGGACCAATGTTTGAATTGGCAAACTCAATAGCTGCTCTCAACGTGCCGGGTCCATTGTCCAGGGTACTTACCACAGTTGTAGAGGTAGGTAGCGTCATCGCTCCTGATGGTGTCCAAACGGGTAGGTCTGTCGGTCCGTTCAACGTGGCATCATGATTTGATGCTAAATCAAATAAGGTTGAGCCACTACTTTCATCGAAGGAATAGTATGCATACAGGTCATTATAATTTGGATGATCAGTTCCTACTGTCTGATACATATAATTAGCAATGTCATCTGGTAAAAGTGTAGCTGTCCATACCCTTACTTCATCAATTACGCCATCCATGTATCTGGGAGTAGCGCCAGAAGACACTCCAATATTCGCTGCATTGTTAATGATGTTTGGTATGGCGCCACTACCATTAGTAGTTAATGGTTGACCATCCAAATAGAAAGTCGTATTGGCAAGGGCTGACCCAGGATTCTTAACAACAGCAAGGTGATGATACTGACCGGTAGAAACTGATTCTGAAGTCCATACATTATTGCCTCCTCCAATATTGATCTGGAAACGCCCATCAGTCATGATCACAATATCCCATGATTGTTGAGCCAGGCTCTCGTTACCCATTGAAAAGAGTGTTCTCACCTGCGAAAGATCATCTACCCTAAACCATATCTCAATGGTGTTGGCTGGATCTCCTGACAAACCAAATGCCTGATCGGTGGTGATATAGTCTTCTGTACCATCAAAGTCCAATGCATAACCTGGTTGTCCTACAGTAGATGCTGCTGCCTGAGCAATATTCGCCCCCACTCCAGCTCCTCCAATAGCGCTAACACGATAGAAATAATATGCTCCTGAATCTGTAGTGGCATCAGTATATGATACCACATTTGGATCCAGAGCAGTCAACATTTCCCAACTTACTTTGTCGTCTGATCGCTCAACCAGGAATGCCGATTCGTCTGGATCATTATCTCTCCAGGTAAGATCAATTTGCGCATCTGAAACGTAATTAGCAATCAGGCTATCCGGGCCATTTGCTGGGTTTGACGCAGCATCAATGATTACTGAGTAAAGGGAAGTACCCATCGTATCTATAGAAACAGTCGCGACATAACTGGTGTCTGTACTAAATGATCCTGAAATACTCCAGGTATCCGCAGTAGTAGTCACACTATCAACTAATATTCGGCCTTGAGCGGTGATGCTAGTATCAGCAATGTATAAATGCACTTGTTTTTCGACTCCAGATCCTGTTTGAGAACCATGAAACAGTCCAGCTATATTCCCTGCTGATATACTGGTGATCACTGGAGCCTCAATTCCCTTATTGACAGATTTTCCACCTGAGCTATTGTTTAAAAATACAATTCCATCTGCATTGGCATAAATCTGATTGTTCAAGATAAAGTTGTGATCTGCTAGTGGGGTGCTACCTGAAACCTCAAGTTGAATTGCAGGCCCGTTATTGAATGCTATGATATTGGCATCTCCAGTGTTATTGCCACCAAAAGTATTGTTAACACCTGCATCACCAAAAAATATACCTCCAGCTCCATTGCCCAGATCAATCGTTCCGGTTTGATCCGTCCCTACAAAATTGAACTGTATTATGTTGTTGTCATTGCTTCCACCAGAAACTATTGTTTGAATCGCCCAGCCATTTGAACTTCCACCTAGTGTGTTATTGACAATTGTGCGGTTGGATCCATTTCTCATGTAAATATTCGACCCATTTGAATAGAGTGGTACATTTCCTGTGCTGTCCGTACCAAACTTATTGCCTGATATCAACAATGGCGTGGACGTTTCTCCAGCATCGACTTCATGGGTTGAATGCCCGGCAATCACATTGTCGATAAACGATCCATGCCGCATATTGAAACCCGTTGATCCATTCTGCAGTAGTTCAACGCCGTTCGGCTTTAAACCTATAAAGTTGTTTTCTACGTGCCCTCCATTGTAAACAGAAGCTGTTCCCCCATTTCCAGCAATGATATTTCTATCTGAATGATTGGGGCCACCAATAATCACATTGGTACCGTCTGTTCTAAATGATGTGTTATTTCCTAATCCACTGTCCCCATTGGCATTGGTACCAATATAATTTCCACGAATAGTTAAGCTATCGCCGGACTGAAAATCAAGACCAAATCCAGAAGAATTCACAATGATGTTATACTGAATGAATCCATGGTCACTGCTATATGAATTAATAGCAACACTGCTCGTACCACTTCCATTTCCTATATCGGTAATGCTGTCGGCCTCAACTCCAATCAGGTTTCCTTCAACCACGTAATTGTGTGAACTTGAAGTAATGTAAACAGCCGATCCAGAATTGTTACCAATAATATTTCCCTTGCCTAACTCCCCAACGCGAGCATTCGGTGAGGTGCTGGCAATATCAATTGCATTGCCCCAACCTGTAAGTCTCAATCCATATACCTCAAAACCATCTGCGCCAACTACCTGGAAGCCATCACCTGATCCAGGGCCCTGAAGGGTGATCATATTCCCTGCTGCAAAATTCCAGTTTGGTTGTGTTGTACCATCAATAATGGTTCCTACATCATTTACAGCTAATGGAGAAGTCAGGTTGATTGTCCAGGGGCCACCATCTGGAAGATTAAAGGCAATTGTTTGGGGACCTGAAGCGTTATTGGCACTATCAACCGCTGCTCTCAAGGAACCTGCTCCACTATCATTGGTATTGGTTACGTATAGATTTGGATCAACCGCAAACGCTCCTGACTCGACCCAATCATTAGGATCCTCCATGTTGACCAGTGTTCCATCATTGTTGCCTGCCACGTCAAACAAATCTGTTCCACCTCCTTCATCAAATTTGTAGTAAGAAATTAAGCTATCATATACAGGATGTGTATTATTTATTGGCCGGGTCATCCATCCACTCAAGGTGTCTGTATTGAGCGCCATATTCCAAATACGAATTTCATCCAACTGACCAGAAAGTCTTTGGGTTGTACCATTTGAGGCACTTGCAAAACCTAAAACATTGGAAGTATTATCAATAGGACTACTCACTGCAACTGTCCCACTCTCTGATACTCCATTTATGTATATTCTTAAATCTGTGCCATCATAAGAGCCTGCAACATGATACCATTTTCCTGGAATTGGTTCAGTAATTGAACTAATACTATACCAAGTAGACCCAATCATTATATTCAAGTTGAACTTGCTATTTGACGGACCACTACCAGCAAAGCCATAACTCAAGGTATACTGATTTGTTTTATGAATTAATGACTGATCATTTACGGTATCAGTTAGTTGAACCCAGCCTTCTAGTGTAAACCTCTCCAGTAAATCAATGGATGAATTATCGGTTATTGAGACGTATTCATCAATGCCATCAAAACTCAAAGCGCCACCAGGAGGAACAGAATCCGGGTAAGCCAACATTTCAAAGTTCAACAAGGTATTGGACTCCGTTGAGTCATTACTATTGATCGTTAGCGTTTCGCTAATTCTACCAATTGACGCAGGTGTGATGTCCACTGAAAAGTGAATAGTATCGAATGGCAGTACGAACTCGGATCCAGAGAGTCCATTCAAAGCATACTCAGTAAGGCCACTAGCTCCGGATAGCTGGAGTGTATCCAGGCCAAAATTGACCAAATGCATAGCATATGAAAAAGCAGAATCTAATGGCTGAACTCCAAATGGCAGTGTTGAGCCACTACCTAATTCAATATATTCCGTGCTGAAAAAGGCTATTTCAGGCTTGGCAGATTTGAATGCAGCAGAAGCTACCCAGTTGGAAGTAGGCCCTGATAGGTCAAATGCCCCCAGTAATTGTCCATCATTGTTACTAATTGAGAAATCTTCCAGTGAGTCAAGCCCTGCATTATTGGCGGCTGGGGTCCCTTGATCAAAAGAATAATAACTAACCAGTCCAGTTTCGTTTCCAAAAAGTGGAGTGGTGATATACTTACGAATTGAATCCGCTGGTCTTTCTATACTCCATAATCTGATTTCATCAATTTCTCCATCAAACAATCCTTCATTCGACCAATTACTTGAACCAATTCGCAACGAATGAGTAGTGTTAAATGTTGTTCCTGATAGTACATTCGAAGTATCCACTGGCAGGCCATTGATATACAAAATAGCGCCGCTTCCACTTGTCCAACTAGTCGCAAAATGAGTCCATTCATCTAGTGGAATATTTCCAGCAACCGGAACTTCAGTTTGGGTTATTGCTGATCCATTATCAATGCCAACATGCAATACTTGCTCAACTCCATTACCTTGTATCAACGCGTATATTGTATTAGAGCCTATTCCTTGTAAAGCTCCCTTGCTGATGATGCTGTAACCATCAGCTGAAGTCACACCCGCTTCAAAAGTATTTGGTCTGATCCACCCTTCAATGGTAATGGCTCCAAGCCCTTCAATTGCTCCCAGGTCACCTATTTCTACATAATCGCTTATCCCATCGAAACTCAAGGCATTATTACCTTGCTGGATAGTCGAATCTGCAAACTCTGAAGTACCGTTTGTGGTAAATGTGGCAACTATTTCATCCCCTACATATCTGTTTGTAAAATTGTACGCCCATGCACCTCCACCAACATTTATAGAATCAAGCACAGTTTGCCCCTGACCATTACCATCACCCAAATAAAGGTGAATCATACCTGATGTTGGAGTCGTTCCAGCAATGCTATCTGTGCTTAGATAATTTATTACCGGAGGTTGAATATTGAGGTTGGAACCAGAAAGATTGATACCCCCTCCATTGTTGTAAATACTATTATTCAATATATATATACCGCTGGCGCTGCTTCCCAACACATTTACTGCAAAGCTCCCAGCATTAGCAATGACATTACCATCCGCCGTATTCCACCCACCAATTTGAAGGTTGTTTACGCCCGCATGGTTGGGTACTTCTATCGCCACTCCTCCAATCGGAGCAGGGTTGAGATTAACATCAACGCCGATGTAATTGGAAACAATCGTGTCATTATCACTGCTTGATAACAGTGCAATTGCTTTGTCTCCGATATTTCCAATAAAGTTGTTACTTATCACCACATTACTCGCAGGACTAAGGGTTAGTCCATCGTATATGCCCGGGATGGGTGCCGCAGTTACAGTATCCAATGAAAAACCAATGATGTTTCCATCGATCAACGTTTGTGTTCCAAGATATCGCTCAAGCCCGCCATTTGCATTGCCTATGACATTGTTTAGAATTTCGACATCTGTCACCGTATTGCTCACATAAATGCCTTGTCCCACCAATGGTCCGGCTACCCCATTCCAATCTATACCTATGTAGTTGTCTTTGACCACTGCATAATCAGCAATACCCAGGTTTAGTGCCTCCTCAATCGTATTGTCTGTTGTGTTTACAATGACATTTTGCTCGATGATCAATGTATCTATGTTGCCTGCATTCAGAATCGTGTTGATCGCACTATTGGTAAATTTTTGGAACCTCAGTCCTTTGATTTCCAAGGAAATCGTGCTCGCCAAATTGGTATAGAGGCCTTCATTAACAACGTTTTCTCCACTAATCGTAACCATGTTACCTGTAGAGCGATCATAACCTGGCATGGTCGTTCCATCAATGATCATGGAATTGGTAATATCTGGCAATTGAGTGATCAGCTTTATGGTATCAGTACTGGTGATATTAAAGGAAATGATCAAACTATCGCCGGGAGCAGCATTAACATCAAGAATAGCCTGACGCAACGATCCTGGTCCGGCATCATTTGCGTTCACGACTTCATAATTTCCTATAATCTCAGAAGTCTCCCATTGAGGATCTCCTAAGGTCATTCCATTGTTGGCCCTAATGGAGTGATCAACCACATAAATTCCGGAAGTATCAGGGTCGTCAAAAGGAAAATAGGTAATCATGCCGGATTCGTTCCCATTGGATCGGGTAAATCGATCTGAAAAATCCGATTTAGCGTAATTCCAAACTTTTACCTCATCAAGTGAACCTATAAGTCGATTCGCTCCTGAATAACGTCCCAAGTATGCTGTTCCAGACAAGGTGGTATTAGTTGTCATGGATCCTGATCCATCAGGTTGTCCATCTATATAAAGTTGGTAAGTACTGCCATTGAATGACACTGCTACATGATGCCATGCATTATCATTAATCACTGCAGCTGATTGGACATTGTTGCCATTTTGTGTAACAATCAAGTTCCCGGTAGAGCTTACTCCAATACCAAAATCCTGATTAGTCGTATTACCGCCATATTGTAAAAAATATCTGTTTAAGTCACTTGTCGAAGTTTTAATCCACATTTCAACCGATCTAGGACTTGTACCAATGGGCAGATCTGCATCGTTCAACTGTACTTCATCATCTGTACCATCAAAGGTCATTGCATTGCCCGGGAATTGTCGAGTGGTTCCAAACTCAACTGCACTGGTATCACTTATAACTCCCCCTGCATATGAAACAATACGATAATATGCCGCTGAGTCTGTTCCTAGCGTTACCACATGGGACTCCTGGTCTGGTGTGTTGACAGAATCTACATAGGCATATGGCCCATCATAGAACTGAGATCCATAAATGATAAATCCATTTTCATTCGTGGATTGATCAGACCATTCGAGTTGAATATCGGTTGCGTTGATCTGATAGGCAATTAGACTGTCTGGTGCAGGGGTTTTAGCAGCATTAGATACAACCCAACCAGGATTACTGATAATACTTCCATCCAATGTGTCAGGTGAAACATCGGTCAATTTGAACCCACTTCCTTCATCAAAGGAGTAAGCTGCAATTAGTCCCGCTTCATTTCCTAACACTTCACCATAGCGATCGGTATAATCCGTCTTGATATAATCCCAAATTTTTACTTGATCAATTTCAGCAGGAATCCAAAAGTTAGCCGTTCCTTCTGTTGCCCCGGCTCCAATACGTATTGGAAAAGAAGGATTGGGTGCAAAAGTACCGCCTGAATTGGACCCAATCGATTGGCCATTTACATATCCAGTCACAGTGGAACCACTTACCGTGATCGCTACATGGGTCCATTCATCCAGCACAACAGCAGGACCAAATTGAGAAACCCAGCCACTACCATCCCCGATTGTAAATTCCCAAAGATTGGTGGCACTAGCATTGATAAAATAACCTAACACTACTCCTCTGGACGAAATAATTGATCTGTGCGAACCCTGTCCGCCAGTCACTTTTACCCAAGCTTCAGTAGTAAAGACTGATGGATTGAGTGCGGGAGAATAAGGCACCTCCACATAATCTGTGGTACCATTGAACGCCAAAGCATAGCCGGCACCAACTCTCGTATCACCCAATGCCACCTCGCTTGTATCACTTAATCCACTATTGCCATAGGCCATTACACGATAAAAGAACGAGCTGTCTATGCCCAGGAAGTGGTCATATGTAGTAAGGTTTGGCGTTTTAACAGAATCAATGAATGAATAGGGTCCATCAAACCAGGACGATCCCAAAACAATAAATCCATTTTCGTTATTGGCATGATCGGCCCATTCGAGTTGGACATTCGTTGAGGTAGTTTGATAGGCTATCAGGCTGTCCGGTGTTGCAGGCGCAGGTTCTAAGTTTAACCAGACTGTATTGCTACTTGCATTGTTTCCTACAAACGCATCAAGGCTACCATCTCCGTCCAAGTCAGCCAATTCATTGGGTCTGGAACTTGAAGTACCAATGTTCTGCCCTGAATGTGTAAAAATTCCTGAACCATTATTTAACCAAATGGCATTTGGTGCACTTGTTTCATTGGTGACAAAAGCGTCCAAATCTCCATCTCCATCCAAGTCTCCCAGAGATACATCATAGCTATCACTCGTGCCTAACGATTGCGCCGAGTTCGTGAAGATGCCATTACCATTATTGGTCCATACGGTATTACCTCCAGCGCCCACAAAGAATACGTCCAAATCATTGTCCCCATCTACATCACCGAGAGCCGCGTTTCTGAAGGAACTCGTTGAGAAATTCAGCGAGTCAATTTCAAAATATCCATTTCCATCATTAAAATAAATCAGATCACTGCCAGTAGATGTCGCCACAATGGCATCCAGATCACCATCATCGTCAATATCACCAATTGCTGAACGTACACTAGTTCTTGTGCTAAGACTTTGGCCTGAATTAGTGAAGTTTCCATTTCCATCATTGAACAATATCCAATCCCCTCCTGCATTGGTCAGTAATGCATCGAGATCTGCATCCCCATCAAAATCTGCCAGTTTGATTCCATTGGTAGTTGCAGAACCCAGAGATTGCCCGATACTACTAAACGAACCAAAACCATCATTTCTCCAAAACTGTGTAACCACATTATTCGCAACTGCAGCGGCATCCAGGTCTCCATCTCCATCGATATCACCCAGATCAACATCTTCTGTCCAAATAGCGGAGAGATTCTGACCTGAGTTGTAAAATGTACCATTGCCATTGTTGAGGTAAACCTGATCAGCTGTTGCGTTAAAGTTGCCAACAAAGGCATCTATATCATTGTCATTGTCCAAATCGCCAAGCGCAACAGCAAATGAATTATTAAAACCAAGTGTATCTGATTCATTGAAAAGTCCTGGTGAGTTTACATTGACTGCAACTCCGAATTTGAAAATGCCAGGTTTAGCAACCTCTCCGCCCTCACCACGAACATCTTCAGTAACTGTAATGGTTATTTGATCGCCTTGCCTTAAAGTCGAATCCGGGAAGAAAGTGGCAGTTGTCGTGCCTCCGCCAGTGAAATAACCCGTAATTTCTCCAAAGAAATCACTCTCAACTAAAATATTCTGTGAATGAAGCGTTGCGCTATCTAATGTAGCTTCAAATCCAATCTGAATATTAGTGTTGATATTCGCATCAAAAGTATTTGCCAATGGAAAGACCAGACTGTCTGACATGATCGGCCCAGTGGGGATATCTGATTCAATGAAAATTGGACTATTCACCAAATCACCATCAAAAGTATTTTGACTTCTGTCGACAATTTTAACTCCTGCCGCTTCATCGAACTTGTAATAGGCCAAAAGTCCTGACTCATTCCCAGTGTAATTCGTATATCGATCAGAATAATCCGTTTTTACATAATCCCAGACCTTTATTTCATCGATTTGTCCTATCATAAAAGACTGAGGAGTACCGCCATGTGCTCGGGTACCGATCTTTAGAGGATTGGCAGCAGAGCGCGATGATGAGCCGATGGCAGAAGATCCGACACTAACTCCGTTTACATAACCTTCAACCGATGTTCCGGTGACAACCAAGGCCAGGTGTACCCATTCATTCAGGATAACTGATGGTCCGAAAACTGTTGCATTATCAATATCTCGTCCTTGGTGAAATTCCCAATTGTCTGATGCATTAGCCGTTATGCTTACATTAAATCCATTTGATGCGCCTTTTGTTGAAATAATCCCTCTTTCAGTTCCGCTACCCCCCGTTACCTTAGCCCATACTTCGACACTAAAATCCTGCTTGTTTAGGACACTTGTATAAGGCACATCTACATATTGAGAACTACCATTAAAGCTCAATAAATTGCCCGGATAGCTGTTAGTACTACCAAAAGCCACTCCGCTAGTATCGCTAATGGATGATCCTAGGTAGGCTGCTACCCTGTAATAAGCCGCAGTATCAATACCGATATTGTCTATATAAAAAGTGTCAGACACAGACGTGAGTTGCTGCCAAGGCCCGTCATAATAAGCGGAACGAAGGACATAAAATCCTGATACGGTATCGTCATTGTCCCAATGCAACTGAATGGCATTGCCATTAATAGCATAGGTGTACAAACTATCCGGGGCTTCTACAGTTCCTCCCGGATTCATGGCCGAAGAAGCTACCCAGTTGGAAGTCTGGCCTGCCGCAAGTGAAAAGTTTTTCAGGATTCCATCTTGCGCGTTTTTAGAGTAGTCATAAAGTATTGTATCACCGGGATTAGCTATACCGGCATCTGACTGATCAAATGGATAGTGGGCAATCAGACCCTGCTCGTCTCCGGCAAGTTCTTGAAACATTGTGGCATTGATTGAAGTAGAATCTCGTGCATGATCCCAAATTCTTACTTCATCCATTTGTCCATTCCAGGTGTTGGAAGCTCCCTGTGCAAGGGTGCCTTGCGAACCAATCCTAAAAGGTCTATCGTTAGACAAATCACCACCTCCGTCATTATAGGTAGTACCAAAAGGTACTCCATCCACATACAGTGTCACAATCCCCGACTGTCTCACAGCGGCCACATGATACCACATGCTTGTTGATAGCGCTGGACCGGTGATTGTATTACCTCCATAATACCAAACCAAATTTCCGCTATTGGTTGTTAACATAGGCTCTGATCCGGTACCATGCTTGGAAATGATGGCATTATAGGTATTAAATGCTCTTGCGTTTACCCAAGCCTCCCAGGTAAAATCACCCACAAAATCAATCACGTCCCCCACATCAACATAGTCTGTGGTGCCATTAAAATCCAAGGCATTGCCCGGTAGTTGTTTCGTACTTACAAAACGTGTATTTGAAAATCCGGAAGTATCTCCATTGATTAACGCAGCAACCCGATAGAAATAATCATTTCCTGGCGTAACTCCATTATCAAAAGATATCGAGTCACCCGGTGACGAGAAATATTGATTGATCGCCGAGAAGTCTGGTGCCGACGACCTTTGCACGACATAGCCGTTTACATTTTCGATTTGATCCCAGGTCAATTCGATTTGATTGATGGTCACTTTCTTTGTAAAAAAGCCTGTTAAGCTAGTTGCTGCAGCATTAGAATATAGCGCACCATTTATGTTTCCATGGTTTTGATTGATGCTGAGATCAACCAATTTGAATCCATTGCCTTCGTCCATAGCATAATAAGCTGTCAGGTTGGCTTCATCTCCTTTTATTGGGCTGAAGCGATCGTCAAAACCTGTCTTGGCTGTGTTCCAAATTTTAAGCTGATCCAATGTTCCCGGTAAGTACTCTATTCCTCCACTGTAAGGTCTTCGGCCAATAGTCATATCAGCTTTCTGTGTTTGGGCACCAGTGGTAAATGTTTGTGAAGATCCGTCTTCCTTCCCATCAATAAAAATACTCAGCTCAGTCCCGGTTTTCACGACTGCAATGTGATGATATTGATTGTCGAATAAATTGGTTTGGCCATCGAAGCATTTACCCCCGGATGAGGTGATATAACAAGCTCTCATAACCCCTGTACTAGCCACGGTATGTAAAAGAAATCCAGCTCGCTGGTTTCCGAGTGCATCATGATACTTGTCAATAAAGGTTTTGGCTTGTGCAGGTGTACCACCATCCAGTCTTGACCAGAATTCAATGGTAAAATCTCCATCTTGGAGAAAGGTTAGGCTGGAATCATTTGGAACTGTAACAAAATCATTGATGCCATCGAAACTAAGTGCGGTTCCCGGATGAGGTTGGGTTGAACCATGCGTCACTACAGAGTCGGAAGCACCTGCTCCGTTAAAAGCATGCACTGCATAGAAGTAACCTGTATCAGGTAATGCAAAATGAGTATAGCTGGCGACATTCGTCCCCACTGTGTCGAGCGTTATTACATTTTGAGTGAAGTTGTAATCGCTTGCGATCACTACTCTAAAACCTGATTCATCATTGGCAGTATCAGCCCATTCCAAAGTGACTTCTGATGAACCTGATGGATAGGCAATCAAGTCATAGGGAGCATCTGGTGCTGTTGCGCTTTGCATGGCCCCTGATGCTACCCAAATAGGGGTTCCATTCACGGTACCGTCATGACCGCCCTGTCCTAAATCTCTTACCAGTGTACCTGATGTTTCATCAAACCGATAATAGGCTACCAAACCTTGTTCAGTACCTGCTTGAGTTGAATACCTATTAGCTACGTCTTCTTGGTTTGAACGAGCGTAGTTCCAGATTCTAATTTCATCCAATTCCCCTACTAATTTGGCCTGAACGCCATTTTGCCAGGACCCCAGCTCAACCGCATCGGTATTATTCACATCACCACTCAGTGATCCAGAATTATCGAGCACTCCATCAACATAAATGTACCCCGTACCCGCAGTTCTTTTGGCAATTACATGATGCCATTGCCCATCATTGATCGTAATTGTTCCCGTCACAGCCAATCCTCCTGTGATTTCAAAGAACAAGTTGGCTCCAGAGGTAGCAATCCTCCACCAATTTCCTGACACTCTCTTAGAAATCAACGCAACATTTGTTGCTGATGTCTTCATCCAAAAATCCAGTGTGAAATCGCCGGTTCCAAAATTGAAATCGTCATGATTTGGAATCACCACATAATCGTCTCCACTAAAGCTTAAAACGTTACCAGCCTCAACCATAAACGCAACGGTATCTTCGACACTCTCAAACGGATAGTCGGATAATTTCAGGGTATAATAAAGCTGCTGACCACTGTACGGAGAAAGATCTGTCCCAACCCAGAAACTGGAATCTTGCATAACCATCCCGACGTGCTCACTTCCAATAAGACCATATCCTGAATTCAGCACCTTTACTCTAACTGTGTCAATACCTGGAACATATGACCAATTAGCTGTAAACCCGCTGACTGATGCATGGGTAGCTTGGCGGATGGGAGAGGAAGATTCACCGTCAATTGTCCATAAATAGTTGTTGATAAGCGTGGTTCTGGCTGTCGTTCCTGCTCCTGAATGCGACAATCCAGTAGCAGTTAGATTTACGCCTATGGGTACTTTTTGCTCACCACTATCGAGCGATACCCACCCAACTAATGCATTGTTGAAATTCGTAGTTGAAAGCCCTGAATTGATTAGCATGCTACCCATGTTGGTTGCACTGCTGATATCCCAACCACCAATGTCCTGGTTAAAAAGCGTACTTCCGTTAAACATATGGCTGAAATTGGTAACCTCACTCATGTCCCAACCACTAATATCCTGATTGAAGGCTCCATCATCCCGAAATACACCAGAAGCATCCCTAAGACTCGCTGTATTCCAGTTGTTCAGCGGCTGATTAAATGAGGAATTCTTAAACATCGCACCTATACTGGTGACATTACTTACGTCCCAGGTATTGAGCGGCTGATCAAAGTTTGAAGCTCCGCTAAACATGTTACCCATGTTGGTAACATTTGAGGTATTCCAGTTGCCTATCGGTTGATTGAAAGCTGCATTTCCCTTGAACATTGAGTTCATGTTTGTAGCACTAATGGTATTCCAGCTATTAAGCGGTTGATTGTAGATAGCCGTGGTAGCGAACATGTCAGAAAAATTTGTCACACTGCTCACATCCCATGCATCCACTGACGTATTGAATACACTGTTATAAAACATGTCGTTCATGTTCGTCACATTGCTAACATCCCAGGTGCTAATGTCCTGATTGAATGCGGTAGTAGCGCGAAACATTGCTTCCATTCCAGTAACACTGGAAACATCCCAGGATCCAATGGGTTGGTTGAAAGGCGTATCCCGAAACATGCGTCCCATATTGGATACATTGCTTACATTCCATGAAGAAATATCAATGTTAAAATTTGTTCCTTGTAACATTTGATACATGCTAATGGCATTGCTCACGTCCCAGTTTGATATGTCTCCATTGAAAATGCTACAATTCCAAAACATTCTATCCATTACCATACTATCACCTAGAATTGGATAATCTGTAGCTGCGTATGTCAAACTGGAAGCGCCATAAAATGCATTTTCCATGGTAGACCAGTTAATGCTACCCCAATTCTCAATACTTTTTAGCTTAGATGCTTCCGTGTCATTATTGATGTAAATGGCAGGAAAGGTCCCAGATATTTCGACCTGATAAGTATCAAAATTGTTTAGACCAGTAATGGTATAATTACCTGTTTGGTTATTGATCGATCCATCTCCCTGTGTTGCATTGGTCTGATTAGTCCAGGTGATGTTATAGTTATAGGAATAGGCCGTGTCAAGTGTTGGAATAGTAATCGTACCATCTGTAGTGGACCAAGTGGTAATAAACGATTGAGCTAAAGGTGATTCCGATCCATCCCATGTTATCGAATTTGTTGTAACAGTCTGTGCTGCTCCTAGTACCTCATCAAATACGGTTAACCCACTGCCTTCATTAAATCGATAATACGCCGCTAACCCCTGAGAAGCAGAATCAACTTCTCTAAAAAAATTACCTGCTATTTCGTTTGTTGATCGTACATCATTCCATATCCTTAATTCGTCGATTAATCCATAAAAATTGTTTCCTCCTGTAAGCGTTTGTCCACCAATGACCAAGTCTCCAGGATACACATTATAGGTAGACCCTGACCCTCCTGTGGTTACTTGTGACCCATTAATGTAGAATTTGACTTCCGTTCCATGATCTACCACTACAGCAAAATGAGTCCATGTACTACCATCCCGAGGAATAGCATCTCCAATCAAGGTGTTGGGTCCTGAGCCGCCACTGCCATTGATCCAAAACTCGAGAGTTCCGTCTCCTCTAAGTGAAACCCCATAACCATAATCTCCCTTCATGACGATGGTGCGCCAGTCACCTCCTGCAGCATCCGGCCTGATCCACCCTTCGATGGTTAAGTCCCCAGAAATTTCAAGATTGCTGTTGGTTGCAATATTGTAAAAGGTGTTGGAATGCGATGACGATTGGGTGTTACCCAAAAAAGGTATCAGAAACACCAAAACGAAACTGATCAGTAGTTTCTGTAGGTTGATGATAGAGAAGATTGGTCTCATTTAGTATTATGTTGGTGGTGTTCCACATATGTCCGCTCCCACTTGGACATACGTAGAGTAATCATGCAAAATAGCCAAAATAAAGTACTATATAAAAGGTGAAAAGTACAATCTTGGAAAAATACCAAAGACAGTGTATAAAGTGTATACCCGTTTGTAAGGAAGATTTTCCCATATGAATCTGCACATCCATGTATACTTAGAGGTTACATAAGGATTAATAAACATATCCATACTATGGATTCTGGGATTAGTCAAATTAAAAATTCCTATAATCCAATTAGAATTTGTTATTTTACACCTCTTATTATTGAATCAATATTTAACTACATAGCACTATGATCCGCCTACACCACTTCGTCTCCTTCGTTTTGGTAATGATTTGCTTGACTCCAAGCGTAGTTGGCCAGTACGTCTTCAGTTCCAAAAAAGCAGAAAAACTGTACAATAAACTTGAAGGGTACTACAACGACTATGACTATGATGGCATTCTGAAGAATGAAGCCAATATCAACTCCTATTGGGAGAACAAGGGTGATACACTAACTGCTTTGATGTACAATTTCCTGGGAGAAGCCTACTTCTACGGAACATCTGATATCCAGACTGGCCTTGATTACTACTACAAGGAATATGAGCTCAGATCAATACATGTTGCAGCTGGTATGGATCATGATCTTAATGACCTGATCTATAACCTGGCGGCCATCAATCTGGAAGCTGGAAAGTTTAGCGAAGCGGAAAAGCTATATGCCGATTTATTGGAATCTGATGAGGAAAAATACGGTAGCAAAAGTGACGAATATGTATCGAGTTTGCTTGCATTTGCAGACTACTATACCCAAACTGGCGAAAGTGATAAGGGAAAAGACCTGTTACGTAAGAATCGTTCGTCCATCAAAAAAGGCACTTTTAATCAGGCAATGGCCTTGAGGTTTCTGGCCGATTATCAGGAAATAGATGGAGAGTTTAGCAAAGCTGAGGACAACCTGAAAGAGTCACTAAACATACTCAACGAAACGGGTTATTATCCCAGCTTGGAATATGTCTATGTAACAGGGGCACTGGGAATTCTTTATACCAATAAAGGACAATACCCGCTGGCCATGGAGGTCTTTGACCAGGCCATTTCCATATTCGACAGACTGGGCAACACAGAAGACGATGCTACTCGATCCACCATTGAGTTTAACCTGGGACAGGTCTACATCGAATTGGGACAGTATCCTCAAGCCATTGACATCTACAAAAGGGTCCTGGCATCAGATATTGAGATCTACGGAGATGATTCATTTTATGCCGCTACAACCAAATTCACACTTGGACAGATATATACTGAATCTGAAGAATTTTCAAAAGCCGAAGAGTTACTGATTGCTGCTGAAGAAACACTAAGGATGATTGGTGAGGAAGAATCACCGGAATATGCCAGAACACTAAGCCAATTGTATCGGATGTACAATGCTTCTGAAAATACGAATAAGGCAATCGAATTTGGTGATAAGGCCCTGGCTAAATATGAAGGTATTTATGGCAAAGATCATCACGCATATGCCAGGATGCTATCCAACAAGGCGGAAGTTCACATGAAGCTTGGAGAACTTGATCAGGCTGATGATTACCTTTTAGATGCAAGAAAAATCCGAGCAAAGGAACTAGGAACACGACATCCACAATATGCTTTGTCAAGTGGCAAACTAGCGGTGCTCAACTGGGAAAGAGAAGAACAGGAAAAAGCACTCGAATTCTACAACGAAGTTTTCGACAACTACTTCGCACAAATCAATTCCTATTTCCCGGTACTCTCAGAAGACGAAAAGTCAAAATTCTACTACAATAAGCTGAGACCAACTTTTGAACAATTCAACTCCTTTATCATGGAAAACAGGAGCGACGACAAGTCCCTTTTGTCCACCATGTATAACTATCAACTTTCAACGAAAGGATTGATCCTATATGCCACCAACAAGGTCAAGCAAAGCATCCTCAATAGTGGTGATTCTACATTGATAGAGAAATACGAAACCTGGATTGGCCAAAAAGAACAACTTGCCAAGCTCTTTAGTGCGGGCGACATGAACGCTGACGCAAGAACCCGTAAAATAGATTCCTTACTATCCGTCTCCAATGACCTGGAAGGCCAATTAAGTAAACTTTCCTCGGCATTTGCAGGGACATTTGCCAGCCGAGATCTTACCTGGAAAGATGTTCAGGCGAAACTGAAACCCGGAGAAGCTGCAATAGAAATGATTCGTTTCAGAGATTTTGATCCTGCCAAAGGTGGAGGGTTTACGGATGAAGTCTACTATGCTGCTCTGATCGTTACCAAAGAGAACACTGAATCCCCTGAGATAGTAATCATGAGAAATGGTGCTGAAATGGAAAGAAAGTATCTGGCCAATTATCGAAATGCCATTCGATACAAAGTGAATGAGAACCACTCCTATCGCTTGTTCTGGAGACCGATTGCCAATAAACTCCAAGGAATAAAGAAAATATACTTTTCACCTGATGGAGTGTACAATCAGATCAGCGTGTATACGCTCCAGAATCCTGCAAGCAAGAAATTCACAATCGATGAATTCGAGATTCAATTGGTAACCAACACAAAAGATTTGGTCGCTTTCAATTTTGAAAAAACCACTGATTTCAGCAACCCATCTTATCTTTTTGGATATCCCAACTATAACATGGGAGGAATTGAAGAAAAATCAGAAGAAGATGGCGGAGGAGAAAGAGGCATTGGTGGAGAACGGGGTGCAAGAGGCAGTAGAGGTAGTAGAGGAAATGCAGAGTTTGAAGAAATGACACGCTCTGGAGCATTACCAAGAGGTATCAGAGGCAACCTGCTTCGCTATATGAGATCAAGTGCCGGTATGCCATTACTTCCTGGTACCCAAAAGGAAGTTAACCTGATCAATGACCTGCATAAAGACAAGACAGAAACAATTGTCTTCATGGACGACAAAGCTGTTGAGGATAGAATCAAAGAGGTAAAAAATCCACAAACCTTGCATATCGCAACACACGGATTCTTTCTAGAGCTCGGCAATGAGGATGATGGAACGGGAACAAAAGACAAATATGTTGAAAACCCATTGCTGAGATCAGGTCTGATCATGGCAGGAGCCAATAGCTATATCAAAAATGGCAGTATTGCAGGTGATGAGCCAGTTGAGGATGATGGGATCCTGACAGCCTACGAAGCAATGAACCTCAACCTGGATGAAACCGAGTTGGTCGTAATGTCAGCTTGCGAAACAGGATTAGGAGAAATCAAAAATGGTGAAGGAGTATTTGGACTGCAACGAGCATTTCAGGTTGCTGGTGCTAAAGCCATTATCATGTCCATGTGGACAGTTGATGATAATGCCACGCAGGAGTTGATGACTAATTTCTACGAAGAGTGGTTAGCAACAGGTGACAAGCATCAATCATTTATTTCCGCACAAAAAAGATTGAAAGAAAAGTGGAAGTATCCATACTACTGGGGCGCCTTTGTAATGATTGGTAATTAAACTCCGGTAAAAAAATAAGCAAAAAGACCAGGTAATTTTGCTTGGTCTTTTTTGTTGCTGAATATTCTAGTTTAGTTTGAGGCTGTCTTATCAAACCCTCGACTCTATAGCATAATGCAAGGCGTTATCAACTCTTCTGATTCTTTTCAAAAAAAGATGGTCGAGATCATTTGCTTAGCCATCGGAGTGGTTTCAAGCGTAGCGACAATCCAGGACGGCCTAACCGCTATCGATCGCATCTTTTTTGCAGATCTAATTTTGATGAGCATAGGATTTGCAGGATACTTCTGGTCAAAATATAATGCCACCATTTACAAGGTGCTTACCGTGCCTTTACTCGTTCTCCTTTATGCTGAAGTGCTCTTTCAGTGGTTCGAGCTTGATGGTTCCCTGGGGGGCCCGGGTATTGCCTTGATTGGTGTAATTATCATCGGATTGATTTTACTAAAAAGAATTTATCAAACGCCTTTTTTGATCTTTAACATACTGCTGATTTCATCGCTAACTTATTTGCAGATATACCATCCCGAACTCATTCGCGGATCTGGTACCTTTTCGCTTGGCAAGAAGACTGATTATTTGATTTACGCCTCCTCGATTATCGTGTTCGTTTACCTTCTTGTGCGGGAGTACGACAAAGAGAAAAAAACTACCCTTAGTCAAAATGATCAACTGCAAAAGTTGAACCAATCGCTACAAGCGTCAATACTTGAAAAAGAAGAGATTATCCAAGATCTGGATACCACGAAAGATCATTTAATGGAAGCCGAAAATTTAGCTTCAATAGGAAATCTGGCGGCAGGTATAGCTCATGAACTGAACAACCCCCTCAACTATATTGGAGGAGCTGTAAATCCAGTAAAAAGAGATCTGGAAGAGCTTAAAAAATACATCAACACTGCGCATTCAGCGGAAGTCGAAGAGCTTTACACAGAATTATTTGATTTGCTTGAACACGTAGAGCATGGCACGACTAGGGCGACTTCCATTGTAGCCAACCTTACAAAAAGGTTTCCGAAGCAAAAAGAAGCTGATATTGGTTCAATGATTCGTTTTAATGTTAGCGAACTAACCAAAACGGTGATTCGCCATTTTGAAAAATCTTACCCTGCTGTCAGAATTAACCAAATTCTAGAAAATGACATTCCTGTAAAAGGTGTCAAAATGGAAATTGATCATGTGCTCTCCAACATTTTACAAAATGCCATCCAGGCAATACCCAAACATGTCAAAGGAGTGGTAGACGTACATGCCTTTACAAAAGACAAATCAGTCGTGGTGACTATATCTGACAATGGAATTGGCATTGACAAAGAAGATCTCAATCAAATCTTCGAACCTTTCTTTACTTCACAGGAAAAAAGTGGTGCAGGACTTGGATTGTTCTCTGCCAACAGTATGGTCAAAAAGCATTCCGGTCACATTAAAGTAGAAAGTGATCCCGGCATAGGTACCACCATTTCTGTTTTCCTGCCATTGGCGCTTTGATTGTTTGATATTCAGGGAAGAGAAAGGTTACTTTTACCGAATGAGCGATAAGTCTTCAAAACTATTCCTGCTCGACGCAATGGCACTGATTTATCGTGCACATTTTGCTTTGAGTAAAAATCCACGAATTACCTCCAAGGGCATCAATACTGGTGCAATTATGGGATTTACAAACTCCTTGCTCGAAATCATCACCAAGGAATCACCTTCTCACCTTGGGGTTGCATTTGACACAGATGCTCCAACCTTCAGACATATAGAGTATCCGGAATATAAAGCCAATCGTGAACGGCAACCGGAAGAAATAAAAACAGCAATCCCCTACTGCAAAAATATTGTTAAGGGATTTGGTATCCCCATACTGGAACTGGATGGATATGAAGCCGATGATCTGATAGGAACAATTGCCAAGGCAGCAGCCAGAGAAGATTTTGAGGTTTATATGATGACACCTGATAAAGACTATGCTCAACTGGTTGAAGAACACATTTTCTTGTATAAACCTGCATTCATGGGCAATGGCGTTGAAGTCCTCGGTATTCCTGAAGTACTCAAAAAGTTTGACATTGATCGCGTAGATCAGGTAATTGATATACTAGGCCTTAAAGGAGATGCCGTTGACAATATCCCCGGAGTACCAGGCATTGGTGATAAGACTGCTTCTAAACTGCTGAAAGAATATGGTTCAGTAGAAAATGTGGTGGCCAAAAAAGATGAACTGAAGGGGGCGCTTAAGAAAAAGATTGAGGAGAACGGAGAGCAAGGCATTTTTTCAAAGCAACTTGCTACGATCAACGTCACATCACCAATAGATTTTAAGCCCGATGAACTAAAGTATGGTGACCCAAGTAGGGATATTTTGGTTCCAATATTCGAAGAACTGGAGCTTCGTACCATTTCGAAACGCGTATTTGGAGAAACAGCGGCAAAAATCAGCGCCTCAACAAATCAACTTGGCTTGTTTGATCAGGGGTCGACGATACAAGAGGATAACGACAATTTCATATCGGCAAAAAAAGACACAATCGAGTCCGTCAAATATGACTATAAATGCCTGTCGAATAAAGAAGAAAGAGCTGCGTTAATTGCCAGGCTGAGCTTATTGCCTGAGTTTTGCTTTGATACGGAGACTACCAGTTTAGAAACCGTTGAAGCAGAAATTGTTGGGCTGGCTATTTCATTTAAAAAAGGTGAAGCTTTTTACGTACCATTTCCTGAAGATCAATCCGAGAGCAAATCTATACTCGAAGAATTTCGAGCGGTCATGGAAAATCCCGAAATCAGAAAAATAGGACAAAACCTAAAATATGATATCCAAATACTCCGTAACTATGGCATTGAGGTAAAGGGCAAATTATTTGACACAATGTTGGCGCATTACCTGATTGATCCGGAAACAGCCCATAACATGGATGTTCTTGCCGAGAGTTATCTCAATTATGTGCCGATCAGCATTACGACACTTATCGGACCAAAAGGTAAAAAACAAAAAACGATTCGGGAAGCTCCTCTCGAGGATGTAGTCATATATGCATGTGAAGATGCCGACATTACGCTACAGCTAAAAGAAAAGCTACAGGCACCTATCAAAGAGCAGAAACTGGAATCTCTTCTTCATGAAGTTGAGGAGCCGCTTTCATTTGTGCTTTCAGACATGGAATACCTGGGCGTTTCGATTGATGAAGCTGCCCTTGCAGAAATGTCCAAAGATTTGCAGGTAGAAAGCGCTGCTGCTCAGGCGAAGATTTTTGAGCTTGCGGGTGAAGAATTTAACATTGGCTCTCCCAAACAGCTTGGAACCATTCTCTTTGATAAACTAAAGCTCGTCGACAAACCCAAGAAAACTAAAACCGGTCAATATGCTACCGGCGAGGATATCCTATCCAAATTGGCTTCCGAGCATGATATCGCAAATAAAATTCTGGAGTTCAGAGAATATCAGAAACTGAAGTCCACCTATGTCGATGCTCTGCCAAAAATGATTAGTCCCAGAGACAAAAGGGTTCATACCGATTATCGCCAGACAGTAGCGGCTACCGGACGTCTTAGCTCCAACAACCCAAACCTTCAGAATATCCCAATCAGGACGGCTAAAGGAAGAGAAATAAGAAAAGCATTCATCCCGGTATCTGATGAGTACAAGATATTAGCCGCGGATTATTCGCAAATCGAACTGAGGATCATGGCGGCATTCTCCAAAGATGAAAGTATGTTAAATGCGTTTAAAAATGGAGTGGACATTCATGCCAATACCGCCTCTAAGGTCTTTAAGGTTAACATTGATGAGGTTGAACCTGGCATGAGACGCAAGGCTAAAGAGGTGAATTTTGGTATTATTTATGGGATTTCAGCCTTTGGCCTATCCCAAAACCTAAATATTCCGAGAGGAGAAGCTGCTGAAATAATTGAAGCCTATTTTGAAGAGTTTCCATCTGTTAAGCAATACATGGACCATTGCGTCGAAGTAGCAAAAGAGAAAGGATATGTTGAAACCATTTTAGGCAGAAGGCGATACTTGCGTAACATAAATTCCAGAAACTTCACCATGAGAGGATTTGATGAGCGTAATGCTGTCAATGCTCCCATTCAAGGATCTGCTGCTGACATGATCAAAGTCGCCATGATTAATATTCATGATTGGATGAAAGACGAAAAACTTAAATCCCGAATGACAATGCAGGTTCATGATGAATTGGTTTTCGAGGCACATACATCTGAACTCGAAATATTGGAAAATAAGGTGGTTGAATTCATGAAAAGTGCGATCGAAATGGATGTGCCCATGGAAGTGGGAGTCGGAATCGGTGATAATTGGCTACAGGCTCACTAAAAGTTCAAACGTCTCATTCATAAAATTCTTGGTTCTCTAAATGCATTTCTCCTGATTTTAGTGGTGTTTTGTGGGCTGGGTATCACTAATGCAATTGACACATGTATAATTTGAATTTTTTGCCCAGTATTGCTAATCAAAATCCTTTAAGGCATCAATAAAATGACCATTCCTTCATTAAGTGACATTAAAAGGGCACATACCCGCATAAGCAAATTCATTTATGACACACCGGTTGTCACTTCTCATTCTGTAGATGAAATGTGTGGTGCACAGATTTTCTTTAAATGTGAAAATCTTCAAAAAACCGGCTCTTTCAAGATGCGAGGTGCAACTAACACCATCTTGTCGATCCGCCCCGAAGAGCGACAAAATGGTATAGCAACCCATTCATCGGGTAATCATGCTCAAGCCGTAGCAAATGCTGCAAATGCTGCAGGCAACAAAGCCTACATCGTTATTCCCAAAAATGCGGCGAAAGTAAAAATTGATGCGGTAAAAGGGTATGGTGGAGAAGTGATTCTCTGCGAACCCAACGAAAAGGCCAGGATCCAGGCTTGCAGCGAAATAATCGAAAAAACAGGGGCCGTCTTTGTGCCTCCATTTGATCATCCACACATCATTGCTGGCCAAGCAACTGCAGCAAAGGAACTGTTGGAGGAAACACCAGACCTGGATTCGGTTCTGACACCAGTTGGTGGTGGTGGGCTTTCGGCAGGAACCGCTCTTTCTGTCAAATACATCATTCCAAATACTCAGGTGATACTAGCAGAACCTGCCAAGGCCGATGATGCCTATAAATCCTTTAATGCAGGTAAACTGATTCCTGTTAAAGATCCCAATACCATCGCTGATGGACTGAAAACTTCTTTAGGCAAACTCAATTTTGAGATCATCAAAGAGAATGTTTCTGACGTTGTTACGGTAAGCGAAAAACAAATCGTGGATGCTATGAGGATCATTTGGGAACGAATGAAAATTATAGTTGAACCCTCAAGCGCCGTTCCACTAGCGGCAGTTTTGAAAGACAAGAAAAGATTCAAAGGGCAGAAGGTCGGTATCATACTGACCGGAGGAAATGTAGACCTTAGTAATTTGCCATTTTAATACTCATAATCCTGAATGATGAAAACAATACTTACCTCCCTGTTCTCCATTGCCGCAATCATCTCCGTTGCACAATCTGAAATCAAATTGGCCAACGTAACCGATGGCACCTTTTCCCAAAAGTCTGTCAGAAGTGTCAACTGGATGAAGGATGGACAATTCTACTCCGCGTTAGATGAAAATATGGTCGTCAAATATGACGTAACCACCGGTAATGCAGTTGAAACATTGGTTGATGGCAATGCTCTGTCTATCTCGATTGATGGTTACTCATTCAGTGATGACGAGCAACAGATATTGCTACAAACTGACAGACAAGGAATCTACAGAAGATCATATACTGCCATATTTTACCTCTTCGATATTGTCGACAACCAGTTAACGAAGCTTTCAGATGGACGCCAAAGCTATGCGACACTCTCTCCTGATGGAAAATTGGTTGCTTTTACCCGTGACAACAATCTGTTTTATAAAGAACTGGAAAGCGGAGAAGAAGTAGCGGTAACAGAAGATGGTAAATTCAACTATATTATCAATGGTTCTACCGATTGGGTTTATGAAGAAGAGCTCTCTTTGACAAAAGCATTTGCCTGGTCAGGGGACAGTAAGAAGATAGCCTATATCAGGTTTGACGAGTCTGCAGTCCGAGAGTACAACATGCAAGAATGGAAGAATGGCAAACTTTATCCTGATGACTATAAATACAAGTACCCAAAAGCAGGAGAAGACAATAGCAAAGTAGATGTTCATGTTTATCATTTAGCCACGAAAAAAACTGTAAAAATGGATATCGGAGCTGAATCAGACATTTACATACCGAGAATAACGTGGACAAAAGATGCCACAAAACTCTCAATACAACGTCTCAACCGACTTCAAAATCAATTGGACATTCTACATGCCAATGCCACATCCGGAATAACAAAAGTTATCCTAACGGATAAATCAGATACCTATGTAGACTTTACATTTTGTGATGATTTGTTATATCTGGACAATGGAAAACATTTCCTTTTCAGCAGTGAAAAAAGTGGTTTTAAACACTTCTATCTTCACAATATTGATGGTTCTCTAGTAAACCAAGTTACCTCTGGCGAATTCGAGGCTACCCAGCTAGTCGGTGTAAAACAGGGTAAAAAGCTTACAACAATCTACTACATGTCTACCGAGGACTCTCCTTTAGAAAGACATCTCTACAGTGTCGGGAGCAATAGCAAGGGTAAGAAGAAAATGACATCAAGTGCAGGGAGCAATCGAGTTAATATGAGTGCCGACTGTAAGTATTACTTGCTATATCATTCTTCTTCAGAATCACCGCTGAAAGTTTCATTGCACGACAATGCATCGAACAAAATGATTAAAGTGATGCAGGCGAACGAAGAGTTGCAGAAGAAAATTGCCGACTATGAACTACCCAGGAAAGAATTCTTCAAATTCAAAATTGAAGACGGCACTCAGCTCCATGGCTATTTCCTGAAACCGAAAGATTTCACAGCTGCTAAAACCTATCCTGTGCTCATGTTTCAATACAGTGGGCCAGGGTCACAACAGGTTGCTAACAACTGGTCCAGCAGAGCATGGCACTACTTCATGGTGCAGCAAGGATACATCATTGCCGTAGTGGATGGACGAGGAACTGGGTTTCGCGGAGAAAAGTTTAAAAAGATTACTTACAAGCAACTTGGTAAATATGAGACAGAAGATCAAATATCTGCTGCAAAGCACATTGGATCCTTACCCTTTGTAGATGCTTCGCGTATTGGTATTTGGGGATGGAGCTATGGTGGCTATATGTCGTCATTGGCCATTATGAAAGGTGCAGATGTTTTCAAAGCCGCAATTGCAGTTGCGCCCGTAACGACCTGGAGATACTATGACACTATTTACACAGAACGTTACCTGCAGCGACCTCAGGACAATCCTTCCGGGTACGATGACAACAGTCCTATTCAGCATGTTGGTAAACTCAAAGGAGCATATTTATTGGTGCATGGAACCGGAGATGACAATGTGCATTTTCAAAACGCCGTGGCGCTACAAAATGAGTTGATCAAAGCTGGTAAGCAATTTGATACATTTTACTATCCTGATCTTGCTCACGGACTGAGGGGACCAGGCTCCCAGCCGCACCTATATCAAATGCTATCAGATTTCATTTTAGAAAATCTGTAATGAAACTATTCGTCCTGGCCAACCCGTATTCAGGGCGGAACCGCATCGATAAAGTCGTACGTGATTTTGCAAAATTCTTGAACTCGCGTCAGATTGACTTTGATGTATTTACCACTAACACTGAACTGCGAGGTACAGGGACAGTTGCCAATAATCTAAATGAAAGCTATGCTGGATTGGTGATCATTGGTGGTGATGGTACGATCAATGAAGCCATAAATGGGCTGCACTATGACATACCTATATCAATTATTCCTGCAGGGACAGGGAACGACTTTGTCAAAATGCTTGATTTGGGGCAACACAAACAAGAAGTGTTTGAAACGGCTATTAACGGAAACATTCGGTCCATTGATGTTGGCATATGCAATGGGAGAAAATTTATAAATGGTTTTGGCGTTGGTTTTGATGGTCAAATAGTCGCTGACATGCAGTATCGTAAAGTTCCATTGCTATCAGGTCAGGCCAAATATTATTATCATGTGCTCCACATCCTATCCTCTTATCGTCCCCGGGCATACCAACTCATGATCAATGGAGAAAAGTCGACAGAAGAACTGATTCTGCTAACGGTTGCCAAAGGCTCAACATTTGGTGGTGGATTCAAACTGACCCCTCATGCCACGTTGGACAATGGAGAGCTTGCTATCTGCAAAGTGGGAAACGTCTCGCCTATCAGACGATATGCAGCTCTGCCCAAGTTGCAAAATGGGACACATGACTCAATAGAGAAAGTAAAATTCGAAACTGCAAAGTCTGTTCACATTGAAGAAAATCCATTGCTGGAGGCTCATATAGATGGTGAATATTTTGGAAAACCTCCTTTTGATATAGGAGTCCTTACCAAATCATTGCGTATAAGATCCAGATAAAATAAAGTGCTTACAATTTTTTCTTCAGTCTATAGATCGCTGCTATACAAACGCAAATCAGAAGTATCGATATGAACTGTGAATGTGAAAGCACATCTTCGATGATAAACCCTCTTCTTAGGTCACCGCGAAACATTTCCGTTACCGACCGGCCTGCTGCATACAACATCACATATACAAATATTAATCGATGTTTAAATCGATCATATCGCTTGAGCATCCACAATACGACAAGGATCGTCCCAATCAAAGCGATCTCATATAGCTGGGTAGGGTGTAGAGGCGTTGCAGCAGGTCTTGCTTGAGTGTGCGGATCTGTAAAAGTGATGCCCAAAAAGGAATCTGTTGGTAACCCATAGCAACACCCAGCCATCAGGCATCCCATCCTGCCAAAAATATGAATAATGGGCCCTGCAATGGCCAAAATGTCCAGAAACTCCCACAAGGGCCATTTTTCTTTTCGAAAATACCAAATTGCTGCTGGTAGTACGAAAATTAATGATCCATAAAACACAAACCCCTGCCTGAAATTCTTAAACATATTGGAAGGCGGGTTGAAGTAGTACTTTGGGTCCTCCAGATAGAATAGCAATTTTCCACCTACAACCGCCATCAAAATAATCAGTACGGCGAGGTTCTGTATTTTTTCCGCCGGGATATTTAATTCCTTTTTTGCCTGTCCAGATACATAATAGTATCCACACAATGCTCCCACCATGATCATGAATCCATAACCATGAATGTCTATGCCTGCGATTGAAAAAAACTTCGGATGCATCTATTATGATTTAAAGGGATTATTGTCAGATTCATTGCTGCTATCATAAACACGAAGGCCTACCACTTCCGCTTCAGCCGTCAGTTTTCCCTGAGAATAAAAAGCACATTTCAAAACTGTTTTCCGTTCCTTTACCTCAACTATTTCGGCATGCAATTCAACTTCATGTCGGGTTGAGGTGGGCTTGATGTATTTTACATTCAATGTGCCGGTAGCATACCGATAAATCGGTGTAGAATCTAAGGATCGATTCTCTCTCCGATAAGCATCAGCCATCGCTGTTCCCATGCAATGGCAATCAATCAAAGTAGCCATTATTCCCCCATTGAGTAAATTGGACCATCCATGATATTTTTCTGCTGGTACCCAACGGCAAATTGCCGTATTTCCTTCCCAGAAACTTTTTATTTGAAGCCCTTCGTCATGTTGAGCGCCACACCCAAAGCATACATTCTCGGGCATATGATCTTGAAAGTAATCCAAATCTTGTACAATTGGTTTCAAGTAAAGATAAGGCTTGTCTTGATCATTTGTCTTTGACGATTTGTTCCTTTTCGGTTAACTTGTTCGATATGATACATGTTCTTGATCTGGAGTTTATAGGGATTCAGGAAGCCATTGGTTCCTTTTTAATAGAAACATCAAATGGTCCAATCCTTATAGAAACTGGTCCGCATTCTACCTACCAAAACCTGTGCCGTGCCATTAAGGCCAAAGGATTCGAGCCTGAATCTATCCAGCATGTATTGCTCACTCACATCCACCTGGATCATGCAGGGGCAGCATGGGCATTTGCTGAAAAAGGTGCGAAAATATATGTGCACCCAGCCGGTGCTAAACACCTCGCCAGCCCAGAAAGATTAATGAGCTCTGCAAAGCGGATTTATCAAGACAAAATGGATGAGCTGTGGGGTCAAATGAACAATATTCCGGTCAATCAAATACTTGAATGTCAACACGAAGAGGAAATCACAATTGGAAACACAAAGATTACCTCGCTTCACACAGCTGGTCATGCAACGCATCACATTGCCTGGCAATTAGACGACACAATATTCACTGGCGATGTGGCGGGTGTCAAAATCAATGATGGCCCGGTGGTACCACCCTGTCCTCCCCCAGACATCAACATTGAGCACTGGGAATCATCCATTCAATTGATTTTGGATAAAAACCCAACTCGCCTTTTCCTTACACATTACGGTGAAATTCGTGATATTCAAGAACACATGAAAGCACTTCGTCATATGCTAAGGGATTGGTCTTTATGGATAAAAGACAAGTGGGAAGCCGGACTCAGTGTTGAAGACATGACACCATTATTTTCTAGCTACACCAGACAGCAATTGTTGGATCAAGGTCTGGATGAAAGTGCTGTAGTACAGTATGAAGCTGCCAATCCTTCATGGATGAGTGTGGCGGGACTGGTAAGATACTGGGCCAAAAAAGAAAACTAAGAGCCTGAGAATTATCAAGAAGTTGGTTGACTAGCCTCATGAGAGTGCCAACTGAATATGCTCATCTTCATATCATGAAAAATATTCTGGTTCCAACAGACTTCTCTGAAAGTGCACGGCATGCAACTCATTTTGGTTACCAACTAGCAAAAAAGGCTCAAGGAGAACTGACCATTCTACATGTTATGGAAATAGGCCCGGTACAAGACGGAGAATATTACATCAGTGGTCAACTTATCAATCGCATGTCTCAAGAATGTGAAGAAAAGCTTAAGGCTGCCGCTCAACCTTTTGCGGATAAAATTGCAACGCACACCTTTCTGATGAGCGCTAATGCAATGGGAGGTGTAAAAAACAGTATCACTCAAATGGATTCAGATATAATCGTATTGGGTGGACATCATGATGCAACCTCTCTTTCACATGCCGCCTTTGGCAGTACCATAGAAAACGTAATCAGATCAACAAAATGTCCAATCGTCAACATCACAGGCAATACCCGTTTGGATAATATTACGAATGTCCTTATTGCCTTTGACCCAGAAACATTCAATGAATTTACCGCTCTCGAACTTAAGGAGGTGTTGAATCTTGACAATCATCATCTCACATTTCTATGGGTTGACAAGGTATCCGGCAAATATCATATTGAAGAACTAGAGCAGTTTTTAGAAAGCCACATGGAAAAAATTGAATTCAGAAATTATACGCTGCAAATCTTAAAAGATCTGTCCGTAGAACACGGAATTGTCAATGCCATTGAGACTCTCTCGCCAGATTTACTGGTCCTTACTACTCATGGTCGATCTGGTTTGAAAAGATTCTTTTATGGCAGTATCTCCGAAAAACTAGTAGGTGAAATCGCTATTCCAAGCTTAATCCTGCATTTACGTGATGAGGTTAATTAACGCTTAGCGTGCAAAATTCCACCGCACAATTTGATTGAGTTTTTCCTCTGAAAGCACTCTGATTTTCCCAGACTGGATTTCAATGACCTCTTCGTCCTTAAAATCTGATAATACACGAATCACAGATTCCGTAGCGGTCCCAACCATATGAGCCAAATCGTCTCGTGAAACTGATATTTCTGATTTATGATCATACTTTTCATAAAGGGTGATCAACGCCTCAGCAGTCCTTTGTCTAACCGAATTATACGCCAGGTGTAGCAACCGTTCTTCCTTATCGGTGACTTTATTGCTCAAAAGCTCGATGAACTTGTTGGCAACATCGCGGTTGGTATAAAGCAGTGTGAAAAAATCCTTTTTCGGAATAATAGCCAATTCAGTAGCTTCAATCGCAGCAGCAGATTCGTTGTACTCTGAGTTTTCTAATAGTGCCTCAAAACCGAAAAACTCACCTTTTCCGTAGATGCCAATGATCAATTCCTTACCATCCTCATTGGTCTTGTATTCCTTGACTTTTCCTTCCAGAATGAAGAAAAGATAATTAGGTAAATCACCCTTTCTGAAAATTTCTGACTTCTTATTATAAGTTCGGCGCTTTCTATCCTGCGACAGACCTTCCAGCTTGGCAATCGCTTTAGCGTCTGTCAGGAATTCATTGATGCCATCGAGGTTTTGGGAATAATCACTGTTAATTTGCTCACGCTTCTTCAGCCTGCTTTCAATAGCATCAAGCAATTCAGTATCATCGAAGGGCTTTGTCAAATAGTCATCAGCTCCCATATTCATTCCCTTCCTAATATCTACTTTATCGATTTTTGCCGTTAGAAAAACGAAAGGTATACTGGCTGTGTTTTTATTCTTACTTAGTATATGCAGCACACCATAACCATCCATTTCAGGCATCATGATATCACAGATAATCAAGTCTGGTGCCTCATTGATTGCTTTGTCAACACCTATTCTCCCATTCTCGGCAGTCATGACCTGGAAATTTGCCAGCTCTAAAATCTCAGCAGTATTCTCACGAACATCTTGGTTGTCTTCGATCAATAGGATCTTCTTCATTGTGTGTTGTTTATGGTTTATTAGGAATCTCCACTACAAATGTGGTGCCCATTTCAGATTTACTTTTAAATGTAATACTGCCATTGAGCAAATCAACATACTTTTTGACAATATTTAGTCCCAATCCGGTTCCTTGAATATTAACAGCATTTTTTGCCCGGAAAAAACGCTCGAACATATGTCCCTGATCCTCTTCAGGAATTCCCATTCCCTGATCAATGACTTCTATTTTTACTGCCTTTTCAAGCTGTACGGCACAAATCTCAACAGCACTCTCGATAGGAGAATATTTAATCGCATTGGAAAGCAGATTGATCAAAATGCTTTTGAGCACCTTTTCATCTGTGTAAATACTCACTTCCTCCACTTTGGTAACAATTTGTTGCCCTTCCTTCAGTAAGCCTGTAACCTCAGCCTTTGCCCCCAGGACAATGGCATTAAGATCGAATCGCTCAAATTGGATATCAACCCCACCTTCCTCTAACCTGTCTAAATTCAGAAAGTCATTGAGAATGTCTGTTAGGGTTTTTACAGAGTTTTTAATCCTGTCGACATGTTTAGTCGCCTTGCCAGGATTATCACTTTCAAGATATTTCCCAATTAGCGAGGATGACGACAAAATCGTACTTAGGGGAGTTCGAAACTCATGGGAAGCGGTAGAGACAAATCGAGACTTCAATTCGTTTAACTCGCGTTCCTTCGAAAGTGACTGGACAGCCTCTTTCTCTGCCTTTTGCCTTACTTTAATTTCATTCTGTAACTGATCTATCGTTCGAGCAAGGTCCTCTGTCCTACTCTTTACACGCTTTTCTAACTCACTCGCATAAGCAATCAACTGCTCTTCGCTCTTCTTGAGGGCTTTTTCAATAGATTTCCGTTGCGTGATGTCAATGATGAACGCTACTACGAAAAAAGTATCCCTAATGCGAGTATGGCTTAAACTCACTTCTATTGGAAATGTCTCCCCAGACTTTTTCAATCCTTCCAAATCTCTGCCCACACCCATGGTGCGTGGATTTGGATTTTTTGCATAAGCTGCCCTTTTCGAACTGTGATCATGCTGCATCGAATGCGGCACAAGCTGATCGATTGAATTAGATATTAATTCTTTTGGCTCGTATCCAAACATTTCTGCCCCTACAGGATTGATGGAGTGAATCAGACCTTGCTGATCAGCAACAATGATTCCTTCATTTGAAGACCGAAATATTGTGCTAAACGCATTATCACTTTCTTCGAAAAACAACTGACCTTGTTTAGACATAATAATGTAAGTGCAATGCTCCTGAACCAAATATGAGTAAAGCATGACAAAAATCAGCGTGTTTTCTGATCAATGCGCCTGATTTCGAGGATAGACGGAATCTATTTTTGCATTTAAAACACTTCAGAATTATCAAATGTCGAACTTCGATCGTATTCTTATTCCAATCAACGGGAACGAGTCAGCAATGGACTTTGCGATTGATACTGCCAAAAACGCAGGTGCAAAGCTGTACTTGTTGACTACATATCGACTTACAGACCACAATCCTGATATGAAAATCGTTGACAACAAATCCATTCGTCAAACATTGGAAGAGGAAATGCGCAACAAGGTAGAATCTGCTTACAACGAAAAATTGAGCACCTCTGGAGTTCCTTTTGAAATACTGGTTGAAATCGGATTTCTCTCCGATCGCATAATAGCCAACATAGATGAGCTTGATATTGATGTGTTGGTTATGGATAATATGAGTTTCGATAGTGATGATGTCATTGGGGAAAGATTTCATGAGCTAAAGATTCCGGTTTTGTTCAAATCGGCAAGCTGAGAAAAATCACGAGACTCGTTAATTTTCATCATTTTCTGGTTGTATTGATATGGGTAGATTCCTGATCTAAACTTTGTTCAATACCTCGAAAAATTGCCTGAATCCGAATGCTGGGTTTATTCATTTCGAGTTAACTACGAACCCATATGAAACGCATATTAGTACCCACCGATTTCTCCGCGTGTGCCAATAAAGCGGCTAAAACGGCAATGAACATTGCAAAAATGAGCGGAGGTGAAATTCATTTTCTACACTTTATGCCTATCCCTATCAACTGGATTCAGATGGAAAAGGGTCAGGAAACCATGTATCCAGACATAACCAAAGATGTCAATGAAGCTAAAGTTGAGCTCGGTAAACTGGTAGCTGAGGCTGAAAGGTTCGGTGTACATGCAACCCAATACCTTGGATACAATGAGAGTTCAACCAATATTATTGACCATATAGAAGAAAATCACATCAGCATGGTCGTTATGGGTTCGCATGGCGCTTCGGGATTCCGTGAATTATTTATGGGAAGCAATGCCCAGAAAATTGTTCGTCTGTCCCCTGTTCCTGTATTGATTATCAAAAAGGACATGAACCAAGTCAACAAGGCGAATATCATTTTCGTTTCCGATTTTGAAACAGAAGCGATTCAACCTTTTGAAGGCTTAATGAGTCTTGCCGAGGTGCTTTCCGCCAAAGTTCATTTGGTATACATCAACACACCCTCTTATTTCACTGATACCTGGGAGATCCAAAGACGAATGGAACCATTTAGGGTCATGTGCGGAAATAGACTAGGTCAAATCAAAACTGTTAACACGTATGTTTTTGAAGATGGGCTTGAAAAATTCTGTGGCTCTTTCGAAAATGGCATTGTTACCATGGCCACTCATGGAAGACAAGGTGTTTCAAGAATGTTTTATGGCAGCATGGCTGAAAAAGTTGTGAATCATGTATCGATTCCTGTCTTAAGCTTGAAAATACCTCAGGAACATGGTGAAGTGTATCTCGAAGCATATGTCTAGTATATCTTAAGTCAACAGAGGGCACCTATCACTAGTTGTCAATTTCATATAATTCATCGGGCTACTTGTCAATAATAAGTGGCCTTTTTTATTAGCATCTGATTATTGCCAAAATTGTTCTCCAAATCCTATCCGATAAGATCCACTTATAGAAATGTTTTGCATTGCTCGGATCATCTCGTTCAAAAGCAGGTTAGCTATAAACAATGGACCAAATAGGCACTTATTTTAAAAAAATCAATTTCGAAATCGATTTCAAAAAAGCGACAATTGTCAAACTGTTGATTCCTAATGGAAACCAACCTACTTTGGTGGCTAAATAGTAGAATGAATGAAGAATTTAGTAATGTGTCTGGTCATTGCCATATTGGTATTGTCCTGCGAACAAAACAATAATTACAATGTAACATCCCCAAATGGAGCATTGATTGTGAACATTTCAGATCAGTTAAATCAACTGACATACAATGTGGAATTCAATGGCAAACCAGTCATTAAAAACTCTTCAATTGGATTTGAGTTTCAAAATATTTCTGCTGATAATCAATATCAGATAGGAAATGTTTCCAAGCGTTCGGTAAACGAAAAATGGGAAATGCCTTGGGGAGAGCAACGTGAAGTCATGGATGTATTCAATGAAGTTTCCCTTGAGATAAAAGATCAATCAGGTTTGACATTTGATCTCATCATACGAGCATATGATGATGGAATAGGTTTGAGATATTATTTTCCCGAGCAAGATGCTGCTAAGGAATTGATCTTCACCAACGAAATGACGGAGTTTAACCTTACAGGTGATCATAAAACATGGTGGATACCTGGCGATTGGGATATCTATGAGCATGTTTACAACGAAACCAAATTTTCTGAAATCGATGCGATTTCAAAACGAAATCACCCAAACATCGCATCCACCAAAATCCCGAAAAATGCAGTAAATACTCCTGTCACCATGAAAACAGATGAAGGGATTTATCTTAGTTTTCATGAAGCAGATCTTACAAACTTTGCTGGAATGACTTTAAAAATCAATGCCGAAAAGCAGGGCTTTGTCTCAGAATTGGTCGGGTCAGATGTCACGGGCTACAAAGCCAAGGTAGCGTTACCCTTTGCAACACCCTGGCGAACCATTCAGGTAACGGACAGGGCTGGTGATTTGATCGAGTCAAAACTGATTGTCAACCTAAATGATCCCAATGAACTAGGGGATGTGTCCTGGTTTACTCCAATGAAATACGTGGGAATCTGGTGGGAAATGCACCTTGATAAATCAACTTGGGATTACGCCGGTTCTCAAAGTGCCGGTACGGCCAATGTCGACATTTCTAATCCGACCGGAAGACATGGTGCCACCACTGAAAACACTAAACGTTACATCGATTTTGCCGCTGAAAATGGTTTCGGTGGGGTGTTGGTTGAAGGTTGGAATACTGGATGGGAGCGGTGGATTGGATTTCCCGACAGAGAAGGAGTCTTTGACTTTGTCACACCGTATCCAGATTATGATTTGCCTGAGCTAGCCGAATACGCCAAAAACAAAGGTGTTGAGATCATCATGCATCATGAAACTTCGGCTGCACCGCGCACCTATGATCAACAAAAGGATACGGCTTATGCCTTAATGCAATCGCATGGCATACATTCCGTAAAAACTGGATACGTTGGCCCTATCCTTCCTGAAGGAGAATATCACCACGGACAGTGGATGGTCAATCACTATCAAGGGGTGCTTGAAACAGCATCAAAATATCAGGTAGCCATCAATGCCCATGAGCCAATTAAGGCAACTGGAAAGCGTCGGACCTATCCAAATGCGATTTCTCGAGAAGGTCTGAGAGGTCAGGAGTTTAATGCATGGGCATCAGATGGTGGCAACCCAACGGATCATTTGACAGTCGTTCCCTTTACCAGAATGTTGGGCGGTCCGATTGATTTTACGCCCGGGATTTTCAATATCAAGCTAGACCCATACAAGCCGGATAACCAAATCAACACAACGTTGGCACATCAGTTGGCACTCTATGTGGTGATTTACAGTCCAATTCAGATGGCAGCAGACCTGCCTGAACATTACGAAGGACAACCTGCTTTTCAGTTCATCAAAGACGTGGCGGTAGACTGGGAACAAACAAAGGTCCTGGATGGTGAAATTGGTGATTTTGTGGTGATTGCGAGACAGGAGCGAAAATCGGAAAACTGGTTTGTTGGAGGAGTGGCTGATGAAAATGGGAAGTCATTCAATTTAAAGTTTGATTTTCTTCCCGAAGGAAATACATATGAATGCAAAGTGTACAAAGATGGTGCAACGGCACATTGGGATGACAATCCAACTGCAGTAAGTATTGAAACCTCAACTATCACCGCTACCGATCAAATAACAATCGAAATGGCTTCTGGGGGTGGTTTTGCCATTAGCCTGACTGCACAATAACTTCGTCCTATGGACCGTAGACACTTTTTGAAAGCAGGAGCTCTGGTTGGAGTTACCCCGGCATTTTCATTTCCTCAACAACAGCGTGTTGTAAAACCTGCTCGTTTGCCCAAGAACCCGACGGTGGGGCTCATTGCACCAGCCAGTGCGTTAACGCGATCTGCTTTTGAGAAAACAATCTCGAACATGGAAATGCTTGGCTTTGCCGTCAAGTATTCTGACAATCTTAGAAATCGCTCCGGATTTCTATCTGGTACAGACCAGCAGCGTATTGAAGATCTTCATGAAATGTTTGCTGATCCACAGGTGGATGCGGTTATGTGCGCAAGAGGTGGATATGGTACTACGCGTCTCCTAGATGAGATTGATTTTGAGGTCATTCGCAACAATCCCAAACCATTTATTGGGTACAGTGATATCACAGCATTATTTAGTGCCTTTTACAAGCATTGCGGGTTAGTCGGATTTCATGGACCAGTTGGCGCCTCATCACTAAATGATTTCAGCGCAGATTATTTATTTGACGTGCTCGAAAAGGGAAAGAAAGTAAAAATCAAAGCAGAAGAACCTGAGATCATTACAAGCGGAACCGCAGAAGGAAAGTTGATTGGGGGCAACCTGTCCCTTCTGACGAGCCTGATTGGCACCAACCATGATGTTAATTACAAGGATCACATCGTTTTCATTGAAGAAGTTGGAGAATCCACCTACCGAGTAGATCGTATGCTCACCCAGATGGTTTCTGCCGGGAAGTTTGAAGGAGCAAAGGGAATAGCCCTGGGTTACTTCACTGACTGTGACACCTCACCTGATGATCCTTACTATGAATTCTCAATAGGACTTTCGGAAGTTTTTAAAGATCGATTAGGAGATCTGGGCATTCCGGTAGTAACTGGATTTCCGTTTGGTCATGAACCACACAACGCCACCCTCCCCATTGGAATTGAGGCTTTGTTGGACGCTGATAAAGGGATGATAAAACTATTGGAAACAGCCGTTAACTAAACTGAAATGGATCACGCTAAAACAATATCAAAACTGCCATCTAAGCAGATCATCGAAGGGTTTACCGGACGATTTGTTCACACGGACAACTTTACCATCGCCTACTGGGATATAAAAGCGGGTGCAGTACTTCCCGAGCACCATCACATTCATGTCCAGACTACTCAGGTCATGCAAGGCGCTTTTGAAATGACGGTAGACGGTGAAACTTACCATTGCGAACCAGGAAAAATTGTGGTCATCCCGAGTGAAGCGGTTCATCATGGAAAAGCACTAACTGATTGCAAAATCATGGATGTTTTCAGTCCTCGACGGGATGACTATGTGATTGAATAGTGACATAGTTCTAAAGATTTGGTAATTTGTAGTATGAAACTGAATCACCAATTCACACTATTACTTACATCCATTCTATGCTTCCCTTGTCTTGCTCAAGAATCTAATAAGGTTCGGCAGCTCAAGTATCAAATGGTCACTGAGCAAATGTCCCAAAAAGTGAAAACTGTATCGGATGAGGAACTGAGAGCCCTTGTTGCCCTACAAGCCTGGCAATTTTATGAAAAACATGGTGCAAGTACTTTTCCTGAAATGGGAAGCTTATACACCGCTTTATACTATGGAAAGCAAGGACTTTTGAGGCAAAACTTCGCAAAACAAAATCCGGATTTTGGAGCGACAGAAGTGTCAGAGAAATCAGATGCCGCCTTCAATCAGTATCTGCATCCCCAGGCGACTAAAGGCGGACACATTGCCATCCAACAGCTTTCCTTTGATGATAATAAATCCTTATTAGCTGTTGATGCAGGGAGCAACCTGGTGAAATGGGATTTGGAAAATCGGTCAGTTGAAATCATATATCAGGACAAGAAAACGGAGTTTCTCGCCGTGGTGGAGGATGCATTTGTGGTGGTGGCTAACAATAAGACCTTCAAATACTCAATGCGCGACCCTGGTACCAAACCAACCGAAATTAATTCACATACCGGACTACCATTTGCATTTACTTCGGATGGCAAGGCCTTGTATTCAATAGGAATGGACAAAAAACTCTTTAGGTATGAAAATGATGAACCTATAGAAATATCAAGATTTACTGCACCAATTAAATCCTTAGATGCTAGCCCTGATGGAAATGTATTAGCTGTAGGGTCTCCTAATGGAGATGTGGTTTTAATGAACCTGAATGATCCCAATTATCGTTCTTTGGTGATTTATCGACGCAGCAAAGAGAATTTACCTGTATCGGCTGTTAGATTCTCTCCAGATGGTAGGTTCCTGGCTATTGGTGGTTCCAATTATGAAACTGGCAGAGGTTATATAATGATGTGGGATTTAGAAAATCAGCGGCAATTCGGTCCGGATCTTACGGGATTTGGATCTGAAGTCTCATCTATTGCCTTTAGTCCTGATGGTAGCAGAGTGGCAGCTGGATCAAGAGATAAAACTGCCAGAATCTGGTACATGGACAGTGATAAGATTTATAATAGTCCAATTGTGTTGGATGATCATGGCGAATGGGTCCTCGATGTGGAATTTCATCCAGATGGTCAATCGCTATTCACAGCTTCAGGCGATGGTAAGATCAGAAGGTTTCCGCTCAACCCAGTTGAGCTATCCTTGGATGTTTGTCTGATGATCTCCAGGAATTTGAGCAAATCGGAATGGAGACAGTTTGTAGGGCCCGCCACTGAGTTTCCATATGAAGAAACTTGCCCTGGTAAACCTGCCGTTGAATAATTATGAAGAGAATCCTTTTAGCCCTTTTGACCATTATCGGTGTTTATGTTAGTTATGTGTTAATGTCAACTGGTTTCTTTCGTACGATCGAGCCAACCCATACCTCAAAAGATGTTATCCTCAAACTTGATATCATAGGTGCTGAAGACTTTGCGCTTAGCTATGCTGACTCTTTCATGATCGTCTCAGCCGATGACCGTCAATGGAAAGTGAACGATCGGGAACATCATGGTGGTTTGTATTTGGTAGATCTTAGTTCTTCAAATCCGCAACCGAAGTTTGTTTTTGGAGGTCCCGGTTTTTTCCCACACGGACTTACCATGTATAAAATCGACTCTAGTACCTACAAAGTCTGGGTAATCAATCACGCAGATGGTCACACTATTGAAACATTCGAGTTATATAACAACGAATTAATACAAACAAACTCATTATCTGATCCACTTGCCTATAGTCCGAATGACCTGGTCGCCGTGGATGAAAACAAACTCTATATCACTAACGATCACTTATATCATAGTGGTCTTGGGAGTATTGCAGAAAATTATTTCGGTCTATCTACCGGCTCGGTTGTGTATTATGACGGATCCAAATTTGAGCAGGTTGCTGATGGTTTTGGATATGCCAATGGCCTAGCATTTCAAAATAATAGATTATTCGTCGCAGCAACAAGAGAGTTTAGCATAAAGGTATATGATGTGTTAGCGAGTGGTCAATTAAATCTGGTTGAAATAATTGATGCGAATACTGGTGTCGACAACATCGAAATAGGTCCAACAGGAAAAATGTGGATTGCTAGTCATCCTAATCTGCTAGACTTTGTCGCCTACGCAAATGGGGAAAATGAAATTGCCCCTTCAGAGATCATTACCTTGAACTATCAAGGCAAATCTGACTATAAAATGAGTCTGGCATACCTTGAGGGTGGAAACATTGTTTCTGCCAGTTCTACTGCTCTCCCTTTTTCAAATTACCTAATAATTGGGAACGTGGCAGACACACACGTTCCCTTTGTTCGGCTAAATCATTGACCTTTTCTTAGCAAAATATCTCCGCTAATGGTTTCAAGATTGATCAGGTTTCCTCCTCCATTTACACTGCCATATACATCCATTCCTACCAGTTGAGACAGGCCGTCTTTTCCTTTAGGATATTCAATCTCTATGTCACTGTACACCTCTCCAGATATCGTCTTGGCCTTAAAATCAATTCCTGCTTTACTGGTGAGGTCAATATCCCCTGAAATGGTTTTCAAATAGTCCTCCGTTCCAGAATTCGTCAGCACCAAATCTCCACTGATGGTTTCCACATGCAAGTCCATATTGTTAGGACAACTTACAACTATTTTGATATCCGAATTCCAGCACTTCTTCTTGTTCGTTTTTGCATAGTTGTCCCATTTGTCCTTGTCCATTTTTACGACGATGCGATTTTGATCAACACTATGCTTGATGGAAAACATTTCATTATCCTCGCCATCGTTGATATTCACAATTGCTTTCACTTCTACCGACCGTTTTGCATGTCGTTCAAATCTGATTTCATCTGCGAATGGAAAGTCTATCTCCAGTTTTTTCTGGCTATCAACTTGGATCAACTCCGTAACAATCCCCTGAGCATTGAGCGTTGTAAACATTACAACGGCCATTAATGAAAGTAAAGCTCTCATTGCTTTCGTATAAAAATGTCACCACTCAGGCACTTCAATGAAACTTCCACACCTCCACCATTGAGATTTGCTTCCAATGACATTCCGCCACCGACTCTTTTCATATCACCCTCTTCATCCATTTCAAAGTTCAAATCAGTATAGACTTCTCCAGACATGGAGCTCATCGCAAAGGTGCCTTTGGATGAGGCAGGAAGTGTAATGTCCAAATCCCCGGAAGTGCTGGATATTGAAGTCGGTGAACCTTGTGCCAACTCACTAAAAATCACTTCTATGTCTCCGCTTAATGTATTTGCCACAATCGGACCTGTAACAGATTCTATCACCAAATCGCCAACCTGAGATCTTATTTCTACTTCATTGGCCATTCCTGAAACTGCTACATCTTCTGCTTGAAAACTGTTGTAATCAATTTTTAGCTTCATGTTTTTGGGGAGGTAGATTTCATAGCTGGCATCATCAGCTCGGCGATGTGCGCCAGCAATAATGAGCTGTCCGCCTTCTTCTTTAACAAAGAGCCCCACACCTGTATTTTCAGGACCCGTTGCTGATAGAGGTTTTAACCCCTGAGCTTTTTCCGGAATCCCTTCATAACCGTCCGAAACAATCCTTACCTCCCCTTCATTGGTTCCAATGACTTTAATATCGCCATATAGATTTTGGATAGAAACAGTGATCTCGGCCAATGTTCCATCCGGTTTGATTTTAAACTCTTGAGCGTGCAATCCAGCAACACTCATCGTTATGCAAATGATTATTAATACCTTTTTCATTAGTCTTTTCGTTTTTTACATTAAAATGTCCACAGCAAGTTTTGCTTGTGCCTTTACTTCGTCTATTGATTGCTCATTTCTGATAATTTGTTCCAATGAATTGATCGCCTTTCGTTCTTCTGCAGCTACCAGTAGTTGGATCATTGCGATTTGAACTAAAGGATCACTTTGCTCTTCGAGAGATTTTATCATATCCAACCGAACATTTTCATTATCCATGAAAGATCCGAGTGCCTGAACTGCCGCATACCTCACATTTGGGCTATCATCATTCTTCATTGTCCTGACAAGCACAGCAAGTAGCTCTGGACTTACTGTTGTCTTTTCAGTCGCAATTTGACGTACAGCTCCAATCCTTTGACTCGCGGTTGGCGTGTGTAAAGCATTGATCATGGAACCTTGCTGAAGTTCTGCTACTTGTGCTTTCAGCTCAGCCATTTCAAGATTCGAAACTTTGTCTGAACCGCTATTCACAAAACCAAGCGCATAACCCGTAATCAGAATTAAAACTGCCGCAGCAATATTTAGCCAACTAAGACTGAGTCTTGCTGAAGGTTTGACAATGGTTGGTCTGACATTTCTCGGAAGATTGTATTCATAACCCTCATTGAGCAAACGCTGTACAGATTCCAGCTCGTCTAGTCTGGTTTTCAATTCCAGATCTTCTTGAAGCGCCAATTCAATCTGCCCTCTCAATCGATCATTACTCTCTCCTTCGAGGTAGGCCAACAGATCTTGATCAGAAAATTTCATTCGTCATCAGTTAAATCGTTAAACATTATTTCTCGCAACTGCGCAATTGTGCGATGCACCTGAACTTTGATAGCTCCGACACTCGTATCCCGTATCTGAGCAACTTGCTCGTACTTGAGACCATTCAATTTTGTCATCACAATCAATTCACGTTTGTCACAATCCAATTTTTCCAGTGCTTTGAACAGTTTTGTTTCTCTTTCGATTAACAATTCACTATCATCGTCTCCAGACAAATCAGGTAAGTGATCAACCGGACTAAATTGATCTTTGTGCACTTTCATCTTCCTGAAATAGTCCTTTGTCTGGTTTCGGGCAATCTGGAACAACCATACTTTAAACAACCTCGTTTCATCGAATGACTTGACATATTTCATGACTCTTATAAAAGTCGTCTGAGTCAAATCAGCACTGTCGTCCTGATTCATTGTGACTTTGAGAAAATAGTTAAACAAGGGCCGTTCATATCTTCGGAATATTTCATTCAGAAAATGCTGATCTCCTTTTTGTACTAAAATGATCAAAGCTTCATCACTAAGATGATCCAAGGTGTACTCTTTTTTGGTTGTTCGGATAAGTTACCAAGAGGTGGACAAAAGGTTACAAGGCGGGAAAAATTTCGACACAAAAAAACCCGGGCTTTATCCCGGGTTGAGTAATCCACCGCAGATTACATTGGTTTAGTAAAGGAATGGTAAGGATTGTTCCTTCGAGGTTATAGAAACACAATACTTAACAATGGTTGGAATGTTCAGAAGAATTTTGAAATAAAGCGGTTGCGGAAGATCCCTAGTGAGTTGTCATTTTGGCATAGACCAGATTCTTCCGCAACCAGCAATACGATGGATAACCATCAACCTAAGAGCTAATCATTCTAGAAATGAATGACAGATCAAAAGTACAAAAGATAAGAATCGAAAAAATTAGTTCTACACCATCAACAGGGTTTACCTGTTCCTTGATGTTGCTGATAATCAATGACTTAACACCATTTTCTTTCAGGCTTTACTCCCATCAATGGGGTGTAAAAATACCTAAAATAGGGTAGCTTAAATGACGACTACACTGTTTTGAATGGCATACTTTACCAGCCCGACGGCATTTCGCACATCGATTTTTTTCATAAGATTTTTGCGATGAGTCTGAATCGTCTGCTCGCTTAAAAATAATCGCTCGCCAATTTCTTTCATGGTCAACTCCTGACAAATCAATTGAAGAATTTCAATCTCCCGTTTCGTCAATTGAGACTTTTCCTGGAAAAATGGCTTTTCTGTAGCTCTGTGCTGAACTTTTTGATGCAATGCCTTTGCAACCAATTGATTATAGTAAAAATCATTATTGATGACTGATATCATTGCGCGATGAACTTCTTCCGGATCGGCATCCTTCAGAAGATAGCTGTGCACACCAATCTCAATCAAATCCGAAATCATATTCAATGAATCGTACATCGATATCATGATGATATGCACGTCTGGATAACGTCTGAGGACCTGTTTTGCTGTATCCCACCCATCCATTACCGGCATTTCAAGGTCAAGCAATAAAATATCAACAGGCTTCTTGGATAATACATCCAAAGCCTGTTGTCCGTTTTCAGCTTCATACACCTCATTTACCTCAGCAAAGGTTTTCACCAACATTGCAGTTCCTTTGCGGAATAACGTGTGATCATCTGCTGCTAAAACATTCAAACTTTTATTCACCATAGCTAGTAGGGTTACCAAATCTACAAAACATTTTATTGTGAATTCAATTAACTAGCATGCAATGCTTTAGCTGACTATGGTAACATCCGCTAGTCGTTCTTTTTGTGATCACATTGGCAAATAGTAAGCTTATCACCACCTATCTTCACATTTTGAACAGTTGGGGAGAAAAATAAATGTATATTTAAATTCTTTGTGGCAATTGGTCGCCACAAACTAAATTTGCCGCTTTAATGCCCTTGAGCATTTAAAAATAATCGTATGAAAAAAGCACCGTTCTCGGTTAGGTTTAAATACAAGTTTGACAATTTCGTTTCGAAAGGAACAGTACCCATGATTACTGGTCTTGGTATTTTCACCTTTGCGGTTGTCATCTTCTTGGCAGTCGTACTTTATGGAGTTGGATTACACCCTGATCATAACGATGATTTTGATGTTTTTAAATCCATTTGGGTAAACCTGACCCACATGCTAGATCCAGGTACGGTTGGTGGGCATGAAGACAACTGGCCATTCATGCTCTACATGATGGCTGTTACACTTGTCGGATTGGTTGTCATTTCCGTCTTGATTGGTTTGGTTTCGAGTGGTATACTTGAGAAAATCGAATCCCTGAGAAAAGGTCGTTCATTTGTCATTGAAAAAGATCATTTGCTCATTTTAGGATGGTCCTCAAAAATATTTACCATCATCTCAGAAATAGTCATCGCGAACGAGAACCAAAAAGATGGTGTTATTGTCATTCTTGCCGATAAGGACAAGGTTGAGATGGAGGATGAAATCAAAGATAAAGTGCCTAATACGGGCACAACAAGGGTTATCTGTAGAACCGGTAACCCGATTGATGTCCATGACCTATATATCGCCAATCCCTTTCAAACTAAGTCCATCATTATCCTGGACAAGGATAATGAGAATAGTGATTCTCAAATCATCAAAACGATTGTGGCAATTGTTACCAATCCGGAAAGAAGAGATACTCCTTACCACATAACAGCAGAAATCGAAGATAAGAAGAACTTCGATGTTGCCAAAATGGTCGGAAAGAGTGAAGTAGAATTGATTCTGTCAGATGAAATCATTTCCAGAATCATGGTGCAAACCAGTCGCCAGTCAGGGCTATCTGTGGTTTACATTGAACTAATGGATTTTGATGGGGATGAAATATATTTCGTCCAGGAAAATGATGTTGTTGGATTAGAATTCAGGGAAATTCTTTTTAGATATGAGGACTCAGCAATCATTGGTGTTCAATTCGCCGATGGACATGTTGAGATTAACCCTCCAATGAACACTATATTTTCAGAAGGAGATAGTATCATAGGTATCACAAAGGATGATGATACCCTTATTCCAAATGGTACGACCAATTATCAAATCCATGAAGGAAATATAGTTTATACCGAGCCAGAAGAATCTCATGCTGAAGAAATCCTGATCGTTGGTTGGAATAATAGAGCAAGGTACATCATTCAGGAGCTTGACTACTATGTGCCAGAAGGGTCAATCGTCAGAGTTGTTAGCAAGTTTGAGGATGCCTACAAGACGGTCAAAAAACTTCAGAAAACGGTCAAAAACATCAAGTTGGAATTTGAGGTTCAGGATACAACTGATCGTGAAACGCTAGAGTCAATGCACCTAGAAAATTACGATTATATCATTCTTCTCTGTTATCAGAATTATTACCCGATTCAGGAGGCCGATGCACAAACCCTTATTACGTTGCTTCACCTTAGAAACTTTACGGAGACTTCAGGAGCGAACTATAAGATTGTGAGTGAAATGCTAGATATTCGAAATAGGCAGCTCGCAGATATTACAAGTGCTGACGATTTTATTGTAAGCGACAAGCTAATCAGTCTGTTGATGAGCCAGGTGAGTGAAAACAAGGATTTGATGCGTGTCTTTGAAGACCTATTTGATGCTGATGGATCTGAGATTTACATTAAGCCAGCCCGAGAGTATGTGAAAACAGATGTTCCAATGAACTTCTATACCATTCTGGAATCCGCTGCACGTAAGAACGAAGTGGCCATCGGCTACCGTATTTTTGCAGACGCAAAAGATGCCACCAAAGGTTATGGTGTTATCGTCAACCCTAAAAAGACTGAGACCTTTACCCTAAGTGACCAGGACATGATCATCGTCTTGTCCGAAGATTAATCTAATAACTGTTTCAATAGCTCGCGTCAAGTGCCTGTCTGATTTGACGCATTTTCTTTCGTTTGTAAAGTTTTGTGCTGTGTATTTGGTGCGGAACAGTCCTTAAATAATTCAGAACATCTTCTTTCTGTACGCTGTTCAAACCCCCTAAAAGAGTCTGTATTTCAGCTTCTAGTTCTTTCGTTTTCATGATAATGGTGGTTTATAACTTACAATTTAAACGTTCATTCAATACTGAATGTTTTCCTGGGTATTATGAATTGATTAATTCTGAGTGGGTTTTCCATTGCCGAATGTCTCAAAAAAACGCTATCTTGATAGGAATATAATTCATTACGACACATGTCCCAAAACGAAAAACTTGTTCAAGCATTTATGCAGCGTATAACCGAAAAAAACGCGCATGAAACAGAATTTCTTCAAGCAGTAAAGGAAGTTGCCGAGACCATAGTTCCGTATATGGAGGAAAACCCAAAGTATAAGGAGTTCAACGTCCTGGAAAGAATGTGCGAGCCAGAGAGAGCCATTATTTTCAGAGTTCCTTGGATTGATGACGCTGGGATGCATCAGGTAAATCGAGGTTTTCGAGTACAAATGAATTCTGCTATAGGGCCTTACAAAGGAGGTCTTCGTTTTCACCCAACTGTAACACTTTCTGTATTAAAATTTCTTGCGTTCGAGCAAGTCCTGAAGAACAGTCTTACAACTCTCCCTCTTGGAGGAGGTAAAGGTGGAAGTGATTTCGACCCAAAAGGAAAATCCGATGGAGAGGTCTTGCGTTTTTGTCAGAGCTTTATGACTGAATTATCCAAGCACATTGGTGGCTTCACAGATGTTCCAGCGGGAGATATTGGAGTTGGGGCTCGTGAAATCGGTTACATGTTCGGACAATACAAAAAGATAAAAAATGAATTCACAGGAGTCCTAACAGGTAAGGGATTGGATTTTGGTGGTAGCCTTATCAGAACTGAAGCTACGGGATATGGCGTGGTATACTTTGCCAATGAAGTGCTAGAAGCTCATGGTGATGGCTTTGAAGGTAAAGTTTGTGCCGTTTCCGGTAGTGGAAATGTTGCTCAATATACCATCGAGAAGCTAATAGAACTGGGCGCAAAACCGGTGACAGTTTCAGATTCTCAAGGTTTTATTCATGATCCCGATGGAATCAATACAGAAAAACTCGCCTTTATTAAGGACCTAAAAAATGTTCGTCGTGGGCGAATCAAAGAATATACTGAAACCTTTAAGTCAGCATCATTTAATGCTGGCATGACACCATGGAATGCTAAAGTTGATCTGGCTTTTCCATGTGCCACCCAAAACGAGCTTCCTGCCGAAGATGCGCAGAGGCTAATTAAAAATGGATGTAAAGGGATTTTCGAAGGAGCAAATATGCCAACTACAGCTGAGGCGTATGAGTTGATCAAGGCGGCAAAAATTTATTTCAGCCCGGGCAAAGCCTCAAATGCCGGAGGCGTTGCAACCTCCGGTCTGGAAATGTCTCAAAATGCACAACGTCTGTACTGGACAAAGGACGAAGTAGACTATCGATTAAAAATGATTATGCAGTCCATCCATCACAATTGTATGGAATATGGCAAATCAGGTGATGGATATACAGATTATGTGAAAGGAGCTAATATTGCCGGCTTTGTCAAAGTCGCTGATGCCATGATCGCTCAGGGCCATGTGTAATTTTAAATACCTATTCCAACAAAAGTGCCCGAACCAGTATATCTTTGAACAAAATTTACGACTATGATAATGTTAGGACTTATTCTCGGGCTGTTTGTTTTAGCAATTGTATGCCCGTTTATCTTGCCGAATGAAAAGGTAAGCTCACATGAAAAAGATCACGTCTAGGCATTCTGCTTAGACTTTTCTTTTTATTGACTATTTGTCTCTCTTTTCGTGAATTTTACGAGCATCTATCAAAGAAATCGCTGTAACAAATCCTACCAAAATCACTACTATCGTGATGAAAATATTGGCTCCTTCTAAGATCGCAGGGTTAGTTATATCCATTTTGATAAATTTTAAGTTACGAAGATAAAGCAAAAATTAAATCGCATCACTCAAAACGCGAATGAATCGATTAATGTCTTTCTTGTCATTGTAAACATTAGGAGACACCCGAATAACATTTCCTCTTACTGAAACATATACTTTGCTTTGTTTGAAATCCTGCATCAATTTTGAAAGTGCTATTTGCTCAGGAATTTGCAACCCAAACAAATGTTTTGATCGCTCAACGGGTGGTGAGCTCAATTTAAAACCCATTTCTTCAATTGGGGGTAAAAACGCCTCAAACAAACTCCCACAGTAATCAGATATACTCTCTGGGTTCCACTTCAGGATTTGCTTCAAAGCTGCGATCATCATCGGCACGGCAATAAAGTTACTTCTCTCACCAACATCAAAACGCCGTGAGCCTGGTTCATACTCATCTCTATAGTTGACTAAACCGGCAAAATCCTCAGCGTTTTTGCGGTTGATCCAGTTTTGTTCGATGGGAAGCCCATTGCCAAAAATTGGCCCATAATATGCCAAACCATAAGCATATGGTCCCATCAGCCATTTATACCCGGCACAAACCAGTGCGTCTGCACCTGTATTTTCAATATTAAATGGCAAAGCACCAATTGCTTGAGTTCCGTCCAAAACAAATGCTGCGTCAACACTTTTGGCTTTCTCACCTATCGCCTTCAAATCAAACCTGGTACCATCAGTCCAATGCACGACTCCCAATGTCACTAAGGACGTTGTGTCATCTATTGCATCCCGTATGGCTTCTGTCCATAATCCGTCAACAGGTTTACTTACAAAATGAAGATCATAGCCCTTCATGTTCCACGGATAAACATTACTCGGAAACTGATCCCCTGCTAGTACAATCTTGCCCTTCTTTTTCGGAAGGTTACCAGCAATAGTCGCCATCGCATATGAAACAGATGGAATCATTGCTATTCGGTCAGGTTCTTCACATCCAATTAGTTTCGCAAACAAACTTCTGAGGGTTTCGTTATCTCGAAAAAAATCATCTGGTTGAACTCTATACGGATGCCTTTTGCCTTGAAGCCCTTTTTTACCAGCATTTTCAACTTTTCTGGACAAAGGGGACATATACGCGCAGTTTAAGTAGCTTATTTTACGCTGTAAATAAAATTTATCACGTTGACATTTCATCATGTATGCAAAAGGTTAAACTGTTTGATTCAATTGACGCTGCGGCTGAGTTGATCCCCGAAGGTCAAATAAAACTAGTTAAAATCGATTCAAGAAAAGTATGTCTTGCAATTTCAAAAACAGAATTATTTGCCTTTGAAAATAGTTGCCCGCACCTGGGTCACCCATTACATGAAGGCAATATCAATCCATTCGGAGAAGTTGTTTGTCCGCTTCATACATACCGCTTCAACCTTAAAACAGGAGGTGAAAGTAGCCTGAGATGTAAACCCCTCAAGACACTAAAAACAGCAATTATCGACGGATCTGTCTATTTGCTTGATTAGCCTATTCGGAAAAATCGCACTACACTAACGAGCCAGTCTGCGATACTCTGTGCTACAGCATTGTCCGCACCCCTGGCAATGATATAGATGACGAATAAGAAGTAAATGCTGAGCAAAATAAACGCCTTAGATCGTGTGAAGTATTTTCCAGTAGTATAGATCACCACAGCCAAAATTGTCAACAACCAAAGTAGAAAACGCAGCTCACTACTCAATTCAATAATATCCGGAGGCATCTGGATTGGCCCCTTCATCAACGTGAAAATGAAAAGCGGAAGACCTAAAGCAAAACACACATCGAATATATTGCTTCCCAGGGCATTGGCTACAGCATCATCATAATTTCCCTTTTGCGCATCTTTAATCGAAATAATCGTATCTGGAAAACTTGATGCAGCAGAGGCAAGAATAAGTGCAACAAACATAATTGGAATACCCAATCCATCAAATGACCATGAACTACCGAATGCTGAAATGGTATAAGTTTCCTGGCCCAACCATTCACATGCCAACACAAGCCAATAACAAACTCCTGCAATTGCTAAAGTAGAGAAAACTAAAAGCAACCATGCTTTGACATTGTTGATTTGTGTTTTACCAATGAAAACTCTTTCTAAATCCAATGTGAGCAAACCTTGAAGAAAAGGTTTATGAATGCGCTCATCATCGTCAAAGTCCTCTTCCGTAACATGACTTTCTTCCATAAACTCTTCTTTTTCCTTTTTGCTCATCGTTGTAAACATGAATACAATGTAAACGACGTAAACAAGCATTAGAATCAATCCATGGTACCAGTAGAGTGTTGAACCACTAATCAGTATAAGGAAAATAAACTCAGCAATAATCAGAGAAATTCCATCTCTCAACAAGACTTTTCTAGAAACTTGAATTTTCTTGACTAACCCCATCGCAGTTACTGCTATTACCGAAACTGCTGGAATTACCATGCCATTAAAAATTGCACTTCCTGCCGTTGTTCCAATACCTCCAGAAAAACCACTGGCATCCATTAGCACAAAAAGGAAAAACAGTGATGTGAAAACTTCGGGCATTGAACTGGCAATTGCATTGATAGTAGCCCCCCTCACTCCTTCAGATAGATTGCGTCCAACATATTCGGAAGCAGTCATGAAACCATCTCCTGCCCTCCAAATGACGACACAGCAAACGGAAATTAATAATAAAGGAATAATAATGCCCATGCGAATAAGTTAAAGCGTTCTTTTTTAGTTAAGGGTTGGTATTCTTAATTTAAAAAGCTGGATTGTGGGACGAAAATAATAATTTTCTGAATGTAAGCCTAATATACTTTGCGCCAGAGATCAAGTAACAAAAAAGCCCTCACAAATAATGCAAGGGCTTTGGTCGTATTTACTTAGATACCTGTTAGCATCAGTTTGCTTAACGTGATCTACTAAAAGGTGTTCTTTCTTTGTCAAAATCAGGAAGACCCAACGCTTCCTTTACAGCAGAGTAGTCCGAAACATCTACTCTCCCGGACGAAAAGAAACTTCCGGGAACCACGACTACTCTGGCAATCCATTCATCAGTATCAAATGCAGTCAACCAACTAAGAGGGTAATTTGCATCCATGAAAACTCGGGCATCATATTTTGTATGATCAAAGTTGTAAGTAAGTATCCCATCATCGGTAAACACGGTTTGGGGTAGTTGCCTCCATACTTCTATGTTCTGCCCTTCAATTGACTGTACTTCCCATAAAAAGTACACCAAAGCGACATCAGAATCTAACCCTTCAAAATGTGACGGAAAGTCAAGTACAACGTCATAGCTTGGTGAGGTGAAGGTGATATTCTCATATTCGAAAACATATCCGCTTTCTCCTGGAGCTCCTTCTGGTCCTTGCGCTCCCATAGGACCTTGGGGGCCTGCTGGCCCTTCAACGTAATCAACGCATGATGTTAAAGCGGATACTGATAATATTGCTGTGAAAAAAAGTAAGTGTGTTTTCATAATCCTTCAAGTTTGAACCTCTTTGCCATAGTCCAAACACCGGGCCAAAATTTATTCCATTCGTTTTTATGCTTGAAAGTCATGCTTTAACGCCCATATTCCGCTAATTTTCTGGTAACATTCAAATAGACGTAAGCTATGTACATTAATCTCTCAGGATTAAACATTTTAGTCACAGGGGCAAGTCGAGGAATTGGTAAGGCAATCGCGACTAAACTGGCTGAAGCAGGTGCTACAATAGCTGCCCATTACAATAAAAATGTGAATGAAGCTGAAAACCTGGCTCACATTCTAGGCAATGAATCAAAGGCATTTCAGGCAGATTTATCAGTAGAGGGAGAAGCGGCAAAGTTGTTTGAACGAGTTTCGTTAGAAATGGGTAGTGTTGAAATATTAATTAATAATGCAGGAATCGCTATTAATTCTCCCATGAAAGCGTCTGAAGATCAGTGGATCGATGACTGGAACAAAACCATTATGGTAAACCTAACCAGCTCAGCCATTCTATGTAAGAAGGCCATTGAACACTTTATTCAGCGAAAAGCCGCTGGTCGAATTATCAACATTACCTCTCGCGCTGCTTATCGAGGCGAAACCGCAGAATACATGGCCTATGCTTCAGCCAAAGCGGGAATGGTTTCGCTGACCCGCTCAATTGCCCGTTCATTTGGCAAACAAGGAATTAAGGCGTTTAATATTGCTCCCGGATTTGTCCGTACCGATATGGCGCAGGAGTTTATTGCACAATATGGTGAAGAACACGCGAAAGGAGATCTTTCGCTTGAACGATTAACTGAACCTAAAGATATTGCTCCTCTCATTACTTTCATTGCATCAGGAATGGCAGATCATGCTACAGGCTCAACATTTGATGTCAACGCAGGAAGCTATATGCATTGACTCGCGATTCTTCCCTCTTCAATGCAAATAATTCCTATTCATGTAGTGACGTTTACTCCTGGTCACAAAGTAGGCTAACTATGTAATAGGTCAATAAATTATTCAGGATTTTTATTCTGAACTGTAAAAATTGACCCTTAATGGTTATATTAGATGCAGACTTCAGAATAACGAAACATGAGCATAAAATCTCAACTAAGTACACTTATCGAACTCGCCAAAATTGATGGTGACTTTGACGGAAAAGAAAAGCTTCATATCCTAATGGTCGGAAGAGCCAATGGCATGAGTGAAGCAGAAATCAAAGAGATAGTTGAAAACCCAGTTCCTATCCCTGATTTGAACACACTGTCAGATGATGAAAAATTTGATTATCTGTACAACATCATTCAGCTGATGAAAATTGACAGTCAGGTGTACTTAAGTGAAATAAAATATTGTGAAGACATTGCGGAAAAGCTTGGCTTCAAAAAGAAAGTAGTTTCAGCACTATCTTCTCGAATATATTCTGACCCCAGTATAACCGCAGATGTCCAATCGCTGAAAAAAGCGGTTAAAAAATATCATACCTAACAAAAGGCCTCTGCTGAGGCCTTTTTTTATATGAGTCAACGCTACGAATGGTTCCATTTTTCAGAAATGGACTTTGACGAGTTATCGTCTCTGAGAGTCCAATACCATCAGGCCATACAAAATGTGGCTGCTGTAGGTCGAACCTTTCTTGCAAAATCTGAAGATGATCAAAACGCAGTGCTTTCGTGGGTGCCTGGTCTATGGCGTATGGCAGGCAAATGGGTCAAGGCCAATAAAACTTTTCGTTCGTCCTTTAGTCTTGATGATTGTAAAGTGTACCTGGTTGACGAAAAGGTAAACACCATCGGAAGTTTTGATCTAGCTGGTCAAACCTACACTCAGGTGATGATCTGGCTGGAAGAGCAAATAGGCACATTGCTACTCACCCATTCAGAACTATCCATGAACCTACCTTATGAACTCTCTGATGAAGTTTTCCAAAAAGGAGAAAAATTTGACAAATTCGACCTTCAGCTAAGCCATGATTTTGGAGGTTTATATCACAGCCCCTGGATTATCTTTTCTGAATTAAAGAACAAGTATGAATCCAGCTCTGACATTCGGATCTGGCCTCATCACTTTGACATTGCCATGACCATTACACTGAAAGAGACAGGAGAAGAAGCTACAAATACTACGCTAACTCTGGGAATGTTTCCGGGAGATGAACACAATGTCGAACCCTATTTTTATGTGGCAAGTTGGCCTCACATACAATCCGAACCCAAACAAAAAATAGTTGCGGGAACAAAATGGGTAAGCGATGACTGGACCGGTACAGTCCTGCCTCTTTCCACATTATGGCAAGAGACCAATCAAAAGAGCTATCTAATGTCTTACTTTCAAGGATCAATAAATGCTATGTCTGCGGCGTTAATCCAGTAAGGTCCCAATAACTAATACCGAAATGTTGCTCCAGTTTTGAAAGAAACATATCCTCATTAGATATTTGAATATCACTTTCTTCTCCTTTAGCAAGTGTCTTGAGGAACTGATCAGTCAATTCAATTCTTGAATACAATCCCATTTTAATGATGCGTTTAACCCCCTGACCATGCTCATGCGGGTTTTGCTGTATTTTGTCATTTAGATCAATAAAACTGACAAGCGGAACTTCCAGTTGCATAAATTGATAGATTGGGCGAAAGTGAGATGCGTCAGAAGATGTCTCCAAAACCCAAAATTCATCCTGCATGCTAAACCGAAAGTACTTGTTGTAATCAAGCAAAGTCAAATGCTCACTCAAAGGTTTGGGATCAATGAACCCATTTTCCAAGCCGACATCCGCCAAATAGAATTGGTTTTCTAATTCAACCAAAACCGCAATGTGTTCGGGTGAGTGGCCAAATTCTCCTCCTTTCTCATAATTGTAACACGCCACCAATCGCGCATCAAACCCGAGTTCCTTTAGGAATTGATAAAATATGGCATTGAGTTCGATTCCGTAACCTCCTCTGTTTTTTGTAATGATTTTTTGAAAAATTAAATTATGGTCAAGCACTATCGGGTTGTGATAATGCATGTCAAGGTTTTCGAAAGGTATTTGATACTTGTGTTGCCTATGAATATTTCGCAAGAATTCAGCGCTCAGTGAAGCATTTGTGAGTTTGAGTTTTCGCAGATATTCTTCAACATCCATTTCTTACTGTTTGGTAAACTGTTGGATCATGTGACCGATGAAGTTTTTTAATGCCGTTTCCCAATCTCGCTCGGCATCCCAATATCGTCCTACATTGGCATCAAAAACTACTGTTTGCTGCAAATAAAACTTATAAACCATTTCATCTGAATGGATGGATCTAAAGGTTCGTTTTCCATCCGGCATTGGAATATTGGTCACAAACCAGGTCTCGGATTGATCGTCATCATACTTTAACATGTCCTTAATTGATCTCCCCGAAGCATGCATAGATCGCAACACATATTGATAACCCAAACGATAGAGGTCTGCTTCGGCTCCATGGTCAACAAATTTGTATTTGTATGGATATTGTGAAAATATCTGAACCAACCTTTCATTTTGTTTATCTACCTGTTGATTGTATGCGCTTATTTTCTTCCAAATGCGCTCATCTACTTTTGACGAATCATCAATCACTATTCTTTGAAATCGCTCGATTGCCAATGGAAATCGCTTAAGTTGACTTGGGTAAGTTTTGTAGTTCCTTCCTTTAAACAAAGTGATGTTCGTTCCTTGTTCTGGTATTTCTGATACCAAATAGTTTGTCCTTTCCACCTGACTTCTTTTAATCTGCAGAGCCAATAGATAAAGTGCTTCCTGTAAGCTAAAGCCTTCCGCCTTCCAGCCAGGTTTTGTAACATCAACTAATAAATCCCTACTGGGCTTGGCAATGACGAAAGTTATTTTCCCTTTATTTTCATCGATCAATATCACGTGTTCTATTTCACGGGCATTGAAAATTGTTAGGTACTTGAGCAACACACTATGGTTGGCCTTTAGGTCCTCATATTTTAAATACATAACAGGATCCACTCCCATTTGTGTTAGCATGCGATGAGATGCGTCAACTTGATCTTGATGATTTACCCGATCGTTGATCACAACTATTGATCGATCAGATAATATGCCTGACGGAAAACTTTCTTCATACCTTAACCAATCGATTTCAACAATGCGCTGAGCGATTCCCGGATTGATCATGATTAATAGCAATAACATCGAAGAGAATGTTCGAACCATAGTGAGTGCGATTTCGTCTAAATTTTCTTATTATTCAAAACCTCAATAAAAAAACTGTAGTATAGACTATGAAGAAAAAAATATGCGCATGGGCTGAAGACATGTTTGACGAGTATGTCAAATACCATGATGAGGAATGGGGTGTTCCTACTCATGACGACAAAGTGCATTTCGAATTTTTAATTTTAGAAAGTGCTCAGGCAGGTTTGAGTTGGAGTACTGTGCTGAAAAAAAGAGAAGGATATCGAAATGCATTCGCGGAATTTGATGTCAATGAAGTCGCTCTTTTTGATGAAAAGAAAATTGAAGAGCTCGTCAGCAACCCCCAAATTATTCGCAACAGATTAAAAATTAAGGCGGCAATCACCAATGCCCAGTGCTTTCTCGATGTACAAAAAGAATTTGGGTCATTTGATAACTATATATGGAGCTTTGTGGATCATAAAACCGTCCATGGTCATTGGCAAAAAATGAGTGACGTACCAGCCACCACTCCTGTTTCAGATGCTCTTTCTAAAGATCTGAAAAAACGCGGCTTCAAATTCGTTGGAAGTACCATCATCTATGCACACATGCAAGCCGTGGGATTAGTGAACGATCACACTACTGACTGCTGGAAATACCGCGAATTAGTTAATAGCTAAAGTTTCCCAATAACAGATTTAATCGGAATTCGGACTGCCCACATGCCTCTTAGGTCACCAATTTTATATCCTATTGCCGAATCTGATGGGTAAAGTGCGCTAATCGTCTGATGATTTTCTTCCGAAAGTTCTTTACCAATCGTACCATGACATTGTAAACACAGCCCGCTGGAAATCATTATCGGTTGAGTATATAATAAAGTCTTTGGGTTTTCCTCAACAAGGGCCGGCTCAATTGATAATTGTTCTTCAATATTATATTGGTAAGACGCCAGTATTAGGTTCTCTAGTGAATCGGGTTTTCCATTTGGGTTCCTGAATTTTTCACTGACTCGGATCACATTCACTCCCATGCTATCTGCAATTTCCTGTGCTATGTTAGTGGCATTTGCGTTACAAAATTCCAGTGCAAAAGGAATGCCTTCATTTTGAATGGCCTCCATCAGATTCTTTTGCAAAGCCATTTGCACTTCGGATGTAATCGCATTGCCAAGCTCCATGCCTTTATTCATGATATCCACTTTTGGGACTTTTTTAATCTCTCGGCTATCTATTGCCTGCTGTACAGCCTCTCTATCGATAGGCTTTCCCGGATCACAGGCTTGAATAAAGCTGAATACGAAAAAGGATAGAATGAAGTGAAAAGGAGTACGTATCATGATAATCAATACGGAAGATGTAATTTTGAGATTCAAATATAGGGTGAGATGATAGAGAAACTAGAGTCGATAAAGCATCGATTTGAAGAAGTGGGTCAATTAATCGTGCAACCAGACGCTATGTCTGACATGAAAAGCTACGCCAAATTGACCAAGGAGTACAAAGACCTTGAAAAGATAGTTAAGAAGTTCGATGAGTATAAACTCGCTTTGGATAACCTGAACAGTGCAAAAGAAGTGCTGCAAACAGAAAAAGATGAAGAGTTCAGAGAGATGGCCAAAATGGAAATCGATGAACTAACACCAAAAAGTCAGTCTCTCGAAGAGGAACTGAAAATAATGCTAATCCCAAAGGACCCGAACGACAGTAAAAACATAATCCTGGAAATAAGGGCCGGAACCGGTGGCGATGAGGCGTCTATTTTCGCTGGCGATCTTTTTCGGATGTATCAGCAATATGCTGAAAGCAGAAAATGGTCGTTCAATATTATCAGTTATAATGAAGGTTCGTCCGGTGGATATAAAGAGATAATGGCTTCTGTTGAAGGGGAAGACGTATATGGTCAGCTGAAATTTGAATCGGGTGTTCACCGTGTACAGCGAGTCCCCGCTACAGAATCTCAAGGTCGGGTTCACACTTCAGCCGCAACAGTGGCAGCAATGCCAGAGGCTGAGGAAGTGGATATTGACTTAAACATGGGTGATATTCGGAAAGATACTTTTAGAGCTTCGGGTGCTGGTGGACAGCACATCAACAAAACTGAATCGGCCGTAAGGTTGACGCACAATCCTACTGGAATTGTGGTTGAGTGTCAGGATGGTCGTTCGCAGCATGCCAATTATGACAAAGCATTGAAGGTTTTGAGATCCCGACTTTATGAACAGGAGCTTAAAAAGCATAATGACGAAATCAGTTCCCAAAGAAAAAGCCTCGTTGGAAGTGGCGATCGATCAGATAAAATAAGAACGTACAATTATCCTCAGGGTCGAGTGACAGATCATCGGATTGGGCATACTGTCTACAATTTGCCTTCGATCATGAATGGTGATATCGGTGACTTTATTGAGAAACTTCGAATCGCTGAAAACATGGAAAAAATGAACCCTGGTGAAGCTGAATAAATACTTCTCCTTTTCGTTAGTCATCTGATGGCCAATAAACCCTGGTTTCCAATTTTGGCATATTTGCTATGCATGGCTTGCAGCCCTGACGAAGAAATCATCAGTGGAGATCATAACCTCAAGCTTCAAATTAGTGCTGACACTGTTCTTTTTGACACATTGCTTTCAGAACGAACAAGTATAACAAGGCGCTTACGCATCTATAATTTCAATGAATCCGCAGTTCTACTTGACAGAATAAAACTTGGACAAGCCGAAAATTCAGCCTACTCGCTAGTAATAAACGGACAGGAGGGAAAAGTCATCGAAGATGAGATTTTATTTGGCGGTGACAGTATGCTTGTCCTCATCAACGTGTCCATTGATCCGCTCAATACAAACAGTCCATATCTCGTTAAAGATTCTGTTATTGTTGAATGGAATAATAATCAATTTGACGTCAAACTAATCGCTTGGGGTCAGGACGCCAACTACTTTAGGAAATATGAAGTGCTTTGTGATCAGGTGCTAACAGCAGAAAGGCCCTATGTTTTTACCGATACTACGCTCATCGGGGCGGATTGTGAAATTACCATTGAACCTGGAGCAAGACTTTACTTCGATCAATCAGCAATACTCTTTGTGGCTGGGCATCTGAATGTGATTGGTGAAGCAGATCAACAAGTTGTATTCAGAAATTCCCGATTTGATGAAGATTATTTGAGGGCACCAGGCCAGTGGAAAGGTGTCTATTTTTTAGAAGGAGGTACAGGCACATTTCATCATGCCGTTTTGGAAAATGCTACCCATGCGATAACAGTTGGGGCCCCTGATTCAGATACAATTCCAGAAGTGATCTTGACTAACAGTATTATCAGACATTCATCAAAAACCGGTATTCGCGGATTCACCTCAGACATTCGAGCAACCAACTGTCTAATATTTGATGCTGGAGAGGCGTTGATTTACAATGTGGCAGGTGGTAGTTATCAATATGATCATTGCACGTTTGCAAATTATCCCAGGAGCTTCATTTCAGAAAATCCAAGTGTCATATTCGCTGATTTTTACTGGTTGGCCAATGAGACAATCTTGACAGACCAATTGCATGTTAGTTTGACGAATTCCATTATTTGGGGAGAAAACCGTCAGGAGTTGTTGGATACAATCGCCTTTGCACACGGAAGTACATCATTTGTTTTTAACAACATCATTTCCGCCTCCACTGACATTGGATTCAATGAAACTTCTATTGCAGATAACTTCCCTCGATTTATTGATCCATTTACATTCCAATATGAAATTGACTCGATTTCTCCAGCAATCGATCGTTCGCTGAATAAAAGATTAGAAATCGACTTACGGGGAAAGTTACGTGATGGAATTCCAGATTTAGGTGCTTATGAATACATTAGCAACTAAAGAGAAACGCCATGATCGCACAAACACCTGAACCTCCGTATTATGCGGTGATTTTTACAAATCTCTTAACCGAACAAACAGATGGATATGACGAAACCGCCGATCGCATGGTCGAGTTGGCTAGTAACATGCCAGGTTACCTCGGGCATGAAAGTGCTCGTGATGGCATTGGTATAACCATTTCATACTGGGACTCTGAAACATCCATTAAAAAATGGAAAATGGTCGGGGAACACCAGCTTGCTCAAAAAGCAGGCATTGAAAAATGGTACCAACAGTTTTGCACCAGGGTTTGTAAGGTTGAACGGGATCACCATTGGGAAAAATAAATGGTCTATCAAAAAGAGGTTACACTAAAACCATACAGCAGAGGCTTTCATCTCATTACTTCAAAAGTGCTGGAAGTAATTGATGAGAGCAATATTCAAAGTGGCATTGTACAGGTATTTATAAAACACACCTCAGCAAGTCTGACGATAAATGAAAACGCCGACCCCACTGTTCGATCGGATTTTGAAAGTCACATGAATGTATTGGTCCCCGAAAATGCACCGTATTATCGCCATACGTATGAAGGGTCTGATGATATGCCCGCTCATATCAAAGCTTCGCTGATGGGCAGTTCCGTTTCATTTCCATTTTCAAACGGAAGAGCATTACTTGGCACATGGCAAGGTGTTTATCTTGGAGAGCACCGTGATTATGGAGGAAGCAGGAAAATTATCATCACAGTAATTGGAGAATAGATGGCTAAGCTTGCAAGTCGAATACGGGAAACAGGGTTTGGGTCTAAAGGATTTGAAAATAGTGATCGACTAATCAATAAAGACGGTCGCTTCAATGTAATCCGATCTGGTGGTGGTATTGCTACTTTTAGTCTTTATCACTGGCTGATCAACATATCCTGGACCGGTTTTTTTGTATTTGTGATAAGCAGCTATGCATTTGTGAATTTTGTGTTCGCATCCATCTACTTTATGATTGGTTCGGATCAACTGTCAGATACCTCTGCTTCAAACGCTTTCTGGGAATGTTTCTTTTTCTCAACACAAACCTTGACAACTGTTGGTTATGGAAGGATAAGTCCAATTGGAAATACTGCGGGTCTTGTGGCATCTTTTGAAGCCATGATTGGATTGCTTGGTTTCGCTTTCGCAACAGGATTAATGTATGGTCGATTCAGTAAAGCCCGATCGAAAATTTTTTTTAGCCGCTGCGCATTGGTGAGTCCTTATGAAAACATAAATGGTCTGATGGTTCGCGCAGCGAATAGTCGTAAAAACCAGTTAATCGAAATGTCTGCGAAAATGTTATACTCCAGACTTGATTTTTCCGGGCCCGAGCCAAAACGAAAGTACCAACAATTAAACCTGGAAATTGACTTCATTACGATGTTCCCAATGCCGTGGACCATTGTACATCCAATTAATGAAGAGAGTCCTTTGTTCAATAAATCGCCCAGAGACCTGGCGAATGAAAAGGCCGAATTCATTCTTATCCTCAAGGGGCTGGACGATACTTTCAATCAATTTGTTAATCAAATTACGAGCTACAAATACGATGAAGTTGCATTTGGCAGAAAGTTCCTTCCCATGTATGATCCCGCTTATGAGAAAAGTCCAATGGTTTATCTCGATAAAATTGATCGGTGTGAGCAGGCTGAGTTAAACCTAGGGTAGATTGACAAGAAGAACAGATTACAAAAAGAGCCCAATGTATGTGTTGCATTGGGCTCCATTTTAAACATAGAAAATGTTAGGTCTATAACATTTCGTAAATACCTGCCACACCTTGCCCTCCTCCAACACAAGCGGTTACCATACCGTATTTACCATTGGTTCTTTTTAGCTCATTGAATAGTGATATTGAAAGTTTCGCTCCAGTACATCCAAGTGGGTGTCCAAGGGCAATTGCTCCTCCATTTACGTTGAGTTTTTCGGTATCCAAATCCAAACCTTGGATTACTGCCAAAGATTGCGCTGCAAAAGCTTCATTCAGTTCAACCAAATCCAGGTTAGACTGCTTCAATCCCGCTTGTTTCAGTGCTTTTGGTACAGCTTCAACTGGACCAATTCCCATAATGCGTGGATTCACACCTGCTGCAGTATAACTGACCATTCTTGCAATTGGCTCAAGATTATATTCCTTTACCATTTTCTCGGACATGACCATTACAAATGCCGCACCATCAGAAGTCGGTGATGCGTTACCAGCCGTGACCTGACCACCTTGTTTGAATGCCGGCTTTAGTTTGCCAAGGCCCTCTATTGTTGTATCTGCTCTTACACACTCATCTGTATCAACTGTATATTTTCTATTGGCCTTTTTGCCATCTGTTCCAACATATGTTTCTTCTACTTCTACAGGTACAATTTCATCTTTGAATTTCCCTTCGGCGATAGCCTTTGCGGCTTTCAAATGTGAATTCATTGCAAACTCATCCGCCTGGTCCTTCGTAATATTATAATCCATAGCCAACTCTTCGGCCGTTAAACCCATGTTAAGATAGTACTCTGGATTTTTAGTCGCGATTTTCCAATTCAGTGCGGTTTTATATCCCATCATGGGAACGAGCGACATAGATTCAGTTCCTCCTGCTACAATACAATCAGCAGTACCTGCGTGAACTCGGGCACAAGCCAAACTAATTGCCTCAAGTCCAGAACCACAATATCTATTGACGATCATTCCAGGTACTTCCAGGGGTAAAGAAAGTAACGAGATCATTCGCCCCATTTGCATGCCTTGCTCCGCCTCGGGAATGGCATTGCCAACAATAAGATCATCAACTCTTTTGGCATCAAATCCATCAATAGAACCAACAAGGTGTTTAATAACATCTGCAGCAAGGTCATCCGGTCGATAGAACCGAAAGCCTCCTTTTTTAGCTCTCCCTACTGCTGATCTATATCCTGCAACTATATATGCGTCCATGATTGTTTATTTAGATGTTAAATTACTAGACATTAGATTATGAAGTATATTCGATCTAATTTCTTAACGGTTTTCCTTTAAATAATATACTTTGTATTCTCTCAAGCGTTTTAGGTTCACCACAAAGACTCAGAAAAGCTTCTCTTTCCAGCTCAAGCAAATATTGCTCAGACACTAGCGATGGAGCCGAAAGATCACCTCCATTCATTATCCATGAAAGTTTTTTAGCAATCAACGCATCATGCTCGGACGCATAATTGGCATAAACCATTCCGGTAACTCCGGCCTCAAACATTGCCATACCAGATTTTCCCTGAACTTTTATATTCGTTCTTTCAGTTGGTTGGGTATATCCTGAATCTGCCAATTCGATTGCTCTTCTTTTGGCATCCGCGATTAAACGGGACCTGTTCAGCGTAATTTGATCTGAAGGTGTAAGAATGTTCATACCCCTGGCTTCCTCTGCTGAAGTTGCCACTTTCGCTGTAGCAATATTCATAAAATACTCCTGCAGCGTGTTGAGTTCAGGATCTCCGGACCCATAACTATCCGCAGCTCGTAAAGTCATTTCTTTGGTTCCTCCTCCACCCGGGATAAGTCCAACTCCAACTTCTACTAGCCCAATATAAGTTTCGGCATGCGCCTGAATGGCATCACAATGAAGTGATAACTCACAACCCCCACCCAAAGCCATACCTGATGGAGCCGAAATAACAGGAATGCTTGAAAAACGAGCTCTCGTCATCGTATTCTGGAAAGTTCTGATCATGAGATCTATCTCATCGAATTCCTGATCAACAGCATACATGAACAACATAGCAAGGTTTGCGCCAGCCGAAAAATTCTGACCCTCATTGCCAATGACCAATCCTCTGAAATCTTTTTCCGCTGTATCAAATGCTATGTTCAGTCCTTCTATGACTTCAGGCCCCAATGAATTCATTTTCGTGTGGAACTCCAGGTTCAATATACCATCTCCTATATCGTATAGATGAACACCATCATTCTTGAAGACAACATTATTCTCTTTGAATGCTTCTAGCAATATCAAGCCTTCCGTTCCTGGTATTACTTTGTAAGATTTCGAAGGAATGTCGTAATAATGTTTTTTACCATTCTCATATTTATAAAATGAGGTATTGCCTGCCGCATTCATTTCCTCAACCCACATTGCAGGCTGATGACCCGCAGCTTTCATTTTTTGAAGGACATCATCAAAGCCCATGGCATCCCATGTTTCAAATGGTCCCATTTCCCAGGCGAAACCTGCCGATACGGCCTGATCAATTCTGAAGAGTTCATCTGCAATTTCAGGAATGCGATAGGTACAGTATTTAAACAGGTCGAAGAATGTTGCTCTATAGAATTCGCCTTCACTACCATCAAGGTTAATCGCAATTTTTACCCGTTCTCTGACATCCTCAATGCCTTTGGTTTTATCTAATATTGATAGTTTAGACTTTTTCTTTTCCTCATACTCGAGCGTTTTAAGGTTTAACTCAAGAATCAGTCGATTGCCCTTTTCATCACTTGTCTTCTTATAAAACCCTTGTTTTGATTTATCCCCAAGCCAATTTTTATCGACCAGTTGATTTACAATTTCAGGTAATTTGAATGCGTCTATTGATTCATCATCCTTCAATCCCTCGAGCAAATTGGTCGCGACCTTTGCGGTGGTATCAAGACCAACAAGGTCCGAAGTTCGAAATGTTGCAGACTTGGCTCGTCCGATAACAGGTCCTGTTAGTTTATCAATCTCACCTACCGTAAAATCTGTTTTCGTGACTTGATGCATGCCGGACATCATCGAGTACACACCAATTCTATTCGCTATAAACGCAGGTGTGTCTTTGCAAAGAACTGTTTCTTTTCCCAAAAACAGATCTCCGTAAGACATAAAGAAGTCTATGATTTCAGGATCAGTTTCCCTTGACGGAATCACTTCCAGTAACCTCAAATATCTTGGAGGATTAAAAAAATGCGTTCCGCAAAAGTGTTTCTTGAAATCATCGCTTCGTCCATCCAACATCAATTGAATGGGAATGCCAGATGTATTGCTAGTGATCAGGGTTCCTGGTTTACGATATTGTTCAACCTTTTCAAATAAAGACTTTTTGATGTCCAGGTTTTCTACCACTGCTTCAATGACCCAATCACAATGCTTGATTTCCTTTAAGTCATCATCAAAATTACCCGTCTTTATAAGCGCAGCTTTCTGCTTATCATAAAGAGGAGAGGGTTTTGATTTTATTGCTGTCTGTAGTGCATCATTCACAATCCTGTTTTTGACTTGTGGGCTATCAATTGTCAAGCCTTTGGATTGTTCTATTTCATTGGGCTCGTTTGGAGAAATATCCAGCAGGAGCACTTCCAAACCTACATTGGCAAAGTGACATGCAATTCGGGATCCCATTATTCCCGAGCCAAGAACTGCAGCCTTTTTAATGGTTCGCTTCATTATAACGTGATATTATTGGATTTTATAGTCGATTCTTCATTTAGCAGGGCGTCCATTTTCTCAATAGCTTCAGTAATGACTTCCCTGTTTTCTGAGATTTCGTTGATCTGCTTTATGACATTGAAAAAAGTATTCATATCGGATTCGCTAACCTTCTGTGCAATTTTTTTGTTAAACTCCTTTACCGAAAACCTGGAAATATCTCTTTTCTGCTTTCCCAGCTCTGTCAAAATAATTCTTACTGATCTGCCGTCCTCTGGATCCTTTTCTCGCCGAATCCATTTCTTCTCTTCCATCGTCTTGAGCATTCTAGTCAGGCTCCTGGATTCCATTCCCATCATTGGTGCAATTTTGGTTGCTGGTGTTCCGGCTTCTGCATCAATATTGAGCAAGACAAATCCTGTCGATGCTGTTACATCAAATTGCTGACCGTACTGATTGTACATTCTGGAAATGCTATGCCAAGCAGATTTAATATTGTAATCAACCGTGTCTTCTCTCTTCATCGCCATTTTCCAAATATAACTAATTTGTTATGCATGCATACTATTTTTTTCGTTTTGTCAATTTCAGGGTACTTTTCCCCATCATACTATTCTCTTGTGGATAACAAAGACAGATTTCAGGAAATACCTAAGGAGTTTTATTCATTTGAAACCAACAGTCCTTTTGAGCGATGTATAGAATGTGATGTAGACCTCATCGCTAATAACTTAGATTATGTGATCGAAATTGCCAAAAAAAGTTACAAGGGCTTTTCAGCTGAAGACACAGTTTTCGATTATGCAATGTGCATCAATTGTGCCATGAAAATGAGAAATGAATTTTCCGTCGAATCTCTTAAAAATATGGAAAACTATTTTTCCAATATAAAAATGCAGCAGGAGCTTAATACATCGAATGAGCTTTTGATAATAGATGATTGTTTAGCTCAATGTGCCATTAAGGATATCCAAAAAGATGAAGTTGAAGAGTATCAGATTTATGCCTATTGCACTGGAGACAAACTGAATAAAACAATACCACCCTATATGATCAGTGGTCAGGCAATTGATGAGGTCTTGCCCTTGCTATCCAATGCGACAACTGAATTTCTGAATGGTTTTTTCGACAAACATTTCAGCCCTGATCCTTCTTTGATGGAGCCAACGCCAAAAGACCGTTTGGTTTTTATTTAGTAAAAGTCAGTTAATCTGGTCTCCCCTTAATTGTCTGAATCTTTTTCGTGCTTCAGCAGCAAACATGCTACCTGGATGATTGGTTATAAAATCTCTGTATAAAATTTTGGCTTGCTCTTCATCATTGAGGTATTGCTCGAAAATCTCAGCCTTTTTAAAATAGGCATCATCTGCCAAGACATCATAACTATGATTCGAGATGATTATATCCAAGTTGGACACAGCTTGTTCATAATTTCCTTTTTTCAAATCTAGGTCTGCTAGCAGCCAAAGGGTTTCGTCTGCAATAGTATGATTGGGATTTTCATTATAGAGTTGTTCCAAAATTTGATTTGCGCTATCGAACTTATTTTGAAAAATCATCAATTCCGCGTTGGCATAGCTTTGCATAATCTCTGTTGTTGTATCAAAAACGGTATTATTGTTTATGAGTAGACTCAAACCAATTGCGTCATTAGATATTTCCTTGGTGGTTGCTCGCTTCAATACGTCTAAATGTGACTTTGACAACTGGAAATTTCCGCTGTAATATTGAAGTTTGGCGTTTTTTAGTTTCGCATTATAACCAACCGGTGAATATTTATTCGCTTTTTCGACTTGAGAGTAAAGCAATGTTGATTCCCAAGGTTCACCTATGAGCAGATAGATATCACCCAAGCTGATTTTGCATTTCGAAATTAAATCTGGTTTTATCCTTGGTGTTCGTATAATCCCATTCAAAATGCTAATCGCAGAATCTTTTTCATCCAGATAAAACGCGTGCAGCAATGCTTTATTCCTAAGTGCTTCCATCGTCAACACATTTGGTCCGATTTCACGATAAAACATGGTGTAGTCGAGCGTTAGCTCGCGAATTTTTGAAATATCGACTGGATAGGTGCTTTTCACCATGCCTTCCTTGGATTGGATCAATAATTGACGCGCTCGCGAATAGTAACGTTCATCACCGTACTCCTCAATTATATACTCATATATTTCAACGGCATCTTCCCAGGCACTATTATCCATGGCAATCCTGCCTATCTTCATGCACTCTGATCCGTTGGTCTTTTTCCGTTTATCAATTGCCCGAGCCTGAATAAATGCTCCATAAAAATCTCTTCGCTGTAAAGCGGTCCAAACCAACAACTCAGAATATGTATTGTTACCTGGGCTTCTCTTCGATTTCTCAAATAAGGATCTTTCTAGCAAATCAAGATCACCATCCTCAGTTAGTAATGTCTGAAAAACATTTTTTATATAATTAACATTTCCAGGATTCATCATCGCGTAGTTGATATACTCATCCATCATATCTGACTTCTCATCCTGAAGTCGATAAACGGCAGCTAGTTCGAGTGCGTAGGTATGACCACTGCCACTTACTTTTCGTGCAGCCAGTAAAAATTCAATCGCATCATCAAGCAATTGTTTTGCTACCAGTTGTTGACCAATACTACTCATAGGATATTGCTTGTCTTTATATCTATTGAGCAAGTCCTTTTGATAATCTTCTTTCTTTTTCAAATCAGGAATTGTTGCATAGAGAAACAAGCGATCCACCTGGTATGAAATGTTGCTGGGAAATGATTTTAATACTCTATCCAAATATTTTTCCGCTTCCTTCCAATTTGAATCATTTATCAAAAGTGACAGATAGTTGGCATGTATTGATTGAATATTACTATTGTTCCTTGACAAGGATTTGAACATTGACTCTGCCTTTTCAAATTCACCTTGCAAATAATATTCATTAGCTAGTTTGACTTTGTCGGCCTGAGTATAGCCAGACAATCCTATAATGATCAGGCTGATGGTAAGTATGTATTTTAAAAGGTTATCCACGATTCTTCGGAACATAGTATTGAAAATAAGATTTTAAAAAATTAATCTAATCATTATTATAGTGTGGATATGTGGGTAAATATTTGATGTCAATGTTGTCTTTTACGATTGTTTATAAGCTATGAAGTTATCAACTATTATTAACACGGTTGTTAACATGCTAAGTTGTTGGAATTGAGATGTATGTTGAAAGTTATGCACGTTTGTGGAATTGATGTTACTGGATAACTTTTTTGAATTGTAGTGTGAAAATGTACACATCGAAGTTCAAGTTATTAACGATTTGTATGGTTCGTTTGGTCGTTGAGCATAGCAGTGTGGATATAGTAATACTTTGTAAACATAGTACTATACAGATATCCACAGTTAAAAGGAGATATCATCAATTGTGATTTCGAAGTTGGCTCTCAAATTTGTCATGTCAGAATATAAGTAAACAGGCTCTGGTGGAATATTATTGTAAAGATTTCCGGCATTCCAACTTCCATTGTTGTTCGAATCAATAAGAACCCGAATGCCATAATTACCTGGAGTTAAGAAGTTAAATGAGACTTCTGATTTGTTCCACGATTCACGAATGACTTGACCTTGCTTGTCTATTAGTTGTAAAACAAAATTTGGTTCTTGTGTAGTGACGAGACAATTGATAGTGCCAAAATCTTCAAGTGATTGTTTCCTAACTGTGGTAGTAAATGAAGTTGAAGAATCTAAGTCGGCGGAAATCAAGGCAGCTGTATCACCGATTATGGTTAATTGTTTCACATCTGTTGGTTCGGTAGATACAGTATCGTTGGCATCAAAGGTTAAGGTCTGGATGGTATCATTTAGTGAGGACCAGTCAGAGTAAAATGTAATAACAAGGTCTAAGCGATTGTTTTGAAATTGAAATATCGGTTTTAGGGAATTGATAGATAGTGAATTTGAAGAGTCAATAGGTATATAGAATTTTGAGGGATCGAATGCTAGGATGGGTTTATTAGAGGAAATGTGTATGGTGTGCGCAGTGAGGTTCTTAGAGGAGAGGATAGAATTAAAGGTGAAGTCAGTTTTCTTTTTGTTGGTGTCTTTGAATATAACATCTAACGTATCTTTCAGCACATTACCTAATGTATCTGAAGCAGTCGCAATCAATTGAACAGTATCGATTTCGTTGGCAAGGCCAATTGTATTGAAGATTCTAGCGGTACTTTGTTCAACGATTTGAAATAGTGGAATAGAGTCTGAAGCTGATAGGTTTGTTAGACGAAAGGATTTAACCTCTTTAGAATATCTTATTTCAAAGTAGTGACCAAAGGGGCGTGCGCTGTTCATTTTAAATGAAGAGATGTCTTGCTCAATAGATTTTAGATGGATACTGTCGGTAGCTTGTTGGAGATTTAGGGTATCCAGGAAGAATGAAAAAGGTTCATCCTTAGGATCATGGAGAATATTGCCGTTGTTGTCTTTGAATGCAAAGACACGATATAGTCCATTTTTAATATTGTTTATTTCAAAAGTTCCATCTTCTCGGGTTGAAAAGAAGTAGTAGGGTTTTTGTTGGTTGTAATCGAGCGAATCGTTGGGTTGATAGAGACCGACTGTAAATCCTTTTTGGGGTTTTTGAGTAAAAAGATCGGTTACTTTTCCCGATATACTAAGGCTGTCAATAAAAGGACCAGTACTGAAGGCCATTGACAAATTTTCGACTGCATTTTTTTCTGTAATATCTGTGATACCATCTCTGAAGTTGAGGGTGTAAGTTGTACTATCTTCAAAGGGTTCTTCGAATTCAATTGTGACGATGTTCTTTTTGACAAATGATTTAAATGGTATTTCTGTTGTTGGAGTAATTTGAAGTTGAGCCTTTAATTTTTCAGCAGTTACTCTTTCATCTAAAGTGAGCGTAATACTGTTTTGATCAAAATTGATGGTACCAGATTCAGGTTCAGAGGAAATAAGATTTGGTGGGATGGTATCTTTGGGTCCACCTGTTGGTGATCCAGGACTAGCACATTGTTGAGTAGCACTTATAATAAGGAAGGCTAATACAGGAAATATAAAGTGCCTCATTTTTTAATAACGTAAATAAGGCTTGAGTAATCGGTAGATAATTTTGCTTTTTTGTTGGAGTCATATCCTTGAGAAAAAGCTTCAAAGAGATCTGATTTACCTTTATATTTTTCGCTTAACAAGGAAACATAATAGGCATCAAAGGGCATAGGAACGGTGTCTACTATGGTCATTTTGTGTTTTTTAATGAAGGTGCTAATTGTTCGTTGGGAGAAGTGATAAAGATGTCTGGGCACGTCATAGCCTGCCCATTGACTATCATAATGCTGAGCATCTGCAGACTTATAGTTTGGTAAAGCGACAAACATATGTCCAGATGTTGTCAAAGCTTTTTTCAGATTACTAAAAGTATCATTGAGGTCATGTACATGTTCAAGTACGTGCCAGGCAGTTATAATATCAAATGAATCATTATTGGGAAGTTGACTTAAGTCGGATGATATATTTAGTCCTGTATTGCTGGATGCATGGTCATTTGCATTTGGATTTGGTTCGATCCCATTGACGTCCCAATTGATTGATTGACATTTATTGAGGAAGTGACCTGTGCCACAGCCGTAATCAAGGAGCTTAGGATTGGGATTGTACTTTTTGATCAATCGTATTTTGGAGTTGAGGGTGTAAGACCTTACTGCTTTGTAGAGTATTGAAACAAGACCATTGGAACTATTACTATGGGAGATGTAATTTTCGCTTTCATAAAACTTACCAATGTGAGACTTATCGGGTCTGGGGTTCGTAATTATCAATCCACAGTTATCGCATTGCACAAGCGCAAAACTTTCTCCGGAGATGGAATGATCTTTTACAATTTTGTAATTGTTGAATTTGATATGATTGCAGGTAGGGCAATTGTTAATTTTTTCGTACATAAAAATTAGCGAGATAGATATACCATCAGTACCGAGATGTCAGCTGGAGATACACCGCTGATTCTGGACGCTTGGCCCAATGTGGCTGGTTTGATATTAATGAGTTTTTCTTTGGCTTCAGCAGAAAGAGCGGGAATGCCTTGATAATCGAAATCTGTTTTAATACGGAATGACTCCATGGATTCCATTTTTTCTGAGTTTTTCTTTTCCCTTTCGATGTAAGATTGATACTTAATTTGAATTTCGGCTTGCTCTAAAATTTCTTTTTCGTACTTGCCTAAATACAATGCTGTGTCCTGATTTGCATTACGCAAAGCCTCTAGTCCTAGTTGAGGTCTCTTGACCAACTGTATGAGTGTGGTTTTTTCTTTTATGGGGGTATTATCTGTTGCGTTTAGAAAGGTATTAATTTGACTGGGAGTTACCTTCTTTTGAGTCAGGTCATTGATCAGCTTATGAGTTTGTTCGTTTTTTTCCTTCACCTGTTGCATACGTTCTGCTGAGGCAAGACCTATGTCATAACTCTTTTCGGTTAATCTGAGATCGGCATTATCTTGTCTAAGTAGCAATCTGTATTCAGCACGTGAAGTAAACATTCTATATGGTTCGTCAGTGCCTTTGTTTATGAGATCATCGATGAGCACACCTATGTAGGCTTCAGATCGTTTAAGTATGAAAGGGTCTTTTCCGTGGACCTTTAAATGCGCATTTATGCCTGCCATTAATCCCTGTGAGCCTGCTTCTTCGTAACCAGTAGTACCGTTAATTTGACCTGCAAAGTAAAGACCATCTACAAGTTTGGTTTCTAATGTGTGAGCTAATTGTGTTGGAGGAAAATAGTCATATTCTATTGCGTAACCTGGCCGAAATAGTTTTGCCTTTTCAAATCCAGGTATCCTTGTGATGGCATTGTATTGTACATCTTCCGGAAGTGATGTTGAAAACCCATTGACATATACTTCAACTGTATTCCATCCTTCGGGCTCTACGAATATTTGATGCCGATCTCTCTCGGAGAAACGGTTTATTTTGTCTTCTATGGAGGGACAATACCTTGGCCCTAGGCCCTGGATGCGACCGTTAAACATGGGAGATCGATCAAACCCTGTTTGTAAAACTTCATGGACATCAGTATTTGTATATGTGATCCAGCAGCTTCTTTGTTCTTTTAACGGGTTACTTGATTTAAGGTAAGAGAATTTTTCAGGGAGCTCATCGCCTTTTTGCTCTTCCATTTTGGAATAATCAAGGCTTCTACCATCAACGCGAGGCGGTGTTCCGGTTTTCATTCTACCTGCTTCAAACCCGAGGTTGATTAACTGTTCGGTAATACCTGTAGCTGATTTTTCCGCTGCTCTTCCACCTCCAAACTGCTTTTCTCCAATATGAATAAGACCATTAAGAAATGTGCCATTTGTTAGCACAACAGCTTTGCTTTTGATTTTAAGACCCAGGGATGTTGTGATGCCAGCAATATGACCATTTTCCACAATGACTCCTGTAGCCATTTCTTGCCAGAAGTCGAGGTTCGGAATACCCTCTAAAGTTAACCGCCATTCCTCAGCGAATCTCATCCTATCGGATTGGGCGCGTGGACTCCACATGGCAGGGCCTTTGGATCTATTGAGCATTCTGAATTGGATGGCCGTCTTGTCAGTAATAATGGCGGAATACCCTCCCAGCGCATCGATTTCTCTCACAATCTGACCTTTTGCAACACCTCCCATTGCTGGGTTACATGACATTTGTGCAATGGTGTTCATGTTCATGGTTACCAAGAGAACCTTGGATCCCATGTTGGCAGCAGCAGCGGCAGCTTCACATCCAGCGTGCCCGGCACCAACGACTATTATATCGTACTCTTTAAACATTTTATAAATGTTTCACGTGGAACATTAACTCTAAGATTAATCAATTTGTTCCACGTGGAACGTTGAATTTTGACAGCAAAGATAAATAGGTGTCTTCTTTATTGGTCATTAGTTTTTTAGCCTCAGGGCTTTTGTCATCATATTCTAGCAAATGAAGCAACCCATGCACCATGATTCGATATAGTTCTATATGGAAGGATGAGTTCAACGCCTGGGCATTTTCTTTTACCCTGTCAGTACTAATGAATATATCACCAACAATCTCTTCTTGAGATCCACTGTTGTCAAAAGTGATAACATCGGTGTAGTAATCATGATTGAGATATTGCTGATTGATTTGCAAAAGGTATTCATCACTACAGAAAATATAGTTGAGCTCATCTATTGTCCAGGATTTCTGCTCCTGGTTTACAACTTGAGTTAACCAATTTTCGGTTGCAGATGAGTCTATTTCAAAGCTTGGTACATCTTCGAAATGAAACAGGATGTTAGACATTATAGGTAGAATGTCATCTCTACATGCTTGCCATCATTCTGAAAAGAAACTTCATCACTCAGGTTTTTCATCAGAAAGATGCCACGCCCACCTATTTTATCAAGGTTTTCTGGGGCAGTTGGATCTGGCAGACTTTCATAATCAAATCCTTCTCCTTGGTCTGTGACAGTAAATTTGAGTGAATTTTTTTCAAGCGAAAGCTTTAAATCCACGTTCTTATTCTTGTCATTGCTATTTCCGTGCACTATCGCGTTGTTGACAGATTCAGTAACAGCGATCATGATGTTGCCGTATATGTCGTCGTTTAGATCATATTTCTCTTTGGCATTATCAATAAAACTTTCGATAATCCTGATGTTTTCAGGAAGAGAGGGTATTTGAATTTGTATCGAGTTCATCAATTGTCGTTACTTAAGCGCCTAAAATAATCGTTTACTTCCTTTTTATAAAATGGATTCAAGTCAAGAGGAACTGTTTTCAATAATTCGATCTCTTTTTCCCTCTCTTCTAAATACTCTTCAAAAGCTTTTGGTAGTTGTTTTCCCTGATAGGTTGCACTCTCTCCTTTTCTTTCCTCGTCCAAGCGCTGTTCCTTCATGGACTTTTCAGCTTCCAGTAACCGGGTCGTTATACGCTCTTGACGATTAATAAGTTCTTGTGTTATTCTCTTGTTAACCAAGTCAATTTCATTTTGTTCCATTTCCTGAATGGCTTTGCTGAGATTGTCACTAGCCTCCTTATTGCCATGCTGACCTTTTAGTTTCTCCTGCATTTCCTGGACCTTTTGTCTCAGCATTTCTTGTTCGGCAGCCATACGTGCAAGCTCCTCTGAAAGCTGCCGGCCCTTTTTATCTCCTTTTTTTAGTTGCTGTATTTGCTGCGAAAGCTGCTGCTGAAGTTGTTGTAATGACGGTAAGTCTTGTTTCCCCTTTCCTTTTGATGGTTTTCCTGAAGCCTGTGCAGCCATTGCCATTTGCATTTGTTGGAGCAGATCGGATAACAAAAGGGCAAGATTATTAATGGAAGTCATAGCAAATTGTTGATTGCTCAGCGCTTTGTTTCGATTTCTGTCTTTCAAATGATCTACGGCAAGATCAATGTTTCTATTCATTTCAGACAGTTCTCGAGTCACAAATGAGGAAATTTGAAACTCCCGACTAGCTAATGCCATGAGGCTATCTTCAATGACTTTTGCATCATCGTTTAATTTCAGTTGTTCCTGCGACAGTTCGACAAACCGTGGATCTATTTGTCTTACCGTTTTGAATTCGTTTATGATGGCTTCCTCATTGTGTGAGAGTTTTACTAAATCATCCAAAATGTTTTCCAAATCATCAATGTTTTCCTGCATGACTTCCATTTGCATGCTTTCCTGCATTTGCTGGAGTTTCTGACTCATTTTCTTCATCTGTTCTCCTGCCTGCTTCTGTTGCTGACTTCCGCTTTTTCGATCACCTTTATCTAAATCCTTCTGGATTTGTTCAAGCGTACTATCAACTGCCTGCTCTTCCTGGTTCATATCCTGAAGAGGCTCTGGATCCTCAAGCTCCTGATTTTGCTCTTCAATATTGTCTAGGCGCTCTTGATGCTCTTCAAATTCTTTTTCAATTTGTTCCTGTTGCTCTTTTAACTCACTAAGATCGTTTTGTTTTTTTAGCGTTTCCTGTGATAATTTATTTTGCTTTTGGCTAAGCTCCTCAAGATCCTTACTTAGGTTTTCAATGTCATTTTCCAATTTGATGCGCTTAAATAACTCAAGCGCTCTTTCCAATTCCTTCTCCAAATTCTCCTGATTTGGCTTTAGCCTATCAAGCTGATTCTTGATTTCCTCCGAATTTCCTTTTTCTTCCAGTAGTTTCTGAAGTTCTTCGTACAGCTTTTTCGTTTCCTCATCAAGCACATCGTTCATAAGTTTTTGAAGTTGCGCAGATTTTTCCTTCAATTCTTCACTTCTGTCATTGAACTTATTTTCACCTTTATTTAGCTCATCTATTTTATCAAGTATGTCGTTTACTGCCTCATCAAGTTGTTTCCGCTTCTCCAGAATGTCTTCTAGTATTTTTTCTTCTTGCCAAGCCATTTCACTCTTGCTTTTGAGTCTTTCCTCGAGTGATTTCATCATTTCGTTAAGACTCCTACTTTCCTCTAAAGATTCTTCTAATTTATCCTCTGCTAGCCGCGCTTGGTCATTCAACGTTTTTCTGATGCTTTCTGCGCTTTTCTTTTTTAGTGTAAAAAAACTGGACTTGCTGATTTTCGAACCATTCACTTCATCATTGTCCCACGCATATACCTGAAAACTTATTTCATCATCAGTCAATCGCATGATAGAATCAAGTTCAGCCATGTGATAGTAGGATTGACTTGAAGATTTGGGATTAAACGCTATTGGAATAAAGCTTTTCTCATTGTTGACTTCATACATCAACTGCAGATTATTGAAACCGTAATCATCCTGGATATTTCCACTTACGATCAAATACTCATAAAGAATTGTATCTGGAAAAAATGAAGCATCAATTTCCGGATAATCATCTTTATCAACTTCAATGTGATATCTCATCTTGTCAGCGTTTTTGCTGAATGAGTTTATCAGCTCTACTTCATAATCAGTAGATTCATCCAAACGAGAATTAATTTTAAATACCTGATTATCAGTCACATCTGAATTTAAAACTGTGCTATCTGAAAAGAGAATGATGTTTGCAGCCTCAGCTTCATAGGTGGAGAACATCCATTGAACTCTAGTACCTTCAGGAAAATTCAGATTTCCTGTATTGTTAAGTGTAGTTGGCTCAAGTCCAGTATAGGATGGATAGGCAAGTCTTATATTAAATGCTCGCATTTCAGGGCGGGCGACTACATTCATGTTGATCAAAGGACTGGAATATCCGCCAGCTTCAAAGTGAAATGCTAAGGCACTTTGTATGTTGGGAACCTCATAGTAAAAATGGGTTGCAGATTTCTTTGTCAAAGGTGCCCGTCTTCCATTGATTACAATATGTGCCTGTGCTGGGATGGCAGAACCTTCAAGCAAAACATCAAGTTTCACGTCTTCTCCCTTAAAAGCTGTATTCAAATTGTCGTTGAATACGAAACGAAATGGTGCTTGTGGAACAAACTCGGTTCGATGATTTACAATTCTTGATGTAGTCTCAGAATAGATTCCAGGAGAAAAGAAAGGAACAATTAGGACAACTACCAATATGAGTGAAAAATATATCAGAAAGGACTTATTCTTTCTTAAGTCGATAGCAGAGGCAAATGAGAAAGGACTCAATGTCACTATTCTTTGGTCAATGCTCGCACGGATTAATTGATGTTCAGAGCCGTCGCTTCTTTGTAATTGGAGCGTGTTTAAAAGCTTGTCCTTTATATCTGGAAAGTAGTTACCAATATCAAGGGCCGCTTTGTCATCAGTCATTGATTGACGCCAACCAAAAATGGCAGCCAGGTGTTTGCCAATGAATTCAAAGAAACCATAGATCATCACCGACAACAAAAGATAAAATATAACGGTACGCCCTGTTGTCCCTAATCTAAAGCTGTATTCAACAACGGTGAATATCAAGAAGAGAAGAAACAGTATTGAACCAAGCAGAAAGACTCCTTTGATAAGAGAGTTTAATGCGTGTTTCTTCTTATATGCTCTTATTTTTTCTTCTAATTGATTTGTTCTCATGCGAGAATTACTCCAATCTCTGATTCAAAATATTCTATGGCTTGTATCTTCAACAAACGCTCTTGCTCTGGAAGACTCAATTTGGGAAGCTCTTTCATCAATGTCCAATGCGGCCAACCTTCCTCGTCCAATCCTTCCAACCTGTAATATCCATCTAACGACAGCACTTTGCAAATACCAATGTGTATGAGGTCTTGTTTTTCCTCTTTAGAATAATTTCTAACACCTTGTCCCAATTCCTGCACACCCACTAAAAATAGCACGCCGTTTAATCCCTGCGGTCTTTTATCACTACTCCCTTTAAGGAAGTAGAGAAGTTTGACCCATTTACGCTGCAAGTCCAAATCTTTTTTAAAAACCATTAACTTGTATTGTTTGGCAAATATGGCGCTCTATCATCTTCATAACGTAAAATCACTTTTAAGGGATTTTGTTTCCTTGGTTTTTCCGAAGGTTTGTTTGAACTGCAATGAACATTTACAAAAAGGAGTTGGCCATTTGTGTCTTCGATGCAGAAAGGATCTCCCCCTAAATCACCATCACAAAGAAAAACATAATCCCCTTTATAATCGCTTTTCGTATTTGCCGAACGTGGTTTTTGCGTCTTCTTATATGCAATTTCAAAAGCATGGCGTTGCACAAAAGATATTAAATCAGTTAAAATATAAGGGTAATTATGAAATAGGCGTTGAATTAGGAAAATGGTTTGGTAAAGAATTGCAAACTGTTTCAATCAATGTCGATTGCATCATACCTATCCCTATTCATAAACAGAAAAAGCGTAAAAGAGGATATAACCAAAGCTTGGCAATAGCGGAGGGAATTTCAAGTCAACTATCTGTTCCTGTAAACGATTTTGCTGTTGAGAGAATCAAGAAGACAAGTTCACAGACTAACAAATCAAAACTTGAGCGATGGACAAATGTTGAAAAAATATATCGCATCAATGATAAAGATGCGATTAAGATGAAGAACGTAATGATCGTGGATGATGTAATTACGACTGGAGCCACAGTTGGGACTTTATGCGACGAACTGATTAATCAGGGAGTTTCTGAAGTATATGTTATATGCCTGGCTACTGGCATAAAATAAAAAAGGGCTGTTTCTGAATGAAACAACCCTTATATCATTGGTTATGAAAATTCTAGTAATTAGTCCCAGCCCTGATCATCGCACATCTAAATCCGATATCCGATGTTGACTGATTTTCAAAGATGGCTCGTCTTGTTCCTGGAGATAACCAGTATGCGACATCTTGCCAAGAACCGCCTTTGTATACCCTCATTCTTTTTGTAGGAGGATTGTCAGCATTAAACATTTTAGGAGAAATACCAGCGCCTACTGCTTCCTCTTCTGTATACTCAGTTTCATTTCCAATAAATGAATAAGTCTGATCATAACCACTTTCTTCATCCAACACCCCATCTCTTCGTACTGGATTCATATCATCCATATCCTGAAAAGAGAGCGCTCTGTATACATCCTGAACCCACTCATTTACGTTTCCAGCCATATTATAAAGGTTGAAATCATTTGGAGGATAATCATAAATGTATGTTGTGATCATTGCTCCGTCATTCAATCGACCAGCAATACCAGCATAATCACCACGTCCTCTTTTGTAGTTGGCCATCATGAAACCTTGACTTTTTCCGTAAGGGTTTCTTAAAGCATGACCATCCCAAGGATAAAGTCTTCTATGTGTTTGCTGTTCATCCATCCACTGTACACCAATAAGTGCCTGAGCAGCATATTCCCATTCAGCTTCTGTTGGTAGTCGATAGTTTGGAAGCACAACTCCACTTTCCAAAGGAATTCTTTGTGGAGGTCCAGAAGGACCGGCTTCTGCACCAGCAAAGGCATCATCTCCTGACAAATCGCTCTCGAAATATCCAGCATCCTCTGCAAGCTTAATGTTTACAACTCTTGTTCTCCAGTTACAGTAATTAACCGCCTGTCTCCAGTTCACGCCAACAACTGGGAAGAACCTAAATCCTGGATATCTGTAATAATGATCCACATAAGGGTCATTAAAAGCCAGATCTTTGGCCCAAACAGTCGTATCAGGAAGATTGTTCTTCCAGTATAGCTCGTCTGAATCAGCTTTGATATAATACTCATATTCCAGCCAGTGAACATTCGCAACTTCAGTTTCATCCATATAAAAGGATGCAACCGTCACTGCTCTTTCCAGGTTGTCTCTGGAATTGACCATATCTTCTTCGAATGAACCAAGCACTGTTCGACCCCCTTCTATAAAAACCAAATTAGGTCCTTGAGGTTGACCAGCATATTCGGACACCTGAAACCCACCTTCTTCGTTATACTCTAATCCGGTGGCCGTACTCATAAAGCCTGGACTCGAGCTAGTCGGTGCTCCCCCTCCACCAATGAAACATGAAGAGAGAAAGAAGGCAGCCGAAGTAGAATACGCTAAGTACTTAGCCGCTCTTACAATTTTTTTCATAACCTGTTATCTTATTGAAGCGTGTTAAACTACTAATTAATGCAAAATAATTCAAAAATACCCAAGCAAACCAATAATCGGGGTATTACTCATATTTATAAATACCATTTTAAGGGATTTATTGTGCAATATGCTGTTTTTCTTCCGTGCCTAACATGCTATTGAGCACATTTACTCCTTCTCCTACCTCAGTAATTCCCTTAATTGCAATGACCAATTTGTTTTTCATTTCTTTCATTGCGGTCTGTCTTGGGTTCATTTGGACATATTTAAGAATCTTTCCAAAAGTGTCAGATTGGAAGTAGGAGTCTGCTTTTTCACCCATTAAGGTACATCGCAATACTTCTTTCTTTAAGGTGACTTTGTCAAAACCAAGCTGCATGCCCTTCCATCTCAATTTGACACTTTTAATCATCTCCTTGACTTCAGAAGGCACTGGACCAAAGCGATCAGCAAGCGATTTTTCAAATTTGATCAAATCTTCATCATTTTCCAGATTGTCAAGTTCTGTATAAAGTTGAAGTCGTTCCGTGGTGTTTCCCACATAATCCTGAGGGATGAGTAATTCTAAATCAGTTTCTATCAGACAATCGTTGGCAAGGTTTTGAAGAGTTTCAGCGTCTAGCAACTCGCTTTCAAATAGATCTTTGAATTCCTCTTCTTTCAATTCGTGAACTGCTTCGTCGAGTATTTTATGATACATGTCAAACCCCATGTCATTGATAAACCCACTCTGCTCACTGCCAAGCAGATTTCCTGCACCACGAATGTCAAGGTCTCTCATGGCCACCTTAAACCCATCTCCTAAATCTGAAAACTCTTCCAGCGTAATCAATCTTTTACGTGCATCAGCGGTAAGTATTGAACTTGGAGGAGTCAACAAATAACAATATGCCTGAGTATTGGATCTTCCTACCCTACCTCGCATTTGGTGCAGGTCAGATAATCCGAACATGTTTGCCCGATTGATGATGATTGTATTGGCATTGGTAATATCCAGTCCGGACTCTATTATGTTAGTGGACACGAGTACATCATACTCTCCATTGATGAAGCGCATCATAACTTTTTCCAATTGCTTGCCCTCCATTTGACCATGAGCAATTCCGATTTTGGCATCAGGAACCAGGTGGTAAATGGTATTGGCGATATTCTCAATGTCGTTTATTCGATTATGGACAAAGAATACCTGTCCTCCTCTTCTTAGCTCATGTCGAATTGCATCTCTTATTACTTCTTCATTGAATTCATGAATTTCGGTGGTGACAGGCCTCCTGTTGGGTGGTGCGGTAGAAATGATTGAAAGATCCCTTGCTCCCATCAATGAAAAATGCAAGGTTCTTGGTATGGGTGTCGCTGTTAAGGTCAATGCATCGACATTTATTCTCATTTCCTTTAATCTTTCCTTGACTTTTACCCCAAACTTTTGCTCTTCATCTATGATCATTAGGCCCAAATCTTTGAACTCAATGTCCTTATTTACAATTCTATGTGTACCAATCAAGATGTCGATTTTACCTGCAGAAAGGTCTTTTCGTGTTTGGGTAATTTCCTTGGTGGTGCGAAAGCGATTCACGTAATCAACCACAATTGGGAAATTTTTTAGTCGGTTACCAAACGTATTGTAATGTTGCATGGCCAAGATTGTAGTTGGTACAAGCACAGCAACTTGTTTACCAGCGTTGACGGCCTTGAATGCGGCGCGAATGGCAACTTCTGTTTTTCCAAAACCAACGTCTCCGCAGACCAGTCGGTCCATGGGGTTTTCTAGCTCCATGTCAGATTTTACGTCTGATGTTGCAGATGTTTGATCAGGAGTGTCTTCGTAAATGAAGCTAGATTCCAGTTCAACTTGTAAAAAATTATCTGGAGGAAAGGCAAAACCAATGGCTGACTTTCGTTTTGCGTATAGTTTAATGAGATCCCGGGCAATATCCTTGACCTGTCTTTTGACTTTTTTCTTCTTATTGTCCCAGTCTGCTGACCCAAGTTTGTTAGTAGTTGGCGGTTCACCTTCTTTTCCTGAATACCTAGATATTTTGTGAAGGGAATGAATACTTACATACAATAAATCATTATCGCGGTACACAAGTCGAAGTGCTTCTTGCATATTTCCGTTGACATCCACCTTGTCCAATCCGGCAAAGCGAGCGACACCATGGTCAATGTGGACGACATAATCTCCGGTCTGCAGAGATTTGAGCTCTTTTAGGGTTAAAGCTTTTTTCTTGCTAAATTTTTCTTTCTTCTTCACGCGATGGAAGCGCTCAAAGATTTGATGGTCCGTGTAAAAAACCATTTTGTTGAAATCATCCATAAAACCTGCTCTGATTCCAGCATGAACAGGTTGCCATGAAATGCTTGTATCTACTTCTGAAAATATGCTTTCCAGTCTTTCGAGCTGCTTCTGAGAGTCAGAGAAAATATGGACCTGATAGTTTTGTTGATGTAGTTTCTGGAGCTCATTGATTAGAAGTTCAAAATTTCGCTTGAAATCAGGCTGTGGTTTCATCTGAAATTCAAAATGCGCCTCAGTCTGGAGATAATATTTTTTACCAAACTCAATTCTTTGAACTTTATTGAGAAGGGGTAAAAATGTTTTGGAGTTATCAAAAATGGCATCAGGAGAAAGGACCACCTGGCTTTGATCACTCAAGGCCAGCAATGACTGAAAATTTTCACTTGCCTTATCAAAGCATCGATCTACGATATCAGCTGTTTCTCTATAATCCTTGATCCAAACGAGAAATTCATCCCCAATAAACTCCAAAAAGGATTGTCGCTCCTCTTTTAATAGTCTGGTTTGGGTATTTGGGACGATACTTATCTTATCCAGGTCAAGGGTGGATAACTGAGTTTCGACATCAAACTCCCGTATGCTTTCGATTTCATCTCCAAAGAGTTCCAAACGATATGGCTGATCTCTAGAGAATGAGAAAATATCCATGATACCTCCTCGTATGGCAAATTGCCCAGGCTCATAAACAAAATCTGTTCTCTCGAAATCATAAGTAGTGAGCAACTCTTGAAGGAATTCTGTATCCAATTGTTCTCCAATCGATGCGACGAAAGTATTACTTACCAATGATCTTTTATTGATCACCTTTTCACTTAGTGCTTCCGGATAAGTGACGATAATCAGGTTGCCTGATGCATTAGACGATAATTCATCAAGCACCTCTGATCGTTGTAGAATATTTGCATTCTCAATCTCATCGAAGGAATAAGGTCTTTTATATGATGTTGGAAAGAGTAAAACTTTTAGATCGGGGAAAATATTTTCCAGGTCGTATTGAAAATAGCTTGCCTCTTCTGCATCATGCAAAATCACAAGCCCATTGCGATTACTTTGTTGATGCAGCTGACCGCAAATTGCTACGTCAGCACTCCCGGCAAGACCTTTTAGTCTACAAACTTTTGCGCTCTTTTCAACGGCTTCCGAAAATTGTAAAAAAGAAGGGTCCTGATCTAAATATGAAATTATCGTTGATGCTTTCAACTCTTGATATCTTTTCGGCAAATCTATACTGCTCGTTTTATTGATGCGTTGATTTATTGTAACCTTTTCAGGCTATAAACGATATAAGGGTATTAAGTAGTCACAAAATAATTCGTGTTACAACACGTTTTATGTGTGCTTTCTTTTTAGGTTAGGTTGGTGATTAAGGCGTACTCTTTCGAGAGTGCGCCTTTTTAGTTTTCATCGTTTCATTTCTTTGCCTTCTTCGGCTTTATCTTGCAATATTGATCAATACATGACACTGATATGAAAAGAATACTTTTGATTGCTTTGGCAATACTGGTTGTTCAATCTGCCTTTGCATGGGGGCAAACCGGTCATCGTATAGTAGGAAAAATTGCAGAAAACCATCTCTCCAAAAAAGCGCTTAAGCATATTTCTCAAATATTGGGGACAGAGTCACTGGCAGAAGTTGCCAACTACATGGATTTTATCAAGTCTGACAAACAATATCGTCATCTATCTCCCTGGCACTACTGTACAATCCCTAATGGAAAAACTTATCACGAAGCAGGAATACCAGAAGAGGGGGATGCCATTCAGGCGATCGATCAATTCATTCAGGAATTGAAATCAAAAAGATTTTCAATGGAAGATGAAGCTTTCGCTTTGAAGTGTCTGATTCATTTGATTGGTGATATTCATCAACCACTTCATGTTGGAAATGGGATCGATAAGGGGGGTAATGATGTAAAAGTCGAGTATTTCTGGAACAGCTCAAATTTGCACAGGGTATGGGATTCAGGAATCATTGATGGACAGCAATATGCCTACTCGGAATATGTTGATTGGATTGACCATGTAGAAAAGCCAAAGATTTTTGAATGGCAAAATACATCAATTTTGGACTGGGCAAATGAATCTAAATCGGTTAGGGCACAGGTTTATGATTTCCCAGAAAATGGTAAACTGAACTATCAATACAATTTCAATAATATCGCATTGGTCAATCAACGCTTACGTCAGGCGGGCATACGGTTAGCGGGTGTTCTTAATGATATTTATGGCTAGAGAATCAGTGTTCTCATTTTAGCAGCTGCTGTTTCGATTTCAACCAGGGACTCGATTGCAATTACGGATTCACGTGAAACGTTAAGAATAGCTGCAGCTTCCCCCACTCTTTCTCTTTCTTCCTGGGCATAATCATCATCAGCACTACACATTCTAATCGCATCGTAAATCAACAGATTTGAAAAACTCGCAATGGATCTGGAATTGATGTGTGAAAAAATTTCCCGGAGATCTCCATCATAATAGTCAAACTCTTCCCACTCTGCTACGATATCATCATCAGCACCTATTGCTTCGGCCACTTCAAGGGTTAACCATTCCAATTCAGGATCAGAGACATCACCATCAGCACCAGCGATGATCAGCAATGCAAAGCCATAATCTTTCCAAAATTCACTTGGGACCATTCCAATACCATAAAATGATCCAATAGACGGGTTACGGGTAGCCATAGTCGAATAAATTAGACATTGAAATTAGTGAGAATCGACAAACAATGAAAAATAAAGAGAAGGTCATTTAGATAAACTGCATTTTACTTGTATTAAAACGATTGCGAAGGGATTTTTGTCTCAAAGACTGACTTATGCTTAAATCTTCAGAAAAAGATCAGGTACTCAACCATGGATTGGATGTTGAGATAGTTGAACAACAGATTGACCATTTTAAGAATGGATTTCCTCCAACCGAACTGAGCGCTCCAGCATTAGTGGGTGAGGGCATAACCGCTTTGTCACCATCGGAAGTTGATTCATTTATTGCTAAATATGATGAATCAACCGAAGCATCTTCTATTGTAAAATTTGTTCCAGCCTCCGGTGCGGCAACTCGAATGTTCAAAACCCTTTATGCGTTTATTCAAGACTTTGATGGATCTGAGGAGGCTTACAATAAATTGATTTCAGATACATCTAGAGGATCAGTTTTTAGTTTTTTTAAGGCAATAGAAAAGTTTGCCTTTTTCACTGATCTCAAAACGAAATTTAACTCCAATGGTACTGGTGTTGAAGCGGCTATATTAAAAAGACAATATACGGATGTAATTAAATGCTTGTTGGAAGAGGATGGTCTTAGCTATGGTGTTTTACCAAAAGGACTTTTGAAATTTCATCAATATGGACAGAGTAACCGAACACCTTTAGAGGAACATATTGTAGAAGGAGCGCAATATGCAAAATGTGGAAATGGAGAAGTCAACATACATTTTACAGTTTCAGCGGAGCATCAGCCAAAATTCGAAGCACACGTCTCTGAGATAAAAGGTGCTTATGAAAATGCATATGGCGTGAAAATTTCCATTTCTTATAGCCAGCAAAAACCTTCAACTGACACTATTGCTGTAGATCTGGAAAATCAACCATTCACTTCTGAAGATGGCAAAATACTGTTCAGACCTGCAGGTCATGGTGCTTTGTTAGAAAACCTAAATGAAATAGACGCGGACATTATCTTTTTAAAGAATATCGATAATGTAGTGCCAGATCGATTCAAGCCCGAAACAATTAAGTTCAAAAAGGTAATAGCAGGATTATTGTTGGAAAGACAAGCTCAGATATTTGATTATGCTAGAAGGCTTCAAAACGCACCTAATGATGAATTGATTCAGGAAGTAAATGATTATTTACCGAGCTTGGGTTATCAATCATCGAATACCTTAGATGCAGCAGGCTTGATCAAAGTGCTAGACCGACCAATCAGAGTTTGCGGAATGGTAAAGAGTGAAGGAGATCCGGGAGGAGGTCCGTTTTGGGTATCCGATGGCGATGGTAACACATCGTTACAAGTAGTTGAAACTGCTCAGATTGATTTGAGTAATGCCGATCAGAAAAGTGTTTTCAACAAGGCAACACATTTTAATCCGGTAGATGTTGTCTGTGGGGTAAGAAATTATGAAGGTAAGAAATTTGATTTACTGAAATATAGAGATCCAGCTACTGGTTTTGTGACTGAAAAATCTCAAGGCGGAAAGGATCTCAAAGCACAAGAACTGCCAGGATTATGGAATGGAAGTATGGCAGACTGGAATACAGTCTTTGTTGAAGTTCCGGTCATTACCTTTAATCCGGTAAAATCAGTAAACGATCTTTTGTTACCTGAACATCAGTAAGCGGGGTGATTTTCACTTATTAACTCCAAGCGAGCAAAAAACGGCCAAATACGAGAAATTTTAACCACAATAGTTAGGATACGGAACAATGCATCAATCATGCTGATTATGAATGGGTTAGGGCACATTTTTTCAATAAAAAGCCCATTTATTTGCCAAATGCAGGCAATATTTGCAGATGACCTTACCATTGGTGCACTCTGCGTTAAAATAGCTTCCAATAAACTGGTCAGCTATAGGTGCTTTTTTGATTTGTAACGATATAATTTGGGCAAAAGATTAGAAATGTAATTTGCTCGACTTTTAGAGATAGCAACTAAATTTACTTGTGCTGCAAGAAGAAGGGAAAATACGGTTAAAAGATAAAGGTGATTTTCAAAAGATCTTCCAAGCGTATTTTAAACCACTTTGCTCATTTGCCTGTCAATACCTTGACCCAAATGATTCTCAGGACCTGGTCCAGGAGGCCTTCATCAGTTTTTGGGAAAAGAAAGAAAATTTTGAGCATATCAACGCGATCAAGGCATTTCTTTACACCACCACTCGCAATAAATGCCTGAATTTTTTAAAGCACGAAACAGTAAAAAGCAAACATGAGTCTTCATTGATTTATGAATTGGAATCGGAACAATATTTCAATCAACATGTGATCGAAGAAGATGTTATTGGTCGCTTGCATCGAGAAATAGCAGCACTTCCTGAAGCATCACAGAACGTTATGCTCCTGGCGCTGCAAGGATTGAAGGTGAGTGAAATTGCAAATCAGTTGTCGGTTTCTGAAAATACAGTAAAGACTCAGAAGAAAATAGCCTATGCAAAATTGAAAGATAAATTAGGTCCAATACTTAATGCTGTTTTGTTATGTTTTTGAAAAAAATGAAAAATTCTTTCACCCGCCCAGCCAAGTTGGTTGTTGTAGTTGTGAATAGCTATGGCCATGCATGAACAATTTGAAATATCGAACATTATTTACGCTAAGCTCTCGGGTAACATAACTGCGGCACAATCGGCAAAACTAGATAGATGGTTGGCAGAAAGTGGAGAAAATAAAATACTGTTTGAGAAGATTGCGAACCCTACCAATCAGCTCAATAAAATAGATGGATATCGTCAATTTGATGAACAGAAGATATGGGACAATTTGGAAGACGAATTGTTTGATGAGAAAGTAGTCCGGTTTGATTTTCGTACTGTCCTAAAATACGCTGCTGCAGTATTGTTGCCTCTTCTTGCTATCTCGTATTACTTCTTGAGTATTAATAGTTCTGAAACATTGAGTCCATATGCACAATTGGACCAAATCGCTGAACCTGGATCAAACAGTGCAATCCTCAAATTGGCCGATGGAACCTCACATCAGGTATCCAGCTCTCCTTTCGAGTTATTTGAGTCAAACACTCGAATAGCAAATACCGATGTGCTGACTTACACCCCAAGTCTATCACATGTTGAAGTAAAAGAAGTTTATCATGAGTTAATTACACCGACAGGAGGAAATTATCAGGTAACACTTTCCGACGGAACAAATGTTTGGTTGAATGCGGCATCCAAGTTGCGGTTTCCAGTGAATTTTTCTGATAGTGTTCGACAAGTTCACCTAGAAGGTGAAGGATTTTTTGAGGTGGCTCATGCTTCGAAACCTTTTATTGTTTCATCTGATCGAATGGAAGTAAGCGTATTGGGGACACAATTTAACATTTCCGCATATGAGAATGATGCCGAACATTTGGCAGTCCTAGCCGAAGGAAAAATTGGGCTGCAAACCAAAACATCTGGACAAATGACTATAATGAATCCTAATGAAAAGGCAACAGTGAATGCATCAGGACAGCCGATGATCACAATAGTGGATGCCGAGAGATATACTTCATGGAGAAACGGCAAATTCGAATTCCAAAACACATCGCTAGAGACAGTCATGGAGAAACTAGCGAGATGGTATGGAATCGCATACGTTTTTGAAAATGAACAGGCTAGGCTTTATCATTTCACTGCAAGAATTGACAACTCTCAAAACATTTCAAGTATTTTAGAGATGCTGACGCTTTCAACAGATGTTGAGTTTGACATTGATGGAGCGACTATTGTAATTCGCTAAAATATGCTGCCTATTTCCAGGGTTGTTCGAATTGGGATTGTGTCCATTTACATCCTTTTTTCTCTAGAGAATGAAGCTACAGGTCAACAGCTTCTGGATATTGAGGTTACCGATGTTAAGGTTACCGATGTTATTGACTATTTAAGAGAGCATGGCAATATCGATTTTATTTACAATGATGAGCTGCTGGCTAGAGCGGGTCAAGTTACGCTTAATTTAAAAGGAGTTTCAATCGATCAGATACTGGAAGAAGCTTTAAGGAATTCTGGACTTACCTTCATTCACCTTAATGAAACCATTGTGATCAAGTCAGCCGTTGTTGCTGTCGAAGGCCCAAAACAGTCAGTTCGGGGGACAGTATTGGACATAGATTCTAAGGAACCTCTGCCATTTGCAACTGTTCAAATAATGGATTCAATCAAATGGAAGGGAACAACCACAGACATCAATGGTAATTTCAACATTCAAGGGGTGCCAATTGGACGTTATTCAATTCATGTACGTTTTGTCGGTTACGAAGATGCTGTTATAAATGAAGTTTTAGTGGGCTCTGCCAAGCAAGTAGTGCTAAATATTGAAATGGAGGAATCAATTCAGTCCCTCGATGAATTTGTATTGATTGCTTCTGATCGAGAGCCACTGAATGAAATGAGCACGGTAAGCGCCAGGTCATTTAATGTGGAGGAATCACAACGTTATGCAGCGAGCATTAGTGATCCCGCAAGGATGGCGCAAGTATTTGCTGGTGTCGGTATTACCGATGACGCGTCAAACGAAATATCTATAAGGGGTAACAGCCCCAACTGGCTGCAATGGAGGCTTGAGGGTGTCGAAATCCCAAGCCCCAACCATTTTGCAGAGGAGGGATATTCAGCTGGTGCGGTAAATATCCTAAGTGTTAATATGCTTGGGAGTTCGGATTTTCTCACAGGTGCTTTTGCTGCGGAATATGGGAATGCGTTATCAGGAGTGTTTGACATTCATTTAAGGAGAGGCAATAATAAAAGAAAAGAATACACCTTTCAGGTTGGACTTCTTGGATTCGATTTGTCGACAGAAGGACCCTTCAAAGAAGATTATGATGGGTCATATATAGTCAATTATAGATATTCAAGTCTAGCGCTACTCAATCAGGTCGGAATCCAGATTTCAGAAAATGCCCTTCCCAGATATCAAGACCTTTCATTTAAGGCGTTTATTCCAACAAAAAAAATGGGTAGAATTACTGTTTGGGGGATTGGCGGGTTCTCAAGTGTGGACGAAGGTTTTGTTGCTGATTCAAGTGTAAATGAACCACTTGACGCGGGATATGAAGACAATACACAAGCTGGGATGTACGCTGTTGGCATTACGCATTTCAAATTACTGAAAAATCAGTCCTACGTTCGGTCAGTTTGGACCAAGTCGTTAGGCTTCAGTTCGGAACAAACAAAAAAGGCAAATGCTTCTGGTTGGTTCTATGACGACTTCTTTGATCGGTCGAGCAATGATGCGGTACGCCTCAATTCCTACTATCATCGAAAGTTGAAACCTAATGCATCATTGAGAGTGGGAACTACTCTGAGTCACTTGAGGTACGATTATAGGGCAAGGCAGAAAAGCCGTGAAGAGGACCCTTGGAATGAATTTTTGCGGAGTGAAGGACGTTTTGTTATGTACCAGTTTTATAGCCAGATCAAAACTCGATTAAGCAAGCGCATTCTCATTAATTCAGGATTGCATATTTCAGGGTTCACCCTTAACCCGACCATATCAATCGAACCAAGACTGGGTATACAAATGGGCCTTACAAAACGAAGTAAAATGTCCTTTGCTTATGGTCTTCATAGCCGACATGAAAATCTTCCGGTTTATTTTCTGGAGACGACCTCATCAGGTGGACAAACATTTCTACCTAATGGTCAGTTGAAGCTCACTAAGTCTCATCACGCAGTGGCTGGATTCGAGCAAAAGTTAAAGAGTAACGTGCACGTGAAAATTGAAGCCTATTATCAGTTTGTTCCTAATCTGCCGGTCCCTAATAATCCAGATAAATACTGGTCTCCAATCTTTGGAGGGATGAGTCCAATGGATACTTTGGTGAATCAGGGTAAGCAGCGAAACTACGGTATTGAATTAACTTTCCAGAAGTATTTCAGTGACGGTTATTATTACATGGTGACTGGAAGCTTGTTCGATTCAAAATTCCAGCAGATTAGTTCAGATTGGTTGAGCACACGTTACAACCTTGGTCGTATTCTCAATCTGGTCGGTGGCAAGGAATTTGAGTTTGGAGGCAATAAGCGGCTTGGCCTCAACACAAAGCTGGTTTGGACAGGAGGAAAGAGGTTGTTGCCAATCAACCTTGATCGCACGCTAGTGAACAATGAGGTGGTCATCGACTGGCATCAAATCTATGATCAACAAGCGACGGACTACTTGAGGTGGGACATTGGTGTACGCCAATCGTTTTTTGGAAAACGTTTTGAGCACAGTATTTCCCTTGATATTCAAAATGTAACCAATAAAAGAAATGTTTGGGCGCTAAATTATAACCCATATTCCAAAGAGCTTGAAAACTACCCAATGGCGGGCTTAATTCCGATTTTCAATTACCGGCTCGCTTTTTGACGATATAACAAGAGACGCTGCAGAAGGATTAGCTTTTATTAGATTTAAGAGTGAAGAATGATCGTCAGCTTCTCCAAGGGTAAGATTGTGACGAATATTAATCAAAATCATCACAAGACTCATAATGGTGAGTAGAGGAATAAGAACTTTGCAAACTACAGTTTGTTTGATGTTGGTTGATCCTTTCATTGATTGATTATTTAAAGCAGGAGTAGTACTCTACTCCTACTTCAGAAAGAAAAAATACCCAGAAAATTACCTAGGCTGCTTGGAGCAGTGCTTTTAGCGTTTTAGGGTTTTCGATTTCTTGTCCTGTTTCCAGGTTGAGTTTCAACCCGTCTAATAGCAATGTGATAGCTTTTTCCAATTGACTTTTGATCATTAGCGTGTTCATGATAGTGCCAATTGCTCCTAGCTTGGTGTCGTACTCCATTGTGACGTCAACATTCGTAATGCCCTTCGAAACGGTTGTCAAGTCAAGGTGTACATAAAAATTTTTGAGGGGAGGAGCCTTTTCAATGGGAATAATTTCAAGGGTGTATGATTGGCCTTCATTCCATTTGGTGGCGACTTCTTCAACAATACCTGCAGGGATCAATTCACAAGTGCGGCTAGCACCGATTCCGCTCTTTTGATCACCGTTGTAAAATGATTTGGAAACATTAGGATTGAATTTATAGATGTCTCCCAGATTGGACATGACTTCCCACACTTTTTGTTGTGAAGCATTTACTTGAATGTTTTTAGAAAATTTTGTCATGATATTTCGTTTTGTTCATGACAAAGAATGATTATATGAGATTTGTAAGATGGATTATGTTACCAATAGGAATTGTCCGTTGGCTAATCAAATATGATTTGTGACGAATGGGTAATTTGTGACGAATGGGAAGGTCATGATGCTATCATCTCACAGATTTCCTTGCTTCTACTTCGGGATATCGGAATGCGAATAGGATAGAATTCGCTTTCAATAAAAAAACCTCGTGCATTTCCCGAGATGGATAATCTCTCGTTGAGATTAACCATATAACTTTTGTGTACCCTTTGGATCTGCGAAATATCTGCAAGTTGTACCTCTAGTTGTTTAAGCGTGATTCTTAATATCTTTTGTTTCAGCAAAGAAGATTCAAACCAATGGACGGTACTATAGTTTCCATCGCCTTTAATGAAGGCAATATCTTGAGGGTCGAGGGTTAAACTTTCTTTGGTGGCGGCATTAAGCGTGATACTTCGGCTAGGTTGACGAGTTTTAACCGGAGGTGTTGCTCCCAATTTATTCTTTTTCAAAAAACCCAGGTATCTGATGTCCTTTCGAATCGAGCTGTACAATGGATTGTTATACACGTCCCCAATGATTCCTGTGTGTCCAAGTTCGAGTGCAGCATTGACATGAAGAAAAAAACCATCCAGATCTTGCTCCGCTAACTTGACGATTGCCATTGCATAATCATAGTTGCCAGTTCTTTTTGTGGTAACTGTCTCTTCAAGCTGTTGTTTTAACTCAAACGCTTCCTCCGAAAAACCACTAGTTGTCAAAGCATAAATCAGATACGCATAGGTCAGTAGGTTATCGGGTGAAAGTTTGAGGCTCTTCTCGAGTGTTGAAATGGCTAAATCAACGTTTCCTGACAAAATGTGGATTATTCCCTTTAAGTCCATTATGGGAGGACACGGGTCTTCTATTGCTCGAGTGGCTTCAATGATTTCCAGACCCTTCCCATATTCCTTTTTAAAAATGGCCAGTCTGACCAGCATGGCATAAATAGGAATCGAGAGCGGATCGAGTTTTAGTGCATCAGTGCAATGCTTTTCTGAAAGATTAAAGTCTTGTTGATACGCATAATAAAACGAGTACAATTGTAGAATTCTTGGATTATTTTGATTGAGGCGGTAGGCAACATCCAGATTTACCTTGGCGCGGGCATATTCTCGCTGATAAAAAATATTAAGAAATGCAGCGCATAAGTATGATTCAGAATGTTTGTTGTTAAGGCCAAGGGCTAGGTTTACATTTTTGAGCGCCGCATCAAATGCTGGTCCGGGAAGGTCGTATCCCATAACCGCAATGACAATGTAGGCATTTGCCAAACCAGCGTAAGCAGGCGCAAAAGAGGCATCATGCTTGATCGACTTTTGGAAGAAAGAAATTGCACGTTTCATTTCCTCATGCGTATACCTATTCCAATGATAGATTCCCTTGAGATAGAGTTCGCGAGCGTTCCCCTCCAAATTGCGCTCCAAAGGAGCCTGTCGTGAAGAAGAAACGGCTGAAAGCATTTGGCTGGTGCTCTCTTGTAGCGCATGAGTCCAGTTTGAAAGTTCAACAGGTGTTTTCAGGCTTTTGATAGGAGATTCATCATTGGCGTCAATTAGCCGTAGACTGAAAAGATAAGACTGCTCTCTTTTTTTGAGACTCCCCTCAATGATATATTCGACTCCAAACTCTTTTTTTAATTCTGCCCCAGGTTTTGGATGGTTATCAAGGAATAAACTTAGGTTCCGACCAAGGGGTATCAATTCACCCAATTCTGTTACAATATCTATCAATTCCTCAAGAATACCTTCTGACAGGTATGCTCGGTCAGGGGTTTGTTGATCAATGTGAAACGGTAGAATAAGTACTTTACGAGCCAAGAATTTGATATTTGTTGTGCTTAATAGCTAGGACTTCATCTTATTGATTGAGAACACGGATTTTGATGTTTCTGAAAGCTACCTGTCCTCCCCAGTCCTGAAAGCTGATATGACCAGTTTGTGTCTTTCCGAACCCTTCCCATTTTGATGCCGGAGAATTCGCTATGAGGGCCTCCCATTCTGGCCCGTTCACGGGAAATCGTAACACTTCCACATCGTTGAAAACAAGAAAGCCCTCATTGTTAGTTTGATCAATGTGTATGAGATAATGGTTCCATTGGTTGGCATGCTTGCTTACGATTTGGGAGGGAGCCATAAGGTTGTAGAGTGATCCTGCTCGGTTGATATCACCACGTTCCGCAATGTATTCTTCGTATCCATCATCAAGAATTTGTATTTCAGGTCCGGTATGATAGGGAAATTCGTTGGTGCCGTCCTCAACTACTCCCCAGAAAACTCCGGAATTGCCGTTTTCGGCAATCAGCCATTCAAATGACAACTCAAAGTCTTTGTATTGTTTGTCGGTGGTCAGGTATGAGCTTCGGGCTTCTGTTCTTTTTTGCGGATCGAATACGAGTATCCCATCTTCTACAAACCATCCATTGAATTCACCTTCGGCCCCATAGCTGTGCCAGCCGTCCAGGTTTTGACCATTAAATATTGGAGTCCAATCGTTATCAGCAGAACAATTGATAAAAATGAATACAGAGAGTATTAAGAGGAGTTTGTTCATTTGCTTCATATTTGATGATTCAATTTAGTCAAATGAGATATTTAGTAATCATGCTAGCGGTTGCTTTAATCAACTGTGGTGGTAAAAAGGAAGAAAAGCCGTCGTTTAGTTTTGAGAAAAAGGAAGAAAAAGCAGATAGTAGCAGGGCTTCTGCCAGAATAGACCTGGAAAGCAAAGGAGTCGGGCCAGTTGAGAAAGTCCAATTAGGTCAGGAGATCGATTCAATAATGGTGGGCTCAGGAAAAGCCACTTTTGAGATGAAATGTACTGCTTGTCATAAACTGGGGAAAAAGTTTATTGGGCCACCTCCTAATGGGATTCTAAAAAGAAGAGCCCCGGAATGGGTGATGAACATGATTTTGAACCCCTCTGAAATGGTAAAAAAAGATGCACTGGCAAAGGACCTATTTATGGAATTTAATGGGTCTCCAATGTCTGATCAGGGGTTGAATGAAGAGGAGGCACGAGAAGTGTTGGAATATTTTAGAACATTGCAGTAAGCGACAACACTAAATTATTTGATATCCGGAATTTCGTCTAGGTTATTGCAACTGGAATTTGTACTTCAGTTTCAAGTACTAAGCTATTAACCGGCATTGATTGACAAATCAGATCAATACAACCTTGTTTACTATTGTCACTTCAAACTTTTAATAGTCAATAGTGCGTGTTCACTCATACCTCAGGTTGTTTGCTGGATTTTCGTTAGCCACTTTTGAGGTTTGCCAAAAAATTGAAATGAAACCCACCAGGAACAAGAACAGGACTCCAGCCAAAACTTCTAAAACACCAAGGCCCGTTCCGTTCGGAATTAAAAAGAACAAAAATAGTTTGTCATAGAAAACATAAGAGAATGGAATCGCGATCATCGCAGAGATAAGAATCAACTTTAAAAAGTCTTTGGTAAGTAGATAGTACAGCGTAGGGTTGCTGGCACCCATGATTTTGCGAATGGCAATTTCCTTGGTTCGATTTTCGGTGGTAAAGGAAACCATACCAAGAAGTCCCAGACAAGAAATCGTGATAGCAAACGTGCTTAGATAGCTGAAAATCTTTAGCTGTGCCATGAGAAAGTAGTAAGCATCTTCAATCTCATCATTTAGAAATGATGATTCAAATTTTTCCTCCTGATCAATGCCTGTCCAAATTTTTTCCAGTTCTTGAATTGTTGACTTGATATCATTGGAGTTGATCGTCAACAATGCATAGTGGCTCTTTTCCAGTGATTGCCTAAATACAATGGGCTTGACGTGTTCACTCAAAGGTTCGAAATTGAAATCTTCAGTAATGCCTACTATTCTGCAATGGGTACCATCCGTCAATGTAAAAGTCAATGAATCGCTTTTTGTGTTGAAAACTTTGATCGCTTTCATGAATTGTTCGTTGACCAAAACACTTTCTATATTTTGGGTAGAGGCTGTGAGACTCTGACTTTCCCCCCAGGTGAGCTGAATGTCAAAGTTTTTGATGAAGTCATTCGCAATGAATACTTGCCCTGCATCTAGTGTGTCGAGCTCATTTGGCGTGAGGTCGACTTGTTGAGGAATTAGAATTCCTGGTAGCGATGAGGAGGCGGTAACCGATTTTACATCAGGGTGAGCATTAAGCTCATTGATGGCAATTTGTTTGTCGATTCCTTTGAAAGGAACGGTCAATACATTGTCTGATGTAAATCCATGATTGGTGTTAAAGACAAATGCATATTGACGTCCTATTGCTAATACTCCGATCACAAACACTAATGACATGAAAAACTGAAATACGAATAACCCTTTTTTGATTCCCGAGACATTGCCTGAACCAGCGCCGCGATTTCCTTTTAGAATTTGTACTGGATTCATTCTTGAAAAAAAGGCTGCCGGAAACGCTCCCGCGAATAGACCAACTAATAGTGTGAACAGCAGGAATGTTACAATCAGATCAAAGTTTAAGGAAGTGTCTAAAACCTCTGCCGCAACCACCATGTTAAGAAATTCCTGACGTAGTGGGACAAATATGAACAATGCTCCAATCAATGAAATGAGTGTCAATAAAATGGTTTCAACCAGGAATTGGTTTTTGATTTGTCCCTTATCTGCCCCCACTACCTTTCGGATGCCGATTTCTTTGGCGCGTTTTAAAGCACGCGCAATGGACAGGTTAGTATAATTGAAAACAGCGGGCAATAAAATAAGGACTCCTATCGACAAGAAGAAAAGCATGGAGGGCTGATCCCAACCAATGCCAATTGCCTGACTAATGTTCCAGCGAGGTACTACATCATCCAGTCGAACAGCAGACAGCTCAACGGTCAAATCCGGATTAAACGGGGCTGCATGAGTACTGGTTTGTTCCAAAGCTGACAGGAGGATATTGTCGGTTGTGCCTTCATTGAGCAGCAAGTAGACATAATTCTGATGTAGATTTTTCCAGTCATTCCTTAAATCTGGTGATATAGAAACCAGCGTAGAATATGAAGTGAGCACCTCAAAATAAAAATGCGTTTGCTTCAAATCCTTCATTACACCTGTTATGGTGTAATTACCATGCTCGGTTTCAAGCACCTTTCCTAGTGGGTTTTCATCCTTGAAAAGTGTCTCGGCTATTTTTTCAGTAAGAACCAGGCTGTAGGGATTGTCTAATACGGTTTTAGGATTACCAAGTATGAGTTCAAAATCAAAAACCTCGAAGAAAGAACCATCTGCGTAGTAACCGTGATAGGCCATTTGATTGCCATGATGCTGAAAGACAGGACGAAAGTTGCTGTTTATATTGACCACTTGTTCCACAAATGGGTATTGTTCCGACATGTAGTTTCCTAATGCATTAAATGTCCCTCCATAGGTTTTGTCCTGAGCATCTGTCGCGATATAGGTATTGACCTGATGTATGCGCTCCTTTTTAGCATGAAACTCATCAGATTGATAAATAGCCACTGACACTCCCAGCGCAAGTAAACAAATGGACATCCCCATGGCCAGACCAAGGATGTTGATCATGGTGAACATTTTATGCTTGGAGAAGTTGCGAATGGCAATTTTAAAATAGTTCAAGGCCATTGCAGTTGTGCCAGATGAATAGAAACTGGAATAAGCGGCTGACGTCTTTCGCTTTTTTAAGGCATATGAGAAAAGTAGTGAGAGTACTTGTTGGTGATAGATGAGTTGGGCTTTGAAAAGGCCCTTTTTATGGACATTGTATTGAAAAAATTCATCTAGATCTCCAAGCAGGTCCTCGGTTTCGGCTTTACCACTCCACCAGTTGAAGAAATGGCGTATGAGATGGGGTGGGGTGTGTTGCTTTTTCATAGAGAGAGATTGACTTTAGTGTTGGCCCAAAGTTCATCACGGAGCGATTTCATGTCGTTGAGTGCGGTGATCGCATTGCTTGTTAACTCGAAGAGTCGCTTGCGTCTTCCTCCTCGTTCGTTGGTTGGCTCTCCCAAATATGAGGTAATAAAGCCCTTTTCCTCTAGCCGAGTTAATGTGGAATGCATTCCTCCAATGCTGAGGTTGCGCTTTGCACGTTCGTTGATGTCTCTGAGAATGGCTAATCCGTAGGCATCTTTGTCCAGGTTAGCAATCGTAAGCAGTACCAATTCTTCAAACTCTCCAAGGTATCCTTTCATCAGTTTGGTTTAATATGTTTCTGTTTTTGAGATAATATCAACGCAAGATTAATTAATATGTTTCAGTTTTTGAGAAGAAATAAACTGAGGAGACCTATTTCACAATCATAGCGAAAGCTAATGCGTACTAAGCCCAACAGATAAGTGCCGCGTAAATAATTTCCATGTAAAATAATAATGTCTATATTTGTAGGACATTCCTAAAACAATGGGCAAAATCGATTCAGAAATAAAGTCAAATTTCATAAGCGATAAACACCGATTCGTAACCAACTTGGTGTACACTGCCAATTGGGTGCAAAATGCTTTTAATGAAGAGCTTAAGCCTTTTGGAATATCGGCCCAACAATACAACATCTTAAGAATTCTTCGAGGTATAGGAGACTGGGCACCTATGTCAGAGATCAAGGACGGTCTTACTGAAAAGTCTCCGAATACCACTCGATTGGCAGACAAACTATTGAGTAAGGGCTTTGTTGAAAGAAAAGCCAGCGAGACCGATCGGCGGGTAGTCTATCTAAAGATAACGAAAGTGGGTTTGGCGCTTTTTGAAAGGATTAACCAAAAGGACAGCTTGGTGCAGCATGCATTGAATCATAATATCAGCGATGATGAAGCGAGGCGGGTAAGTGATATTTTGGACCAATTCAGAAGGTAAAAAATTTATCAAAATATATACCGAGTAAAATATTTACATAACACATAAATAGCATTCAACTTAAAAGATATTATGAACAAGCGTAACCTAATTATTTACAGAGTTTTCACCGGCCTATTTTCGGCACATCAGGTATTCGCAGGCCTATCCTACATTTTTATGCATGACATGGTCAGCGAAATGTTTCAATCAATTGGCGTGCCGCCAATAGTAATTTACCCAATGGTAATTGCCAAAGTATTAGGCTTGGTGGCTATTTGGAGTAACAAATCACGACTGTTGAAGGAGCTGGCATATCTTGGATTTGCCGTGGAGTTTGTTTTGGCTTCAATTACTCATGCAAAAGCCGGAGATGGAGGGGCAATCGCCCCCTTAGTCGTACTTGCGCTTCTGATTGCGTCATTTATATTCCACAGGAAAGTATATGGTCAATCCAACACTGTATCTATTGGAGGCTGATAGTATTATCTGAAAACCTCTGAGGTAATTCTTATACTTCAAAGAATGAGAATTACCTCGATTTTGTAAGGTAAAGTAATTGCAAATACATTCATTTTCATTTTACGACAGACTCCATTTCTTCATAGAAGTATTCCGGAAACTCGCCTTGTTGTGCCATGTCTTTGTTACGGTGATAGAACTTTCTACCGCGATCAGCATGAAACGGAACATTACTGCCTGCTGTCTCTTTCAAAATTTTGAACATTTCTTTTTTCATACTGACGATTCGTTCCTGATGCTCCGGTTGATCAATCAGGTTGTACTTTTCCGCTGGATCTTTTGCTAAATCATAAAGCTCGTCAGTATCCCAAATTCCATGGTAGCGAATGTATTTATACCTGCTGGTTCTCAGTGCATGCGTGGTTGGAGTATGTGGGTAGTTCCATTCCCAGAAATACTCATAAAGAAATGACTCACGCCAATCCATTGGTTCGCCTTTCAGGAGTTTAAAAAAACTTTTCCCATGCATATAGCTAGGCTTTTGGACACCAGCGGCTTCCAACAATGTTGGGGCAATGTCTATGTTCGCAACATTTTCTTGGATGACTCGCGCAGTTCCTTGCATCTTTTTAGGTAATCTCATTAGCAGAGGTACGCGCATCGATGTTTCATAAGCCGCACGCTTATCTATTAGCCCATGTTCACCAAAAAAGAAACCATTGTCACCCATGTAGACAAAGAGGGTGTTGTCTAGTTGACCGGTATTTTCAAGATGCTTGATGGTTTTACTGACCGCTTGATCGATCGGCTTTAGGGCTTCACAATACCGTTTGTAGTAAAATTCTAAATCGAAATCCTCCAGATTGTATCCAAATTCTGCTCCATGACGGCTATTTCGTTGATCGGTGACCCATTTGGGTTTTCCCTGTCTGTTTTCAGGTGTATCATAATAACTCGCTGGCAATGACCATTCAGCATCCTTATATATGTCTCGATCCTCGTCTCGAGGAACAAAATCTGCATGTACTCCTTTGTGTGATACATACATAAAGAATGGTTTGTCTTTGTTGGTTCGATTGTTAATCCAATCCAGGGACATGTCTGTGAGTTCATCAGTAATGTATCCTTTTTGCGGCACCTGCTTTCCATTGACATTGTATCCATCATAGCTGTTTTGTGGAACAACACGGCTGGTACCATGACCGTCCGGGTAATAGGTGCCCTGTCCTCGAAAAGCAGCCCAGTGGTCAAACCCACGCTGAGGTTCATTTTCGTTTCCCATGTGCCACTTACCAATAAAGGCAGTTTCATAGCCTGCCTCCTGCAGATATTGAGGAAAGAAAATCAAGTCTTTGTCCACTTCATGGTAATTATCGACCACTCTGTGCTGGTGGGCATACAGCCCTGTAAGAATGGAAGCTCGGCTGGGTGAGCATAGCGATGTTGTAACAAATGCATTTTCCATAAAAACTCCTTCGTTAGCCAATTGATCAAGGCCTGGAGTTTCCAAAAAAGGGTGACCAAGAAATCCCAAAGCATCGTACCGATGATCGTCTGTTAAAAAGAAGACAATATTGGGTTGATCGATTGCCCGTACAGCTTGCTGTTTCTCACAGGACAAAAAAAATATTGATAAACTCAACAGCACAAATTGAGCAAGTTTGGCAGTGGTGGTTCGCATGATGTACTACTTGATAGCTAAATGGTAAATATATGAGTATCCGATAGTAATTGGTTGAGTAGGCGTCAGGGGAGCATAATTTTTACAATTAGCAGATATTGAAATTCCGTTCATCAATTCTTTGTTTAGCTGAGTTGAGATGTGGTCTATCTTTCTGTTATGAAAAAAGCATTCTTCCTTCTTTGTCTGGGCTTATCCTTGAATATCTATGCGCAGTATTACCCTACTCGTACCGTGTGGCAACAGCAAGCACCTGAAGAAACTGGGTTTGACGCATCAAAACTTCAGGAGGCAGTTGATTTCGCTCAGGGAAATGAATATTCAGGAGAAAAAGATCTCAGGCTTGCCATACTAAAAGGTTTTAGCAGAGAACCCGGCCATGAACTGCAAGGGCCTACCAAAGAAAGAGGAGGACCAGCCGGCATCATTCTTAAGGATGGATTCATTGTCGCGCAATGGGGGGATATCAACCGAGTGGATATGACTTTCAGTGTGACCAAAAGTTATTTGTCAACAATGGCAGGCCTGGCATTGGAGGACGGTTTGATTAACTCCGTAAAAGATAGAGTTGATCAATATGTGTGGGATGAAATCTTTCGGGGAGCACATAACAGTCAAATCACATGGGAGCATTTACTGCATCAAACCTCCGATTGGTCTGGTACATTATTTGGCCTCAATGACTGGACGGATCGGCCGGTGCGTGAGGACACATATGATGGATGGAAGTATCGTGAATTGAAGACACCTGGTACAAGTTTTAAATACAATGATGTAAGGGTCAATCTGCTTTCTTACTCACTGTTAAATGTTTGGCGACAACCTCTTCCACAGATTTTGAAGGAGCGCATCATGGATCCAATCGGGGCGAGCACTACCTGGAGGTGGTATGGATACAAGGATTCCTGGATTACGATGGATGGACAGCAAATGCAAGTAGTCAGCGGAGGAGGACATCATGGAGGTGGAGTGTTTATCAATACGCTTGATCATGCTCGATTTGGATTATTATTTGCCCGAAAAGGGAAATGGGAGGATCAACAGCTGATCAGCTCTGAATGGACAGCAGCAGTACAAACACCAGCTCCTGCGTATGAAAGTTATGGATACATGTGGTGGCTGAACAAGGGACCAAGAAACTGGGAAGATGTACCTGATCACTTATTCTATGCAGCTGGATTTGGTGGCAACTATATTGTCATTGATCAAGACAAGGATATTGTAATTGTTACCCGGTGGTTGGAACCTTCACAGATTGGCGAGATGGTCAGGAAGGTGTATGGAGCATTGGATTGAACCAGCATTAGTATCACAGTGATCTCCACATGATTAGAATATCAGAATTGCCGTCTGATCTATGTTTAAATGCGCCGGGTACTTTTCCCACAATCTCAAACCCTAGTTTTTTCCAAAGTCTGACTGCCACCTTATTTTTTTCAATCACGATGTTGAACTGCATCGCCTCGTAACCCAATTCCCTGGCTATGGACAAAGAGGCTTCCCCCATTGTATAACCTATTCCTTTGCCTTGCTGATCAGGGTGAGTCATATATGATCCATTTGATACATGTGATCCTAAATCCGGCTGGTTGTCCTTGAGAATAAACGTTCCAACGACTTTTCCTTTTATGCAGGCGACATAGCAGTATTTGTCATTGCCCAACCAATATTCACGCATCTTATTTTCTGGAGAATCTGGATTAAAGACATAGGTGCCACCGGATGAAATGACTGATTGAATGATTTCCCAGATTTCTGGCCAGTCCTCGGATTTGGCAGATCGTATTTCAATTTGAGCATCCATGTTTCAGGCTTTAGACCATCATGATCAAGTCTGATTTTATTTCTTTTCCCAGCTCAATGATTCGATAGCCAAAAGTGCTACCATCAAACTTCAATTCGTCAGGATCTTTGATCACCTGAACAGAAATAGCAGGCGTGATGAACTGTCGAATGTTAGTGTCAGAAGTCTCATCAGCCATGTGATAATGACCACAAAAAACTGTGATCGGAATGCCCTTTTCTACTAGCAGATTGCGCACATCTCTCTGATTTTTCAATGCATACTCTTTGTCAGCAGAGGCACCAATATTCAACACCGGGTGATGCAGAAAGATAACCGCCTGATCCAGCAGGTTCAGCTGATCAGAAAGCCATAGCATTTGTTCTTTATCAAGCACTCCCTTACTGGAGTCCATGAATATGCACGAATATGGACCTAATTGCTCCGTCCAATTCAGGCCACTTGCTAACTGATCAGGCTTGAAAAATTGCACAACTGTATCGGAATCGTCATGATTTCCTGGGGTTATTCTAAGCTCGAAGGTTTTCAGGTAGTCAAAAAACCATTTGTTGGAGTTAGGTTCACCAATGTCACCTCCGAAAATGATTGAGTCAATGTCACGTTTGCGTAGATCGTCCAATACTTGGTCAAGGTGCTGACGTGGGTTTACACCATAGTGATTCGGAAATTCCTCATCAACATGAAGATCTGTGATATGTGCAATTTTCATTGGAGAATCTACTTATTCGCTCAACTTGAGATTGGCAAAGTAACCTTCAGTACCAGGACCCACCCATAGTCCGATACTTCCGGATTGATTTGCTCCCAGCTTTAGATCATTGACCAAAAGAGTTGGCTGGTCCGCATTTCCAACATATAATCTGGCTTTCTCTCCATCTACCAAAATTTTCAAATGTGTCCACGCCCCCTCCTCCAAGTCAGCATAGCTCTCATATTTACCAGGGCTCTCTTTTCTTAGTTTATGCCAAGGGTGATCCGGAAAGCTGATGTACTGTACGGAATGATTTCTTCTCAGTTGATCTTCAGCTCGACCATTAGTCGGTCTGATATAAAAACATTCAAATTGTTCATTGTCATCAGCTATTCGAAATGCAATACCCACAAAGCCTCTGGCATTTTGACCCGCACTTTCAGCACGCTTGCCTGCAACATCTATGTCGATTGTTCCATTTGCAAACTTGACGTTTCCGAGCTTAACAAATTTTACTTCAGTATTGACTGACTGAGGAGAAACCAATACCGCATTGACACCAAGGTATTCGGTGGTTTCATATTTGACGTTAACTGGGAAAAGATTTTGATTGAGCTGGGCAAATGCAATTGTCCCAATCAACAGTAAGGATAGAGTATGTATAGTTTTCATTACGGTGTTCAGTCTAGCATGAATTTCGCACGAAAACGGAAGATATGAAAATGAAATCAGTGGTTTATTCGAAATATATGAGGGTAACCTGTGTTACAATTTCCCGAAAACTCTCCCACTACATTTGCTTCAAACAGTTACAATTATGGCAACAGTACAACTCACCACCGAGAAATTTAAAGAAGAAGTATTTGACTATACCCAGTCACAAGAGTGGGCATTTAAAGGCGAAAAACCAGCGATTATAGATTTTTATGCCGACTGGTGTGGTCCTTGTAAAATGGTGGCACCCATTCTGGAAGAATTGTCGAATGAATATCCTGACGTTACGATCTACAAAGTGGATACAGAGGTTGAGCAAGAGCTTGCGGCCGTCTTTAATATCAGAAGTATCCCTACCATGCTTTTTATTCCATTAACGAAACAACCAATGATTCAGCCTGGAGCACTACCAAAAAATGCGTTGGAGGATATTATTAAAAAAGAATTGCTTGTAGAAGTTGCCTCATAACAGGCATAAATCATATTTGACTTGAGAGCGTTTGTTTAGGCTGTCCTTGTAAAGAGGTCAGCCTTTTTTATTTATCAATTCAATTCGTGGTGCCTGGCAGCCCAGCTTCTTACTTTGGTGCGGAATAAGGCATCAGCACCCTCTGTCCAATTGTATTGATCTCGTAGATACCGCATTGTGTCTTTTTCAACTTGAGTGTATGATTTGCCATCCGATATTGTGGCAAAGATTTTTTCGGCATCCTCTTTACTGATCCTACCATCACCTTTCCCTGCAACCGCTTCATCAGCCATTTTAAGGGTAACAGCTTTGTAACGTTTTCCATCTATTTGTTTGTAGTAGGATATTTTCTGGTTGGCTAGTTCTTGACTTAATACCTCGATTTCTCTCTCTCTTTCCTCCAACAATTCCATTTTTTGGTCTAGTTCTTCTTCAAGCTGTGCCAATTTCTTTTTATCGACTCCTGATTCTTTTTTAGCTGCTGGCTTTTTGGCTTTCTCATTCTGCGCCTTTGAATCTGCCAAATCTTTTTTCAAAAGATCAATCTCTGTTTCCTTCTTGTTCAATTGTGCGAGAAGAGTTGATTTTTCTTCTTCAAATGAACTCACTTGGTCAGTCAGTTTCTTTTTCCAATACAGTTTGGTAAAAATGACACCAATGGCGAGTGCTCCAAGGAGCATAATGATGATTTCTAATGCAGGAGACATATTTTAGTTTTGATTGATAAAAATGGTTACTCTTCTATTCATTTGACGGTTGACTTCAGAGTCATTTGGAAAGAGAGGACTTGCTTCTCCTCTTCCTTTTACCTCAAATTTTGCTTGAGGGATTTTACCAGCAATTTGCTCACGCACCTGATCGGCTCGTTTCTCAGAAAGTTGTTTGTTGTAGTCGCTGGTTCCAATATCACATGTGAAACCTTCAACGGTTATGTTCACGACACGACCCGCTAGTACCTGATTAATACTGTCAAGGAGAGAATTGAGTTGGTCAGGATTCAGCAAATTCGATTCATTCTTAGCACATTCAAAACTCCTCGACAAATTCATTGGAGGAAGCACTTCAATTGCCGATTCCACAGTATCTACAACTGGTTTTGTAGTTTCGGGAGGTGTAATTTCAGATATGGGCTTTACGATTACTTGTTCTTTTAACCCTTCATCATGACTTGTATAGTTTACGTAATACCATGTACACAGACTCGACCAAATTACAAAGGTGATTGTCCCTGTTACCAAATGACTGTTCATCTCAACAATATATGGCTAAGTTTAATGTGTGTCAACCAAAATGAGATGTTTCGAGATTTGCTATTTTACTTTTCTGTTGGAAACGGAAGTATGATCGTAGCTGTGGTACTCACTCCAAATTCTGACTCAAAAATCAGCTTACCGTTATGACTATCCACGATAGAATAAGTTATGGATAGTCCGAGCCCAGTTCCAACTCCCGGGTCCTTGGTCGTGTAGAAGGGGTCGGTAATTTTCTTTAGGTTTTCTTCAGATATGCCACACCCATTGTCGGCTATCATCACTTTGAAATGACTATCAGTGTTCTCGGTGCTGATTTTGATGGTACCTTCTCCTTCAATTGCCTGGCTTGAATTGATCAATAGGTTTATGAAGCACTGATGGAGTTTACCTACATTTCCCAATAAAATGGACTGCTCAGCATTAAAATTACGTTCAACCGTGACCCGGTTTTTTAATTGATTTTGTAAAACTATCAGACAATTGTCAAGGACCCCATGCACGTCACATGTTTCATCAAATTGTTCATTGTCTCGGCTGAACTGATTCAGGCCTCTCACAATTTTGGTAACACGGTCAATGCCTTCCCTAATACTGCTCAGAAGTTGAGTGGTTAATTCCTTATCCGAAGTGTTATTGGTTTTAAAATAGGCTTTTAACCCTTCGAACCCACCCATGATATAGTTTAGAGGGTTATTGATTTCATGTGCCACTCCAGCGGTAAGTATTCCCAGAGAGGCCATTTTTTCTGCTTGAACAAGTTGACCTTGTGCCCCCTTAAGCGTGTCCAGTGCCTTAGTAAGTTCCTTATTCTGTTGTTCAATAATATTACTCTTTTCCGAGAGCTCGGTATTGGTCATCTGCAGTTTAAAGTAGGCGTCCTCCAAGTCTTTGGTTTTATCCTGAACCAGCTGCTCTAGATTACGGCGGTAGTTTTCAAGTTCTATTTCGTCATTCTTTTTTCCTGAAATATCAAAAAATATTCCCTCCAAAAAGAGCAATTCACCATCTTGAAAAATGCCGGTACCAAATTCTTCCATCCATATCCATTTGCCATCCCTATGCTTTAACCTATAGACAATGTGAAAGGGCTGTTGTTTAGCCAGAGCATCGTCAACAATTTTAAAAACTTGTTCCCGATCTTCTGGGTGGTATAACTCGCTAAAGCTTATTTGGTCTGACAGAAATCTTTCTTTTGGATATCCAGTGAGTTTTTCTACTTTATCGTTGAGATAAAGCATCGTAAAGCGTTCATCGTTTTTACACAAATAGACGGTAGCCGGCACATTTTCTGCCAACGTTCTAAATTTTCGTTCACTAGACTCAAGTGCTTCCAGCGTTTGTTTACGTTGAGTGATATCATGGAATACGATGATTCCTGCATTGATTGCACCTGATGCATCGTAGATTGGACTTGCGTTTGCACTTACCCAGCGGTCTCCTGTTTCATCCCGGATGATCATTTCCTGTTCGTGAGTGCTTTCACCTTTTTTAACAGCTCTGGCCAAAGGCAACTCATTGGTGTTCAGGAATGTTCCGTCTTCGTTTATGACTTCCCATCCCTTTATAACTTGATTAATATTCTTTTCATTTGGATTTACATTTCCATAAGCAGCTTGATTGGCATATTTGATGTTTGAACCTGTCGCATCTGATATGATAATCCCGGAAGGTGACTGCTCAATGGCGGCTTCTAGCAGGTTTTTGGTTTTTGAGAGTTCGGATTCGGCATTTTTCTGAGCACTGATGTCGTGCATAACAGCCTGAAGGTAACTTCTGTTTTGCAGTTGGACCTGGCTAAGACTGATCGAGACATCAATAGGCGAACCATCCTTGTGTTGATGCTGCCATTCGAAAAACTGAGGCTCTCCATCAATTGCTTTGTCAAGGTACTCTCTGGCCATGTTACTGGTTTTTCTTCCATTAGGCTGAAACTCCGGGCTCATGACGAAGGGGTCTTTTGAAAGCAATTCTGCCTTCTTGTAACCAAAGTATTGACAGGCCATTTCATTGCAGTCAGTGAACTTGTCATTTTCAAGAATCATGATTGCATACTGTGCATTGTCAAACAATTCTGAATACTTAAGCTCATTGTCATGCAACGAGAGGTCTTTTTCCCTAATTTTTTCAACATTGTTGATTAGTACTTTCTGATATTGATGACTGACAAATAACAAACCACCCGAAATGATACACAGGACGAGTAACTCTAGTGCCCAAGACGAGATTCCAGACAGATAACTATCTACATCCAGTTCTAGAAGTAGTGTACCGCTGGTATAGAGTGATGCGAAGAATATGTACGTAATGATCATCAACACCAAGGCAAAAGTGGCCCTTCGAGTGCCAAGAATGAAGGAGATAAATACTGGAATAGAGGGAATATAGATAATAGAAGACGCCAGAAACCCAAAAACATAAAGTCCATTAATGAGTAACAAATACATAAAGAAAAAGAATATGGCTGCTTTAAGGTTTAGGCTTAATTGGGACTTTAGTACGTACGAAAACCATAAACAAATCGTGCCAGTTACATGAACAAAAAGGGATGCATCAATATCTAACTCACTAAGTCGATAGAAATTAAGCACCAATGCCAGCGTCGATCCTATGGCTATTAGTAAGGTCGATCCGTTGATTACTCTTTCTTGAAATTCTTTATTTAATGAGTTGAGATGCTCCATGGGTTAAATTGGAACATCTAATCTAATCAATATGCCGTTTCCGTTAAAAGCTATTTTGCGACTTTTGTATATTCTTTTTTAGCATTTATCAGAATACTAGTAGTCATGTCAAATTGTATCTACTGATGAATGGCTCTGTTCTGATCGTACCAACAATGCTGACATTTGTTCTATATGAAATGATTGGTTCCATAGCACCACCAAAAATATTGAGATTAGGAAGAGGAGATGTGAGATGCTTCATATCGAACTGTCAGTTGATTAGGATTACCAGCATCCAGTTCGGTAGCCTAATCCAGCGAAGGAGAAACCACTGAATGAGGTTAGTGGCATCATTGGGGTTCGTTCACAGAGATTTCCTTGCATGATGTTTCTGCAACTGATAACTACAATGAATCACGCAGAAAAAGTCATTTTTCAGGAAGCGCCTCAAATTCTTTTTTCTTTTCCTCAAACCAACTACTTATCGCCTCCGGGTTTTGCATGAGATCCTGCATGTTTTTCATTGCTTCCATATGTCCAGCATCTGCTTTTAAGAACATTTCCATACCATGCTGTTTGCTCATTTCAGCCATTTCTTCAAATGTTTCGGCGCGAAATTCAAGATCACAGGATCCTCCGAGTTGTTTACAGCTCATTGTTTTCATAATGTTATTTTCTTTTTGTTAAAAATTCTGCTAATCGTGTGAATACAGATCCCCAGCCATTGAGAATCCCCATTTTTTCTTGTTGTGTTTTATATTCCTCAGTGGGATGTACCACATTGAAGGTGAATTCAGTAATCTCCCCTTTAGCTTCAAACAAAGCCTGGATCTCAACTCCCTCTGTCATGGGTTTAAAATCAGCCAATGAAATAATCTTTTCGAATTCAACAATTTCCTTGTAAACACCTTCCGCCAGAAACTCTTGACCATTTGGCATGGGCATAGCAAATTTCCAATCACCCCCCACTCGAAAATCATGTGTGATGATTTTCGTTTCCGTCCCTTTTGGACTCCACCATTGAGCAATATGCTCTGGAGTTGTCCATGCTTCCCAAACTAATGCAATAGGTGCTTGAAGCGTCTTTTGAATAGTGACTGTTCTGTTATTCATTATGGTCTCTTTGGTTTTTCAATTTCATCAGATAGTCTTCAAATGAATCAAGTTTTCCTTCCCAAAGTCTTTTGTGTTGCTCTACCCACATGAAGGCTGGCACAAGGTTTTGTGCATGTATTTTGCAAAAACGCTCGCGTCCTATTTGTTCGATATCTATTAGCCGACATTCATTTAGAATTTTTAAATGCTTGGAAATCGCAGGGCGACTTATGTCAAACCGATCTGCAACTTCGTTGACTGTCAATGGTTCCTCTGCCAATAGGTCAATGATTTCACGTCTGATTGGATCGGCAATCCCTTGGAAAACATCTCTTCTCATTTCATTATGTAACTAATCGGTTACTAATATATGAGTAACTAAATGGTTACGCAATGTTTAAGCAATTAATTTTATTGTTGTTGAATCAAAATAATTGGCCCTTATTTTACAAGAGATAAATCAGTGTGGACGATTCAAGTGTCTGATTGGCAGTAACAGTCTTTTAGTAAAGTGCTTCTTTAATCTCTCTCCAGGTGACAAGTTTTATTCCCTCACTTTCTATCAGTTGCTTACACTCATCGCTGGTGAAAAAGTCAAAATCTTGCTGACGCCATTCACTTCCGTATGCCGGATGGTCAATGCACATGCCTTGCATTTCATCATTGTCATAGGCAGTATGGACCAATATTATGGATAAACCAGGCTTCAATTTATTGAGCACATCAATATAGTAGTTGGCAGCTCCATTGGAGAAATCTTGCGGTGTAATCATGAAGAGTTCATCGATAAGCACTTTCACGTCAAATTGATCTCTTAGCGCTTTTGGCACCTGGTTGTTGGCCAATACAGGCATATTATACAGTTGCCCCATTTTTAAATATACTTGAATCAATTCGAGGGTCTGAGCAAGGCAACCCATATGAGTATCTAAATGAGTAGGTTCAATTCCCATTGCGATAGCACGATCAATTTGTGCCTTTAGTTCAATTTCTACTTCGGCGATATTTAAGTCCGAAATGCAATTCTCACGGAAATAACCTTGTTCATTTACAAGGCTTGGCACCTTATCTAATGAAGCTACAGGCCCCCATTTGTAATTTTTCCATTCAGACGATAAGACCAGGTGCAAACCAAAATCATGCTCTGGATTAGCTTTCACATAATCAGCCACTTCAGTAACCCAGGGGGTCGGCATCATAATACTTGCCGAGTTTACAGATCCATTTTCAAAGGCTTCAAAGGAGGCCATGTTCTCTGAGTGACTCACTCCAAGATCATCGGCATGGATAATGAGCAACCTGGCATCAGCCGGATAACCCAATTGGGCAGCTACACTTTGTTGAGAAAATGAGCTGTTGGCTATTGCCATCAGGGTTAAGAATATATAATATGAGGTGGCGTGCATTGAATCATATGAATTGATCTCTAATCAATTTAAGCTAGTTAATTCAATTTTCGAAATCAATCGTATTCTCAACGGTTCTACCCAACGATCTTGTACCGGTACATTTTAGCATCATTTTTGATGTTAACTGAGAAATTAAATTACATGGATATGAAAATAAAAGTCATTTATCTAATTCTGATCACCTGCTGCTGCTTCCTGTTTGCTTGTGAAGAAGCTCCCACAGAGCTATCCGAAATAACTGATAACTCCAGCTTGGAAGAAGATGATCAACTGCTTTCGCAACTCTACAATGAAATATTCGATTTGGCTTCTAAATATGATTGTAGTGATCCTTCGGATTGGAGTTATACTCCAATAGGATCAAAAGCATGCGGCGGACCGTTTGGCTACATCGCCTATTCAAACCAGCTCAATGAACAAGAATTTCTGAATCTTGTAATTCATTACACCAAGCAGCAAGAAATCTACAATACAAAATGGGGCATAGGTTCAGATTGTTCATTAATAACACAACCTACTGGGATTGAGTGTGTGGATGGGGTTGCTAAATTGATTTATTGATTGGTATAAAGCATGTATATCTAAGAATTTACTGATAATGTTTAACCTCACCATAAGTTATCCGTTTTCCTATATATGAAATTACTTCTCTGGTTGATCTTGTTGATAATCTGCTGGCCGATAGCAATTGTTTTCTTGTTTTTGTACCCCATCATATGGCTGATTAGTCTTCCTTTCAAAGTACTTGGCTTTGCAGTAGATGGTGTCTTTGCCTTTATTAAAGCTTTGTTTTTGTTACCAGCAAGGGTAGTCGGGTATAGATAGCAAGAATAGACATTCTATAAAATGCCACTTGCCGTTGACTATAGGTCAAGTAATTAGTTTAGCCTACTTAAGGTTTTCATTTTGGATAAATCGATCTGGAATAAATTGAAACAGCCACTACTCAAGTCTTCTTTTCCTTTTACTTGACCTTTTCAGGGCTTAGCATCTGACCTCCGTGTGGTGCCCAGCCCAATAAGTCCAAAAAATGGGCCAATGCTTAATAGTACGAATACCCAATGGCCATCTGATGTAGCAATAAATTGGCTCAATAGCTGAATGCTAACGATGGTAATGCTAAATCCAATACAATTGACTATGGTAAGACCGGTTGCTTTGTTTTTGGGATCTACACTTTGTGCGACCAGTGTACTAAACATTGGTGAGTCCATAATCACTACTATTCCCCAAAACAGCATAAATGACAGAAAAAGTACCGGAGGAAAGTCAAACGACAGTACTGAAATCACACAGCAGATTCCAGATAGGAAAAGCGCCGATTGGGCTACCTTTTTAGCTCCAAATCCAGATGAAAGGTATCCTCCAAAGACACATGAGAGGGCACCAATTCCAATGATCAAAAATGACCAGCCGGAGACATTGATACCATAGGAGGCATTTTGCAATATGTATTTCTGAAGCAGGACTGGCACAAATACCCAAAAGGCATACAGCTCCCACATATGCCCAAAATAACCGAATGCTGCTGCACGAAAATCAGTCCGCTGAAAAACATTGAACATTGCTTTCGCATCAAATTTGGAACTCGATTTTCTGTATGGGCCATCCGGAATCCAGAAGATCATCATAGAACCTCCTAATAGTGCCAGCCCGGAAGTGCCCTGCATTACTAATGACCAGTCGAGTTGATCGGTAAATACATTTAGGATGTGTGGAAATGCTGTACCTAATACCAGCGCCCCAACCAAATAGCCAAGGGACTTTCCAAGTCCCTTGTCAAAGTAATCTGCAGTAATCTTCATGCCAACAGGATAAATCCCTGCCAAGCAAAGACCGGTAAGACTCCTAACTAAAAGCAAAGAGATCATAGTATTTCCCTCCCACAGGGTGATAAGATTGAATAAAGCTCCGAGACTTGCACAAACGAAAAAAACTTTCGAGGGAGAAAATCGATCTGCTATCGTGAAAACAGCAAAGACCAATGTTCCGGCAATAAAACCGAACTGGACACTGGATGAAAGGTGGGCAAGAGAGTCACCCGATAGATCAAATGCTTTGACAATTTGATCGATTACGCTATTTCCGGCAAACCAAAGTGATGTACAACAAAACTGAGCAAAGACAATGATGGGTAAAACAAGCGAGGGTCTTTTCACTTTTTAATGATCTGTTTGACAAGATTTTTACCCGTCATGGCCGAAGCTGTTACCAGTCCGCTGGCAAGTGCGCCGGCGATTCCAACAGTAAGGATGTCCTGACCTGTCAGGTAGAAGTTGTTAATGGGAGTGTGTGGTCTTAGAAACTTTTGATCAAATCTACCCGGGTTGTGATCCAGGCCGTATAATTCTCCTTTTTCATAATTCATAAAGTGACGAGTGGTAATTGGTGAAGAAAGCTCATAACAATCTACTTTGCCTTTAAGATGAGGCTCACGTTTGTAAAGCTCCACCAACAATCTTTGTGCGATTTGCTCTTTCAATTGTTCATAATCATCTCCCCGCTTTTTCCACTTATCATCCCTCCATTTTTCAAAAACCTGATAGGGCATCATTGTGATGATGTCAATGGTACTTTTGCCTGGATACCGATCTGTCCAGCTTGGATCTTTGGCAGCAGGGAAAGAAATGTAGCAGACAGGAAATTCATTATTAATGTCTTTTTCAAAGGCTCTCACAGCATCGTCATGCGATAATTTTTCTGGATATACCCAGTAATTGGCTTTGGGTAGTTTCAAATCTTCGGGAGAACCACTTAACCCTATATATAGGCAGACATGACCGACTGAAGGATTTACGTTTTTGAGTTTATTTTGAATACCCATTTTTTTAACAACAGCTGGCGAAACGAGTTTTTCAAAAGTATTTGGGACACCAATACCACTCACAATCTGTTTTGCATGGAATATTTTTCCATCTGCCATTCTCACGCCTACGGCACAATTTTTTTCAATGATCACCTCCTTAACTTCGGCGTTGACAAGGACAGCACCCTTGTTTGCATGAACAACAGCACTGATGGAGTTTGCTATAACGGACGATCCACCTATTGGAAAATAGCCACCATTGAAATAATGCTTAACAAGCATCGCGTGCATTGCAAAACTGCTGCGCTTGGGAGGAAGCCCATAATCACCATACTGTGCGGTAAGAACTTTAATCAATTCCTCACTGCAGCTGAGGGAGGACAAGACTTCATAAGTTGTTTTAGATGAAAATTTCTTGAATTTTCTGGTGAGAAATCCTCCGATCAGTTTACTTAAAAATGGTGCCAAACCTTTTTCCATAAAGAAACTTCGGTTGGCCCTGGAAACTTTGAAAATCAGATCAAAATAGCGATCTATTGCGCTTTTTTCTTTTGGAAAATATGACTTGAGAGCCGCTTTGAGATTGCCCGTCCCTTTTGGGAAATCATAGATCTTGTCACCAATTGCCACTCGGTCATAGACCTCACCCATGTCTGCCCATTTTACTTTGTTGTTTGACACATAGTCAAACAGCATCCGGCTAAATCGTGGTGGTTCTCCCATCTCACCGATGTAGTGAATGCCTACATCCCATTCATATCCCGGACGTTTAAATACATGTGTATAGCCTCCGGCTGTATAGTGCCTTTCTAAAACCAACACATTCTTGCCTTGCTGCGCGAGAATTGAAGCTGTACTAAGACACCCAAGCCCAGAGCCAATAAGAATCACGTCACGCTCCTCTGTTATTTGATATTTCTGTTTGTAAGACTGGATCATAAGGGTGATGTTGTATTGGGTTCAATTTAAGGGAAAAACTGCTGATGGGATGTGGAAAAGGAATATGGACTCAAAAACAGTATTTCAAATACTTTTATAGATCAGCACGCATTGCAAAAGCGCGCCAGTGTTTGAGGTATGATCTAAATCCAGCTAGAAACCAGCACCAGCCATTTCCCCGGTTATTTCGATCATTTCGTTGAGTAGTTTGTCCATCTCCTCATACTCGGTATTGCCTAACAAAACAAAATACTCATTGGTCTTGGGTAGGTACATTGTCAAACTGCGATAGCCACCCCAACTACCAGAATGAGTGATCATTTTGCCCAACCATTTATCTGTTTCGATCCTAAAACCAAACCCATAGTCGGAAGCAGCGCCTCCTACTTCAAACATCATTTGCTTACTTTCCTCAGTGATAAGTTTGTTGTTTCGGAGTGCACGTTTCCATTTTTCCATATCGAGGATCGTGCTATTGACCGTGCCATCACCGACAATCCCATCAAACCACTTTACATATTCGCTATCAGGATCGTCATCGATCGGTATGGTCATATAGATGTTGTTTGAAAAAACATGACCTTCTGTGCAGTTGTCAATTCTCTGCGGTTCATACCTTCTTCGCAGCACCAGAGAGTTCTTCATACCGGTAGGTTCAAAAATGTTTTCCTTCAAATACGACGCAAAACTTAATCCAGTCACTTCCTCAATGATTGACCCCAATACCAGATAGCCAGTATTGCTGTATTCAAATTGTTTTCCAGGGGAGAAGTTTGGTTGGGGTTGATTGTGCCGGATGTAGTCCAGTACATGTGCATTCGTCAAAATCTCAATATCGTCAGCATAATCTTCAAAATCCATGTAATCCGGCAACCCGGAGGTGTGATTGAGTAATTGCTGAATAGTCACCTCTCTGTAAGGAAAGTTGAGTACTTCATCGACTTTCGTATCAAGGGAGAGTTTACCTTTTTCGACAAGCTGCATAATGGCCAGCGCGGTGAACTGTTTGGAGCAGGATGCCAGGTTAAATATTGTGGAATCGTTGAGGGGTAACCTGGATCGGTAGTTGATGATCCCGAAATTACCAGTGTAGAGAACAGCGTCATCCTTTGAGTAAAGTACATTCCCATTAAATCCATTATCCATTTCCGACTTGAATACTTTATCCAAATCGCGAAATGTCTGAGAGGAGGCAAAAAGCGGAATAACCCAGATCGCCAGACAAAATACTTTTTTTATTTGGCTGAATTTCATGGGATTTAAGATAGCAAATATTTGATTGAATGGTCGACTTGAGCCGTAACATACTAACCATACAATCAGGGAGTTAATTTTATAGCATCTTCAACATACTTGAACTGATGGCTGATTCATTAGTTAGTAATAAAGCTTTGTGTGCCTGTGATTTCATACATAATTGTTGGATGCAGTTTTTAAATTGTTGGATCATGACAAACAAATTCAACAATATTGGATTCTGGATCTTTGATAAATATGGATTTCCATTTAACCCATTCAAATATCTCAGTTACATACTCTATTTTACTTTTTTCACATAAAGTCACCATTTCTTCATAGTCCGATTTTTCAATTTCGAGAGCGAAATGATGTAATGTGGTATTCTCTTGGTTTATAACCTTTAACTCTTCACCAAAGGCAGTTAGATTATTCTTTGCAAATAATGCTAAGATTTGAGTATGGCCACCAACTCCATCTGCAATTTTGAAAAAAGTATAATTCTCAGATTCATTCATTAATTCAAATCCTATAACTTTTTGATAGAAATTTTTCATTAATTCCATATCATTTACTCGCAGAACTATTTCTCCTAAGCCTTTAATTTTATTTCCAATCATTTCTTTATTTTTAAGCTGCCTATATCGACCAACCAAAATGAGAATGCCCCCCAGTTGCCCGAAGGAGTGAAGACTGATCCCGTTTCCTTGTAAAACAATGTGATTTGCTTTCTGATAACTGCTTGTCTAATAGATTTATAATCACTCAGCGGGTAGAGTTTAGGGTTGCTTTTTATTAATCTCAGAATAATTTCAACCTCACTAATAAAATTGATTGCAACTTCTTCGGACCACTCTTTCAATAAATATTTGAGGTTCTCGTCATAATCCAACTTGGCTTCCTCTGACCAGATAATTTCCATTGACTCACTTAAAGAGATTGGGGTACTTCTCCTTTGTATTCTTTAGCACTGATTTTTTAAACTGTTGAATGACTTCCCCATCATTTACACCAGCTAGCCATTCGATTATACTTCGTTTATCTGCTTGTATGTCCATTTCACTGACTTTTTGTAAAGATAACAGTTTGATTTTCTTCGAAATTGATCGCATCAAACCGCTTTCAAACCCACAGTAATAGAATCTTCGGTAACGCTAAACATCAACATTGTACTTCATGAGCGCATCTATCGAATCCTTTTTGTATTTCCGCCCCAATGGAATAATAAGGTCTCCGCAGGACACCTCATTGGCATTGTAGGAAGCCACATGTTTGAAAGCTACGATGTAGGAACGGTGCACCCTGATGAATTGGTCGGCAGGTAACCGCTCTTCCAGGTAACTGATCTTTTGCCTGGAAATAATCTCACCCTGCAGCGTATGGACTTTTACATAATCTTTCACCGATTCGATCGAAATGATATTGGCCAACTCTACTTTGATCATTTCGTTTTTTTCCTTGAAATAGATGTAAGGACTTGGAGCAGTCGCTTTTCTTTCTTCCACCACAGCATCGGCCAGCTGGTAGGTTTTGCTAATGCCTTTGAGAAATCTTTCAAAAGTAATCGGCTTGAGGAGATAGTCTAACACATCCAATTCAAAGGCCTCCAGGGCATATTCCCTGTATGCGGTGGTAAAAATCACTTTTGATTTGTTCCGCAATGACTTTAGTAAATCGATACCTGTAATTTGTGGCATGTGAATGTCAAGAAACAACAGATCAACCTGGTGTTGTTGCAAAAAAGAAAATGTTTCAATGGCATTGGAACAGCTACCAATCAATTCCAGTCCTTCTACTTTGGAGATATAATCTTTCAGAAGTTTTCGGGCGAGCGGTTCGTCATCCACGACCAGGCAACTTAATCTTTTGTTAGGCATTATCTAATTGGATTTTTAGTACAACTAAATAAGAGTTATCACCCTCCATTATTTTCAAACTGTGTCGATCTGGATAAATCAGCGCCAATCGTTGTTTGAGATTGGTCTGACCCACACCCGAAGGAGCAGTACCAATCTCTTGGTCATTGCTTGTGGTGTTTTCTACTTTGATGATCAGTTCACCTAACAACACACCTATGTCGATGTGCATCCACCCCACATCCAGTTGCCTGCTCAAACCGTGCTTGAAACCATTTTCTACCAAGGGCAGGCAGAGAAACGGCGGGATGTTTACACCATCAATGTTTCCGCTAATGTTGATTTTAACATCCGTTTTATCGTCGTATCGGATTTTTTCCAATGCGATGAAATCTTCCAGGTACTTGATTTCTTTTTCCAGCTTTACCATTTCCTTGTTGCTTTCATACAACATGAAATTCATCAACTCGGACAGCTTGTGTACCACCTCTGGTGTCTTGTCCGACTTGGAAAGCGCTAGGGCATACAGGTTATTGAGTGTGTTGAAAAGAAAATGCGGATTGATCTGAGACTTCAATAATTGGAGCTGAGCGGTGGCATTCTCTTTCTCTAGTTTTTCCGCTGTTTGTATCAGTTTTTGAGTCTGCAATTGCTGTGTCAGCCAGATATTGACCATGTGAAAGCCAGCCGCAATGCCTACCACTGAATATAGATAAGCAAAGGTGATCAGGAGTTTGGGAGCCCAAAAGAGGGGAATGGTCTCCATGAGTTCGGGATAAAATCGAGCATAAATGACATAAAACACTGCTGCACGCATCGACAATACGGTGATAAGCACAGAGACGATGCTGTAGAAAAAAAACCGGGCATAGATTTTTTTGACCAGATAGCGATCAATCAACACATACAAGGTGAAGTATGCCGTGATCATTTTGAACGGTAGTTCGAACAGGGAGGAAAACAAACGACGGCCATAGTCATTGTCTACCATTCCCCATACGACACTTTCATAAGCGACATATGATACCCAAAACAAGAGGTGCCAAAGTAATCGGTACTTCTGATAAACTTTGAGTAGCCCTTCGAGGGTTAACGATGTGTTTTCTCTGTCCTTCATCCCGGAGAAATAATGATAAGCAAAAATCGATGGTTCGCACTTGCTGACCTAGCAAAACTTACAAACAACAGCAATCTGCGACGAATGACAGAAAAATAGCCAAAAAGTGCCCTCAACGCACTAAATGAGTCGAATGTCTCAGATAAATGTCGTCTGTCGCGGCTGTAATTAGGTCAAAGGTTTCATTTTGTTGATTTGGATGATAGATCAAACACATGAAGCATGGCCGAAATAACACTTAAGATTAACGGGAAAGAAAAGCTCCTATCTGTTGACCCTGAAACACCCTTGTTGTGGGTTTTGCGCGATGAGTTGGGGATGAAAGGAACTAAATATGGGTGTGGCATTGGTCAATGCGGAGCATGTACCGTGCATTTGGATGGAGTATCCGTTCGGTCCTGTCAGCTACCGGTGCTGGCGCTTACCAACAGATCAATCACGACTATCGAAGGTATTTCAGAAAAAAATGAACACCCGGTCCAAAAAGCCTGGATCAGCCATCAGGTACCACAATGTGGTTATTGTCAATCAGGGCAGATCATGTCGGCAGTAGCGATGCTCAAAACCAACAAGTCTCCTAATGATCGTGAGATTGAGATAGCCATAAGCGGAAACATTTGTCGATGTGGAACTTATCCAAGAATAAAAAAGGCCATCAAACAAGCAGCAAATGAACAGTAGTCGCAGAGCGTTTTTAAAGCAAGCCGGAATTGGCGGTTCAGCGTTAATCCTGGGAATCACAGGGATGAGCACCAGCCATCCCGTTGTAAAAAAATTCACTTTTGAAGGACTGGATGCTTTAGGGCTCAATGATTTTATTTTCATCAACCCGGCCGGCAAAATAACTCTGGTAAACCATCGCCCGGAAATGGGTCAGGGGGTTTATCAGTCTATGCCCTCATTATTGGCAGAGGAACTGGAGGTGAGCATGGATGAAATCCATATTGTTCAGGCAAAAGCTAGTGAAATAAAATATGATCATCAATTGGTTGGTGGCAGTGGAAGTGTAAGGAAATCGTGGACCCCTTCCAGAAAGATGGGTGCTGCGGCAAGGGAAATGTTAGTTAAAGCGGCAGCTGAACAATGGGGTGTGTCAGTGAGCCAATGTGCAGCCAAAAACGGGAAGGTCCATTGTCAGGGGAAAAGCCTGACCTATGGTGAATTGGTACAAGCCGCTTCGAAACTTCCTGTCCCCGAGAACCCCAAACTAAAGGCTAAGAAAGACTTTAACATTCTGGGGAAGTCACTGATCAGAAAAGACGCACCCTTAAAAACGAATGGTACAGCTGAATTCGGCCTGGACCTGGAAATTCCCGGAATGGTCTATGCGACCATTGAACGATCTCCTGTATTTCATGGAAAAGTAAAATCCTTCAACAGAGATGAATTGCTGACATTGCCTGGGATCACTGAAGTAGTAAAATCAGAAATGCCTGTTTTTTCGCATATCAGAGAAGGTGTGGCCATCATTGGCACAAGCTACTACCATGTCTTGAAGGCGCGAGAACAGTTGAAAGTATCGTGGGATGACACTGGCATTGAGCTGGTCAATCAATCTGAGATTGAGGACCTGTTCCAAAACCTGGCGGACCAAACGCCACAGTTTATCGATGAAAGTCATGGTGATTATCATACCTCGATGGAGGCAGCAGACAAAGTCATGGACCTTACCTATAAGGCACCCTATCAATCTCATGCGACGATGGAGCCCATGAATTGTGTGGTTCAGGTAAAGTCAGATCAATGCACCTTTTGGGGTCCAATACAGAGTCCCAACTGGATTCGCAATACCCTGGCAGAGGAACTCAAAATGGACATTGAAGCGGTAGAGGTCAATGTAAGTTTCCTGGGCGGAGGATTTGGTCGTAGAGCATTCAACGACTATGGGTTGGAAGCTGCCTTTCTTTCTAAAAAACTAAACGGCTTGCCTGTAAAAGTGGTATGGAAAAGAGAAGATGACAATACGCAGGGCCCCTTCAGACCTGCCACCTTGAGCAGGATGCAAGCTGGCCTAAAGGATGGCAATTTGACTGGCTTATCACACTATCTTGTGACACAGATGATGGGTTTTCAAAATCCGGGGGTTGATAAAGCGGAGAAACCACAATGGGTGATGGAGGGCATCAATGTGGCCTATGAAGTGCCCAACTGGCAAAATGTGATGACACATGCAGAGCTTCCAATCCCTGTGATGTGGTGGCGATCGGTTTATGCTTCCACCGTCAGTTTTGGACATGAGAGTTTTATCGATGAAGTAGCCATTGAACTGAAACAGGATCCTTTTCAATTTAGACGTTCACTATTAACCAAATCTCCCAGGTACCTGAAAGTACTAGATAAACTGGAGGAAGTTTCTGATTGGAAGCAGAACAGGTCAAACAAAGGGATGGCTATCGTTCACTCTTTTGGTAGCATTTGTGCGCATGTGGTAGAAATGAGCCGAAATGATGAACGAAAACTGGTAGTAAAGAAGGTTTACTCTGTCATTGATTGTGGCATGACGGTGAATCAAGACACAGTCAAAGCACAAACTGAGGGAAATGTTATCATGGCCATGACTGCAGCCTTTAAGAGTGAAATTACTTTTGAAAAGGGTCAGGCAATGCAACAAAATTTTCATCAATATGCCATGCTGCGCATAGATGAAACGCCTGATATTGAAGTGCACATCATGGAAAATGACGAAGATCCCGGAGGTGTAGGAGAACCAGGTTTACCACCATTGGCACCTGCGCTGACAAATGCCATTTATGCAGCCACCGGTAAAAGGATTAGAAAACTGCCCTTTGATCTAAATGCACTATGAAATGGATTAACGACCTTTAAATGAGATAATGAAAAATCAGATGATAAGATTAAAAGAAATTCAGCTGGGCTTGGTCACGTTGGTAATCATCATGGTCATGGCTGCTGGCGTACCGTCAAGCGAGGAGGGTAAAAAGATCTATCAAAAAAACTGCATACACTGTCACATGGAAGATGGACAAGGATTACCGGGTGTATTTCCTCCGGTAGTGAGCCTGGACTATTATCAAACCGACCTTGGACGTGCCATCAAATCCATGTCTGCAGGTGTATCAGGTGAATTGGTGGTAAATGGCAAAAAATACTTTGGCGTTATGAGTCCTTCAGGTTTGACAGATCAACAGATGGCAGATGTGATGAATTACCTGCTCAAACAGTCATCAATCAATCGCACTTTATCTGCTGAAGACGTAGCTAAGCTGAAACAATGAATATTTTTATGAGAATGTGTATTATCTGATGAAAATATGACAACCCAGCGACCTTGGTTCACAGGGTTGTCGGAATTATGCCGTTCTCTTTCCTTTGATGAGCAAATACAAGGTAAAGGAGACCTCTCCGATTGCTGCTGAAATTCCTACGATTAATGCTGTATAGGTTTCATAACCAGGCACATTGAAGTTGCCAAATGTCTCGATTATGTACCCTAATGCTGAACCTATCAGGAGGCCACCGAAGATATTGGGGATAGTATTGGATCGATAAATCTGAATACCCAGCAAAAAACAGTGGACTCCAAAAAACGCACCGGCAATCAAATAACCATAAGTATGTGCTTGCATAAACAGCATGCTTAACTCTTGTGCCTGCAACATGTCGAATGGAGAACCTTCTAGTACACTCAGCGCCAGGTAATGGTTGAGAAGGTTTAAACTGCCAATGGCAGGATGTGCAATGAGTCTAAGCGCAGATGATGTCATGGCAAGCGTAAGACCAAAGGGCCGGAACATTTGGAAAAGCAAAACGGTGATCACAGCATCGAGTATAAAAGCGAACAGATCCAGGCTCAGACCCAGTCGAAATAAACCTTCGTTGAGCAAAATATTGGAGGCAGACAGGGCAGCATCCCCAGATACAACTAGGGTGCCACGGACATATCCCTGGCTAGTACCTGCACAGATGATCACCAATAGATATAGTAGGCCTGTCCACTGATACGTGCTTGAATGAAAAGATGATTGTTGGTTTTTCATGATTGTTGTTTGTTTAGATTTTGATAATGTATGCGCATTTCCAGCCATTGTATGGGGATTTTTGTTTTTGGAAAAGCGCTAATAGTTGACGATTACGATGTTCCCCTTTTTGTGTCCCTGGTCGATGTATCGATGAGCATCACTCAACTTTTCAAGAGGAAACTGTCTGTCAATCACCATCTTGAGTTTGCCGTCTTTGTAGATTTGAAAGACCTCTCCCAAAAGCGTTTTAAGTTTTGCTTTGGAGTTTGTACCCGTTGCTTCAAATTTTGCTTTTTTCTTTCCAAAGAATGATGTCCAAAACATCTGTCCAAGAAGTGAAAAATTGAGCACTGGTGATAAGTAAACTCCGTCTGAAGTCAGTGCTTTTTTGCAATGTTTAAAATCACTTTTACCCACAGTATCATAGATAAGATGATACTGATTTTCCGTTTGGGTGAAATCAGCTTTCTGATAGTCGATTACTTCATCAGCCCCCAAAGACTTAACCAACCCGGAATTCCTGGCACTACACACGGCCGTCACATGGGCGCCCATATGCTTGGCAATCTGAATAGCCGAAGTACCAAGACTACCTGAGGCTCCATTGATCAGTACACGCTGACCCGATGTTAAGCAATGAATTTCTTTCAGGAAATTGTAGGAGGTAAGGTGACCATCGCAGAAGTTAGCGGCTTCTTCAAACGCCATGTCATCAGCCATGGGCAATACCACATCATCTTCAGAAACGACGAGGTATTCGGCATTGGAACTGAAGTTGAACAAGGTCTCACCAAATATCCGATCTCCCACTTCGTATTTTGTGACGTGCTCTCCGGTTGCTTCCACGATTCCGGCAAAGCCAGTTCCCGGAATTGATCTTTTAGGTTTACCAAGTCCCGTGAAAAGTCTTCCAATGTAGGGCTTACCTGTTCTCATCATGGTGTCGGCAGTGGTCACCGAAGCAGCCATTACCTTCACTAGCACCTCATTTGCCTTGGGTTGTGGTTTGGCTACTTCCTGCAGTTGATATACTTCTGGACCGCCATATCCCATGGCTACCATTGCTTTCATTTTTGTAGATGTCATAACATTTTGTTTTTTGATACGGGACAAAAAGACGAAAGCAATGCCACCTGTTTGTTCGGAAAATGCGGAAGGAGTTCGGAATTACATATCCGAACTAAATAAACCTAGAATTAGGAATTTGCTTTTTGAAATTCTTTGGGTGTCATGCCCACTGTTTTCTTAAAAGTGGTGTTGAACACCGTCTTGGAGTTGAAACCGCTTTCATATGCCAAGCCGATCAATGAGATGTGATTGTTGGATGGATCAGTTACCAACTTCTTGAAATGCTCGATTCTGAATCCATTGATAAACTCATTAAAGTTTTTACCCATGTACTCATTCAATAACCAGGAGAGTTGATTGGGGTGTATTTCAATTAGCTGAGCGAGTTGTCGTAACGACAGAGTTGGGTTAAGGAACGATTGCTCCATTTGGATGTAATCGAGCAGTTTGGATTCGAAAATTTTCGCCCTGTCCTCCTCTAGCTGGGTGGCCATCGATTTTTTTGGTTTGACAACCTTTTCGTCAATAGCATAGATTTGGCCATGATAGTTATCAAACCTATGATCTGATCGTATGGCGACAGCCAAAGGGTCACTAAATCCCAGGAGTAAAACCGATGAGCAATGATTGAACAGGTTTTCTAAAATCAGGAATGCATCATCATGCCTTCCCATATTGGCATAGATAATATAAAGATAGGAATGTGCGTGATGTGCCAGAGGATCTTCGATTTTCTTTTCCAGCGTACTAAGATGTTCCGGATCGGGATTGCCCTGGAGTACATCAGTCAGGCAAAGCAAACCAAGTCTTTCATCCGGAGCGATCAGGGCTTCAGGAATTTCTTTTATCAATGCATGTGCTTCTACATATCGTTCTTGTTTTAACAGAATGTATGAACTTACTGCAAGTGCCGGGAGGTTCTGCGAATTCTCAATAAGTAGTGAATCTAATATGTCCTTTGCACCATTGAAATCACCAGATCGGTAGAGATAGTTGGCTTCAAAAAACCTTGTCTCATGATTAAGCGGGTCGATGGATTTGGCATATAAGATATGCTCTCGGGATTTATCCAGATCTCCCATCAGGCTGTATAGAAAAGACAAGAATCGATGGGCTTCTGGATAAGTAGGCTTACTGGCGACCGACTTTTGTCCAAAGTCCATAGCAGATTTGAAGTCTGCCGCTGTGAAAAATGCCTGATTGCCGAGTAGATAATTTAGACCGGCATTATTACGGTCAATTTTTTTTGCTGCTGAGATGGCGTCATTGGCCTTTTGCCAGGATTCTTCCCGTGGGGCAAACCCAGAAACGGCAAGGAAACTATAGCTGTCAGCCAAACCCAGTTGGCCGTCTATTAATTTAGGATCTATTGCAACAGCTTTCTCGAACTGTTCGATGGCTAAATTAGCATCCGCTGGATTCCATTTGTAAAAATGATGTCTACCCTTCAGATAGTGACTGTATGCAGAAAAGTTTTCAGTTGGGGCCTGTACGAGATGGTCAGATATATCAAGATGACCATACGTTTCCCTAAGCTTTTCAGCAATGTGGAGGCTGATTTCATCTTGAACTTGGAAAATATTGTCTTTTGGACGATCCCAGGTCTCAGACCAAAAGTGTGAGTCATCTTCCACGTTGATCAATTGAGCTGTAATCCGCAGTGTGTTTCCTCCGACCCTGACACTTCCTTCGAGAATGGTAGCTACATCTAGCTGTCCCGCGATCTCTCCGAGAGTTACATTTGAGTTTTTAAAAAAGAAACTTGAGGTGCGTGAAGTGACTTTGAGTTGTTCGATCTGTGCTAGCGCATTGATGATTTCTTCTGTAATACCATCACAAAAGAATTCATTGTGCTCATCTGCACTCATATTGGCAAATGGCAGCACTGCAATAGATTTTTTGTTGTGGAGACTCAACGCTGGACTGCTATTTTTCCAGGTAAATTAAACAAGAAATAATAGGCTACAGGAAATGTCTAATGATGATGTCCACCTGGGCCATGTACATGACCGTGATCGATTTCTTCTGGCGTTGCGTCTCGTATATCTACTACTTCCATATCAAATTGGAGTGTCATACCAGCCAATGGGTGATTGGCATCCAGCGTAACATCACTTCCTTTGATCTCAGTAACAGTGGCCACCTGCTTTCCCTTTTTATTTTCCATTTGAACTTGCATTCCTTCTACCAGTTTTTCAGTTCCCTGAAAATTGGATTTAGGTACAGTGATGACCATTTTTTCATTGTATTCGCCATAGCCATCTTTGGGAGTGACAGTCGCTTGCACTTTTGCTCCCTTTACCTGTCCCTCAAGCGCTTGCTCGACTCCTTTAATTAGACCACCTACTCCATGTAAATAGACTAGCGGTTGACCACCTTGAGAGGAGTCCATTACTTCACCTGCTTCATTTTTCAAGGTGTAATCAAAGGACACTACTGAATGTTTGTTGATTTTCATGGAGGGCAATTTAGATTTTTCATTTTTGTTTTCGAAGCGGGATATGGTTAATGTTCATTGCCTTCATAGATCCACATGGGTATTGTTTTACCAGCTTGCTTAAATCCTACACCCTCATAAAATTTAATAGCCTGGCCATCGGCTGTGAGCATCTGCATATGAAATCCTTTGTATTGTTCTTGCAAACGGTCCATGATCTTTCTACCAATTCCTTTACCTTGAAAATTGGGATGTATCAACAAGTGCGGATAGTAAACGACTAAATGTCCATCAGAAATTGCATTTCCGAGTCCGACAAGTTGGTTTATATTCCAAGCCGTGACCAATGAATGTGAGTTCATTAATCCATTATACAATGCTTCGGGTTTGTCAGCCGCACTCCATTTATTGACAGTATAGAGCGCTATGATCTGATCCAAAGCAATGTCTCTTGTATTGGAAAGTGTAATTTCCATATTAATATCCGCTTGCTCCGCCATTGGGACTGGAGTTGTCCGCTGCTCCAATTAAAATGTGATTTTCCCAGTCATACTGAATGCCCATCAATCTGCCTAGAAAACCGACTGGATGAAGTTGGTGTCCTCTTTCTTCAAGAATATTCCTGGTATCAGGAGAGAGGAGGTGTTTTTCATACAGGATTCTATCTGGGAGCCATTGGTGATGAATTTTCAAAGCTTCTATAGCCAGATCAACACGCATGTCATATGCGATGTAGGCAAGGATAGTTTGAAATACTGTATTGATGATGGTCCTGCCTCCAGGACTCCCTATTACCAAAACAGGCCTGCCATCTTTGGAAATGATGGTTGGTGTCATACTGGAAAGCATCCGTTTTTCGGGCGCTACCAAATTGGGAGCAGTTCCTATTTTGCCAGTATTTGTGGTAAGACCAGGGACTGGATTGAAATCCCCCATCTCATTATTGAATAGAAAACCCAATTCTGATGACCCCATTCCAGATCCATAGCCATGCTCCAATGTATAAGTCATCGATACAGCGTTTCCATCCTTGTCCATTACAGAAAAATGAGTAGTACTTTCTCCATCGTATAATGCCCCAAATTTCGATGAATCGCTTGGCGATGCTTTTGTCATATCTATTCCTGCGAACCGCTTTGCTGCATGTGCTTTGGAAATCAACTTGTCAACAGGCATTTCAGGGTTGAAATCCGGATCACCAAGATGTTCTGCCCGATCTGCGAACCCACGTCTCATTACCTCAGCCACCAAATGAACATAATCTGCCGAATTGAAAGCAATACTGTCCATAGGCGCTTGTTCAATGAGGTTGAGCATGTTGATTAATGTAATGCCTCCACTACTTGGTGGTGGCATTGAGTGAATTGTGAAATCCTTGTATGTTGAACTAACAGATTTTCGTTCAATTGCTTCGTATTTGGCCAGGTCTTTTGTTGTGATCAAACCTCCATTTGATTTCATGTACTTGGCTATTTCCTTTGCTACTTTTCCAGAATAGAATCCGTCATGTCCTTTGTCCCGTATGGCAGTGAGCGTTGTGGCAAGGGCGGGTTGCTTCCAGGTTGCTCCGAACTCGGGAATTTCTCCATTAGTATTGTCAAAATAATGTTGTAGAAACTCCCTGGGTGAATTTTCTCTGAAAAAATTGGCTTGCATGTAAAGTGTCCAGTTGAATTCGAAACCATTTGTTGCCAGATCAATCGCTGGTTGTACTAATTCCGCCCAAGGCAGTTTTCCATATTTTTGATGAGCCTTGAATAAACCTGCCACGGTTCCGGGAACACCGACAGAAAGTAGTCCAGCGTGATTAACTGTGCTGTTTCTGCCATAGTGATTCTTGGCCTCAATCAGCTGCTTATTGTCATCCAAGAACATGTCGTTGGACGCGGCTAGTGGTGCTTTTTCACGGAAATCAAACGTTGTGGTGTTTCCTGAGGCATTCATGTAGACGATGAATCCTCCTCCTCCAATATTCCCGGCAGAGGGATAAGTAACCGCCAGCGCAAATGCTGTGGCCACTGTTGCGTCAATTACATTTCCACCTTTTTTCAGCACATTCATCCCAACGTCTGAGGCGATTTTGCTAGTTGAAACAACCATGCCATTTCGGGCGTAAGTTTGAGCACTGACTAATGTCGATGAGATGATCAGTAAAATGCAAATGAGGAATTTGGAAAAGTTCATTGGGTTAGACTTTTTGAAGGAAGCTAAACTATGAATTCTTTCACAGCATATGCGCATTAATTACATGACCACCTGCCTATTAAGTATGTTTGGGAATTTCAGTTGAATAAAGTTCCCGACTTGAAGTGTTTTATTGCGCAGCAACTTTCCATTCGTACCTGGCCAATAAAACTACTATGGCTATCTCACCTCCGAAGTAAACATGTCCCTGCCAAGTCAGTACGTCAAACAAGTAGATCATCAATCCGAAAGTGACCAGACAGTATAAAAGATTCAGCATCGAAATGATCTTCATAAAGGGTTGCCAGTTCTTCAAGTTGAGCAGAAAGCAACTAATCGAGTAAATGCACAAAACGCATGCACCCAGTGCTAGCATGTACACGATACTCAATGGCATCCCAATATATTCAATGTATCTAGGAAGCACCAGTCCCAACATGACTGTGGATACCATTGCTCCCAATGCATCAAGTGAAAAAAGGTTTTTGGATTTGAACATGGCTAACAGACTGATGAGCCTCTTAAGTCGACAAACTTACTCATAAGTCAAAATTTCAATTTTTCGAAAATCTATGGGATGTCCATTGGACTGGAGAGAAATATATCCCCCAGTTAAGGTCGATGCTGATTGGGTGCTATCGGCTGGCTGCAATCGAGGGTTACTAAATGACAATATTTCCTCACCCCCAGCGAAATGTCTTATTAAAGTATCAGTCACGTCAATTTCTATGGTGACCCATTGATCGCCGATGAAGCTTTTTGAAACTAGAGGTGCTGTGGAAAAGGCTGTATTATCACCGCCATTGATTTCAATAAGTGTTCCCAATGTGCAGATCGCGCCAACTGGACGTAAATTATCAGGATCACTGCCATGAAAGTTAAATTCCAGACAATTCGGAAATGTTTGGTCGGGTTGCATTGACCCAGGAGTCTGGCCATGAAATTGCACTCCACTGTCTCTCCAAGACCAATCCGGAGTACCTATCGCTTTTTCGCCGACAAATCGGTACTCGACCCTTAGCCGATAAGATGACTGTGGCTCATTGTAATGCAATGCTCCAAAACGTCCTCGCATAGAATCATAAGCATCATAGCGGATTTTGAGCAAGCCATCCTCTACTCGAAAAGTATTGCCGAAATTCTCACCTGTAGGATATCCGAAAATTCTGGGCGTCCAGTCATTCAGATCTTCGCCATTGAACAAGGGTTGCCATTGAGTAGGCTTTTCTGTTGGTGAACACTGCACCAAAATAAGGGCAGTCAATAACAGGGTAATGAAATATTTCATAGGAAACTTTAATCGTCACTTGAAAATAGTAAAAACTCTTCGATATCATTCGGTTTTACCTTGCCAATTGACTTTAGTCCCAACCTGTTAATCAGTTGAATCGACCTTTTATTTTGTTCAGAAGTGATAGCAAGTATCTTATTCAATTTAAGAGCAGATCTCCCGTATTCCAAAATAGATACTCCTGCTTCATAGGTATATCCATTTCCTTCCCACTCGGGAAGTATAGCAAATCCAATGTCCGGATGTTGTAGATAATCACGCTGCAGAAATCCACAAACACCGATTGGCTCAGATGTAGTTAGTGTTGACATTTTGAATAAACCAAAGCCCAATTCACGATATGAATCTATTAGTTGGTGCTGGATATAATGTTCTGCATCTTCCAATGACCTGATGCCACGATCTCCAATGAAACGGATCCAGTTGGAGCTGTTCATTAATTGATAAAAAAATGGCGCATCAGCCAGTTTTGCATGCGTGATGTGCAATCGCGTCGTGATAAGGTCCATTGGACATTGTTAAATACGAAAACCGAGCCCCAATGTATAAGCAATCCAGGTAACATTTCTTGTTCCACCTAGTTTTTCAGTATTGTAGGAGGCATGCGACATATCTTAGGCTGTCATATACAACAGCATGTCCCAAATCAGCCTTGCTGACATATTTTGTATGGCATAGTCTCCTTTGCTTTCTGGAAAGTGTTGACATCTGCAAATGACGTTAGAAAAATCGTCGGAATATCAAATTGTTCGTGGGTTGTTGGCGAAATCAATGGCGTTGGTCCCGAGCATACCTTTCAAAACATGAATGACGACATATTGATAAGAAAAGGCAAGTATTAACGTCAAACAAGTACAATACCGGTTGTCACAAAGAAAGAGGCGATTGGTATTTTTTTACCTAATTTCTACTCCTCAAATTTATTGCTATGAACTCACTTAAAAACTTACTTTCCGTACTTGTTGTCTTATCACTTTTAATCGGATGTTCTTCTCAAGAACAGACCAATGAAGTCGTTGAATCTAGAGTAATAGACCAGACAGCTATTTCCAGACTCGATTCATTGTTAATCAATTATGTCGATGTTGGCAATGTGGCTGGTATATCTGCATTGATCATTGAGAAAGGGGAAGAGGCTTATTTCAAGGCATATGGTTACGCCGATATGGAGGAGGAGCAACCCATGGAGCGGAGCACATTGGTGACAATCTACTCCATGACCAAGCCAATTACAGGCGTATCGCTGATGCAGCTACATGAGCAGGGACTCTTTGAACTGGATGACCCGTTATCCAAATACGCTCCGGAATTTGAAGGTATTCAGGTCGCCGTAGGTGAGGACGATAACGGAGAACTGATCCTGGAAGACCCCATTCGCCCAATGACTATCAGAGATCTGACCAGACACACCGGAGGGCTGGGTAATCCAAAAAACCTAGAAAGCCTGGATCAAATATTTAGCGCGAATGATCCAATGAATTTTGATAATACACTGTCTGAAATGGCTGCCAGATTTGCCCAAACCCCATTAGGTTATCATCCGGGTGAGCGATGGATGTATGGCCCATCGGTGGATATGCAAGCCTTTTTAGTGGAAAAGATTTCAGCAACTCCTTATCAGGAATATGTTAGAAATAATGTCCTGGACCCATTAGGACTTACAACCATGCGTTACTTCGTGCCTGAGGAGGATCGTGCTAACATGGCTGAGATTTACAGAAAAGAGGGCGATAGCCTAACAAGGCTCCCGGAAGGTGTGCATGCGCTTAACTACAACCAAGTAGCACTTACTCCCGGAGGTTGGGGATTAACCGCAACCATAGACGATTATTCAACCTTTGCGCAGATGCTCCTGAATAAAGGGACATTCAATGGTGTTCAAATTCTAAAACCCGAAACAGTTGATTTGATGGCGACCAATCAATTAGCTGATTCAGTGACTGAGCGCATGTGGCTCCCAAGCAAGGGACGTGTGGGGTTTGGGATTGATTTTGCAGTACGTGTGGAGGAAGCGCAAGGGCCCGATGAAAAGGTGGGTGCTGTTGGTGAGTTCTTCTGGGATGGTGCGGCCAGCACCTTATTTTGGGTAGATCCCGAAAATGAATTAACCGCGGTTCTTTTTGTGCAAATCTTTCCTTTTGACAATCGCTTGCACAAGGACATTAGAGATGCGGTTTATGGGAAGTGGAGTAACTAGTCTGTGAAGTGAATCAGCCAGTCGAAATATGGATGTAATCACCCTCCATTCCTATTAGACCTCAAGCCAGCGAACGGTATCAGAATTTACCCAAGCGCTAGCCCTCGTACTTTGTAGGGAAATCCGTAAATGTTCGGTTTACCGTTGTACCATCGGTTGAACTTTCAATGTTGATTTCCCCTTTTATTATTTGAAATCATTCATCCACGGAGATTACTCCTCAATGTTTTTTTCTAGATCGATTTTCATGTCGAGTTTGTTCAATCTTTGATTGAATGTTTCAATGTCTTTAGTTACAAGGTCATCAAAACTGTCCTTAGCAGTCAATAATCGTTTACTGAGGATTTCATATACAGCTCCTTGTTGGTCTGTTGGTTTGAAATCAATGCCGCTTGCACTCAGATCACTGGCCAGGGCGCTAAGTCTACCATATAGTTTCATGGGTGATCGGAAGGCATCTTCTCTGGCGCCAGTTAGATGAATATCATAGAGTTTGCTTGCAATCTCGGTTGCGACATTTTGCAATCTTTGGGCCTCCTGAATGTCTGCTTTTTTCTTCAGATCGACCAAAAGGTTGTTCAGTTCGGCACGAATAATTTCAACTTTATTGATCATGGTGACAGCCAAATTCATAGCATCGCGCAATTCCAAAGAAAGTGCCACCTGAGCACCGATATCTTCATTGGTTCCATTGGAATTTGGGTCTTTCAATACGAATAATTCTTTTGTGAACTTTGCTCCATCTACGACAATTTCAGCCCTATATTGACCAGGCACAACTCTCGGTCCAAATTGACCTCTCCACAGATCAAGGTCCCAGGTGACCAAAGGACGCCAACCTTCACCATTGAGCTGTACCCAGGGTCTGCCGGGAGGCTGAGTGCGCAATCGAGGTTTATAAGTGGGTTCGTAACGAAGATTCCACATTACCCGATTAACACCCGGTTCGGTTTTGCCTTCTAGTGTTCTTACTAGTTGGTTGCTTTGATCATATATGTTGATTGTAACTTCTTTTGCTTCGTCAGGTAAATAATAGTTGATGGGTGCACCGTAGGATGGATTTCTGCCTGAATTGAAACTGGAGCCGTCAGTCTTAATGCCTTCCTTTTGACTGAAGCGATACGAATCGCGTATGTCAAACACCTGCACATCATTCGGCTTCATTTTGTCAAATTGACGCAGCGCGCCCAAATCATCAAGGATGTAATATCCGCGTCCATAAGTTCCGACCACCAGATCATCAAATCTTTCTTGGACGGTCAACCAATATACTGGAGCTGGAGGCAGATTGATTTTTAAGGGCATCCAATTTTCACCATCATCTTGACTGATGTACATACCATTGTCTAGGCCCAGATATAGCATGCCTTGTTTTTTAGGATCTTCAATGATCACATGCGCAAAACTGTGAACACTCTGAGGCACATTTCCTTTGATGGATGTCCACGAGTTTCCATAGTCTGACGTCTTGAAAATGTACGTGCCGAAATCACCCATTTGATGTAAATCCACCGTGATATAGGCTGTTCCTTTGGTATATTTTGAAGGAAAGATGTTGGCGACTGTGCCCCATTTAGGCAAATCCGGAATGTTTTCAGTGACGTTCGTCCAGGTCTTGCCAGCATCTTGCGTCAACTGTACCTGCCCGTCATTACTTCCTGTCCAAATCAAGCCCGGCTCAATGGGAGATTCTTCAATGGCAAATAGGGTAGCTCCATCGAATGTCATCAAATTGTCGATGGCTACTCCACCTGAACTTTGTTGGTGATCCTTGAGGTTCAATGTTAGGTCAGGACTTATGATTTGCCAACTTTGTCCTCCATCATCGGACTGGTGAACAAACTGGCTACCCACGTAAACGCGATGTTTTACAGCTGTAGAAAAGCTCAATGGGAAGTTCCAGTGCCACCGGTATTTCATATCGGAAGGCTTCCATCCATAGCCTGCTTCTGGCCAGACGCGTACTTCTCGAGCATAGCCAGTTTTAAGGTCGTATCGTTCCAGGCCTCCGTCATAGCAACCGGACCATACGATAGTATTGTCATTAGGGTCAGGTTTTGCAAAACCACTTTCACAACCCCCTACACCATGCCATAGGCCCACTGGAATATATCCTTGCAAACTGTTGCTTGGTCCCCGATAAGACCAGCCATCCTGACGATTGCCGTAGACGTAATAGGGTACCTGATCATCAACTGAGACATGATACATTTGAGCTATTGGTAGTACTACTCGACTAAATGATTTGCCGCGGTTAAGACTGACACTGGCACATCCATCATGAGCTACCATCATTCGATCGGGATTCATCGGATCAATCCACATATCGTGATTGTCTCCTCCACCGCGTGGAGGGTTTTTCATCAAGGTCTTGCCACCATCCTCAGATTTGCTGAATCTCACACTCATAAAGTAGATTTCATCAGGATTGTCTGGTGCTACGGCAATCCGGGTATAATAGGGTGCGCGTTCGTTCATAGTATGATCCTGGTTCATCAAAGTCCATGTTTCGCCCTTATCATCAGAACGCCATAGCTCAGGGCTATTGATTTCAAAAAGCGCATAGACAACATTTGGGCTGCCATGAGAAAGGGCAACTGCCGTTTTGCCTACAGGTCTTTTTTCTCCACCCGGAAGTCCTTTTTTGGTAAGAGGTTCCCAGCTGTCCCCACCATCGGTGGACTTGTAGATACCTCCACCGGCACCTCCGCTGTTGAGTCCCCAAGTATTGATATGAATAGACCACATTGCCGCGTACAGGATGCTAGGGTTTTGTGGATCAATTGCAATGTCAGCAGCTCCTGTTCCCTCATCAACAAACAACACGCGTTCCCAGGTGATGCCGCCATCTTTTGTGCGATATACACCACGATCTTGCTGTGGGCCATAAGTATGACCAAGCGCCGCGGCATAAACAATGTCAGGATTGCTCGGGTGGATCACCACCTTGCCGATTCGCCCTGTCTTTTCCAGCCCTTTGCGTTCCCAGGTTTTACCAGCATCATTTGATTTGTAGATACCATCACCCATTGCATGAGCGGGCCGAATTACAAAAGTCTCACCTGTACCTATCCATACCTGATTGGGGTCTGATGGAGCGAGGGCGACTGAACCTATCGAAGAGACATTCAGAGAATCAGTGATCGGTTGCCATCTTATTCCTCCATCGCTGGTTTTCCATAACCCGCCTGATGCCGCACCAATATAGCTCACCATCGGATTTCCGGGTTCTCCAGCTATGGCTATGGCGCGATTTCCCTCTGGCCCGATAAATCGGAAATTGAGGTCTTTAAAATTTGCGGGATCAATGGACTGAGCAGCAGCAAGGGAAGCAATTGCCAGCAGCAATGTTATTAGGTAAGTTTTCATGTCGTAAAGGTTGATAACTAATCTAAGTCGATTGATCAATAGACAAAAGGGCGAGTTAGATGAATGGTAGGGAAAAAGCCAACTAGATCAAAAACCCGACAACACTATAGGCTAACACGTTAGCCAATCCGTGAGAGATCCAACCAGGGATGATGCTTCCAGAGGCCATTTTCTCATTGAGATATGCAGAAACGTAAGCGCCTAATGAGGGCACTACAAAAATGACAATTAGAAAAAATAGATTAGAGGTAATCAGTACAAATAAAGCCGTGTGGATGATGCCAAAAATAGCAGCATGCAATAAGTTTCCTGAATTGAATCCCATCAAACTGATGAGTCGTTTAGCGACGAACCCCCTGAACAATATCTCCTCCGCAAATGAGGTCTTGAAAACAGCAATAATGACAATGAGAACGACTGATTCCACACCAAAACCCATTGCGCTGAATTTGCCGGTAATGCTTGTTGGCTCCATCATGATTTCCCTGAATTCTCCATTAAAGGTTGTCAGTATTAGCAATGGTCCGGCAAACAATAAGCAAGCAAGTATGGCCCAATAGTTAGCTCGTGCACTTGACCTTTTTATTCCAATGTAGTTGAAAAACCCTTTCGCTGTTTTCTTTCGAATCAAGTAAACAAGAAATGGGATTAAAGTAAAGACAATGATCTGCAGAATGGCTCCAATTATTTCATCAATCATGGTGATTCAGGTATCGAGTGCTATTGATCAAGGTAAGATATATTCGTGATGTTGTCAATCAACTTTTTTAACCTCTCTTATCACCCGGTTTCACTTCGTGGTTGTTTTAAGTTCAGTACGGCAAGTTGGTCGTCTTTTTAAAACTCAAAGAACAACAACAATGAAGAATTTACTAATAGGGATACTGGCAATATTGGCCATATCGTGTAGCGACAAATGGGATGTTTGCGAAGCACAGGATCAATCAAATATGACTGATCTGGACAAATATCTGGACAAGAAAATGAGGCGAGCAGACCTGATTGGGATGCAGGTAGCCTACATCAATCAAGAAGAAATATGGCAGGGAAATTATGGAGAAAAGGAATGGGGTACCTGCAATCGTGTTGATGAAAATACACTATTCATGATGGCATCTATCTCAAAACCCGTCACGGCATTCGGGCTATTGACCCTTTCGGATCGTGGTTTGTTGGATTTAGATGATCCTATCAACATGCATTTACCCTTTGAAGTTGTTAACCCAAATCATCCGGATGAGACCATCACTATTCGAATGCTGCTTGCTCATGTTTCTTCAATTAGGGATTATTGGGAAACTTTGATGCCGCTATACACGATAGAAGCCGGAGGAGGAGATTCTCCAATTGAGCTCAGGGACTTTCTATTTGATTATCTGTCACCAGAAGGAGAATACTACAATGCCACAGAGAATTTTTATACCCATAAACCAACTGAAGTTAATAGATACTGCAATGTAGGTTATGCGTTAGTTGGTTTGATCATTGAGGAAATTTCCGGACAATCATTCCCGGAATTTATGCAGGACAATGTTTTTGATCCATTGGACATGCAGGACTCATACTGGCGTTTGGCAGACATACCACACGACAATATTGCAACGCCACATGATATGCCGTATAAGAAGAAAACAGATTTTGATGAGCCTCGGGCATTGCCTCATTTTGGATACCCAGATTATCCGGATGGGCAGCTACGTGCTACCGCGGGTGACTATGGAAAGTTTATCCGGATGATGTTGAATAAAGGAAAAGTAGGAAACACACAATTGGTAAGCGAAGCGACCATCGAGGAATTTGTAAAAGTTCAATATCCGGAAGCTAGTGAACACCAGGCATTGTCTTGGGATTATGGGGAATTTGATAGCTTTATTTACTATTTGCTGATGCCCAATCTACCATCACATACTGGGTCTGATCCAGGAGTTGCTACGGCTGTTTCCTTTGACCTAGAAACTGGTACTGCTGCTGTGGTCTTGACTAATTCTCCACCGTATCAGATTCTGGACGAAAAAGTTTTTTACCAGGAAATTATGAAGCGTTTGCTTAAGGAGGCAACTAAATAAATTTAAGGAGCTGTCTCAAAAGTTGCATGCTTTAAGATGTTAAATTGAGACAGCTTCATTTTATCTTCCAACAATGCCAAAGGCACCCCAATGTTTGGGAGAGGTGTATTTTGCTTTTATTTCCAACTGCGCTGCTTTGAAGGCTTTGTGTTTAGATTGCCCATCGTTAATCTTGTCATAAAATGCAGACATCAACTCCATAGTGGTCTGATCATTCACCTTCCATTTACTCATGATTACCGATCCAGCCCCTGCAATCATAAACGCACGTTGAAGACCATAGATACCTTCACCATTTTCCACCTTGCCCATTCCAGTTTCGCAAGCAGACAATACCACCATTTCGGTTGACCGTAAGTCCAGATTCATCGCTTCATATGCTGTGAGAATACCGTCTTCCTTAGATGTCACGTCTCTATCAGAGGCACCAGTAAGGAGCAAGCCTGAATAGAACAAAGGGTTCTCTCTGTTATCAGGAGCCTCAAAATACCCATGTGTTGCAATGTGCAATATCTCAGGACTTTCAACTTGCTTTAGGGCTTCTTCCTGGGCTTTATCTCCTGTTAAGACCACAGTCTCCCACTTTCGTTTGCGAAACAGGTCATCAATTCGCTGTACTTCTGACAAGGTTCCCGGCAGAGGACTAAGATTATCAAGACTGGTAATGGCCCTCAAGGCTGAATAACTTGCTGTTGTAGGCTTCCCTGATGAAAAATTGGGTGAGCCAATCAACATGATCGTTCCTTTCTTGGGAATATCGCCTGATTTTTTCAACAGATCCTTTGTGCTGGTTATGATACGTAGGTCGAGTTTTTCTACCAGAAATTGCTCCTCATTTGGATCAAAAAGTGTGTTGAGGTTGATTTTGTGATAGATACCATCTCCTGCTACAAAGACTCTGCTAATTCCCTTCAATTTGTTTTGAATGGGTTGCCAATACAGATTGTATGACTGATGATCTGCGACATCAAATTCAATCCCATTGGTATAGGCGTTGTATCCCTTTTCTTCCATTTTATTTCCATCATTGAGCAGGACATATTCAATGGGTTGATCACCGGATTTCATGATCAGTGCGAGGTAGTGCACCTGATTGGTGAATTTTCCGAGTCCGGAATAATCATAGTCTCTATATCTGATGATTTCAATGGCGGCTTCATTGTCTCCAAGCGATTTCTGAATGACATCTGTCAATCCTTCCTGGGCAGAATTGATATTGGTGACTCCCAATCCCGACAGTTTTGATTCTAGGCTATCAATCTCATTTTTGATGATTTCTTCATCTATTTGTTTCTCATTTGGTTCTAGTCCTATCGATCTGGCAAGGAGATTTCTTTTGGCTTTTAAGGCATTGTAGGTCTGCTTGACCTGTGCATCTTCATTATTGCTTAACAGTTGATGTATTCTTGCGGATTCATTGAACAACAATCCCTTTAGCAGCAGCTGATTTTGATACATCTGACCTAGTACCTCTTGATTCATAATGGTCTTTGATACACCAAAAGCATTGAATGCCTCAAAGTACTGCTTTGCTTTTCTATAAAAAACCAACTTTCCATTTTCATTCATAGCCTGGAAGTAGTTGGCGATTTGTTCGGTTAACGTGAAGTTTAAAGCCTGATAGTTATAGTAGGCCAAATCAATTTCGTTCTGTTGTATGCTTACATTGATATAGTCCGCAACGAATGGAATCAAATCAGGATGGGCAGGAGCAGCTTCTTGCAATCCGATATAGTGCTCGGTGCAACCCTCCAGAAATTCCATTGCTTTCTTACTTTCTCCAATGGCACTATAGATCTTCCCAATGCCATAGTCAATGGCTGTCAGCTGTTCACCTGCATTTAGTCTGTCTGCAATTAGCACCTTGAGTAATTGCCCGGCAGCCAATAAGTCATCGTTGGCTATAAAGGACAACCCTAATTCCTTTTGTGCTAAGAGCGTTTGTACCTTAGAGTTGGCTTTATCAAGTGCTAGTTGATGGTACTGAACTGCACTATCAGGATAACCAAACTCACGATAATAACCCCCTAAATTGATATAGGCATCATATAGATGTTGGTTTTGACCGTTTTTGATTAAGATCTCGACAGATTGATTGGCGTATTCGATTGTGTTGGGTAAATCTCCCCAGGCATAATAAATCATGGAAAGGTTAGCGGCCATGCTGGCCTGATCGGTTATCAGGTTGTGATCAAATGATAGATTGAGTGCTTGTTTCAGGGTATGTACTGCCTTGGAGTAATCACCTAAGGACCGATAACAATGAGAAAGCCAGGAGAGGATTGAATTTTGCCAACCCACCTCTGCTGCTTCATATTGATCATAAGCGTCTTTGCATTGATGAAAAAGATCGATCGCCTCATGAAATTCAAATGCTTGAGCAGCATCAATTGCGTCCAGATAGTATTGAGGATATCCCTGTGCGTCAATAGGGGACTCATTTGCCTGTTCGACAAAGTTGTAGTTGCTCAATTCACGATAGTGCTGTTCGTAAGACGCGAGGTATTGTTGTGTCTGGGGGTTGTCTTTAAGGGCAGCTCGTATATTGGGTATTGCTGAGGTGATATCCCCTTTGTGTAGCATGATACCCGCCAAAGCCATTTTCGCATAACCAAAACCTGGGAAATATTTAAGTGCCTGTTCGAAATGATATTGGGCATTGTCCATATCTCCAATTGTCCAATACACCTGTCCTAGTGCAAAGTTTGCCTTGTAGTTTTTAGGTGAAAGTTCAATCGCTTTTTTATAACTTGAAATCGCCTCATCAGCCATTCCAAGATTACCATAGTAAGAACCAAGCTGCTGATGTAGTTCAAAAAGGCCTGGATCATATCTAAATGCTTGTTTGACAAAAGGGTGATTCAACTTTGCAAGACCATCAGAAGGGTCGAGCGTCCACAGGTAGTGGTAAGCGCGACCGTTGTTCGGTTCGGTTTTTAGCGCTAGCTCGTAGTAAGTTTTGGCACTTTGCCCATCCCCATTGTATAAATACATCAACCCGAGAAGCAATAAGTTTTCAGCTGATTTTTCCGTTTCGGTCAAGACAATGGCTTGCTTCAACGCCTGTCCATACAGCTGTTGAGCTGAAGTCGCTTTCCCATTGAATTGTTGCTGATTACCTAATTCAAAGACAGATCGGATCAGACCTCTTCTTGCATCGGCATTTGTGTTTTCCTCAAGGATTTCTTGATAGACCTGAGCAGCTTCCTGATAATTAAGCCCATCATAAAGATTGTGTGCCCGATTAATTAAAGTTTCCGATTCCTGTGCGCTCACGAGAAAAGCGCAGCATAAGCAAAACGTAACTAATAAATTCTTGGTCATGGCATAGATAGTTGTTGCAAAAGTAAAGCATGAATAACTGGATCAATCGGCTACACCTGTTGGTCATTTGTAGATTTTTTTAAGGAGTGTCTTCACCCGCTTTGACATCCTGGTTGTTTTAGTATCAGAACTCAAAAACACGACAATTATGAAAACGAAATTAACACTTGCATTAGCGGTCATAGTGACGCTGGCATCATGTGACAAAACGTTGGACCTTTGTGAATTGGACAGTGGACCCACTCAATCTTTTGTTTTGGATATGGATCAATTTGATCGCATCTCACTCCTTGGGCCCATCGATCTTGAAATCACCCAGGGACCGAATCAAGATATATCGGTTGAGACTACAGCAGAAATATTTGATCACATGGAATATGAAGTGAAAAATGAGCATTTCGAAATTGGATTTAAGAATAATGTAAGGTGCTTTGCCGATGCGGCAATTACTGTGAAAATTGAAGTGCCAGACATTGAGTCCATCTATGCCTCTGGCGTGAGCAACATTGTATCTACTAATGAACTGGATCTTGGATCACTGAGATTGGATGCATCTGGAAGCATAACATCGAACCTGACAGGTCGAGTGGCAAATCAAGAATTGGTAGGCTCTGGCACACTAGAAGTGCAGCATTTTGATCTAACTACTGACAACACCAGTATTAAGATTTCCGGCACTGGTGAACTTGAAATCAACTGCCAGGAAAAATTGGACATTGATGTCAGTGGAGCTGCTACCATTAAATACATTGGTGAGCCTACCATTACACAAGAAGTATCTGGCACAATCAACTTAATCAGTCAGGACTAAATAACCCAACGGTCAACAATTATGAAATTCATATTAACAATCACTTTGGCCCTAACTATCCATACCGTCATGGGTCAAGAAAGTCAAATCTCCTTTGGATGGGGACTTGGAAATTTCAAAAAGCAGGACCTCTCTTTTTCAGAAATGATCCACAGAGATTATTCTCCTTTCAACGTGATGTTGGGGTATCAAAAGTCAGGTAACATCATCCAATCAGTGGATGCAAGGTTTGGCATGTATGAGTCGATGGTCAGTGAATCATTTACCTATACAGATAACGAAGACAGGACATTTCATTCTTATCCACACTCATTTTTGATGCTGGATATCAACTACTCTTTGAAAAAAGAGATCTGGTCAAGTAATAGTACGAAAGTATATGTCGGAGGGCGGGTGAGAAACAGACTCCATATTGGCTACTATTTATTTGCAGATCATGCGGGATCGACCAACTATTATTTCTCTACTGGATTGGATGCCGTTGTTTCAGCACAACAACAAATCGGTGATTTCCATAAGGTTGGTTTACAGGTTGCAGCACCATTATTTTCTTATAATGCCCGAAACCCGTATCTGACCTGGGACGATGAGTATTTTGAGGCAGTATCAGGTCACAGTGCGATTTCGTCTGTCATCGGATATTATCAGAGTGGTTCATGGAGATCATGGGGCTCTAGCCAAATTTTTGATATGGACTTAGATTATACCTATCAGCTTTCTGATCGATTAGACCTGGGGGCAAAATATTGGTTGTCGGTCAATCTTAATCAGATCCCGACCTATATGGCCTCTATCAACAATACACTCTTTTTAGTTGCTAACTACAAATTCTAGAAAAATGAAATATTTCAAATATATATCTCTAGCGCTCGTTTTGAGCCTTTTCGCTTGCGAAGACATGTTTTTCGAAGAAGAACCAAAGTCAGATCCAGAATCAATTTTTGAAACTGTCTGGCAAACATTTAGAAATGATTACGGTGGTTTTGAAAGTCGTAATGTGGACTGGCAATCGCAGTATGACCTATATCGCCCGATGGTGACAGCTTCTACCTCCGATGAGGAACTCTATGACATCCTTACAGAGATGGTATCTGTGCTTGGTGATGGTCATGTATTTCTGATGGCCCCAAACGAACAAATGTACTCTCCTAATAAGCACAGACATGAATTAATAGATGATGAATTATTTGATCTTAAATTGATCAAAGAAGCATACTTGGAAGGGAAATATACCATTAATGGATATGAGGGAAATACCTTCGGTAAAATTGGAAATATAGGGTATTGGCATGCCGCATGGGTACATGCCAATTGGTTGGAAACTAACAATATCTTGGAGGAGTTTGCGGATGTTGATGGATTGATCATTGATCTACGCCATAACGGAGGAGGAGATTTCACCTATGCATTTACAGAAATTGGGAGGTTGGCTGAAAAAGAAACATTGGCTTATACATCCAGAACGAAAAACGGAACAGCCCCCAATGACTTTACTGAATGGTACGAATGGTCCATTTATCCTGATGGTGAGTTTTACAACAAACCTATTATTGCTTTGATAGACAAGTATACCGTCAGTGCTGGTGAAAGAACAGTACTTGGATTTCAGGCACTGCCTAACATCACATTGATGGGAGATTCTACGAATGGTTCGATCGCTACCATGACAGGAAAGGAGTTGGCCAATGGATGGTACTTTACATTGCCAATTCAAGAGATTCGGGATTTTGAAGGAAATGACTGGGAAGGACCGGGTATTCCACCGGATATCTACTCACAAAATACTTCGGAACAGATGTCTGCAGGTGTAGATGCAACACTTGAGCGAGCCATTGAAATGTTGGAACTATGAAAAATTTACTACTAATTCTTTTTGTACTGAATGTCAGTACTTCATTTGGCCAGGAACGTGTCGCTGAGCGAGTGTCATACTACAATGACAAGACGTTGTTGACAGCTTGGTTGATCAAACCAGGCAAGGGTGAATATCCTGCTGTAGTATTTCAACAGGGCTCAGGTGGCTATTCTTTCGATGGTTATGACAAGGCAGCCTGGGGTCCTCATGGGTATTATATTGAAGATGTGCTGCTCAAGGCTGGTTATGCCATCATGTATTGCAACAAGCGAGGACTTGGAGGCTCAAAAGGCAATTGGAAAAGAAACGACTTCTATGGACGAGCAGACGATGCGTATGCCGCTGTTGAGTATTTGAGAACGAGAACCGATATTGAGGGTTCCAACATTGGCATATCTGGACATAGTCAGGGAGGATGGGTAGCCCAAATAGCTGCAGCCGAGCACTCCGATATTTCTTTTGTGATTGCATTAGCTGGACCAACACGTGGTGTGATGGACGAAACGCTTTCCTTTGATCGCCACATGTATCAATGCGATGGTCGCTCTGGTGAAGACCTGGACAATCGAATTGATAGAAGAAGGAAGGGAAGACAGTTTAATGCCAAAATAGGGAAGGCACTGCCTTTTTATGGAACAGCCTGGCACTGGTCACTTATAGCTAATTATGAACATGATCAGGTACTGAGGGATAATCAGCAACCCACCTTACTGTTGTTTGCTGAATATGATACAAACGTAGATGCGCACGAGAACATTGATTATCTAAATAAAGTCTTTAATAATGAAGTACCAGACAACTATCAGGTTGAAGTGATGACTGGGGGTCAACATGGATTTTATCAGGTAGATAATAGATGTGTGGGATGGGATGAAGCAATGGAAAGCTCATTTGATCCTGAATTTCAGACAATAATCACTCACTGGGTCAAACAACTAAAATAAATATCATGAAAACCATATTAACAATCATCCTGGGAATAGTATGTCAAATTGGGTTTGCCAAGCACCCAAACCTTGACAGGTTTCTTAACCGGAAAATGAAAAGAATGGATCGCATAGGCATGCAAGCTGCCTATATCGTGGATGGGAAATTGGCATGGAAGGGAAGCTATGGTATTAAAACTTATGGTGAATCTGCTACCATTAATGATAGCACCATTTTCATGATTGCATCATCTTCTAAACCTGTGACAGCTCTTGCGATCATGAAGCTTTATGATCAGGGCTTGCTTGACCTTGATCAGCCGATCAATGATATCCTACCATTTGAAATTATCAATCCCAATTATCCAGAAGAGCAGATCTCAACAAGGATGTTACTTGCACACGTTTCATCTATCCGTGACAACTGGAACCATCTTGAAAAGGGATATACCATCGACAATGGAGGAGATTCCAATATTTCCATGGAAGAATTTCTAAAAAGTTACTTAATCCCTGGCGGGAAATATTATGATGGAAAAAAGAATTTCTATGTCCACCAACCAACAGAAGTAGAACGTTATACTAATGTAGGCTATACGGTCTTGGGCTACATCGTGGAGAGGGTGACCGGTCAACCTTTTAATGAATACATGCGCAAGGAAATCTTTCAGCCTCTCGGCATGAAAAATACATTTTGGAAATTGGCAGAAGTTCCTCACCGAAACATTGCTACGCCGCACAATATGCCCTATAAAGAGACTGATTTCAAAGGGACCCAAGTGCTGACTCATTTTGGTTATCCAGAGTATCCTGCTGGTCAGTTGAGAACATCAGTTTCGGACTATGCCAAGTTCTTGAACCTTCTGATCAATGATGGACAGGTTGATGGAAAACAGTTTTTGAAAAAGTCTACAGTTGAGGAGTTTCTGCGAGTTCAATATCCCTCTGCCAATAAATGGAGAGCCATTTCGTGGAGCTACAATGAAGTTGAAAACCCAATCTACAATCTGGTAATGCCAAGAAGACCATCACATTCTGGTCTCGATCCGGGTATGGCTAGTATGGTTTCATTTGATCCAGCTGCTAAAGCAGCGGTCATTTTTTTTACCAACTCTCCTACGACAACCTTTTGGTCAGAAAAGATTTTCTATTTGGACATGGTGAAGAGGTTATTTAAAGAAGCGAAGAGAGCATCAAATTAAGCGCCTAGGCCGACACTCATCATTCCATTTATTCCAAATTGGTCAGTGAACATGCCAAAATATGAACCCCAAAATGGTTCTATTTGATGGCATGTTCAATTGACCATTAACGGAAAGAGTCTCAAAATATCCTGTCAACGACATGGGTAGAATCTACGGTAATGAAAATCGAGAAGTTACTGCCAGGGTGAATTTTTCTGAACCAATCCAATCACAGCCTAGCCGTAAATTTCCTTACTAATTGGTAATGAAATGTGCATGATCTTGTTTTTATCTTCAGCAGATATAGGGACATCATTATTTTGCATTTCATCAAATCGACCTACACTAGAACTCTCCTCCAAAGACTGATTGATAAATGTGAACGCCTGCTCACAATTCCCATCAAAGATGAGGTAGGTATTTACAGGAGGCATTCAATCAAGCGGAATCCATTGAGATTAATTAAATCTACAAATTATTCATGCTGGTTTTCACCCGGTTCCGCCTCATAGTTGTTTTAGTATCAATGAATCCAAAGGATAAACTCAAAATACAACGACAATGAAAAAAATAATTTTAACAACAACGGTGATCTTGATTACACTGGCAAGTCAGGCACAAATAAAGCTAAACCTCGGTGGGGGATATTATGGCGAGACATTGACCTACCCAGGCGTGATCTTGCAGTTAGAAAGAGAAGTACATCAGAGTGAGAAGTTCTCTACTCCAATGATGGTGGATCTAGGTTTTTACAACCATCCCAGAAGTCATAGTGCAGTTTTTACGGATGTGCTATTTGGCACTCGTAGGTATTTTGAAAATAGATTGTTCATCGAGCACTATCTAGGTGTAGGAGTAATGCTGACGCGCTATAGTGATGAAGTATGGACTGTTACTGAGGAGGGAGATCCTCGTTACATTTCTAATTGGGCAAATGCGGATCTCTCGCCTTCAATCACATTGGGGATAGGATATGATTTTTCAAACGATCAGGCACTCAATAGACAGATTTGGCTCAGACCCAAAATGAACTGGCAATTGCCTTTTAATGGATTAGCCAATCCGCATATCGCAATTCAATTTGGTTTTTCATACACCTTAAAATCAAAGTAAGATGAAAAAGTTAGCAATCCTAATAGGCGTATTGACTGCCATTATTGGGTTTACCTCTTGCAGTTCTGAATGGTTGGATGAGGGAGACCACTTCTTCCTGGAAAATGACGGAGCTGTGATGCCTGTATGGGTCCATGGAAATCTAAGTTCAGATGTCGTCATCATCGTAACCCATGGCGGCCCTGGTGCTACATCAGGATATGAATTTCCCATGTCTCTCGGATTTCAGGAACTACAGAAGGACTATATGATGGTCTACTGGGATCAAAGGATGAGTGGCACATCACAAGGTGATCCCGATATTAGCAAATTGACCATAGAACAACATGTTGAGGATCAAGCTAAATTAGTAGAACTTATTCGTCATAAGTACAATCCTAAATCTCTCTTTTTAGCCGGCCATAGCTGGGGGGGTGTACTAACAGGCAAATATTTGGGTTCAGAAAACCACCAGGAATTGTTCAATGGATGGATTGACATTGATGGTTCGATTCAGGATGATTTTGAACAGGTGGCCAAAAAGGAATGGATCATGGATCGTATTGATACCGTCATGGCGAAGAGCGATTCTCCTGAGTTTTGGCAGTATATCATTGATTGGTACGAAGAAAATCCTGATCCGGTTGAAAACGACTGGCAACCTTATTTATATGTTGGTAGTTTAGGAGGTTACGCATATGATTGGGAGCATACGCAAGCAACTAATCCAACACCCTACAAGGATTTGATCTTTTCTTCTCCTATGACATTGGCATTTTACTTTAGTCAGTATGTGGACATCACCTGGATGAACGACTATGATGCTACTGAGGAGGTCTCCAATATTGAAATTCCTTCATTATTATTATGGGGTGCACAAGATGGAGCCGTACCTGCAACCACAGCTCAGTTTACCTATGATCATTTGGCAACACCGGATGTAGATAAGCAGATCATTTTAATTGATGAATGTGCACATTCACCATATTATGACAAGCCATATGAGTTTGCCGCAGTAGTGCAGGATTTTGTGGAGACCTACAAGTAGTTAGGTCTTCGCACAAGTAAACAAAAAGAACTTGTAGCCCATTTGTAGTCGGCATTTGATGGCTGTGACTGACAGGAATTCGTCTTATTAATTAACACCAAATCTCAAGTCAACATGAAAACGTTTTATCAATTAGCAGTATGGGTAGCATTGAGTATGGTTTGCGCTAATACTCTGATAGCTCAGGATAGAAAACCTATTCTTGTTGGTATCCAGCCAGCCATTACGATTGAGCCTTTCTATGAAAAGGGGGAATTGGACGTCAATGTATTTCCGTTGGTATTGGAGATGCCCATTGGCAAGAGAATGAATTTCAGATTGTTGCCTACACTAAACTATCATTTTGGCGGAGAACAGTCAGGGGTGTCAGATCTGGGCCTTTATGCTGTCTTACCAGTTTTCCTAAAAGAATATCCGGACAAAAAACCTTTTGGTTTCTACCTGGGACCAGTTGTCGGTTTTGGTCGAAATGCAATCCGTGATCATTTTACCACTACAGTTGCAGTGGAGCCGGGTTATATGTTTGAAGCAGAGAAACGCTTTGCCATATCGCTGGGATGCCAACTTGGACGTTCATTTTTTACTTATGACGATGGTGCTGGCAGTTCCGTCCTACACTGGGGTCCCAAGGTGACATTTGGATTCTGGCTGAATTGATCATTTTCTTGTTTGAGATTGGCTCTTTAAAGGTCTTGCCAAAACCTGACCAGGAGAATTCTCCTTCAAAACAAAAGATTAAGAATTTGTAGCATCTAATAAATTCCATGTTGATAGTCGTTGCTTTGAATAGGTTGAGTATGGAGATGGATTAGGTGACATTGATCACAATTGTGTCTCTTTCAGTATCACCTTCGAATAACTATATTCGTCTCGAAATTTTGAGGTGTTGATGCAAGAGAACTGAGCATTTTTGGTGCCAATTCTGATGCATGGTTTTATGACATGATGGGCTTGACTTTGATATATTACGACAAAGGACTTGGAATCTTTAACTTGAATTCCGTTAAAAAAATTGAGTGAAATGAAAATCAAATCAACGATACCCTGGGGGAAATTGGGGTTGGAACTGCTAGTTGTTTTTTTAGGAGTTAGCGCCGGTTTCGTTATGAACGGTTGGCGGGCAGAGGCAAATGAAAAAGACTTACAAGACAAGTACATTCAGGGATTCATTGAAGACATCAATAGTAATGTTACTGAACTCGTATCAGCGATTGAAAAAGATAGTAGTTGGATCGCTCAGTCAACTCCAGTTATCAAAAGCATGATGGCTGACACCTTTCATTTTGACTCACTAAATGATGTAGTCCAAAGTATTGTTCAACTCTCTCGGGTAGACTTAAGAAGCACCACCTATCAAAATATGACCAATAGTGGCAACCATGTTGTGATAGATGAATTTGAACTCCGCAACGATTTAATTGAATATCATAATGTGCTGGATGGGGTTGGGTTTATTGAAGATTATTTTCAGGATTATTTCAATCAAATGGTCATGCCAGTTGTGTTCAGGGAATTCAATTTCCTAACCGGACGCTTCAAAAAAGAAGTCAACTTTGCGTCAATAGATTTTAACAATTCATTTGTAGGATACTACTCCCTGGTGCTTCAAAGACGGAAGGCTTATCAGGATGCCTTGGACGGGAGTAAGGAGATGCTCAAAAAACTCAGCGTGGAGTAATCCCAAAATAACTTTAAACGCATGGCTAAGCTGAATCATACGCTTTCTGCCATCTCGAGATAGTTAATCACAAAAGAATAGGTTTCCTATTTGTTACAACTTGCCGTTTAATGAAACAGTGATATAGGGTTTATCAGGACCGCAATTAGAAGTGAAAGAGGATGATTCTTAGGGATCAGCTCATCCGACTTAATTATATTTATTCTACTTTATATAACAAATAACAATTCTCCTCGTATATTTGTTCTATTAAATAGAACTTATAATGGAGAAAGAACATTTAGGAGAGCTGGAAGAACTTATACTTTTGCTCATACTACTCCTGAAGGATGAAGCATATGGATTGGCTATTCGAAATGCACTCAAATCGGAGGCCAGGAGAAACGTCACTATAGGGGCTGTACACGGGACGGTCAATCGATTGGAGAAAAAAGGATTTATTGAGTCAACGCTTGGAGGAGCTACAGAAGTGCGCGGTGGAAGGCGTAAGCGAATATTTAATGTAACAGCGTCTGGTCAGAGCGTTTTGAAGAAAAGTCAGGACGTAAAAGTTGGACTGTGGCAAAAACTCCCTGAACTATCTATTGGCTAGACAATGAAAAATCAACCTTCAAAACTTTCTGAGCTACTAATCAAGTGGATCATCAGAGAAGATTTACAAGAAGAAGTACTTGGTGATCTTTATGAATACTATGACCAACTGAGTTATCTCAACGAATTCAAAAAAGCCATTTTCTTTTGGTTTCATCTTAGTCAGTTTCTCAGACCGTCCTTGATTAAAAACATTTTCAATTCAGCCAATATTCAATATATAAGCATGTTAACCCTACATTTAAAACTCACTTTTAGGTCTATAAAGAAATACAGATCCATTGGTCTAACCAGCCTCTTTACTTTGATTTTGGGGGCTATTGCCACGCTAACAGTATTGCAATGGGTGGAAAATGAGATACGTACAGATCAGTTCCACGCGAATATTGACAGGTTATATCTAACTTCAGTTAAAACGAATGCGGAGGCGGATCTTACATCAATTAGTTTATCTACGATGTTTCAGCTCGATTATGATCAATTCCCAGAGGTGCTTAAAACAGCTCAGGTCCATGTATATGGAGAGAGAGACACGAAAGTAGCTACTGCAAATCGCACTCATTGGGGTCAGGCGCTGGTGGTTGATAGCTCATTCTTCGACCTATTCTCTTTTGACATTAAAGACGGTCAGCAATCTGACTTGCTTTCCGACCCAATCAGTATAATTATTACTGAAGAATTTGCACAACAGCTTTTTGGAGATGAGAACCCTATAGGTCAACCTGTTGATATTAGCTGTGACCAGCAAGGGACCTACATTGTCTCAAGTGTATTGCAAAACCTACCATCATCAAGTTCAATACAGTTTGACTTATTAATTCCCAGGCATTCAAAACCTTTTTGGCGAAGAATTCCTCAGGAGATTTTACTAACCCAATCAGATTTTGATTTGGAAAATTTTAATGCCAAAATCAAAACACTAGGAAGAGCCAATAACACTCGCTTTCCTGAAAGTGAGCTATCAATTTTTCCGTTATCAGAGGTTTATTTTAATGATTCATTTACGAGTTCACTTTTTGTGAAAATGGGAAATAAAACAACGGTGAATATTTTACTGGCTACCGGTATGCTGTTAATGATTATAACCTGGATGGGCTTTAGCAACCTTCAAAATAGTCAGCTGGTAACCCAAACACACACCCTCGGTATTCAACATGCAATCGGAGGAACGAAACGAAATTTTCATTATCAGCAATTTGTTTCGAGATCAGTCTATTGGCTGATCGGGACGGTGATAGCCTTTATATCTTTTGAATTCATTCAGTCATTTATTTATCGTCAATTTGACATGCGGGTTGATCATTCACCATTGAGAGACTTCTTGATTTTATCAACGATCACGGCTATCATTTCTTATTCCTCATTGATATTAACTATCATTCACATTCAATCATTAAAACTTAAAACGGTATTCCAACACAAGCGAAAAACACCAAGATTGCCTCGCATTCAACATGCACTTTCTGTTTCTCAATATGCAGTTACCATTGCGCTATTGATCGCATCACTTATCATTTTTTCTCAACTTCGATTCATGTCGGATGCTGAATTGGGCATCAGGTATACAGATGTCGTTCAGGTTGATTTTTTTGAAATGCTTGGGCGTAATGCCAGCGAGGAACAAAGGCAAAAAGCACAGCAGAATTATGAATATATTCTAAATGAACTAAGTATCAGTCCACTGGTTGCAGGATCCTCCCAAGGAAATCTTCCAGTAAGCATGACTGCTAATAAGACCTCCTGGAAAAAGGCGAACAGTGATGTAGCCTACACTACTCAGAATATGATGATTGTTGATCCGGATTACCAAAATGTTCTTGGATTGAACTTAGTTCAGGGAAGGTGGTTTGATGCTGATATTGATGAGAACAATCAGCAGAAAGTTATTGTTAATGAAGCAGCAATTAAATTTTGGAATATTGACAATATTCAGGCAGAAAGGCTGAAAAGCAATACGAGTGGAAGAAGAGAATTTGAATTTGAAATTATTGGTGTGGTGAGTGATTATCATTATGAGCACCTCTCTCAGAAAATTCAACCTCTGGTACTGCGATATCGCCCTTACCAGGACGACAGTTTTTTGATTCGATTTAGCCCTGGGAATCATCAAGCAGGATTGAGATATTTGGAGGAACTCTTTTTCAAAGTAAATCCAAAGGGCATCTTTCAGTTCACTTTTTTAAAGAATGAAATTGCGAGGCAATATGACAATGAAAAGAACCTGACATTGATTTGCATCAGCTTCACCATTATTGCACTTATCCTGTCCTGCATTTACCTATTCGCTTTTTCTTACCATGAAACAGAGAGGCGAACCAAAGAGGTGGGTATTAGAAAAACTTTGGGCGCTTCAACTGCAGAAATACTCAATCTCTTGAGTCTTAATTCATTGAAAATTGTCGGATTGGCTTCATTAATAGCACTTCCATCAGCATATTATTTTGAGCAATGGTGGCTAGGTGACTTTGCAAATCAAGTAACTATAGGATGGTGGGTTTATGCTGTTGGAGGAATTTTTACAATGATTATTTCTTTGGGAGTTGCCGGTTTTCAGTCCATTAGGGTTGCTCAAAAAAATCCCGTTGATAGTCTGAGGTATGAATGAATGATGAGCGGGCTATTCACATAGTATAAATCTCATTTTTCAATCTATTCTCACAGGAAAGATTGGCATTGAAACTTGTTCTTATTCTCTTACCCCTTTCACCAACAACCAAAAAATAATTGAAAATTCACCTGCTGCTAAAGGAAGCATCAGTATGCCAGCTGCCATTTCCTTGTATTGAGGAAGCATAAACCCGATCGTACTATCGATCAAATATGTAAAACACCCAACCACAAGTAACACGCCAATCCACTTAGGGATGAATCCTGACTTGATGACTAGGAGCCCAAATGGCAGCAACCAAAGACCCCAGAATATTTGTATGATAATAACGCCATGCTCATAAAGCTTAAGGAACAACAAGACCAGGTCGTTGATTTGTGCAGGTTCAAATCCAGCAAACATAGCCTGTTTATTTGCGAGAAGCTGAGCACCTATCAAAGTGAGTGTATTTAGAAAGGCGATAGGAACAGCAGCTGTTACAAGTGTGACCATCAATTTGGCAGATTTAGGATTCACCTCTTTCAAGAGTCTGTTCAGATCAAGAACAAGAAAGATAAAGGCCACCTGACCTATTAGATTGCTAAGCATACTCAACGAATAGACCCAATCTGCAGCAACAATATTGGCAGCAGACGCAGCGGCATCTCCTTGAACGAGTATGTTTAAGGGAACATACATGATGCCGAATCCGCCAGCAACACCCATGATGAGATACCAAAACCCAGCAATTCTAGCTTGTTTCCTTTGTTGGATTTTTTTCAGGTCAGTTGTCATTTTGCTTCCTTTAATTTATAAATAGACTGAAATATCATGATGTTGTTACATCTTGTTATTTCTTTTTTCATTGCGATTTGAGCACATTATCGGCAGCAATTTTACCGGTGAGAACAGACATAGGTACTCCCGCAGGACTGTAGGACCATTGACCAGCTTGAAAAATGTTAGGAATGGGTGTTTGAACTGATTTACCTGAATCCTGGATCTTATGTTTTACGGGAATTTCATTTTCAAATGACCATCCAACAATAGCTCCTTCTGAAGTGGCTATTCTGCTTTTGAAGCTCATCGGTGTGAAAGAAAACTTTTTCTCAATATTTTGTTTGAGTGCCGGATATATTGAGTCAGATAGCACATCAATTACTTTCTCTTCCATTCTTTCCCGAAATTCATCATACCACCCTCTTTCCAGGATTTTTTCAAACATTTCAAATTCTGTCAAAAAGCTAATGATTACCCCAGATTTATTAGCTGGGGCAGCACTCTTATCCTTCAATACAGGTATTGAAATCTCGAATGTGTTGAGCTCTAAAAACTTAATCATCCATTCGTGCAGCTCTTTGCGCCCAACATTATCCCATTCATCAAGTAGAAGTTTTAAATCAGCGCGATGTGTTTCTGCCAAACCAGTTTTAGACGGAGTATAGAAGAAATGCCCCTTGGCGATTTTTTCAAAATATGAAGCAGGTAAATCAACTTCCAGGTACAAGGCAAATACAGATTCACTTCCCTTACTCTTGGCCATATTTTTAGCTGAGTCTTGAAATTGGGATTGTATTTTTTCAGGTAAACCCTGTGTCTCCGTTATGTTATAAAATGTTTTGAGATCTCCCGCCCAAACCAATTGATCATATTCATATGTGGTCTCGTCTTTAGCAAATACCACTTGGTTTTTTGCATCCACTCGATTGATGAGTGTTTCGGATTTGAGTTCCCCTCCCCACTCCAATATTTTCTCACTCAATGCATCTGCGAGTTTGCCCACTCCTCCTATTGGATAAACATAATCCAGATAAAGTGAAAAATAGCTTAAAGCGAAAAAAGCAGGAGTACCCTTAAAGAAATGCTGAGAAATGATATCGCGGCATGCCTGGTTTTTGATAATGGTGGCCAGATAGCCCTCGATAGGCATGCTCATCTTGTTGATTTTACCCACTGTGAGCATGAACTTTGGAAGCCATGGCAGCAATTTTCTGAAAATATATCGTGTGTCCTTTTTTAGATCCTTGAAAGCGGGATTTTCGATTCCATAGAGCACATCCAAATGCTTCATGACACGTTTCATCACCGTTATGAAATCGTTTATTTCTGCTTCGCTATCGGGAAACTCTTTAACGAGCATATTGCGATAATCTTCAATGCTTTGAAAGTCATAGATATCCACAATCCTCTTACCGACTCCCACTGATACATGACTTTTGACCACCTCCAGTTCGATTCCTAGCTGCTCCAGCATTGGAAATATTACTCCTGCATTTTCTATTGCACGCAACCCGGCTTCAAATCGAAAACCATCTCGAACAAAAGTGCTTACTAGCCCACCAAATTCAGCGTTTTTTTCAATCAATAACACACGTTGACCGGCTCTGGCAAGGTATGCGGTGGCGGTAAGACCTGCAATGCCACCGCCTACAACGATTGTATCATACTTGTTTTGTGTCATGATTTGTTTGAATTTGACTCACTTCTTGGATCCTTCACTCCACCCATTTCTAAAGAAATCTGCCACAATTCTTCTGCAATTTCAATGTCCATGGCCGGCGGTGCAGGATCTTCCAACTCAGTTAAGTTGAAAAACTTTCCACTTATTTCAGTGATTTCTGAAGAAATGCCAAGATAGTATAGCGATTCAGATGAAATGGTAGCAGGCTTTAGATGCCGTTCCAGTACATTATTTTTAAACCATCGATAAAGAGGACCATTTTCCTGACCAGTCGCCGACTTAACCGCTCCTGGATGCATAGCATTGATGGTTACACCAGTCTTATCCAGCAATTGATTGAATATCAACATCGATTGTAATTGGGCTGTTTTGGCAGATCCATAACTTCCCAATCCCGAATATCTTCTTTTTTCCCAATTCAAATCATTAGTGTGAATTCCCCAAGCAGCAAATCTGTGACCCTCAGAATTCACTAAAATTATTCTTCCACTTTCCTGAGATTTCATTTTCTCAATTAGGTGACAATTGATAATGAATGGAGCTAAGTAATGAACCATAAAAACTTTTTCCAATCCATCAACGGTAACTTCTCGCTTGTTCAAGTAAACTCCTGCATTGTGAATCATTACGTCGATTGGTTCTGGATGCCGCGCTAACTGATTGGCAACATCATGCACATCTTTGAGGATGCTTAAATCCGCTAGCAAAAACTGACATGAAGTATTGTATGTGGACTCTATTGTTTGTTTAAGTGTTTCCGATTTTTCCTTATTGCGATTGATGCATATCAGGTTGGCACCCTGAGCGGCATATTTTTTGGCGGTAACCAAACCTATCCCGGATGTGGCACCCGTAATTACAATTAGCTTACCTTGCGAACCTTCTTCACAAATTTTAGGATCTCGTCTATTGTTTTTCAGCATGGCAAGAATATTTGACCATTCGTATTGCTTACGATATCGGGCGAGCCCACTTTTCTTAATAGCCATTAGCCAAATTTATTATGCATAAATCTTCTGTACATTTTTCCAAATCTTGGAATGTTGTCGAAGATGTCGCCCCACAAATCATAATAGTCTCTTTGCTCAATGATTTTTCCATCGTCGTTTATTGTTAATCGACTGGCGCCATACATGACCGTATTGGGATATTTTTTGTAAGCGATGGTCATTTCCCACTCAATGAATATGTCATTTTCTTCTTGTACGGCTCGAACAAGTTTCATTGATAAGTCTTTTGATCTTTTTGTTAGCCGTTCTGTCATCGCTTTGAAATCGGACATTCCTCTTATTGCCTGTATGGAATCTCTGAAATAAATATCATTATGATAATAGGGTAAAATATGCGACCAATCAGGATTACCGGCTGTGTTGTACGTTTTGGACCAGAGGTCTCTGACAATGTCTAATGTCAATCGATGTTCCTCATTCATGTACTAAGTATTTTGAAATAAGCCTTCAAGATAATTCGGAATATGAAAATCTACGTTATCAATTACATGAGTTGAACGTTGATTTTAGATAGAGAATCAATTTCAAAATGCAAATCCATTAGATCAGCATGAAGGATTCAGCCTAAAACCCGCTTTGTGAAATTGTTTGTTTAAGACCTAATGGCTATCTTCAATACGGTCAAAAACATTTAAAATGAAACGATTCATCACAATGCTATGCATGGGAGTGCTTTCGCATGCCTATGCCACCAATCTTGAAGTATCTCAACCATTGTTTTACCAGGAAGCAGATCAGTCCTATGTAGTCTTCAATCTTTCCTGGGAAAATGCCTGGCACAATGACAAAAACCATGATGCAGTTTGGTTGTTTTTCAGATTACAGTGGCCTCCCGGGTCAAAACACCAGAAAGTCGCCAAACAAGGACATGAAGTTGTTGCAAATTTTGGCGCTTATGATCAGATGTCCTTTGAAGTACCTGATGATCAGGTGGGCCTTTTTGTAAAACCTACCAGCAGCTACCGAGGAGACATCAACCTGACCATAAAGGTAAAACTGGATCAGGACGATTTAGCAGACTTGAACACCCGAAATGCCGCTATGAAAGTGTATGGCATTGAGATGGTGAACATACCTTCGGGTGGATTTACCCTGGGTGACCCTGATCCCAATGCCACTCGATTTGGAGCATTTTTCAAACCAAAAAAAGGAGAACCAAATGGATTGGTGGAAATCAAGTCAGAAGATCAATCACTGGAAGTTGGGGAAGACGGAGATCTTTACTACAAAGCCCCATCTAACTACGAGGGGGATCAGATGGGAACCATCCCTGCTGTATATCCAAAGGGAGTGAACTCCTTCTATACCATGAAATATGAGCTGACTGAAGGTTTGTACGTGGATTTTCTTAATAGCCTCAAAGAGGGGACCACTGCAGATCGGGAAGTATTTCAGGCGGATAATTATAACAAGACTGGAAGCATTCAAAATAAGGAGGGTGTCTACTCCACTGCATTCCAAAACAGACCAGCCAGATATGTGAGCTGGGATGACGGAATGGCATTTGCCGATTGGGCGGGATTACGACCGATGACCGAGTTTGAATTCACCAAGGCTGCCAGGGGTGATCAAACCCCCATTGAAAATGAATTTCCATGGCAAACAGGTGAAAGGATACAAATCCAAAGATTGCCTGATGCAGACTGGATGCTCGAAATGAGAAACGGTTGGGACGAAAGTGATTTAACAGATGAAAATCGATATTACTTTGGTGCTTCATATTATTGGGTAATGGATTTATCTGGTAGCATTTGGGAGCGTGTGATTTCAGTTGGGCATCCGAAAGGGAGAGCTTTTCAAGGCACACACGGAGATGGCTATTTATCCGATGATGGCATGGCCAACGTTGAGAACTGGCCCATTGGTCAGGACGATACAGGAGGTATTGGTTATCGAGGAGGCGGATTCTACGGATACAACAGAAACTATACTGAGTACAATCCTTTCAGTCCAATCGCCTATCGTCCATACGGTGGCTGGCACGGAGGGATGCGATCTATCGCGTATGGAACAAGGTTTGTGAGGAGTGTGGATTAATTGTTTATGTTGTATACACGATGAAACTCTGACTGACTAGTTCCTATGCTAATGGTGTACAAGCTATTGTTAATGAAATATCCTTTTTCCTTTGAAATCGGCCGATTCGCATACGAAGGTAAGGTGGCAATGCGATGAACTTTGTTTACATTTCCTTTATAAACCCTACCAGGTTTGAATATGTAAAGATCAGAGTCTAACATAAAATGACTAGTGTAATCATCATATTCAATGTCAATACCTTTTTCATGAATTTTTCGCCAAGCGTCTGAACCTTCTTCATATTGCCAAACCCCATTTCCTGCTGACCAAGTTACCTTTTCGTTTGATGTTACCAACGTGGGGGAATAACCACCAACACTAGATAGACTATCAAAAGTATTATTGTCTAAATCATACGCCCAAAATTCGATTCTGCCTTTATCAACAAGCAAATAAAGCTTACGGTTCAAGATGGTGTAAGTCGGATCAAACAGCCCGAAAGGCGCATCTGCTAATCTTGTCCAAGTATCCGTCGCAGGCTTATATTCCCAAATTTGTTCCGACCATAACCAACGACTGTATTTTAACAAACCTAATTCGTCCAATACGTTGTTATAAAAATCATTCGTATTCTCACCAATTACTCCTCCAAGAAATAGCACCCTATCACCATCTACTATAGGAGTTTGATAGAAGAATTTGCTAGTATCCGGGAATTTGCTAACAGCAGTCCATAGATCAGTATGTTCATCGTACCGATAAAGATTCTGATCTTCGAGATTGTTTAGTACATATATTTCACCATTTAGTTGAAATGATTCAAACGCAAGTTCCACAGAAACATGGCTAGCAAACGGCTCTTTGAGTTTGTCAAATGACTTTTTAATTATCAGATCATTATTAGTAGTTGATTTTCTTCCCTTTTTGTAAATTAATTCTACATTTTCATCAAGATAAGGCGAAATATAAGGAGCTTGGAATTTTATGATTGAGTCTCCTGTAAGGCTAAAATCATAATCCTTATGGTTAATTTCCAGAGAGGCTCCAGTTTGAAAGTGTTTCCCATAAAGTGTTACTGTATCTCCAGGAAATACCTCCCTTCTGGAAATACTGTCAATCTCCGCGCTATAAATATAGAATCCATTGGCCATGTTAAACTCATTGCCTGTTGCAAGCAAACGTACATTGGCATAACCATTATATGAGGAGCTTGGTACGGTAAAAACTATGGAATCGCTTGATGAGAAGGTTATTTCTGCCGTATTTGATTGTATTTGAACCTTATTTCCATTTTCCAGAGAACTGAAATTTTCACCAATGATTGTTACTGACGTTCCGTCAAAACCTTCATTAGGCACAATTTTGGAGATAACTGGGGACTTGGAACCTTGACTATAAAATTGAATCAGATCGCCATATACAATCAATGAATCAGACGTTTTCAAAAATGGTTTAACATTGTATTCTTCATTTGGGTAAAGGTCTTTTGAAATACTAAAAATCATTCTATCACCTTCCTGGGTCCATGAAGTTATTTTGGTCCATTGATTATAGTCGGAAGTTCTATTTAGATTTAAACCAACCTCTTGAACCCTATCAGGATACCTGTAATCTGATTTGACAATAATAGTTACACCTTCTGGTTGCACATCATAAGAGTCAATTTCAATAGATGGATATTCGTTAAGATCAATTTCAAAATCCTTGCAGCCATACAACACACCTGTTAAAAAAAGCACCATTAAATTATTGACAACAGCTTTCATTTTTTTGTAGAAAATTTCAAGTTGATTTCAGTTGATTTTAATCTAAATACAGCATCAGATTTGTTTGATGAGCTCTTGATGACTTCCATCCCCAATCTCAGCTTCTTAAAGTAAAAGATATAGCCAGCGCCAAGAGTTGGACCATGCGTCATGTTATCAAACGCATCATCATTAACTCTTTCATACACGGTCAGCACATTGTTTTCTATCTTAATATCAACGAGATCATTATTGCTATATAGGGAATTAGACATATAATATCCAATACAGATGTATGGCTTTAAATTTTCCACAGGAATTATTACTTTCCCAAGTAGAGAGTTGCGCATCACTAACGTATTTATGGCAAATAGCGTCGTAGAGAGATCGGACTCATATCTGTTTGAGAATCTTAATTTTGATAGATCTGAAGAATAAGACAGATAGAATTGCCCATTAAAAATATGTTGATCCCATGAGACTCCAACAAATGGAATGTGCGACTTGTAGGCGGAAGTATTCGAATTATCCAGATTCCTTATTAATGATGTTGATCTGAGACCTGTAACTAAATAAAGGCCAGATGATGGAAATAATTCAGTTTTGCGCTCATTAAAATATTTAACCAAATGAGACATTGACATGCGGTTGTATCGGTAATTCCATATTAAATTCTCTTTAGTAGGATAGGCCGTCATCAATTCACGAAGCTTTATACGATCCTGATCCAAGTGATTGGCACTAAGTTCAAACTGTTCCGTATTGGTATGAATAATGTATTTTTCTGAATTATCATCTTTGTAATAGAACAGAATCCATTTTGAACTATCATCATAAACTAACCTTTCTAGAAAGACTTTTTCCTTCATTCCAGGTATTACGCTTGAATAATATGTTGTTCCATTTTTTAGTGCATAGGCAGTTAGATCATTCGGTTTGTACTTCTTGTTATCAACCTGGGTCGTAATGTATTGTGCATTGTTTTTCTTACCTGCTGGTGCTAATCGGATACCCGATATGAAGGTAGAATCAAATTCCAAAAAACTTCGGTTAGCGGTTTTAGGATTATGAGAAACATCCGTCACTCCCCTTCCCAAGATTAATCCTGGAAGATTCTGAGCAGTTGCAACTGATAAAGACAATGGAAATAAGATTGTCACGGAAAGCTTAAGAATCGAACTAATTGAAATGGACATGACAATAATTTGGTATATTGTTATAATGAAATGAATAAATTCACATATGTCCCAAAGTATTCTTTTGGGAAGAATAAACTTTCTGTGAAAAATTCATGCTCTATCATGAATCCGAGTGTTTTGGATTTGTCTCCAACAGGAACAGCAACCCCATATTTAACTGAATTGGTTAAAACAGTTGAAGGCACGAAGACGTTAACACCATAACTCAATTGTGGTCTGAGTTTGCCTTTAGGGAATTGATATTCTAAATGTACTGGCACTTTCAGGTTAATGAATTCTTGATTGGCAATTACCATACCTCCTGTTCTTAAGTACATTTTTTCGTTTAATCTAGGGAGGGAGAACTTGAGAAGCAGGCCAGTACTGAAGACTGACATATTTGCTTCCTCCTGACTTTGGCTCCTAACAATTCCTGAAGCTAGATTTAAGTCCAAGGATAGAAATTTTGTTTTGGTGGATTTTTGCTTAATAAAAACAAGGCAAGCTTCATCAGGACAAATTAACTGATTATAGGACTTGGAAAGTTTAATCAAGTTACTATGAGAAGGTATTTTGATATTCTGAATTTGGCTGGAAAGTTCATCAGCATCTTTTGTGAAACTCTTCAAAATTTCCTTATGGCGTTGGAATTCCTGCTCGTAATGGATCCCATTGATTTTGAGAATTGGTGTCACCTTTAACTCGGTTAAATCAAAGCCATCTTTTTCGATATAGTAAACATCCTTTTCTGATTGTCTGATGTAGAATATGTCTATCCTGCCGTCAACCAGATATTCAAGAAAAATGAATTCATTATCCAACAATTTACTTACGTAAAATTTGCTTCCAATAAATCGGTACGCTTGAATTTGCCCAGGTAAATAATTTGTAACAGATTCTTCATTAGACTTGAATCTGCAAAGTCGAGCCATCATCAGGTCACCCCTGTAATCAATGAATCCATGAATTGTGTCATTGTTATTTAATATTACATACCCCTCCCTGAAATCAGACTGAGCAAGTAATTGTGTCGAAATGACAATGAGTGTTGCGGTTACAAAAAGCTTCATTAGTTGTTTGGAAATTTGCAAAATAATAAAATATTAGACTCTGTCGGCTATGCCGTGCCAGAGTTTTTTGAAAGTATATGGACGTGGCGCTTTAGTTTAGATATGTAAGAAGTGTGGATTAAATTCACACCATGATTTACCGTATTAGCCTGCTTTTTCTTTCTATTGCTGCGTTCGCCCAAGACCCAATTGTCATTTCAGATGAGCTGGAACTAATACCCATTTCAGAAGGGGTTTATATTCACGAGTCGTATTTGCAAACTGATGAATGGGGTAAAGTAGGCTGCAATGGGTTGCTCTATATCAGTGACGGGGAGGTGGCCATCATGGATACACCCACCTCCAAAGCAGGAACCACCGATCTGATTAAATGGATTAAGGAAAACAACCTGACAATTAAAGCTGTGATCCCTAACCATTTTCATGCTGATTGCGTGGAGGGATTAGCGCAATTTCATGACATTGGAGCACCTTCTTATGGTTATGAATTGACAAGTGATCTTGCGAAAGCCAATGGCGCAACAGCTCCAAAGGAATTGTTTGAAAAATCATTGACTCTCAATATTGGGTCAAAAACGATCATAGCAACATATTTTGGTCCAGGGCATACGCATGATAATATCGCTGTTTGGATGCCGGAAGAAAAAATCATTTTCGGTGGATGTTTGGTGAAGAAAATGAATGCTGGTGAAGGCAATCTTGCAGATGCAAATGTCACCATTTGGCCTTCGACCATCGAAAAAATCAAATCAGCCTATCCAGAAGCAGCAATTGTTGTTCCTGGTCATGGTAAGCATGGAGGAGTTGAATTGTTGGATTATACAATTGAATTGTTTTCAAAATGATTGAACCCAGGATCGTATCATATCAAGAAAGACTTTTGATTGGGGTTTGCCAGGAAATGTCCCTGGTTGATAATCAGACAGCTCAATTGTGGAGGTCATTTATGCCGCGCCGTAGTGAGATTGGTAACGTGATTGGCGGGGACCTGATTTCCATGCAGGTTTTTGATGCTGATCATTTCAAAAATTTTTCACCGGCTAATCGATTTGTTAAGTGGGCGGCCGTTGAAGTGACCAATCATGATCTTGTACCGGAAGGCATGTGGACCTTTATCATTCCCGAAGGAGAGTGGGCAGTGTTTGATTACAAAGGATCCAGCAGCGACCCTTCGATATTTCAATTCATCTATTCCCAATGGTTACCCAAATCCGGGTTTCAGCTGGACAGTCGGCCACACTTTGAAGTGTTAAGTGAAAAGTACAAAAACAATGATCCCAACTCCGAGGAGGAGATATGGATACCAATAAAGGCATCATGAATCCTAAAGAAGACGGTAGAAAACGAAGCAATATCTATGTGGATGCAGAAGTGGACATAGTCCAAAAGCATCACCAGCGTACAGGTGAATTGACCAATGGCTTTGTCAAAAGACTGTTGACCAAGTCTCCTAATCACCCACATGGCATCAAAGTGCAGTTGGATACAGGTGAGGTAGGGCGAGTAAAAAAGGTTTATGTTGAAGAAGATTAAGCCTTGAACTAATGACTAAAGAAGAACTGAAGGAGACTTCCACCGAGGAGCTCACCAAGCGGCACAAGAATATCAAGATGAACACGACGATTTTGGCGGTGCTGGTCATTACCGTGTTGGTAACGGTGACCTACGAAATCACCCAGACGAATGAATTTAACCCACTCGTTGTGGTGGCAATTGCTTTATCAACTGTATTGATGCGGAAGTATAGAATGCTAAGGATGTTAAAAGAAGAGTTACTAACAAGAGGAAACGTAACGAATGATTAGAACCGGTTTAGTCCGATTATACTGATGTAGTTGATTTACTCCTCATGAGAAATAGACACAATTCATTGAAGAGTACTATCATTAGCAATTGATTTGACTATTTTTATGAATGACTCGTCCTGCTCTTCTGATACTTTGTTTTATTAGTCTTGGTCTTTTTTCTGGCTGTTTAGAATCCGTTTTTGAAGATTTTGGTGAAGCTTTGGCTTGCTCGATCAGTGAATCATACTCAGACAATGAGTTTTATGTTCGGCCAGATAGCGAAGTTGGGCATATAGTTGGCACGTTGTTCGTACCAGGCGAAAACTGCGATTTTGAGGATTTCTTTTTCTCAGGAGGGGATGAATACTTTGATGTAGCATCTGATGGAGATGTTGTGGTTGCCAAATCCCTAATGCCCATTGAAGGAACGTCACATGCAGTTTCTGCCACTGTCAATACCGGAACGGAAACAATCGATTTAGATGTGGTAATTGAGATTATTAAAGCCCCATTACCAACTTATGGTGTTTTTATAAATGCTGATTTAGATACAGCGCTTGAGATATCGCATGCCTATTTGAAGCTGGACACAGTTGCCAACTGGTTTGTACAGCAGTATTATTTTTCTTACGGCGAAATCACAGTAGTAGACAATGTGATGGAACCAGAAGGAGTTGTGGTCCGAATGACAGTGGCAACCACATCAAACTTGCAGGGGCTTTACCTGTTAGATAGTATTCAGCGAGATCAGCACATATTTATAGAATCAACATTAGGAGGAACGACATTACCTGATCCTGCCTTGCTTGGTTTTTACCTGATCTACAATTCAGACACGGATGATTTTGATGATCGAGCGATCATAGACGCAAGGATGAATATCGAGTCCATTGAATTAGAGAAGTCGTCTATCCACGTTGAAGGCGTATTAGCCAATGATAGTAGTGACTCACTTCAATTTTCTTATAACGGAGCTTTTGAATACTTGCACTGGGATTAAATTGTTGGTCAAGAATGCAACATTTCGGTAGTGGTCTGAATCTAACCCCACAGATCAAAACTCAAAACCGATGTTAATCAATTATTTGAAAATTGCCATTCGCGCAATTCGTAAACAAAAACTGTTTTCTGCCATCAATGTATTTGGACTATCATTTAGTCTTTCTGTATGCCTGGTGATCATTATGCTGCTCGCAGATCAGTACAGCTATGACCAATTCAATACACAAAGAGAAAATATTCACCGGATCAATACCTACGATCATGACATTCCGATAATAGAAGGGATGGCAACTTCTGCCGCACCTTTAGGCGATGCGCTGCTTGATCAAAATCCAGCTGTGATAGCACGAGCACGATTGATTCGTGGTTTTGGGAACGGATGGATCAAATTGATGCAGGACGTAAATATTCCGATTTCTGGATTCTTTGCTGATCCCGAGGTGCTGGACATGTTCCAGTATGAGCTTATGCATGGCAATGCCAATACAGCATTGGTCGATCCGTACGCAGTTGTGATCACCCAGGAGACCGCAGAAAAACTATTTGACAGAACGGATGCCCTTGGAGAATTTATCAAGGTAGGCGATTTGGGCAGTTACCAGGTAACTGGTGTTATCAGGAAGCTGGATGGCAAATCGCATATCAAGTTTGATGCCCTGGCATCTATGGCCAGTTATGATGCCTTAGTAAAAAAGGAACTTAGATCGGATCTCAAAAACAATTGGCAAAACCGATCAAACACATGGACCTATATCCAAACAGTTGAAGATGCTGATCTCAACTCAGTTGAAACATCACTGGCTTCCATAGCTGTCGAGCATTATCAGGATGATGAAGATGGATTGCCTGAATTTTATCTCCAAAACATTGGTGCGATTAACCCCGGACCCATGATTGGCAATGCCATCGGGCCCGGTATTCCCATGATTTTTGTTTATTTCCTCGTCGGGATGGCCTTGTTGATCATTGTTTCTGCTTGTTTCAACTATACCAATCTATCATTGGCCCGATCATTAAACCGAGCCAAGGAAGTGGGTATTCGAAAAGTTTTTGGTGCGGTTAGATGGCAGATTTTTTTCCAGTTTTTGATGGAATCTGTCGTGATCTCGATACTCGCCTTTGGAGGCTCATTAATCATTCTGCAGTTGATCAAACCAGTCTTTCTTGAACTCAATTTTAGTCAGTTGCTGGATTGGGACCTGGCCAACAACACGACTGTTTATTTCATTTGCTTTTTCTTCTCTGTATTAGTTGGGCTCATTGCCGGAATTGTCCCTTCATTCTTTCATTCCTCAGTAAGAGCGATGGAAGCTTTAAAAAATCTTTCAGGTGTCAAGGTCATCTCAAGAATGGGAATGAGAAATTTTTTAATCGTTTCTCAATTTGGATTGGCTCTTTTTCTAATCATTAGCGTGAAGCTGGTTTATGATCAAATGAATTTTATGATCGCACAAGACTATGGATTTGACTCGGAGAACATCGTAGTTGTCAAACTCAATGGAAGTGATCCGGAGCTGCTTAAGACGGAGTATGAAAAATATCCTGATATTATTAATACGTCCGTGGCTGGATTCGTTCCTGCAACGGGTACGAGCTCTACTCTCGATGTGCTGGACGGAGAAAATAAGCGACCGATTCATCAGTTTGCGGTAGATCGCGATTATGTTGACAACATGGGATTGTCATGGGTAGCTGGTCAGAATTTTGAAAAGGGAAATGAGGAAAACAAGCTGGTGATTAATGAAAAGGCAGTGCCATTCCTGGGATATGATTCACCATTTGATGCCGTGAATCAAACGATCATGCTGGAGGATTCATCCAACTATGAAATCATTGGTGTGCTCAAAGATTATCATCACGAAACCATGTTTTCAGAAATAAAGCCACTGGTCTTAATTCACAATCCAGATCGATTCAGCGTACTGCAGGCGAGGGTCCATGCAGAGAATTATGAAAAGGCAATTGCCAGCCTTGAGAAAGGATGGGCGGCCGTCAACCCCAGTCTAAAAATAGAATACAAGTTGATGAGCGATGAGATTACTTTTTTTACCGATCTCATATTCGGAGATATTTCTAAGATCGTCACGTTCATTTCTCTTTTGGCCCTGATCATTGCCAGCCTGGGACTGATGGGCATGGTGGTCTACAGTATGCAAATGAGACAAAAAGAAGTTTCGATTCGGAAGGTATTGGGTTCCACTCATCAGCAGTTGATGTTGGTTTTGTCCAAAAGTTTTGTCAAACTATTGTCAATCGCCATTGTCATAAGCGTACCCGTGACCTATTTCATCAATATGATGTGGCTGGACTTTATCGCCTTTCACGTAACCATGGGTGTTGGTACCATTGCATTAGGGGTCTTGACAATTATTGCTTTTGGGGGCCTGGTAATCGGAACGCAAACCTGGCGAACTGCCAATACTAATCCGGCAAAAGTATTGAGGGACGAGTAATTTGGATTTGGGAGGTAACATGTAGATTGTGGACATGTTACCTCACTCAAATCTGAAATTGCTACTGCTGGCAATGACCGGAATGGCCCTGTGGTCATGTGAAAAAAAACAACCCAACCTTGTATTTATACTCGTCGATGATTTGGGTTGGTCTGATGTTGGATACAATGGCAGTGATTTTTACGAGACTCCCAATATTGATCAATTGAGCGAGCAAAGTGTGCTGTTCACAAATGCTTATGCATCCGGATCAGTGTGCTCTCCCTCAAGGGCTGCCATCCTTACAGGTAAGCACCCTTCCAGACTGCACATTACAGATTGGATTCCCGGCCAAAATCCAGCCAATCGTGCACTGAAAACGCCAAGCATACTCAACCAGCTCCCGCTTGAAGAGGTCACTTTAGCTGAAAAGCTAAAGGAGGTAGGTTATCAAACATTTTTTGCGGGTAAATGGCACTTAGGCGATGAGGGTTTCTTTCCTGAACAGCAAGGATTCATGACTAATCTGGGTGGTCATCACAAAGGCAGTCCTCCCGGTGGATATTATTCACCTTACAAAAACCCGAAGCTGACTGATGGACCTGAGGGAGAATATTTAACAGATCGATTGACTACAGAAGCCATTAACTTTTTAGAGCAGTCAGGCACAGACCCCTTCTTCCTATATCTCAATTACTATACAGTTCATACACCCATCCAGCCCAACATTGATTTCGTTGATCGCTTTGAAACAAAGCTGGAAACAATTGGCAGAAAGACAGAGTCCTCAAGAACCGAGGGATCAGGAACAACAAACCTTGAACAACGAAATGCGGCCTATGCCTCAATGCTTTTTGCGCTTGATAAAAATATAGGGAGGCTTGTCAAGCAGTTGAAAGATGCAGGTCTTTATGATGATACGATCCTCATCTTTACCTCCGATAATGGTGGATTATCCACCTTGGAAAATGGGCGTATTGCACCCACATCCGTCCTACCACTTAGGGGGGGTAAAGGATGGTTGTATGAAGGAGGAATCAGAGTTCCTTTGCTCATCAAACCAAGAGATTTTGAAGAAATTGGGCGTCAGGTAAATGATCCGGTCATCGGTCATGACTTCTTTCCAACCATATTGTCCATGATTGGCATAGAAAGTACTATTCAATTTGATGGTGTGGACATTACGCCGGCTTTAAATGGGGAGCAATTGGCTCGAAAAGAGCTGTTCTGGCATTACCCTCATTATCATGGTAGTGCCTGGACACCTGGCGCTGCTATCAGGCAGCACCAATGGAAACTCATATCATTTTATGAAACGAACACTATAGAACTGTATGACTTGTCCGAGGACCTGGAAGAGCGCAAGGATCTATCTAAAGCCAGGGAGGACATTGTGGAATCATTAAGCGAGCGATTGGATGAAATGTTAGCATCAGTTCAAGCTGATAGTGTTACCATTAATGAGGCATATCAAAGTCGGCAATAGAATTTAAGTATGGGTGCTGTTGGGAGATGAGCAGGTGACATTTGTCTTAGCACCCGTTAATTTTGACTAATCAGAGCATTTTGGCATTCATTAATTTCGAAACATGAAATATGCTCCATTGATCTTCATTGTTGGATTGGCCTGCTCTAACGTCGCAGATAAAGTTGAAAATCAGGGTCTCCAGATACATTCCTCTCATCAACAGATTGAAAAAACGTTTCAGTGGGCTGGAGAGAAGGCCAGGACGTATGTTCAAACGGGTAAACAAGGACCTGTTGACGTTTGGGAACGCGGAGAGGGTACAGACACAGTAGCATATATACCATCATATTGGGCTGGATATCCCGGTAGATCAGCTTTCTATTCTCGTGACTTTTGCCATCAGGCATTGGGTGCTCACCTGTTGGGATTGGAAGAAGAGAACTTTACAATGCTTAGGGCATTTGCCGCCTCTGCAGATGAGGGAAAGAAATGGTACCCATTATGGGCGATCAATTTTGATGGGTCTCCATTTAAGTTGGATTATCGACATGATAGCAGTTTTGTTCGCGAAGTACCCGCAACATTTGAGCTGGTTGAGACTACCTATCGTCTGTACAGCTGGACAGGGGACAATCGGTACATTACAGATAGTGTGATATGGAATTTTTGCACGAAAGCAGTCACAGATTTTATTACGTTGCATGATCAACATCTGCCAAATGGTGTAGCTGAGGGAACAGGTAAAGGCATCTTCGCAGGAGCTGCTTCTTATAATGAACAACGCGATTTACCCTTAATAGAAGCTGGTGATGGCATTGCCAGCCAGTATGCAGCCATGAACGCTTATGCAAAAATGCTCGATGCAAGAGGTGAGCAAAGTAATTGGGCATATCAGCGAGCTGCTTCATTGAAAGACTATTTCAACGGGTCATGGTCGAAAGGGTTCGCGAATCAGTTGACAAGGGGATATCTGGCAGATGGTACCCCGGCAGGTGGTTGGGGAAAAGAAAATTCATGGTTCATGATCATGAAGAATATCGCAACATCAGGAGAAAGAACAGATCAATATATTCAATATGTAGATGACCGACTTACTTCAAAAGAGGACATTCCAGACAACATTGAGGCGCTGAGTTACATTCCTGAAACATTTTTCAATAATCATGAAAACGAGCTTGGCTGGAAGTGGATGCAGCACATCATGACGAGGTTGGATCAAACGCATGCGTATGAGGAGGCAACCGGACAAAACGGTGATTATCCTGAAGTTTCATATGTACTGGTCCAAAATATAGTAAACGACCTAATGGGCATCAAACCAAACGCTGCAAGTGGCACGATTCATAGCCTGTCTCATCTTCCTGAAGCCGTTGATGCTCTAACTGTCGTCAATATTCCATTTGGCAACAACCTGATTAGCCTGCAACATGTCGGGACTAATCAATCCACTTTATCTAATCACGGAGATCAACCCGTGAAATGGTATCCGGCATTTTTGGGAGAAGACAAAGTCCTGAGTACTGATAATGCCGGATTAAAGACAAAATCAGGGCACGATCGTGGTGTCGCTTATACCTACACGGAAGTGTCCATCGCGCCGGGTGGATCTGTAACTGTTATCGCCGAATAGTTACGGGTTTGTTGATAATCAGCAACACCTGAAACCATTTACTCCCAACCACACATCATATCCATACCGATAGGTGATCCGTCAGGTGCTTTGACCGGAGCGAATCGTTCAATCTTTTCAGGCTCTTCTAACCATTTTTGGATACTGGCTACTACGTTCTCGTAATGTGCCTTGTCTTCAGCATTGGATGTTCTTTTGGCTTTGGCCCATCCCATCAAATCGACAAGCGTTTTTCTTGCAATTGATTTGGTATCAGAATGAGCATTGTTATCTACACTAAGTGAAGCCAGCTTTTCCAACATGGACCATTCAACGATTCGTTCAATGCCTCTGGCATCTGCAGCAGTTGCTGGTTTTTTCCAGGTATCGGCAATCAGCTTATCCAGTACTGTTCGTAACCCTGGCTGTGCCGGGTCAATGTCATTGTACATGACCAACCTGTTCATTCGTTCAGGGTTGAGTAAAAAGTGTAGGGTCATTTCAGCTGCTGTTTCCACCGCTGTATAGTAATCCCAGGCCGGGCCGGTTTTACTGCTGAAGGTTTCACGATTTCGGCTATAGCCAAACGCTTTTGGCGGTATCTTCATGAGCAATGCTTTCGGCAGGCTGAGGCTTTCAGCTTTTATCGTATTGATTAACGCATCCAATGCCGCCATCTGATCTTCAGCAGGAATTAACTCCGTTTTGAGTTGGTTGTCGCCTTTTACACTGTAGGTATAGTTTACACCACCTACAACCTTGCTCGCTGCTTCTAATTGGAACCTGTGAAACAAGTACATTGGCACCAATACCTCTTCAAGGGATGAGTAGGGCTCGCCGGTTGGCAGGCTATTTTCTGAAAGTCTATTGAGCACCACATCTCGGACCTCCATCATTCTATTCAATTCATCTGCAGCGCTGGCACCATTATCCCACAAATGCGCAACAGGGTGTGCACCATCCTGTGCACGAGCATCTCTATCCGAAATGAACAATTCACCGTTTGCAATAGCCTTTGTCAGGATATTTTCTAATTCGTCAGCTTCATTTACATCTGCTGTAAACTGTGCATAGCCATAGGTGATCGCCGTTTTATCCCACTGGCCGATCTTATCATCATAGGCTTCTGATAAATCTATCTCTCCGTCGGTGAGCTTCACATATGGATGTGGGTAATCCATGACTGACGCTCGGTCATTTGGACTTGCCGCGTAGTTGTGGACAAGGCCAATGGTGTGACCTACTTCATGTGCCGAAAGCTGACGTAATCGTGCAAGTGCCAGTTCTTTCATAGGTTCAGTTCCTTCATCATATTGATTGAGCAGCCCCTGAGCAATCAGAAAATCCTGACGTACTCTAAGTGAACCAAGGCTCACATGCCCCTTGATGATTTCACCCGTGCGAGGATCAATCACAGAAGCACCATAAGACCAACCACGGGTAGATCGATGTACCCACTGTATTACATTGTACCTCACATCCAATGGATGTGCACCTTCCGGCAATAGTTCAACTTTGAACGCATCTTTAAAACCGGCAGCTTCAAATGCCTGGTTCCACCACCTGGCTCCATCAAGCAGGGCCGATCGGATGGGTTCAGGGGCACCTCTGTCCAGGTAGTAAACAATAGGCTCAACCGCCTCAGACATTGCTGCGTTTGGATCTTTCTTCTCTAATCGATGACGTGTAATAAATCTTTTGACTAATGGAGATTCAATAGGCGTGGCATAGTCTTGATAGGAAATATGAATGAATCCGCTCCGAGGATCAAATTTCCGGGTTTGGTAATCGTTATCCGGTAATCGAACAAATGAATGGTGCATTCTCACCGTTACCGCTTCGGCTGTAGGTGTAACAGACCTGATCCAATAGCCTTCAGGTTTTCCCGTCAAGGTTATGGTTGCTTCAAATTCTGTGTTGTCAGGAAAATTTAATGTGTTATCTCGGTATAATGCCGATCGGCTTTTTTCCAACCGATAATTGCCTTGACTGGAACCCGACAGTCGTCCAGCAACTTTGTGTGAATCACGAATGATGAAATCTGTAATGTCGATCAGGTTTGACCAATCAGATTTGGCGACAATGTCAAATCCCCATAAAATGGAGCTTGCGAAAGCTTCTTTGACGGAGTTGACTTCATCTTGATTGTCACTGATGGCTCTATACCCCTGATTAGGTTGGACGAGCATTAGTTTATTGCCATGCTGCTCAAATTTGACCACTTTCTCCTGACCTAATTGTCCTCTATCTAAACCGATATCATTAGAACCAACACCAGCTGCCAGTGAGCTGACATACAAAAATTCAATGTTGACATTGTTGACCTCCAGATAGATTCGATCATTGTCAGTGTCCCAATGAAAGGGTAGAAATCCATCTGATGACTCCATTCCAGCAACAAAACTTTCCACCGTCGGATGTGCCTGAGCGGTAGGTGAAGGAGATGGAGGAGTAACGGATGTTGCCTTGCAGGCAAAAAGTACGACAAAAAGAATGGAAAGATGTCTCATATCAACATGTATTATGGTCAAATAAAGATACCAGTCCTTTGCGCGTAGACACCTGACATTTTATGGCAATGGTTAGGCGCTTGGATATTCGGATAGATTAACTTGAGGTTGCGATCAACAAAAAGTGAAATGAAAGTTTTAGCACCAGGAGTCCTGATACTGGTTTTGAGCTGTTCAGGAAGAATATCTCATGAAGAATTGAAGCAAGAAATCATTTCTGTTGAAAAGGAATTTTGTGAAATGGCTCAGGAGAAAGGGCTATCTGAGGCATTTACTTATTATGCTGCAGAGGAAGCGGTTTTGAATCGAGGGGGTCAGATATTCAAAGGGAAAGTAGAGATCGCCCTTCAAACAAATACTAACCACCAACAAGTGGAGTTGGTTTGGGCCCCAGATTTTGTGGATGTTTCTTCATCAGGGGACATGGCATACACCTGGGGCAATTATAAGTTTAATGCCATTACTGCCGAAGGAGACACCATTAATAGTAAGGGGATTTTTCATACTGTCTGGAAGCGGCAGGCGAATGGAGAGTGGAGATATGTCTACGACTAAACCGGGAGAATCGCTTTATTTCATTGCCATAGTTCCTCCTGCAGAACTGGAAGCCGAGCTTTATGGGCTCAAACAAGTAGTTTCGGAGACATTCGAAAGTAAAAAGGCGCTTAATTCTCCCGCTCATATTACACTACACATGCCATTCAAGTGGAAGGACAGCAAGTTGGATTCGTTGATTGATCAGTTGGGGGAACTTACTAAAAGCTATTCGCCTTTTGAGATGGTGCTAGACGGATTTTCATGTTTTCCTCCAAGGGTTATTTATGTGGATGTAAAAGAAAATGATTTGCTTTCGGCCTTACAGTCAGATGTTCACCGTCAAATGAAATTGTTGAATGTATTCAATGCTAATTATAAAGACAGGGCATTTCGACCTCATATCACCATTGCTTTTAGGGATCTGAAGAAATCAATGTTTATGCCCGCCTGGGAATATTTCAAGGACAGGGAAATGAAACGAGCATTTATGGTTGAGCACCTAACCCTCTTAAAACATGATGGCCAGCGTTGGTCTGTTTTGCAAACATTTCCGTTTGAATCATAGCGCTGCTCTATCCGTTACAAAAATCAAAATAGAAAATTATGAATTTACTCGACTTTATCATTGGACTTACTCTTGTTAACACACTGCCGCATTTTGTCCTGGGAGTTTGGAAAGGAAGAATTTTGGGCGGACTTGGTTTTGGGAATCTTCAAAACATTCTATACGGCCTACTCAACTTCACCATTTCTGTTGGGTTGTTTATCTGGCAATATGGTTGGGATGGTCTGATGTCAAACAACATGTATCAAGGTGGCTTGTTTGTAGCCATTGCCTATTTCCTTGTTGGAAATTTTCTTTACAAAAAATGGCATGTCGATCATCAAGAAAGCTAGTTTCCAGTAGTCAGAGAAATTGTCGCATGTTTTCCAGGGGAGATTACAGTATTGAGGACTTCAAGGCTGAGTTCAATAGTTGATAGCTCTTCCAATGTTTTAACTTGTAATTCTATTTCACCTTGTGAAGGGATCGTGAACACATCGGTATTTTCGTGAAGTGTGAATTCTGATCTGTTTTGCATGATGTAGTTGGCATCAGAAGTGTTGGATATCCTGATCCTGGCTACTCGACTTTTGCGAATATATTCCAGTTTACTAACCTTGAGACTACTCATGACCAGGGACTCAACATATTGCGCTTCTCCAATCAGGCTGTTTCTATGCCAGGCTACTGTCCTTCTATTGATAAGGCCATCTTTGATCCCTTCCTCGGTTTTGGCAGTGGAGAAAACAAGTGTTACAGGACGATGACCTCCCCCAGGGATGTCAAATAGCCAATCGATGAGACCATGTATATCCGATGTACCAATTACAGTAAGGTTTTGGTCATAAGCGTGTTGTAAGGCTTCATCAGAATAGGTGGTTTCGTTGACCACTTCAATTCCATGAAGTAATCCCTTGTCGATCAGTTCCTGATGCATATCGGTCATCGTCGCTATCCCGTCTTCCCGTTGGTCTATCCAGTTGGGATGGTTCCAGAATACAAAGGCTCCTTGCTTTTGGGCTTCCAGGAAAGCATCCATAGGATCTTTTTGAAGCAACTTATTGGCGTCATTGATGAACAAAGCATTGGCATGCCCGGGTGGCATTGATCGGGTGATTTCTGCGCCATGAATCACGATTAAATCTTTGCCCTTGGCATATGCCTTGGCCAGCTGATAGGATCGATTTCGGTCTTTGTGGGGAATATCTGCCTTATGCGGTTGGTACTCAAGGTGCTCCGTTAGAGAAATAGCATCCACACCATCAAATATCGCTTCTTTTACCCGTATGTCCGGCCAGACACTTCCATCTGAAAAAGCTGTGTGAATATGCAGATCACAAACCAAAGTCTGATAGCCAGGAATATCAGGAAATATGATCTTTCGATCCTGCGCATGTAGAGAAACGGTCACTAAAATACCTAGAATCAGGGTGTATTTCATGTCGCTTATTTTGAGTGAATTTAGATCAGCGTCAAATGAAAAGTTAGCAACATGTTAAAATAATTTTGGGGATGTGTTTATCCAACTTGGCTTTCGCCGAAACCTTGTATTTCATTTATTTGGAATGGGTAGCATGTAGTTCCTTTAACAGAATTTTGGGATCAAAATCCTCAACAAATCCACTTTCCTCTCCATCAATCATAGCTTTTAAGAGGATATTTTTTTCCACTTCCTGTTCTTCCAATAGCCTTAATCCAGCTCTAATCACTTCACTAGCATTGTTATACTTACCAGTTTTAACAGTGTCCGAAACAAAGTCTTCAAAGTGATCACCAAGAAGGATTGAAGTGTTTTTTCCCATAGCTATAGTATGAATCTAATGTACCAAAGATTGGTAACTAAAGCAAAGTCTCTCAAATCCTGATGAATGACTATGTAGCTTTATCTGGAATCCATTTAAAGTCTTCAGTTCTGGGAGCGGTGATTAAGCTCTTAGCAATCTCAGCAGGGGGGACAGTAACTTTTCTCTTATTCAGATCCAGCCACGCTCCCTCTACAGTAATGATTGCGGCTAATTCTTCCTGTTCGTTGAACACATTTTGCACAAATCGCCATTTCGATCCATCCTTTCTTGTTTGCCCAACCTGAAACTCTACCCGTATGGTTTCGCTCATGCGAATCTCTTTGAAAAATAGCGTTTCTTCCCGGAACAAAATGGGCCCAACTCCCATTGTCTTGAGCTTATCAAGCGGCATAGCCTTTTCTTCAAAGAAGGACACACGCACCTGGGCTGCATAATCATTGTAAGCAGTATGTCGCATATGATCATTTGGATCCAGATCGGCCCAGATGATGTCAAATTTTTTAGAAAAGGAATCCATCAATAAGGACTATTTTCAAATTCCGGGCAATCCAATCGGATGTCACCTGTTTTCAAACCTACCTCATGGTAATTGCAGTAATTGCCACCAAAGTGTCTGCAATTATAACAAGTGCGTTGCACCTGAAGGATTCCTTTGTGATTAAGCCCAAATATGAGTTGTGACATGGCTGTATAAATGGAGGAAAGATCATCGCTACCCAGTTTCTCCAATTCTGCTTTAATGGGATTGGCAAAACTCTCTGTTTGGCTCACCATTGACTTTCCATCTTCGGTAAGTACCAAAACATGACTTCTGCTGTCAAATGCTGAGTCTTCCTTTGTAATGAGTCCTTTTTGCTCAAGCACCTTTACTGCATCACTGATGGTTGGTTTGGTCATGTTAAACTCCTTTGCCAAATGACTAACACCACACATACTTGCCCTATGGTAATTAATAAATATTAAAATTTGAATCTGAATAGGGCTCAACCCAACTTCTTTGGCGTGATTCCATAAGAGTACCCTGAAGGATTCAGCTATCCGCTCAAATCCAACGACAATTTTACTCAATAGGTCATCTTGTTGGCTTGAGGTATTGAAGACGGATTGAGACATATTTCTGTTGGACGATTCCTACCAAAGTTAGCAATCCTATCTGTTTCTAGCTGGTTTGATCAATCTTTTAGTGAACAATGGCGTATACGGGTTATTTGAAACTAAAAAGGGCTGCTCATATTGAGCAGCCCTTCATTTGGCCCTTAGATGTCTTTAAAAAATCAAAAACTTGGTATCATAAAATTAGCAATCGTTAAGATGAGCAGCAGGCGGAAAACTTTTTCCTTTCGATATACCGCCAATAAAATAATGAGGAAAGAAAGGAATGTCGTATTGAAGTAGGCATTAGTGGTTAGCTCCTCAAGCCCTCCTTGCACCCAGTTCAAATTGACTCCCAATTTTATAATCGGATAAATGATGAAAAAAAGACATAAGGCTATCAATGACGATTTGTTAGTCGATTCTACATGCTTTGTGTAGTATACTGCTACAATTATTGCCATGATCAAATAGGCGCCATATGCCATAAAGTTTCGCAACTCAATGCTGATTACGGTTCCCATAAGTGGAAGAAAGAACAATATCAAAGCAACTGAAGATCCTAACAGCAGGGACGTTTTGCTTTCTTGGTATTCGTTAAGAATGTAATAGCTCCAGGTGTTTACAAACAAATATATTCCTGTACATATAATGGAGAATATAAAGAACAATGTACCTATTTGCGTTCCTTCATTACCCATTAACGAGCCAAGATTCAGTAAATAACCTAAACCGATTGTGATCAGGATGATCCTTTCAATGTTGTTCTCCTGCACGTCGATGAATTCTAGTAAAGGGTGACTGGTCCATTTTCCGGTGAAAAACATAATTGCAGCGCCGATAAACACAATAGGGATTCCAATTGAGGAAACGGCGAACAACACACCTGCTCCAGGCAGGTGCAGAATTTTAAATGTAATGCTCACAAAAAAGGTGCTCATCATTAATGCCATGATCACCAGGCTTGAGTTTCCAACAGCCCCTTTGTTGACATAAACACTGCGAAGAGAGCTAAATACCAGTAACAGGACCGTGTACAGCAGGAATAGTCCAACAAGTGTTGCTGCGCCTGGGAGATGCATGAGTTTAAAGAAGGCACCTAGTGACAGGAGTCCTATTGAGCCGTATATCAATAAATATGATCGGCTTGGTTTTTTTTGAATCATTTCCATGGTTTCAGTTTCGATTTGTTTGAGATGATGATTTGGAATTTCGTTTTTAACAATTTGCCATGCTTCATGAAATGACATTCCATTATGCATGCGTTGCTCCGTATCACAAATCAAATGGTCGATCAATTCTACCTTGAGTGGGTCATATTGCATCTCATCTGCCTCCAGGAATTGTTCGATGGTATCGATTTCCTGATGTCTCAGAATGCCCATGACTCTAAACTTGCCTTTGGTGTAGGTGCCATCATGGATTTGATGACATCAACAAATTTGTCAAGTTCAGCTACTTTCTGTTTTGCGGTAGCATTGCCCTGTTTGGTAAGCGAATAGTATTTGCGTACTCGCCCATCGACTATCTCTGATTCTGTGATCAGGGAGCCATCACTCTCCAATTTGTATAAAATCGGATAAAGTGCTCCGTAAGTCAGCTCAATCTCTCCGCCCGAAAGCTCCTTTGCTCGCTGACTAATCTCATAACCGTACATTTTAGGTTGCTCGGAAAGCAACTTGAGTACGATTGTCTTAATAGTCCCTTTGATGTACTCTTTAGATTTCATTGCGCGCTTTTTGAATAAGTGTTCAACATAAGGACTAAGTTAATTGAATATTACTACAAATAGAATATTTAAGTTTCTTATATATCACGAAAGTAGAACATGTAAGGTTACATTTCCAAGCATTTATTTAAATAATTGTGGATTTGATGGCTATGAACTCTACTCCAAACCCTGTGGAGTAATGCGATTATTTGAGAAAGAAGACTTTGTTTTATCCTTGTTCTTGTGTGTCTCTTATGAAAGAAGAGAGTTGATATCCGGGATTAAACCACCAAAAACAGCACTGCAAAAAAGTGACAAATCGATCCTGCCAGTACAAAGACATGAAAAATAGCGTGGTTGTAGGGTAGCCTATGATTGGCATATAATATCGCGCCAAGGGTATAGCAAACTCCGCCAATAATCAGAAATACCAATGAACTGGTTTCGAGTGCATTAATGATTGTTTTGCCTGCACCCACCACAATCCAGCCCAGCAATACATAGCTCCAGGTCGAGATTTTTTCGAACCGTCCTGTATAGAATATTTTCAAAATCATCCCAGAAATGGCAATGAACCACGTGATTCCAAAGAGCCACCAGCCGAGAGGACCTCTCAGTGTCACAAGACAAAAAGGAGTGTAAGTACCAGCTATTAAAAGATATATGGCAGAATGGTCAAGAATATTGAGTTTTCGGCGCAACGATCTGGTCTTGGCCGCATGATATGAGCTGGAAGCGAGGTACAGCAGGAGCATGCTCGTCCCAAAAATGCTGAAGCTCACAATATGCCAGGCATCACCATACAAACTGGCAAAAATTACCAGCAACGATAAACCGGCTATACTCAACAATGCACCCAGTAAATGGCTGACTACATTGATGACCTCTTCTCTTTTGGGGTAAAATGTAAGCGTCATGATGCTGCAAGATTAGCCTGTGAAACCATAACAAACTATGATGAATAGCAGGTGTTGTTCTAATCCTGAAATTTGTACTCATTTAGACATATCGTAGGCTTCCCTTAGCCAGTCCTTGAGCTCATTATTTATCTGCTCAACATCAGAGATTTGCACACGATGTGTACACATGGAACCAAAAGGTCCAGAATCGCCAAGTCTATCATTGGTAGCCACACCTGGTAGTTTGAGTCCGAGATCAATCCTTGTTTTTGTTGCAGGTTTGATCAGCGCAAACTGTCTTTTACGAATAATACTTACACTTCCTTTTTTGGGCGTGATGGTTACATCATCACCGAATTGCAGGACCATATTGATCAGTGACTCGTAAATCGGAACCAGTGCTTCTTTTCCCTTGTACTGTGCTTGAACCAAATCCTCCGGCTCATCATTCTGATCTTTTGACAATGTCACGATTGTATTGGCAAAGCCATGGGTTACGCCATGCTCGGTCTTCAAGAACTTCACCGCTTCACCGTGTTTTTCAAACCCCTTGCTCTTCAATACTTGTTTCCATTCCTGAAGAGACTTGCCTGTCTTCTCAGGCATATTGTCGATCATGGTTTTTAATGCCTTGTCCATTGTAAACTTTGGTTGATTCTAAGGAAAGATAATAATTTCTGATGATGCTATTTGGACGCTCAGTGGCCATGTACAATACACATGAAGAAGTAGATCGTATTATCGAAGCACTGGGTAGAATTATTAACTGATCATTTCTTCTTACTTGCATTGGCCAAAGGATTAAAGGCAAGACATTTATCCACCCAATAGGTAAGGTCTTCATCCGTGTCATATCCTTCAGGCTCGATAAATAAATAGCCTTTCATTGGGCGCTCTTTTTGCATCATTTGGCTCGCTCCCAATCGCTGGATAGACTCATCTACAGCATCATGACCGACACGCACCATCAACCCATTTAGAAAAGTACCGAAGCACATTTTGTCTTCTACCATAAAACAGTCACCACCAAACATTTTTTTCTCCTGCCAAATAACATTGCGATTCTTAAGTGCTTGTCGCAATCGATCTAATAAATAGGGGTCAGTTGCCATCTGGATATGATTAGTTAATTCTATCGAAGATAATGGTTGTAAACACAAACTAAAACACTACTAATACCCTGACATTGCCGATCATCAACAAAGTCATACATTCAAGTGATGCAAATGTTTATCTTCATTCCATAACATTCCGAATTATGGCACGAATCCTTCTAATACTCATTTGCGCTGCATTTATAGCGCCACTATCAGCACAATCGATACTTGGTTTTTCATCATCTTCAGCGGAGCAACAGCTTCAGTTGGAAGCCAGATTTGATGAAATGGTATCTACTCAAAACATCGATGATGGCGTAAAGCGCATGTCTGCCCGACCCCACTATGTAGGTACGGACTTTGGAAGGCAGAATGCGGAATGGATGGTTGAACAATTTAAGGAGTGGGGCTATGAAGCCAAAATAGAAACTTATCATGTTTTGTTTCCTTATCCCAAGTTGCGGCTTTTGGAAATGACTGCACCAGAAAAATATACAGCAAAGTTGACTGCAGTTCCTGTGACTGGAGATGAATATACCGCTCAGGGGGATGAACTCTTGCCAAGTTATAATGCTTTTTCAAGAGATGGAGATGTAGAAGCGGAGCTCGTTTTTGTAAACTATGGTGTACCCGCTGATTATGAAGAGTTAGAAAGACTTGGGATAAGTGTGGAAGGAAAGATTGTCATAGCAAAATATTATGGCAGCTGGAGAGGAATTAAGCCTAAGCTGGCAGCAGAAAAGGGTGCGATTGGGTGCATCATATACTCAGATCCTCAGGACGATGGCTATGTACGAGGCGATGTTTACCCGAAGGGGGCCTTCAAGAACAAAACAGGTGTGCAGCGAGGTTCTGTGATGGATATGCCGCTGTATCCGGGAGACGTCCTCACCCCTGGATATGCTGCTACCAAGAAGGCAAAACGCCTCGATCGGAATGAAGCGCCCACTATCACTAAAATACCAGTTTTACCCATTTCATATGAAGATGCGCAACCTTTATTGGCGGCATTAGAAGGGCCAGTGGCCCCAAGAACATGGAGAGGCGGATTACCTATCACTTATCACATAGGCCCTGGTCCGGCAAAAGTTCATTTGCAACTTGAGTTTGATTGGCAAATCAAGCCAGCTCACAATGTGATTGCAAAAATGAAGGGCAGTGAATACCCGGATCAATGGGTAATTCGTGGCAATCATCATGATGCATGGGTACATGGCGCAGCAGATCCTGTGAGTGGCATGGTGGCGTTGATGGAAGAGGCTAGAGTAATTGGTGAATTAGCGAAAGCAGGAAATGCACCCAAGCGAACGGTGGTGTTCTGCGGTTGGGATGCTGAAGAACCTGGACTGATTGGCTCTACCGAGTGGGTAGAAGATTACAAGGCAGAACTTCAGGAAAAAGCGGTGGCCTATATTAATACCGATGGGAATGGCAGGGGATTCATGCGTGCCGGAGGCTCTCACTCCTTGCAGCAACTGGTAAAGGAGGTAGCCGCATCTGTTGAGGACCCACAAACGGGTGTTGCTGTAGGTGAGCGTGTGGCAGCATTGGACAGAGTGAATGGTGGAGATGGGAACATGAAATTATATGCGCTCGGGTCAGGATCTGACTATACTCCATTTATTCAACATGCTGGTATTGCATCGATCAATTTGGGTTACGGTGGAGAAAATGCAGGAGGAGAATATCATACCATTTATGATACATACGCACATTATACACGATTCAAGGATCCAGGATTTGCGTACGGTGGGGCACTTGCCCGGACGGCCGGCAGGCTGACGTTGAGATTGGCGAATGCGGACGTCATCCCGCTAGATTTTGGTCAATGGTTTATCACCGTGGATGGATACCTGACAGAAGTAATTGAGTTGGTTGATAAAATGAGAAAGGAACGTGAAAACTATAATTTGCTGGTTAATCAAAGTGCATTTGAATTATCAGCAGATCCAACCAAAAAATTGGTAAAACCTGAATTGAAGAATAATATTCCATTCGTGAACTTTTCACCTGTGCAAAATTCACTTTCAGCATTGAATGAAAAAATTGCGACTTATCAGAAAGTCGATAAAACAGCCTTGAGTGCCGAAACTCAAGAGACACTTAATGGTTTATTGCAGGTTGCTGAGCAGAGACTAACCAGTGAAGCTGGTCTACCCAGACGATCCTGGTACAAGCATCAAATCTATGCACCTGGGTTTTATACTGGATATGGCGTAAAAACCCTACCCGCAGTTCGAGAGGCAATTGAACAGGAGGATTGGCAGGAAGTCGAAGAACAGATCGAAGTACTGGCTTCAACATTTGAAGCTTTTGGAGCGCATTTGGATGGGCTCAACGAGCTGTTGAATGGTGTTAGAAAATGACCTGATTAATAATTGCAACGGTAAATAGACTTAAAAGAAACCAACCAATAAAACCTTGCAAAACACACAAGTATCGTGAAATACCTCGGGTAGGAATTGCACCAAATCCAAGTGTGACAAATGAGTTGATACTAAGCGTGAATGCATTGAGTAAATTTAGTCCGAATAGGAAAAACAGCTTACCAACTGATTGAAATGTTGTCTGTTCTTCTCTACTAAACATCTTCCTAATTGCAACCAGCCAGTCCTGTTTTACAGAAATGTCCCATTCAGAGGGGAAGAAGAAATAGACAATGGCAAATGCCAGAAGGATATAAAATGTAATAATGAGTGCCTTGGCAGGGTCAGTGCCATAGCTCATATAGAAATCAAGTAGCTGGTTGAGTCGCCATCGAAACCAATTTTTCATGCTTCCAACATTTCGCCAATGGTACCTATACAAACGGGTATATAACTGCTGCAATTCAGCATACGAACCATTTGCCCCCATGATGTCTCCTTTTGATTTGAATATATTATGAAGACTGGCATAATTAGCTACTAATTCGTTGAATCTATCGGATCTGGATAGCTCCTCATCTGTAAGGCCGTAATAGGGAAGACAAGCAATACAAGCAAAACCGTCTGGACCTTCATCAAAAGATTGTGAAACCTTTACATAAACCTTATTACCACGCAACTGTTCCCAGTCCGTTTTCACATAAAGCTCTGGGAAAACAAACTGAGAAAAGCTGATATTCTCCTTCAAGGTGTTGTTGAGAAAAATGAATTGATCCGCAACATTTAAAACGCTAAAGCCAATGTTATACTCGAAAATATTCCTTTGAATGTCCAATAAACTGGCATTTCTTCCTGAAGGAAATCCACTGATATCTAATAGAGTGTTAAACTCATTGTCCCACATTATCACTTCTTTGACATCATCAAGATGAAGAAATGCTACTCTTTCGTTCTGAATGTCTTTACGAATTTCAGAATTAGATGAGTTCGCAGCATAAACCTTGTTCATACTGTAATGAACCGTATTACAATTCTGCAAAAGGATGGTCAGCTTCTCAATGTTGAACTTGCCTGAGACCATGATGATGCGTTCACTGTCTTTAAATTTTAAGTCAATTGAACCATCATATTTATTTCCTGAGAGGATGTGTATACCTCCGACAATACCAACGTTGACCTGCAAACCGTTGAAATCACATCCATCAAAGTGTAAGGATAGCTTTTCAGTGACCCGATATGGATTTGAACTTGTATTATCTCCAATCTTTAGACCTTTAGGAAAGCTGAAATTGTGAAGTTCAAGTCTGCCCGAAACCTCGATGAACTCAAGCCGTGGTAGCAAAATTTTACCTGAATCCTTAGACAATCCAGGAAACATTTCATCAATATATGAGAAAGGAGTTTGTCCGTCAGAAAGGTTTTCAACAGAAATTTTCAGATTAGTAAATCGAACCGTATCCTGTTCGCTATGAATTGCCTCAGTTAATAGATCCGTTAAAAAGGCAGTTTTTTGCTGTGAACATACCTGAAATGATAAAAGGCTAAGTACAACAAAGACGGAAGAGATGGTGAATGTTTTCATTTCAAAGGATTTAAAAAAGGTCTACTTGATTTATATCAACTTGGGATCAGATCGCACAATCTTGATGATTAGGAGAGGAACAAAAACGAACATGAGGCCAAAACACCCTGAATAAAGCAATGGCACATTGCCAGGATTGTTTAAAAACTTCAACATCAGTCCTACCATGAAACACATGCTAAATATGTAACCTGAAATGAAGGTGAGTTTTCGTACTGTGACTTTACTGAAGTCAAAGAGAAGCGCTTCTTTTTCAAATTGAATTTCAGAGTATCCAGCTGGAACTGTCTCCTGATATGCTTTGTTATACGCCTCTGTAAATGAATTCCCGCTCTTCATTTCGATTTCGATCATGCAGCACATGTGCTCCAACAAATCATCTAACAAATTGGGATCCGTCACACCCCCTCGTTTCATTTGTAAAATGATGAAATCAAGTTGTTCATCGGTTATCATATCACAGCAAATGACTTGGTTTTTTGTGTTAGAATATTTTCCATAGTCTGAACAAAATCATCGAACATGTCCAATTGTTTGTCTTTTTCGGTAATGCCAAATTCGGTTAGAAAATAATATTTCCTCAACCGTTTGCCACGAGCTTCTTCTCGAAACGATAGCTTTCCGTCTTTTACCATTTTGTGTAGAAGGGGATACAATGACCCGAACTTAAGTAGGATCTTACCATTGGTATGCTTTTTCACCATTTGACAGATTTCATAGCCATACAATTCCTTATGCTCATTTAGCAGCTTGAGAATGATGATTTCTAGTGTTCCTTTTAATAACTCTTTCGAATACATTGATTAAATATATATAATATCTATATATCATTAATCTATATATTGTAATATATGTAACCGTTGCTTTGATATAACTGTATCTAGTATTCTGTGTCTCGCCACATTCAATGCCTGTTATTCCCCCTAATGCAAGATTTGTTCATCGTCTTTTGAGGAGGTGTAATATCTACCCATGTCTGAAAGGCAATAATTCGATTGACACCAAGATGTATTCTAAGTAATTTCGGTAATGCGAAAAATCATACTAATACTTTCAATTTGGGCAATGATAAATCAGGTAACAGCTCAGGAAATCTCACAGGTCAACGCTTTTGCAATTGCAGCCCCTAAACCAGCGCGATTAGCACAATTCATTGAATTTGTGGAGCAGGAATTGGCCCCAGCTGGTATCAACACCCTGGTATTGAGGGTTGACTACAATTATGAGTTTACTTCCTACCCCCAATTGCGATATGACCAGGCTTTGTCAAAGGAGGAGGTGAAAGGACTGATCTCCAAAACCAAATCATTGGGCATAGAAGTAGTACCTCAAATTAATTTACTAGGACATCAATCCTGGGCTGAGGGATTGGAAAAGTTGTTGGAGCAATTTCCTCAATTCGATGAAACACCACATGTGAAGATGCCCAAAGAATATAAATGGCCTAATGATGATGGACTTTACTGTAAAAGCTATTGTCCATTGCACCCGGAGGTACACGATGTTGTTTTTGCCCTCGTAGACGAAATCATGGAGGTATTTGAGGCGGATAATTTCCATGCGGGAATGGACGAAGTGTTTTACCTGGGAGATGATCAATGTCCACGTTGTGCTGGAAAAAACAAAGCGGAATTGTTTGCGAAGGAGGTAACCTTGATTAGAGATCATCTTGCAAAGCAGAATAGAAGATTGTGGATATGGGGCGACCGACTGCTCGAAGGAACTGTGAGTGGACTTGGCATGTGGGAAGCAAGTGAGAATGGCACTGAGTCAGCCATTGATATGATTCCGAAAGATGTGATGATTTGTGATTGGCATTACGAAACCGCTGAACCAACTCCCGTGATTTTCGCTGCAAAGGGATTTGACGTGATTTCATGCTTCTGGAATCGTCCAACTGTTGCAACGGCACATATGGAAATGATAGATCAGCTAAGGTCAAATGCAAACAAGAAGATGAAAACACGGTATCGAGGGACTATGCAAACCATTTGGTCGCCGGCTGGAGGATTTATGGATGCCTGGAATACCGAAACGGAAGAACCCAATGGGCAGGTGGAAAGCCTAAAATCAATGATTAACTACCTGCGCGATGGCAAATAATCGACTTGCATCAATTGATATACTAAGGGCATTGACAATGCTCTTCATGATTTTCGTAAATGACCTTTGGTCACTCACAGATATACCGAATTGGCTCGGTCATGCTGATGGATCAGAAGATCGAATGGGTTTTGCGGATGTAATATTTCCTGCATTTATGTTCATCATCGGTTTGTCTATTCCCCATGCAATCAAGGCCAGAATCAACAAAGGGGACAATCAAATCCAGGTAATTACGCATATTCTTGCGCGTTCTTTTGCTTTGATTGTAATGGGTGTTTTTATGGTCAACCTTGAAAATATCGATCAGTCCAGCTCGATGATCAACAAGCATTATTGGCAACTGCTGATGTTTTTCGCTTTTGTTATGATCTGGAACAATTATCGCAATCCAAAAGTATTGGGGGTGATCCCTCCAATAGTAGTCAAGTCAATTGGTTGGGCCATTCTGATTTTGCTAGCCTACATCTATAAAGGAACAGGCGATAACTGGATGTTAATTCATTGGTGGGGAATCTTAGGGTTACTAGGATGGTCATATTTGGTATGTGCCATTTGTTATCTATTTATCGGGGATCGCGTAATTGTTATTGCTGCTGTTGGCCTAATGCTCTTGATGCTGAATGTAAATGAGTTTTTGTGGGGAGTCAACATAAAATTGATCATCAGTGCATCCAATTATCTCAGCGTTTTGCTGGGTGTATTGGCTACAGTTATTCATTCACGTTCGACCAGAAACGAAGGTGATTGGCAATCAGCAGTTGCTTGGTTAATGGGCATAGCCATTATGTTATTAATTTTTGGACTGGTAACTCGACCGGAATGGGGAATTTCCAAAATAAGAGCGACCCCTTCCTGGACAGCAATATGTGGAGCAATAAGTATGTTGAGTTTCATAGTGTTGTTGGTAATTTCCGATGTTAAAGGGTTTACCAATTGGGCCAAACCCATTGCTGCTGGAGGGTACGCAACCTTGACTTGCTATCTGTTGCCTTACTTTATGTATAGCATGTTGCAGATTGTTGGTGTTGACCTGCCAGATATGATGACGACAGGTATCATAGGCCTTATTAAATCATTGTTATTTGGATGGCTAATTATCCAAATGGCCGCATGGATTGGGAAGGTCGACATTCGGCTAAAAATATGATAAATTCAATCAAAGTGAGAAATTCGATAGAGCCTGTCTATCAAGCATATAGAGAAATTGGTTTGTAAAGGGGCACTTATTAATAGTCCTTTGTGTTGTTATAAATGACGAATAAACAGCACAAAACGTATGAAAAATCTAATAGGAATAGACATAGAAAAGGCCAAGTCGTTAAATCATCAACTCAATGACCTTTTAGCCAACTATCAGTTGTTTTATCAAAATCTAAGAGGATTTCACTGGAACATTAAGGGGAAAGAATTTTTTGAACTGCATTTAAAATTCGAGGAATTGTACGATGATGCTGTGGTGAAAATAGACGAAATCGCTGAGCGAATTCTCACGCTAGGTGGAGAACCACTGCATACCTATTCAGACTATCTGGCAACTTCTGCTATTCAGGAAGAAAAAGGGGTCGTGGATGGCCGAAAGGGAGTAGAGATAGTGGTCAACAATTTTTCAACTTTGATTAGCAAGGAAAGAGCCATTCTCAAATTGGCTGGAGACGCAGAAGATGAAGGGACGGTCAGTCTGATGAGCGATTACATAACTGAAACGGAGAAGACACTCTGGATGCTAAATGCTTATCTCCAATAATCAAGATTGAAGCTCAGGAATTCATCCGTTAGCACGACACTTAAAATTCCATGTCACCGATAACATTCAGTTGTTTTCCTTCTGCTTTGGCTTTATTGTCTTTCTCTGTTCCTATCGCGATTCCTATTGCCAGACCGATTGGCAGGCCTATTCCCAGGAATGCTAATTGGTCGATAGAGATACCGAATGCTACCCCAAATGGAATGCCCATGATCATACCATAGCCCATCCATTTGTTTCGATAGTGATTTTTTGCTACGAGATTGGTTTCTTCTTCCAGCATTTTCAAAATACGGAACTGTGCTTTTTTAACAGATTTGATAATATGTCTTGATTCACCCTCAACTGCATTCAGCTTTTCAATGGTTTTATTTACCCTCCTCGAAATATCATCAGGGAGATAGTGCTTGGTTATTTCACTCATCAATTGATCAAAGCTTTGGTAACGCTGTTCAAGTTTTGATGAGGGATTTTCAATTCGGGTTAGTGACAAATACTTCATTTGGCATTTAAGATAAATAATTTGAGAAAAATGAAGCCATTTGCACATCACAATGTCCAATAGTCATAGTTCAATTGGATGGGGGGATTAATTAGGCATAAATTGATTTCGTCGAAAAATAGGATAAACTATGAGCAAGCTTGACCGTCGTGACTTTTTGAAGAAAACGACACTTTCTGCAGCAGCAATTGCCACAACATCAGGGATTTCTGCACAGGAACATTTTGAGGAAAGACCTTTGGCCTACCAATACATGGGGGACTATGCGGCTCCCAAAATTGAAAATGTACGTATTGCCGTAATAGGAGTTGGGGCAAGAGGACCTGGCCATCTCAAGTTTGCGGCTTCTTTACCGGGGACAGAGATAGTTGCCATCAGCGATTTGTATGAAGACTTAGCAACTAAATGGGCAGAAGAGGCAAAAAAGATTGGTAAAGGAGATCGCCACAAAAAGGTCAAGGCCTACTTCGGAGATGAAAACAAGTGGCGAGAAATGCTCAGAGAAGTTAAACCTGATATGGTGTTTATCGCTACCAATTGGCACAACCATGCATCAATGGCGATTGAAGTGATGAAAGCAGGAGCTCATGCATTTGTTGAGGTGCCTATCGCGGTAACGTTGGAAGAAATGTGGGAAATAGTCAACACTTCTGAGGCAACCAAAAAGCATTGCATGATGATGGAGAATGTGAATTATAGCCGCGACGAGTTGATGTTTCTAAATATGTGCAGGCAAGGAGCAATTGGAGAGATTTTGCATGGAGAAGCCTCTTACATACATGAATTGCGTCTCCAGATGGAGGAACAGGAAAGAGGAACAGGAAGTTGGAGAACGCATCATTATGCAAAACGAAATGGAAACTTATATCCTACCCACGGACTGGGTCCGGTAGCGCAATACATGAACCTTGCCAGGACGGATGATAACTTCGGAAGTTTGGTGTCATTCTCAACACCAGCACGTGGACGTAAACTATACGCGGAAAAAAATTATGCACCTGATCATAAATGGAATCAGTTGGAGTATAAAGGAGGCGATCTGAATACCAGTATTTTGAAAACGACCTATGGCCGCACGGTGATGGTGCAGTGGGATGAAACCAGCCCTCGACCCTACTCCAGACTCAACTTGATTCAGGGTACTAAAGGCGCCCTAGCTGGATTTCCGACCAGAGTGGCATTGGAAGGGGGAGTAGAAGGTGTTACAGAGAATCATCATCGCTGGGCCCAGGGGGAGCAATTGGCCAAGGTTTATGAAAAGTATGATCACCCGCTGTACAAACGACTCAACGATGCTACCAAGAATACCGGACATGGAGGCATGGATGGCATTATGGTTTATCGAATCATTGAATGTTTGCAGAAGGGCTTACCCCTTGATCAGAATGTCTATGAAGGGTGCTTCTGGAGTGCCGTTAGTCCACTGAGTGAGCGATCTGTTGCGAGTGGCGGAGCACCACAACCATTCCCTGATTTTACCCGAGGAAATTGGAAGGACACTCAACCACTAAGCATTATTAGCTAGAGCATGCGGAGTGGAATAGCGATGCTATTTCACTCCACCGAATGCTCCAAAGCATACATTTTTGTGCAAGATTTCTACTTTAGAAAATCCAACTTTACGCATCAATTCCAGTTGATAGGTCATGGGGCGAGGCGAGTCCTCAAAATCAACATAGTTCAGTACCTTTTGCCTGTATTCAGACCCTCCCAACCCTTCAAGGTATTGGCCGTATCGCTCCCAGGTGTATTCATGCAAAACGGGTATTTCTTGTGCGATCAGGTCAGAGATCCATAGACATCCACCTGGTTTTAGTAATTCGAAAAGACGAGCAAACATAGACTCCCAGTCCTCATCATCTCTTAAATGATGCAGTACTGCTCCAGCAAGTATGATATCGAATTGTTCATTGATCTCTACTTCCCTCATGTCACCATGAATGATGCTAACGGATGCGCTTTGAGCTTGAGAGATCCTTTGCTCTGCTCTTTCTAACATCGGTAGACTGAGATCGTTCAATGTGCAATGCAATCCGGGTGATTTGGAGAGCATTTTCAACGTATAATTACCAGCTCCACAACCAATATCAAGTAAATGCGATGCTTTGGGCTTAATTTTTGAAGCGGCTTCTGTGATCAACTCCAATGATAACGCAGCATCAATGGTCGAAGTTTGTCCTGTTGCCAGGTTTGAAAACCTGTCGACATCCTGATCGAACCTTTCTCTTATTTCTTCTATGGTCGATTTTTCCATGATTGTTGATTATTTCGAACAAAGCTATGAATTGTTCAAATACCCTGGAAATGCTTATTTTGTCATCTATTAATACCCAATAAGTATCAATGGAGCTTCGACATCTTAACTATTTCTTAATCCTTGCTAAGGAATTGAATTTCAATCGCGCCGCAGAAAAGTTGCACATTTCCCAACCACCCCTGAGTCGTCAGATCAAGCAATTGGAACAAGAACTGGGGGCAGAGCTTTTTGTAAGAACAAATCGAAAGGTGACTTTGACTGATGCCGGAAAATATTTTCAAAAAGAGATTTCGAATATTGTCAATCAACTGGAATTGGTGACTTTGAATACTCGTAAAATTGGCAATAGCTTGAGTGGGGCATTTCGTCTTGCCTATATCGGCTCAACTTATTCTACTCACATCACCGGCCTGATAGGTGAATTATCCAGCACTCATCCCTTTGTCAACTGTAGGTTATATGAAATAGGCACAACGAAACAGCTTAACGCACTTGAGAAGGGCAAATTGGATTTAGGGATCGTTAGAGGGCCGGTATTTTCAGCTAATTTGTCAACGAAGAAATGGGTTTCTGATTCTTATTCTTTGATTTTCAATTCGTCAAAAGTTCAAATCAAAAAACTAGAAGATTTTCATTCAAATCCACTGCCATTTATATTTTATAATCGGGATTATGCGCCATTGTACTATCAGTCATTGAGACAGATATGTGTGGAAATGGGCTTTGAGCCAAGTATCTCCCACGAAAGCAACCACGTAAATTCAATTTTGAGTCTGGTCAAGGAAGGACTGGGTGTTACAATATTGCCGACAGCTGTTACCCGACAAATGTCAAATGAACTGACTTCAATTCAAATTGACACACGCCATCAGTCAGAGGTGCTTTTTGTATGGTCAAACAAGAATAATTCCCCTATCATACATCAAGCAATTGAATGGTTGATAGGAGTTATTGATTAATGCATTCAGATAACAGACGTTCTTTCAGGCTGTTTAGAAAAGTACTTGGCTGGTCGGTGTAAAATCGAGCGTGAGCTGCTTAGTGTTGTAATGTCCAAATAGTGGAATAGTAGGATTTGGACTGTGCAGTATGGCATAAATGTGAATTGACGTTGCGCTTTCTTGTAAGGTTTTGCTAGGCGATCGTAAGCTTTGACGGTGGTTGCATTTTTGCAAAAACCTTCAATTGTCCTGTTTGCAAAGCAATCAAACAAGTCTTACACAAGCCAAAAGAATAGTTGATAATCTAAAAAGCGTATTTTTGTAAAGAATTACTGTACCATGAAAAGCCTGCAAATAGTCGGTGTGCTTCTGCTAATTTCCTTTAGTGGATTTGGCCAAACGCTGTTGACTGATCCAACTGAAATAAGTCCAATCCTCATCGGTGAGGAAATGCCAGATGCCACACTTTATAATCTAGAAGATGAACCAATTACGGTGAGAGAACTGGTTAAGTCAAAACCAACCTTGTTTATTATCTATAGAGGAAGCTGGTGTCCGTATTGCAACAAACAACTAGCCGGTCTTCAGATGGCTGAAGAGGCAATAAGAAACCTGGGTTTTCAGATAGTAGCAATTAGTCCGGATACTCCGACTGATATGAGGGAAACCATTGACAATAATGAGTTAACCTATCAGGTATATTCAGACAAAACCACCGAATTTATTACGCAAATGGGCCTTGTTTTTAAAGATAAAAAAGGAAGGGTTTTGCCTGTTCCGGCCATATACATGGTTGATACTGATGGGTTAGTGCAATTCAGCTATGTCAATTCAAATTACAAAGTCCGACCCGAGCCTGAGTTAATTCTTAAAGCAGCGGAATTGATGAAAGAAGAAAAATAGTTGGTCCATTTTTTGCGGCAGGTAATCTCAAATCCATTCAAATCAATTGCTCATGAAACCGCTCTATGCATTTGTCCTGCTGTCGTGCCTTACTCTGGAGGTGGCCGCCCTGAAAGTCAAAGGAACCATCACTTCTGGTGGTGAAGTGAAAGAAGTTACTTTTATAGTCAGAAAAGGCTTGTTGGCTGATCGCATCAATGTAGAGCAGCTACAGCAAAAAGTTAAATACCTTGATGAAGCAGGGGTTAAACAAGTCGCCAGGCCAGAAAATATCAATGCCATTTATTTTGAATTGAGAGGGCATGAATACTCGATGGTTTCAGTCATGCTTGGCCGTAGAGCTATTTTTCTTCAAAAAGTGTCAGTAGGTGACTGGATAGATGTTTTCAAGCATCATTACTCTGTACCAATGTCAACAGGACCCGGCTCAGTCGTGATGATACCACATGTTGATACTGTGCTTCAAAAGAAGGGAGAAGATGGCTGGAAACCGATTGGTATGAGAAAACGACCCTTAATAATAGAATATTTCAAGGATTGTCCACATCTTGTCGCATTAATTGAAAGTAAAGATTTCAAACCAGCTGACTTGGAACATATGGCGGACTTTTATAATGATCGATGTAAATGAATGATTTATGGAAAATGGTGCTGATAATTAGTCAGATTGTCGCACTGATCTTTGTGTTTTTACACTTGTTGGAAATTTATCAAAACAAGACTACAGCAGTAGTAGGTTTCGTCATTCTCGCTATAGGCATTATCACAGGCTTCTTTTACAAAAGAAAAGAGTAGAGAACCGAAGGTCCAAAACCAGACATTTGGATAATTTGTTGATCACAGCTACGGGATAGTCGTACTCGATCTTTTTGCATCCAGATCATTTTGAGATCATTATCACAAAATAGTTGTAGTTAGTTATGCCATCATAACGATCCGATTTTGCCTCCACTGATATTTTCAATAATAAGGATGTTCTTCAACTGAAGATCTCGGGCTAATTAGTTTTATCATAAAAACTGCAGTTACGAATAAAATAATGTAACTATATTTACTGCAATTACGAATAATATAATCATGAAGAAGACCAAACTCGGAGAATTTGAAGAACTCGTATTGATGACGGTAGTCGTATTGCAACAAGAAGCCTATGGTGTGGAGATCAAGCGTGAGTTGGAGGAAAGATTAAGTGAGACCTTAAGTGTGGGATCGATCCAGTCTGCATTGAAGCGAATGGAAGAAAAGGGATTTCTGACTTCAGCGTTTGGTGAGGCATCCGCACGAAGAGGAGGGAAGCGTAAGCGCATCTACACCGCTACACCAGAAGCTAGAAGGACACTTCAGGAAATGAAAGATGTAAGGGCGAGATTGTGGGAAGCCATGCCAAAATGGGCAAATGAACTTCAAATTATATGGACGAGTTAACACGCCCACCTCAGTGGCCAGATCAAATATTGAAATGGTTGCTTAAGGATCATTATTTCGAAGAAGTTACAGGTGATCTTGAAGAAATCTTTTATGATGACTTGGATACAAAGGGAAAGAGAACAGCTCGCAAGAACTACCAATTAGGAGCGCTTAAAGTACTAAGACCTACACTGATCAAAAAAATAGAAGGAACTCAAAAACTCAATTATTACGGTATGTTCAAGAATTATTTCAAAGTCAGTATTCGTAACATGATGCGATACAAGACATTTTCATTTCTCAATATCTCAGGATTGGCAGTTGGTATTGCAAGCTGCTTATTGATACTCACTTATGTCATGCATGAGTTGTCGTATGACAATTTTCATGAAAAGGAGATCTACCGTGTGCTTCATTCATATAGAAGCAATGAGGCCGCCGAAGAACAACCCAATGTTCCGCTAAGCGATTACCAGGTTTGGGGCAATTCAATGGTTGGTCCAACGATGATCAATGATTATCCGGAAGTCACAAACTATGTTCGATTCACAAGCCCAATGGATTTTTTATTTCAGTTCAAAAACAATGTATTTATGGAAAAGAATGTTGTTTTTGGTGACTCATCAATGTTTGAAATATTCGATTTCAAAGTGCTTGCTGGTGACGCTCAGGATGCATTAATCAAACCATATACCATTGTACTGACTGAATCTATGGCTAAAAAATATTTTGGAAACGAAAACCCAATTGGTCAGGAAATGATTATTGATGAAACGGATAGACTGATTGTTTCTGCGATCGTGGAAGACATACCCACTAATTCTCATTTCAATTTTGATGGAATGATCTCTATGAGCACCTTTCATGACTTTAGGCCGCAAATATTCGAGTCATGGGGGTACGTGGATTTCTACACCTATTTCACTGTTCAAGAGCATGCTAACATTGGGGATATGGAATCTCGAGCACGTGACTTTTTAGACAAGTATATAAGCGACTGGGGAGGTTATTCTATCAAGTTTGAACCGATGGCGGATGCCTATCTCAAGTCTGAGGCGGCTAGACCTCCGGGCGCGATTGGCAGTATTACTTCAATTTATATTTTGTCGAGCGTAGCAATTTTCATTCTATTGATTGCATGTATCAATTTTATGAATTTATCCACTGCTCGTGCTGTTGAGCGAGCTAAGGAGGTTGCTATTCGTAAAACCATTGGATCAACCCGTGAAAATCTGATCTTTCAATTTTTAATTGAAGCGATCCTGGTGTCCATTTTCTCGGGCATTTTGGCTATCGGATTCATTTCCATTAGCATGCCATTTCTAGCGGCGCTATCCGGTAAACCTTTGACCCCTGACTGGATGATGAGTTTTGAAGCAGTTGGTCTTGCACTAGCTAGTCTGATGATGCTGGGCCTTATATCTGGATTATATCCTGCGATGGTCATTTCACAATACAAACCGGTTGTCGTCCTGAAGGGCGCTTTTAAAAATTCCTCACGAGGTGTATTTCTTCGAAAGTCGTTGGTAGTACTTCAGTTCAGCATATCCATCATCTTGCTAGTTGGGACGATTGTTGTAAGTTCTCAATTGGACCATTTGAAAGACCATGACCTGGGTTTTAACCCATCGAATAAAATCGTAATAGATTTTGGTTGGGACATGAAAGTACAGCGGTCACTTGATCGCATGCGAAATGAGTTCTACTCGCTTCCAGCCGTTAAGTCAATTGCCATTTCACGAGCTGTCCCTGGTCACTTTTTCCCAAATGGTGGGACGGAAATTGAAGGGCCGTCAGGAGAAATGGTGGCATATGCTCCGGCGATGTATGAGATCAATGAGGATTTTATTCCTGTTTTTGAAATGGAAATGGCTGCAGGTAGAAATTATTCGAAAGATTTTCCACTGGATAGTGCTAATGCGTTGATTATAAATGAAGCGGCGGCCAAACTGTATGGTTATAATGATGTCAATGAAATTATCGGAAAACCATTTGATCAATGGGGAAGAGTGGGCAAGGTGATTGGTGTGGTAAAAGATTTTAACTACCAATCATTGCATAATAAGATTGAACCATTGGCACTTCGGTATAGCACACCTCAAAATACTTCGATGATTACCATGGAGCTTAACACATCTGATTACCGGTCAACCTTGCTTGATATAGAAAGTAAATGGAATCAACTGTATCCTCACAGACCAATGGTCTACAAGTTTATCGATCGTCACTTTAATACACAGTATGAAGAAGATCAAAGATTTGGTCAGGTTTTTACGATTTTTAGTGGATTGGCAGTGTTGGTGGCATGTCTTGGTCTTTTTGGTTTGACAATGTACAGCATTACACAACGCACTAAAGAAATTGGCATCAGAAAGGTGATGGGAGCAAGCATTTCTCAAATAGTGACCATTCTCTCCTATGATTTCTTTAAGTTGTTTTTGGGTGCTGTTTTATTGTCCGTACCGCTGGCTTGGTATCTCATGGATCAGTGGTTGGCGGATTTTGCCTATCAAATCGACCTGACCTGGACACCATTTGTGCTGGCATTGCTGGTTTCATTTGTAGTTGCCATGTTGACCATTAGCTCAAGGACTATAAAAGCTGCCAGTTGCAATCCTGTGGATACCTTAAGGAATGAATAATCCTTCCCACGAGGGTTGGGGGTGGGTCAATGAAAAGAGCTACCCCCACTTAAAATGAGGCATGTATTTACTCATACCTCAATGCTTTTACCGGATTCGATTTGGCGGTAATTAAAGTTTTGTAATCCACTGTAATAACGGCTTTCAAAAGAACAAGCGTTCCTGCGGCAACAAATAACAATACCCCAATATCTATCCTTGATGCAAAATTGTTGAGATATGCATCCATGATAAAATAAGCTATTGGCCAGGCAATCAAGTTGACAATCCCTTGTAGGATCAAGAACTCCAGCCCGTATGGCGTAAACATTATCATATTGTTTTCCTCATAAATGCAAACAATATGAGTACCACACTTGTCCTTCTCTATTGAATTCAATAAGAAATCAGAATAAATTACGCTACACTCGGTATGACATCATATCTATTTCGAAGTGTCGTTAAGCAAATCCTTACTTGTTAGATTTTAACCTCTTACGCAAGGAGAATTGCTTCGCTTCGCTCGCAATCAACCATTATTAATATTTTGACTGTGTCTGATAATCGTGCGTCATCGCGAACGCAGTGACGCGACCTGCCAACACTAAAGAATAGTCGCCAGACTGAATTGAATGATACATTTCGAGCATAAGGACAGACCTTTTGACCATTTCGTCAATAGCAGCACTCTCTTCTGCAAACGAAGACAAATGGAATAGGAAGAAGAACCGGTATGATTCTTGCGATTGCATGGACAATCAATTGAATCACTATGAAGACCATCGCGTTGATCCTCATAACTCTTTTACTTATCAGCTGTAATACTGATGAAAATGAAACTGTAGGCATCTGTTCAAAGCAGGGAACGGTACTAAGAAAGGATTACTCCAAATGGATATGCGGGGGAGGCTGGTTCCTACGAACAGCAGAAGGGGATACAGTTAATATTAATTATGCTTCCGCTTATCGAGCCACATTGGATTCACTTGACTATCCTACAGAGGTAGAATATGAACTAAAGGATTTACCCGAAGAAAATGCATGTAGAGCGTTTACCGTAGACTTGGCTTGTCTGGTAATCCTGGACTGACATTTTTAAATGTCCTTCAACTTGTTACCTTGTCCGGCTTAACGAACGGACTTATTCATATCTTAAAGTGTCCACCGGATTTTTGATAGCTGTCTGAAAGGTCTTATAACCCACAGTAAAGATTGTGATGATCAAACTGATGACAATTGAGATGACAAAGAATCCAAAAGTAATGTCAATACGGTATTTAAAACCATTGAGAAATTCCTGACAAACCCAAAAACCGACGGGTGCGGCAATGCAAAATGCCACAACAGTTAATATGATGAATTCGCGACTGAATATTATCATGATGCTAGATATCGAGGCGCCAAATACTTTACGAATGCTTATGCTCTTGTTATTCTTGGTTGCCATGAAGGAAACCAGACCATACATGCCGAATATGCCAATTAAAATAGCCAAGACGGCAAAGATTCTGAAGGTGTTGTAAATCAGATTTTCTACGATATAATTTTCTTCAATACTGTGAGAGAGTATTGAGCTCTGAAAGTATTCATTGGGTCCGAATGATCTGAAAACCTTTTCGATTTCGGGCAGGTACTTGTCAAATTGATTTGAAGCCACTTTCAAATCAATTTGTCCCATGTTTTCGGGCCTATAGAGCATCATCGAAGGTTGAATGGCTTCCTGTAACCCCCACACATGATAGTCCTTTACAACCCCAATTATATTTCCTTTCCAATCTCCCATGAATTCGACGTTGGCACCAATCGCTGAGTCGATATGAATGCCAGTTCTCTGCAGAAATTCTTCGGAGACCACCAGTTTCATAGTGGTGTCACTTGTGTAGGAATTATTGAAATACCTCCCACGAAGCAAAGGAATTTTGAATACATCGAGATAGTCCTCATCAGCAAATTTCACTAGTGTGTGCATTTCATCGTTTTGCTCGATATTATTTATTTTATAATTAGTCGACCAATTGGAATTGGCTTGGGGTGCTCCTATGCACTGAGTTGCACCAACTACAAAACTTAATTTTTCAAACTCTGCTTTAATTAAATGCGCTTTGTCATTGAGCCTGTCTGGGAGATCAACTTGGATAATGTTCTCCCTATCAAATCCAAGATCTGCTGTTTTCACAAAGGTCATTTGAGAGGATACAATGATCGTAATGATGATGAGTAAATTGGCTACTACAAACTGAGCGATGACCAACCCTTTTCGGAGGAATCCATTGCCCGATCCGCGGTGAAGAGATACTTGATTATTCAGTGCATCTATTGGATTATAACCACCTAGAATAAGGGCAGGATAAATTCCAGCAAGGCCTGTCACCACTACGCTTAGCAGGATGGCGAATATGACGGTTGTAAAATCATACCCGATCTCAAATGAAATCATACTGAGAAATGCATTGAACTCCTGAATGAACACCTGCCCAATGGTGAATGCAATCAGAATACTTACGATGACTATCATGTAAGTTTCTCCCAGGAACTGCCAGATCAGATTGGCCTTACTGGACCCTAGTGTTTTTCGGATACCTATTTCTTTGGAGCGTTGCACCGCTTGGGCCGTCGCAAGGTTGATAAAGTTAAGAATAGAAGCGAATAGCGTAATGAATGCCAATAACACAAATCCGACTAATACTTCTGTGGGCGCAGCATAATTTACCCCATCCCCATATTTAGTATCGGTATGCACCTCTGCCAGCGGTTGTATACCAAATGTTGATTTTTCTTTACCATCTTCACCAAAATTCGGTTTTACGATGTGGTTGATTTCATCTTCAACTTTTGTAATGTCATCACCTGGTTCAAGAACCACATATGCTGTTGCATTTGAAGTAGAGCCCCAGTACTTCATAAACTCGGGATTGATTTTAAGAATCGTTTCGAATGATACGAGCATTTCAAAAGGGACATTTGTATTGGTAGGTGTGTTTGCCAGTATCCCTACTACTTCAAAATCTTTATCTTCATCATAGGTGATGAATTCACCTATAGGGTTACGATCACCGAAATACTTTTGAGCCACTTCCTCTGTAATAAAACACTTATAGGGTACATCCAGCGCGCTGGGATCTGAGCCCTGAAGTATGGGAAACTCGAGATTATTTAAGAAAGCGCTGGTAGTGAAAACAATGCCCTCTTGGATAAATATTTTATGTTGACCATCGAGATTGAATTCAACACTTGCAGTGTTGGGACCCCTCATTGGGATAACCTCCTTGATATAATTCTTTTGTTGAGTCAATGCCCATGGTGTTGGGTTAGGCAGAATTGCAGAATAGCTGGTTTCAAAATCTCCTCTGTATTCACGATAGACTCGGTAGATATTATCTGAATTTTTGTGAAAGCTATCAAAAGTTAATTCATGCTTTAGCAGTGCATAAATGACCAGACAACAAGTGATACCAATGCTGAGTCCGAAGATGTTGGCCAATACATTGAATTTGTTTTTTTTGAAACTTCGTAAAGTCGTGATGATGAAACTATAGAGCATGGTATTTCAATTTAGATTGTCGACCTGTCAATGCCAAATGGAGTGCCAAAACTATAAAATGCTGATAATGAGTATTTTGAGGAAATGTTATTACTTCAGAGTGTTTCAGAATGAAACATATCACTGTTTCATTCTGAAACAAAATGGTAATTTGTGCACAAAGTGTTTCGGTCATGAAAAAAATGGGACATATTCTGATTCTCGATGACGATGAGGATGTGCTGTTTACAGCAAAAACAATCCTAAAGAAGTATTATGAAAAGGTGTCTACAGAAACTTCTCCAAAGCGCCTGGAGTATGTCCTCAGATCCGAAAGTGTAGATGTAGTGGTCCTGGATATGAACTTCCAACGCGGCAAAACATCAGGTACTGAAGGTTTATTCTGGCTGAAGAGAATCAAAGAGCTTAAGCCTGAAGTTCAGGTGCTTATGAATACAGCGTATGGTGACATTGATCTGGCTGTCGAGTGCATGAAGTTAGGGGCTGTGGATTTTTTAGTTAAACCCTGGCCGCAGGAGAAATTATTAACGACAGTACGAAACATATTTGACTTGCAACACTCTCGTAAGAGAGTTGTTGAATTACAGGAAAAAGAATCAGCCCTTAAGGATGAAATCAAGTCCGGTGTTTCGGATCTGCTTTTCCAATCGGAAGTCATGCAAAAATTGGTAGAAATGGCTGATCAGGTTGCAAATACGGATGCCTCGGTTTTGATACTGGGTGAAAATGGAACAGGTAAGGAGGTCCTGGCACGTCGGATTCATGAACAATCAGACCGTTCTGGAGAAACACTCGTTAAAGTCGATTTAGGGGCGATCACAGAAAGCTTGTTTGAATCAGAACTGTTTGGTCATGTAAAGGGAGCTTTTACTGATGCTCAACATGACAAGATGGGTCGGTTTGAAGTGGCCAATGCAGGAACTTTGTTCCTGGATGAAATCGCCAATTGTCCGCTTAATATGCAAATGAAATTACTTTCTGCATTACAGAATAGAATGATCCAAAGGGTAGGATCCAGCGCCAATACTGAAGTGGACGTGAGGCTGATTTCGGCCACAAACGTTGATCTCCATCATTTGATTGATTTGGGTTCATTCAGACAAGATTTGCTTTATCGAATCAACACTGTTGAGTTGACGATTCCTCCATTGCGAGAGCGAACGATGGACATTCCTTTACTGGCTGAAAAGTTTCTGAATGAATTTGCGAGAAAGTATCAAAAGGCGGGAGTGAAAATGGCCGGCACTCTTATAAAACAACTCTCAAAGTATGATTGGCCAGGCAATGTGAGAGAATTGAGACATGCAATGGAACGTGCCGTAATCCTGTCACGCAAACCCATCATAGATTCAGATGAATTTATTTTACCCAAAAAGAAATGGCATGCTTCAAATTCGCTAAAAGTTGAGGATGTAGAACAAGCGGCCATTCAGCGAGCACTTCAAGAATCTGAAGGAAATCTGAGTAAGGCAGCAAGCACATTGGGGATTGGCAGAACCACACTTTATCGTAAGATGAAAAAGTTCAATATTGAAGCGCCATGAGCTTTCGACTACACATTTTTTTACGATTGCTGATCTTATCCGGACTGAGTTTCATCGCCTGGTATTTGTTTTTCCAGACACCATATTGGTTGGCAGCTTGTTGGTGCATTTTCTTTTTTCTGATACTATTCTGGGAGTTGATTAGGTACCTGAGTCATGCTCATTCAGAGTTGACTTCTTTTTTATCCAGTATCCAACATCAGGATTTTACACAGGTTTTTCCAGAGGATCATAAACGCTCTAAAGAACTGCATGAGGCTTTCAACATAATTACAAAGGAATACGCTGCGCTCGCAACTGAAAGACAGTCTAATTTTTTATTTCTTAAGAATATAGTTGAGCATAGTGGTGTACCATTGATTGCCTATGGTGAGCGCGGAGACATTGAATTGATCAATGAGTCTGCACTTCAATTACTGGACCTGCCACATGTCACAAAGATTGAAACCATAGGCAGGGTAAGTGAAGATTTGCTTGGAGCAATTCAATCATTATCCAATGGTAAGAAACAATTGGTTAAATGCGAGATCAGAAAGTCAGATTATCAACTGTTAGTAAGTATCAAGGAGATTCTCATTTCAGATGAGCTGTTCAAAGTTGTCGCAATGCACAACATCAATACAGAGCTTGATGAAAAGGAAATAGAGTCCTGGCAAAAGCTGATCCGTGTACTGACACATGAAATTAAGAACAGCGTTATCCCTATTGCCACTTTGGCGGAAGTGCTTAAGTCAATGTTAGTTGCTACTAATCACGATTTGAGTAAGCTGACAAAAGAGGAAGAAAAAGACCTTACCCAAGGTGTGTCGACAATAGAAAAAAGAAGTAAAGGGTTAGTCGATTTTGTGGCGGCATACAGCGATCTAACGAGAATTCCTGAACCTGCGCTGGCATTCGAAGACTTACATGATGTCATCAATTCTGTTGTGGCGCTACAGGTGAGTATTGCAGAAAAGATCGGAGTACATCTGCAATGTAAAGGACACAAACTGTCCGCTATTCAAATTGATAAGAAGCTGATCGAGCAAGTCCTGATTAACCTGATCCAAAATGCTATTGATGTAATGCCCAATGGAGGGTCAATTCATATTTCCTTACAAGAAGACCAGAATCGACAAGTCATTGTTGTGAGAGATAGTGGGCCTGGCATTCCTGCAGAAATTCTGGACCAAATTTTTATTCCCTTTTTTACAACAAAAGAAAAGGGTAGTGGAATAGGACTTAGCCTGTCGAGACAGATTATTCGTGCTCATGGCGGCAACATTACCGTCGACAGTTCGGCCGAAAAGGGAACCAAATTCAGGGTGATTTTGTAGCGCGAAAATTTGTGCAGAACTAGTAAATATTCAAAGAAGCCGAGGGGTTAGGGTTATGAATATACGCCTCATTTATTGAAAGCTATACCTGTGCTGGCACAGAAATATTTTTGTATGTACCCGCGATTAACCATCCGAGACCAAAGAGCATTAACCCAACTACTTCCAGCCAATAAATCCACTCCTGCCAATCGGTTAGTTTTCCAATAATCGCGATTGCCGGCATACCAATCAACATGCCCAGGCTTATCGAGTTGTAAATGAGAGATCGATTTTCTCGTCCTTTGGCTTTAGCGCGTTTTGCAAAAACTCTGATTAATAGAAACAGGCATACAAAAAGGAGAATAGCAGCAGCGTTGTGGACAAATCGAGGGTTGTTCAATGTGATTGTCATTACCCATTGTGGCACTGTTCCGCATGCTAACAAAGTGCAATGTGTGGGTATCAGGGCAACCAAAAGCGCAAACAATCCAGCGCATTTACTGACCCAGTATTCCATGTCCTTTTTAATTTCACTTGTCCCATTGTAGGCAGCAAGGAAGAACGCAATGGCCGTTAAACTACCTACAAATATGTCTCCTGAATCAGTCCAGTATGACATGCTCACAGAGGATAGATTTTTCACTGTTGATAGCCATTGGACCATGAGTGGTAATATAATTGCGATAATTCCGGTACCTGCACGTAGTATCTTGTGATTGACCACACGGGTTGCTCCTTTTGATGCTGTCATTTTATGTTAATTCCGTTATATAATAAAACAAATTACTACATAACGCTTAAATAAACAATACATCTACATTCATTGATCATGTATTACCTTTTGGTAGAATGGAATATAATTAGGAAATTACCTGTTACCCATGAAGCACATATCCATTGCCATAATTTTTGTTGTGCTGGCTTGCGACCAGCAACCAGCAGCAACTTCCGATGTAACAACTCCTCTAATTGAGTTGACATATTATGCTGAACTTGAAATACATGGCATAAAGTATTATGATGACATGCGCACATTTAATCCTCCACTTATGATGAGCGTATCTTCTGAACCCACAATCATTCAAATGGATGGTCAACCCATCTTAGCTGCTAGTTATCGAACAAAAGAAATGACAGTCGACTCTCTGGATGGCACTCTGCCATCGAAACAATGGGTTGGCAATTTGATTTTTCTAGAAAAGGTTGATGGACAATGGCAGAGTATTGGTGATGAAGATCAATCATGGGCGGCTGAAATGACTCCAATCGAGCTCATCTCAAAGGAGAGAAGAATCACCTATGATGGCAGGAATGATGCCGGAGAATATTCCTTTGAGATTGATTATTCCTATACAGTGGTGAAGAGGTAAGAAAGACTTTCACCTTCCATATCATAAGCTCTCATTTGCCATTAGTAGAATTTAGATCACTCCACTCTCAATCCAGTTACAGGATTGGCACGAATTACTTTGATCAAATGTGAACTTATGGTGATCAACACGGTGATCATGATCATGACTATTCCGACAATAATCGGTCCTGCAGTCAAAGGTATATGTTCGCGGAAAACAGCGTCCATAAAAGCTTTCACGACTACATAACTTAATGGTCCGCCAACGATCAAAGCAACACCCATAAAAATGGCAAAGTGACTACTAATAGCCTTAGCTATGGCAATAGGATTTGCTCCTAAAACTTTCCGTACACTAAACTCTTTCACTCTTCCTGAAACATTTAATCCTACCAAACCAAACAGTCCCAGACATGTCATCATTAAAGCAATAATGGCCACAGAAGTCATCAAAACGGTTTGCCCGTTGACACTCTGAAAATAACTGCTGAACAAGTCTTTTTGATAGGCTGCATCATAGGGTAGATCAGGAAATAAAGAAGCCCAAGCGCTCTCTACTTCTTCAAATGTGCTAATGATATGGTCGGGATTGGTTTTGACCACCAGGTACTTGAATTCCTCTTCATTGCTGATTTTAATAAACGCGGGTTCTATTTCATTCCAGAAATTGTAATAATGAAAATCTTCTACAACACCAATGACAGTATATTGGACACTATCATACCGAAAGGTTTTATTAAGGGGATCCTCCCATTCAAGCGTTTTAACAAACTCCTGATTAATGATTACTTTGTTCAAATCAGCATTAAAATTCACTTTAAAGTCCCGACCTTCAGTTAATTTCAGACCAATTGTATTCACATAATTAGGAGCTACCTCCAACCTTTTCACCTCGAGCTTACGATCGGGGAATTCTATTACTGTACTCCGAACACTTTTGCCAATATGATTTTGTCCTTTAGAAATGGCCGTCACGTTGGGCAATTGCGTGATTTTTTGCTCGAGTCTGCTCAACTGCTCGGCTTCTGAGGCTTTCACCACGAATGTTCCTTTTTCGTTATAACCCCACTCTCTTTCCAGCTGATGTCTTGAATTTAAAGTGAAAAAGATGCCACAGACCACTGCTATGCTAGCGATTACAAACTGTAAGGACATAAATACCTTTGAAAGGATGTTACGACGACCAAAAAGGAGTTTTCCTTTGAGAATCGACACTACTTGAAATTTAGAAATGTACAATGCCGGGTAAGCTCCCGATGCGATGGAAGTGACCAAAAGCAAACCAACCAGAAATAGGTACAATTCGGTTTTCAATACCTCTACACCCATTGAGGCGCCAAACAAATTGTTCAGTCCGGGTAAAAACAGTGTCGTACCCACAATAAAGCCAACAACCAGCGCAATACCGGTTTGTAATATATTTTCTATCATGAATTGCAAAACCAACCTACCGCGATTTGCTCCGATAACTTTTCTTACGCCAATCTCCTTTAATCGCTTCACTGCAGAAGAGATAGCAATATTGAGATAGTTAAGGCATGCCAGGACAAGCATCAAAATTGCAATAATCGGAAGGATGATACGACCCTCTTGATCAGCCTGTTGGGAGATATCCCAGCGTATGTCGACAGATCGATTGTAAAGAGTAGCAACCGGCTCAAGCGTAAAACTCTTTACATTCCAATCCTTTTGAGCAGAATTGATAATACCAGTGTACTTGCTCATTGATTCGGCTAGAGTTCTTTGTTTGTCTGGGTTATTCAGCAGCACAAATGTTCCACTGATATTCTCAGACCAGTCCGAAGATTTAGAAACAGGGTCAGCCAATTCGAGCAATTCATAGTTGATCAAAAAGTTAAAATTGAAACTCGTTTTCGTTTCATCTGCCTTCACAACCGCAGCGATGGTCAAGGGAAGTTTTGGACCACTACCAAATCGCGCTTCAATTACCTGGCCTATGGGATCTTCTTCTCCAAAGTACTTGATCGCCATCGTCTGATCAATGACGATTTTGTTTCGATCAGTGAGGTCGTTTTTGTTCCCCTTCAATGTTGGGAAGTCAAACATTTTGAAAAATGAGGGGTCCACCATACGAGCCCACTCAACAAACACTTTGTCGCCGTATTTGACAATGGCATTACGATCTTCAAATCGACACATTTCTTCGATTTGTGGAAAGTCTTCCGTCATGGATAGCCCAATTGGGGCAGGGGAAACTCCATAATTTTCTACTTCACCATCACGATCAACCTGTGAAGTCACCATAAAAGTGCGATCAGCTTTGGAATGTTGGCTTTCCATTCCAAATTCAATAGAGAGATAGGCATACACGACCATGCAGCAGGCTATTCCGGCGGCCAATCCAATTGTATTGATGAATGAGGAAAGAGGATTTTTCGCAAACGTGCGAATGGTGGTTTTGAAGTAGTTTTTGAGCATGGTATTCGAGTCAACTTTGACAATTAGATAGGCCAAGCGACTCAAATGTTGCACATCCTGTCAAAGTTCTAACGCTTCAAAAGCCTTCTTCATGTTTTGATGGACCATATCAGCTTGCTGAAGTCTGGGTTGATAGTTGAGCCTGGACTGGACCGCACAGCACCTCAATCCGGCGGCCTTAGCAGATTTTACCCCATTTTCTGTGTCCTCAAACACTATGCATTCATCGGAGGAGAGATTCATTTGAACCAAAGCTTTCAGGTAGCTTTCAGGATTTGGTTTACTATTTGAAACATCATCCCGCGTTATGATACATTCAAATCTGTTTTCCCAGCCTAATTTTCCCAGTGTTTTATCGACATCATGGCGTGGACTACCAGTGACTATGCCCATCCTATATTTTGCTTCGGTGATATTGAGTATTTCTTCTACATAGGGCATGAGCTCAACTTCTAGTTCATCTAGTTTTATAAGAGCGAAATCTTCTCTCATTTTTACGAGCTCATCTGGGGAAGTATTCAGGTCATATGCTTTAGTTAAGTGTATTGCATTCTGCGTGGTAGGGATGCCAGCAAAATGATCAAGGTAATATTCATATTCGAGCTGAACATTGAATTCGACCAAGACTTCATTCCAACAATCAAAATGGAATTTTTCAGAATCCACCAGTGTGCCATCAAAATCGAAAAGTATAGCCTTCAAATTTTTCATAAGGCTAATCTAACCGTTCAGCAATAGGTTTTAATCATAAAAAGATCGCTTAACCAAACAATCGTCATTTTTAATTTGATCCTCAATCGGTAACTTATTCGGAAACAAACAAGAACATGAAAGCCCTGTCAATTTTATTGACCGTTTTTGTTTTGACTTACCCAGCATTTACCCAAACAAAAATGGTCTTAGTTGATCGAGCACAAATGCTCGATTCAACAGCAAATCAGCAATTAGCGGATCGACTTCTGAAAGAGAATATTGACATAGTGTCTATGGTTGATTTCGCAAGGCCATGCGACTACTTATATGCTAGGTTTTCAAAATCAGCATCTGTAATTGGTTTGAGCCTGATTGACTGTGACGAAAAGGTTTTGGGCAAAAAAGATTTTGGTGATCGGATCCTGACCATTGACGCAAATGAAAAGTCGTTGTTGCTGTTCTATGCTATCATGGACATCCTAGAAAACCCTATGGGAGATTTAACTCAAAACCTGGAGGAGGACTCTGCCAAGATTATCAACGCGCATCGTACCAGGTATTTCTTTGCCCCATCTGCATTTAACCTCGAAGAAGGAGAGCTCTACTATAACGCCTTCTATTTCTTTCTTCATGACATCCAATATGGGCTGACCGACAATCTTTCCATGGGTATTGGGACGACCATCGCTGGAATCCCCATCTATTTGACCCCTAAAGTGTCTATTCCATTGGGAAAGAAATCGGCGATTGCTGTGGGGGACTTATTTATGGTCGGAACTTATGGAACGGGGCTTTTCGCAAACCTGGTGTATACTACTTATAGCTATGGTGGATTGAATGGAAACACGTCAATTAGCCTTGGATATCTATCAGCCAATGATAATGAATTAACGTCTGAGACATCATCAGCAGTCTACAATTGGTCTGGTATGATCCGAATGGGTCAGTATTTTTCGTTAGTGGCAGAAAACTATGTATTTGGATTTAACTCAACAAAATGGGCCTATCGATTTAGTCAGGATCAACATTATGAGGAAGAATTTACCCGTAGAACTACTGTGCTTTACGGGATGATAGGTTTCAGAATTGTCAGTAAACGACGCGATGTTGTGAGCTGGCAGATTGGGATCAATTATGTAAAACCCTTCTACGGTGAGATTCCCGATAAGTACAAATATGGTTGGGATACTTATGTGAATGAGGATGATCAATTAATAGGATTTCCCACAGTGGTTTATACACGAAAGTTTGGAGGTCCACGCTAATAGTTGAGTCCCATCCTTGTCATGGCGCATCGAAATCCAATTGCAGAAGAAGTCTTATCATCAAAATCATATCTCCTGTTGCCTGCACCGAGCCAATACGGGCCGTCTTGCCAGGAGCCTCCCTTGTACACACGCAAGCGCTTGGTAGGGGGTTGATTGGCATTGTAGCTGCTACGCGAAATACCAACAGCCACGGCTTCTTCTGCCGTGTAGACTCGCTCGTTTCCTATAAAAGAGTAAGTAGCATCATAGTTCTCTGCTTCGTCATTCACATCGTCTCGCCTCACGGGATTCAAGTCATCCATGTCCTGAAACGAATTGGAGCGATAGACATCATAGACCCATTCGTTTACATTTCCAGCCATGTTGTATAACCCTAGTATGTTAGGATAGTATTCGTAAATGTGAGTTGTAATCATGGCATTATCATTGAGTCTCCCCGCTATACCAGCATAGTCACCTCTGCCCCGTTTGAAATTGGCCATCATCAGTCCTTGTGTTTTAGGACCACCATAAGGATAGCGCTGAAGGTGACCATCCCATGGATAGATGCGTTGATGCGTTTGCTCCTCATTCATGTATTGCACGTCGATCAGACCTTTTGCTGCATATTCCCATTCTGCTTCTGTCGGCAACCTGTAGTTAGGCAGGGTGATACCTGCTTCAATGGGTACTTTTCTAGGATTGCGAGAATTGGACATATCGGCGAATGGATCATCTGACGCCTCATCGAAATAGCCAGATTCTTCAATCAACTTGTAATTAATTACATCTGTTCGCCATTGACAGTAATTACTGGCTTGATACCAATTCACGCCAACAACCGGGAAAAACCGAAAAGCGGGATTGCGATAGTAATTGGTAATGTACGGATCGTTGAAAGCCAAGTCTCGAGCCCAGACCGTGGTATCTGGCAAGTTGGTTCTCCAGAATTCTTCTGTAGAATCCATCTGAATATAGTATTCATACTCAAGCCAGTGAATATTGCCAACTTCGGTTTCATCCAGGTAGAAGGTGGGTACGGTTACTGCACGTTCAATGTTGTCACGTCGATGAAGCAAATCCTCTTCAAAATTTCCCATGACGAACCTGCCACCCTCTACAAAAACCAAATTAGGGCCCCATGGTGTTTGATTGTATTCCCGAACTTCAAAGCCACCGACCACATTGTATTCTAAACCAGTTTTGCTGCTTACCAGCCCAGGAGTAAAACTGGTGGGGTACTTCAATTTGGAGCATGCTACTAGGCATAGGGCAAAAGTGATCATGCCAATCATACTGCCTGTTGATTGTTTTAATAATATCATACTACTGTTTTAAAAAAGGATATTCTCCGCATGATTTGCACCGAACGAAAAATAAATCAATTGGAGAATACCTTGAATACCTCTAGCGAGGCTATTCATACTGACACCTAAATATTCGTTATAAAAATCTAACCACGACGGTTATGCTTTAGTTAGAAGACAACAATGTGCGTTAATCATTACAGGCGATTCATTAATTTTCTGACTACAAACGGAAATTTCGCCGCATCAACTTTTATCATTAAATTAAGTGTAGATGTTATATCCAAACTTTGTAGAAAATGGAAAGTTCTATTCACTCGACAATTCGAGATCAGAACTGGATCAGATAGTCAGCTTATCCAATAACCTCAAGGAATTACATCATATCACAAGCTTGGGGTATGACTCCTTTGATGAATTGATTCTTAAATATCTCAAAACTGGATTGCAGATTTTTGGACTTAAGATTGGCATTGTATCAAAGATCATAGATAAGGATTATATTATATGTAATGCCATAACTCCTGATGGAAGTATCAATAAGGATGACATATTTATTTTGAAGGATACCTATTGCCATCAAGTTTACCTGACCAGAGAAGTTTTAGGATTTCCACATGTGGGAGGAATGGAGGACATGAAGGATCATCCTGTTTATCAAAACATGCAACTGGAAGCTTATATTTCAGCCCCTATTTACCTTGATAATGAGTTATTTGGTACTCTGAATTTTTCGTCTGTTGAAGCAAGACAAAATGGGTTTTCTGAACATGAACGAGACTTAATTTCACTTATGGCCAATTCTATTGGCAATTTTCTAAAATTAGATAGCAGAGAAAAACAATTGATCAAAGCAAATGATCGACTCAAACGTCTTGTAGGGCATGTTGTACATGATTTGAGAAACCCTATTGGATCTATTGTCAATTTTGCTCAGCTCATAGATGTAAATGAACCGGATTTACCTGCCATTGGCCATCATATTGAAACACAAGCGTCCAAATCATTGGAGATGATTCGAACAATTTTAGAAATGGCGGCTATTGGCACTGGGAAGGTTGAGCTAAAAAGACAAGAATTTGACTTCACCAAGTTGATTAGATCAACCATTGATCAATATAGTACCATGTTGAATCAAAAGCGATTAAGTATTCTGAGCGACGTGGATGAGGACATTATCATAGATGCAGATGAAAATCGAATGATCCAAGTAATTGATAATCTTGTTACCAATGCCATCAAATATTCATTACCCGGGAAGTCAATCAATCTTCAATGTAGTGCTAGAAAGGATTGTATTGATTTTAGTCTTACCAACGAGATGAAATTGAATGATCAAGCAGAATTTGACGTTGATAAACATGTAGGGTTTGGACAGGAAATCGTTAGAGGTATTTTGCAATTACATGGATCCAAACTTGAGTTATCAGCGAAGGGAAATCTATACAATGCAAAATTCAGTTTGCCAATAGGGGTTATTGAATGAATTGATTTTCAAGCTTCCCCATTTGTTCTAAATCAGCTATGATACGTCGTGTGAGAGGAGATGATTTGATGGCATTGTAGCGAGTCCAAAATGATTGGTTGTAATTGATTGTAGCATTTTCAAGATTAATGGCATCAGGAATTTCTTCATGCCAGTTAAACTCTCTCTGCCTTCTCAGTTTGATATCATTAATGAAAAGTTCTCGAACCAATTCTTCACGGTTTTTAATCTTGTTCGTTTGAGGATGCAATACATCAAATTTGAAATGGCTGCTGAAGTAGTTGAGATGGAGTTTGCCATCAATTTCCCGATACTCCTGGATGAACTTGCTATACACCATGTCATACAATTGTTCATCACTGCCGCCAAGTTGCCATGGTTGGTTACCTTGATCAAAGTCTGATATCAGCTCAATACGCACTATACCAAAGGTCTCAGCGTCGACAAAAAGGGTCAAGGCGGCTTTGATGTATGGAGTTGTAGACAATTCATAATACGACTGAAAGTCGCGGTTTTCAAGCACGTATACCGGTCGATCCTTAAATGTGGTAATCGAAGTAATCACATATTTGTTATTAGGATTCAGGATACCTGAATGACGATCCTTTTTCCGAAGAAGATCATTGTATAGCAGAGTACGCAAGAGGTTTTCATTGCTTTCCCTGAAAAGAGAATTTGTTTTTTGCAATCCTTTGTTACTTCTGATCGCTCGAATGAAGACATGATCCTTATCGGGTTGTTTCCTAATACTGCCACCCTCAATCACGACTGCCGCTTCCAGAAGCGAAACATATTTTTCATTGATCTTAAAATGATTTCTATAGAACCCATCAAGTGTAGTGGGCCTTGTTGGATAATTTTTTTTCAGCCTTTTACGCACCTGTTGCATTAAACCATCTGCAGGGGGAGCCCTATCAACCAACTCCAGATCGTTCAACAATATTTCGCTTTGTTCGAGTCTGATAAGCTGACCCGAAAGATCAAAGGCACCAATTGGACACTTCCAGGTTTTATATCCCATCATGGATACCACAATGGTGTCATTCAGGTCCATGGTTTTAAGGTGAAAATCAAATTCGCCATCGATATTGCTAATGGTGCCGATGTATTTCCCTTGTAAAGAGATGGTACAAAATGCAAGAGGAGCTGAATTATTTGCATCTACGATTTTACCAGAGAAAGTAAGACGGTCCCTAATTGTGTTGGGCTGTAAAACGATAGTACCTGCTATCAAATTAAAATTGATGCCTCTAGGTGGTAGTAGCATCTGTAGCAGCGACTTGAGTTGACAGATTGTATCTATTGGATCAACTGGCTGCTGAATGTTGATCAGATCTGGACTATAGGTGAAAGAGACTTCTGAAGAGGACGCTATGTCATTGATGGCATTTTGGAGAGACGTTTGACCTGACCAATGAACATCAATGGGTTGATCAAGTACATCAGTTTGCTGAGCAAGCGCAACTGTGCAGCATGAAAGCAGCAGCAGTATGATCCAGTTTTTAGTTAATTGCACATCCTTTACCTGATAGAACATAGTTATTACCATTCCGAGTATGGCTGATGTTTAAACTATATTCTAAAATACTAAGGATCTCATCAATGGAGGCATTTTCAAAGGTACCATTCAATCGACAATCCTCAATTGAACTAGTATTAGTTTGCAATTCAATATCATAGTAACGCGACAAGTCCTTCAAAACTTGCTCCATTCGGGCATCTTGAAATTCAAGGGTCTGACTTTTCCAAGCCGTAGTATTCGGGAGATTTGTTCTTTTTTCAATCTTTGGTTCACCTTTTTCCCAAATCGCCATGTCTTCTCTTTCAAGCGTCACTTCATCGTAATTGTTGGCAAAGGAGACTTTGCCTGAGCTTACTGCTACTTCGATATTTTTTTCATGTTTCAAATTTCGAATGTTAAACGAAGTACCCAATACGCGAACAGTGCTTTCTCCTGCTGAGATTACGAATGGACGAGACTCATCTCTGGCAACATCAAAAAATGCTTCTCCCTCAAGAGAGACATTACGAATTTCGTCAGAAAATTCATTGACAATTAGTTGGCTGTTTTTATTCATTGTAATCAGCGTACCATCTTCAAGTGTGACAATTTTTTGAGCCAGACCAGATTCATACTGGAGGTTATTATCAGCAAAGAACACGTAGGCAGCTGCAAATATTAGAATGGACGCAGCGATACCTGAGATCAGTGGCCACAACCTACGTGAATTAGCTCTTTCAGCAATTCCTAGTTTTTCGAAAAGCGCTTCATCAAAATTTTCATCCAACGATAAGTCTTGTTGTTTCTTGATGAATCCAACAAATTCCTTTTCTCCAGAATCAGTTGAAACGCCTTTGTCTACGAAATCCATGTATTCCTGATCTTCCGCGGAGCTTGTCTCTCCTTCGAAATATTTATCCCTTATTTTTTCAAACTCACCCATGAATGTAACTGGTTTGGAATCTGGTTTTTAATTTTTTTCGAGCCCGTGATAGCAACACACGAATATTGTTTTCGGTCTCGCCTAATTGATCCGCTATTTCCCGGGTTTCCATTGCTTCCACTGCCCGCATTTGCAAAACGAGTTGCTGTTGCTCCGGCAGTTCATCAATGGCTTGCTCAACAAGATTGAGCTGTTCGCGCTGTTCTAATCTAATGTCTGTTCCTGCGTGGTGTGAAATGAGTCTGGGGAGTTGCTCATCATTTCCCGCTATTTTTTTTGCCTTGATTTTGTTCAGACACAAATTTTTGGTCATTGTCACCAATAACCCCTCCACACTTTTATACTCATCTACTTTGTCACGCATGTTCCATAACTTGATAAATACTTCTTGCACGAGATCTTCGGCATCCTCCACGTTGTGAAGCATCCAATTCGCTTGTCTGAACAAGCGATTCTTGTGCTGAGAGACCATTTCCTTGAATTCGTTCGTGTGCATGGTATTTAGAAAGACAACTCTCCTTTCTATTCATTACAATAAATAAAAATTATTTTTTGAATCCTATTTGAATATCAACCATCTCGGTACACGCTTATAGTATTCATGGTACTCTTCACCATGTTTGTCAAGAAGATATGATTCTTCTAAACGAACCTGTATCTGGAAACAAAGAAACATGGTGACGAGTAAGGTAAAGCTTAACACATTAGGAGCTACCAGGAACATACCAATGTAACTGATTTGGATTCCCAGAAAAATTGGATTTCGGCTGTAGCGAAATGCTCCTGTCTGAATCAAGGAAGTTTTTTCTTCGTAGTTGATACCAATACGCCATGATCCTGACATTTCGTATTGTGCAAGAGAGGTATAAACCAATGAAACAAAGAGCAAAATGACACCACCTTGTTTGAGTACATCATACTCCAGGTAATAGATGGGAAGGAGCAATTGATACCATTTATTTCCAAAGGAAAATAGGGCAATCATGATCCAGGAAGTAGCAAAAAGTACTTTGTAGATTTTCCCAATGTAGTCATGAGCGCCTTCAGATTTCCCAAATACAAAGGGATTTACACCGGTTTGTCGCCAATGAATAAAGGATCGGATTACAAAAATCAGCAAGAAGTAAAGCAGTGTGGAAACTGGTAAAAGAATTTGATAAATGTTCATGATTGTTGCATTTGATTAACACAAACATTCACCATAATATATGCAAGCTGTTTGCAAAGAATTCAGCTGCACGCAGGACAAACTCCCTCGTAAACCATCGAGACATTTGACACATTAAAGCCAATTGGCACCTGGGTCAGCGGAACTTTGGCTTGTGTCAGACAAATCGTTGATTTACATTTTGTACACTTGAAGTGTACATGTTGGTCTGCTGGCTCACATTCACAATTTTCCTCACAAAGTGCGTACTTGGTAGATCCGGATCCGTCTATGATTCCATGAACCAGTCCTTTTTCTTCGAATGTCTTGAGTGTTCGAAACAGAGTGGCAGTATCTGCTCTGTCAAACTTGCCTTCCAATTCTTTGAGGGAGATTGCAAATTCAGCGTCCAATAGAAACTGGAGAACCATGAGTCTGATATTGGTGGGACGTATGTCTCTATCAATGAGCTTAGAAACTAGCATAATAGTAAAGCTAATTGAAAATCCCTTTCAATTAAAACTACAAAAAGGACTTTAATATATTTGTTACCTTTAGGACTTTAATAAGTATTGTAGTTATGAAAAAGTATTCGATAGGTGAATTTGAGGAAATAGTGATGCTAACGGTCGCTGTACTATTCAAAGAAGCTTATGGCATTTCCGTAAAGGAAGAAATCGAGCGTCGATTAGAGCGCAAGGTAAGTGTTGGTGCGATGAGAACAGCCCTCAATAGGCTTGAGAAAAAAGGGTTTTTAAGCTCTGAATTCGGTGAAGCAACGGCCGTAAGAGGAGGAAAAAGGAAGCGATATTTCCAGGTGACGCCAATGGGTAAAAAGGCATTGGACTATGTCATGAATACCAGAAAGCAACTTTGGGATGAGATTCCTTCTCTGGCATTCGAATTTAAAATGGGATAGGATGAAACGGTCATTTATTTATCGGTTGAGCATGCGTTGGTTAAGGTGGTTTTGCAATCCCTCGCTTCTGGAAGATGTAGAGGGCGACCTGGAAGAACTCTACGATCAAAATGCTGAAATCAACAGGACCAAAGCGAGTTGGTTGCTTGCAAGGGATGTCCTTTTACTATTTCGACCCGGTATTATCAAACAATTGTCAATTACTCAAAACTCAAATACTACTGCGATGTTTAAAAACTATATGGTAACGGCGCTGCGAAATGCATCCAGGTATCGTTCGCATACTACGATCAATGTATCCGGACTTGTCATTGGTCTCGTTTCCAGTTTATTCATTTTTCTATGGATCAAGGATGAAACCAGTGTGGACAAATTTCATGAAAAAGGTGATAGACTTTATCGCGTGTGGAGAAACATGGTGCAGGCAAATGGAGAAATACACACGACTCCCGGAATTCCTCAACCACTACATGCTGTACTGGCAACAGAATATCCGGAAATCGATCAGGTGGCTTTGTTAGGCTGGGAAATGAGTTTACTACTCAAATCGGGAGAAAATGTTTTTCATGAAACAGGGCGATATGTGAGTGAAGATTTTCTCACCATCATGTCATTTCCATTACTAAAGGGCAATGCGGCTACTGCACTAAATGATATCAATAGTATTGCCATTACTGAAAACATAGCCGTAAAGTACTTTGGATCTGACTGGGAACAGCAGGGAATTATTGGTGAGGTTATTCAGGTTGATAACAACAAAGATTTTATGGTTTCGGCAGTATTAGAAAATGCACCATCAAACTCATCTTTACAGTTTGATTGGTTACTGCCGGCCCAGGAATATGTGAATCGAAATGAGTGGGTCACAAGTTGGTACAATGGTGGTTTTAGCATGCTTTTTACACTGCGAGATGGTGTACCGTTGGCACAAATAAATGAACGTCTTGAAGGAGAGGTTAATCGCCACATCGACAATGATGCAGATGAACCTTTATTCGTTCAAAAATATTCCGATCACTATCTTAACGCTATTTTCGAAAATGGAAGGCCTGCTGGGGGAAGAAGTCAGTATGTTACAATACTCGGCGTGGTTGCCGTCTTTATTCTGGTGATTGCATGTGTCAATTTTATGAACCTGGCCATGGCAAGGTCTTTCAAAAGAAGTCGTGAAATTGGCATGAGAAAAGCAATGGGCGCACATAAATCGGCAATTTCCACACAATTCTTTTTTGAGTCTTTCCTATTTGTTGCGTTTAGTATGCTGGTCGCCATTGGTCTCAGTTATTTATTGCTTCCAGTTTTTAATCGAGTGTCAGGCAAAGAAATTGACATCAACTTCATCAATTTGAGTTTTTTAGTGTACACAGCCATTGTCACATTGAGTGTCGGATTTCTAGCTGGAGCCTATCCTGCTCTGATGATGGGTTCATATAAAATTACAGCTGCGCTCAAAGGGGTTATCAGGCAGGGAGTGCTTTCAAAAAACGTTCAAAAGAGTCTTGTGACTTTTCAGTTTATCATTTCGATTTTGATGATCATTGGAACCTTAACTGTCCATAAACAGATGACCTATATCTTCAATAAGAATATTGGACTTGATCGAGAAAATGTGATTTACATGGAGCTTGAGGGTAGTATGCGAGAACAATTTGATGTTTTTAAAAATGAACTGTCGCAACATTCTGAAATCTTGAGTGTTACCAATGCTAGTGGTAATCCTTTGAATTATGGAAGATCAACCAGTGGGGCATCCTGGGAGGGTAAAAATCCAGATGATGTAGTCGAAATCAACGTGCTGACAGTTGGTGACGATTTCATCGAAACCATGCAAATGAATATAATGGCTGGACGAGATTTTTCTGATGAATTTGGAGCAGATAGTGCACATTTTATCGTCAATGAAGTATTAACTAAAACCATGGGATATGCCGATCCCATTGGCAAGTCGGTTACCCTTTGGGGAACAAAGGGAAAAATCATTGGTGTGGTCAATGATTTTCACATGAGAAGCATGTACGAACCAATAGCTCCAGTGATCATTAGACATGACCCGTTTAATGCCAACATGAGCTTCATAAAGTATGCTGGAGATGCTCAGCAAGCGGTCCAATTACTCAAATCAACTTCGGCAAAAATCAATCCTGATTTACCAATGGCTCATCGATTCATGGATCAAGAGTTCAATCATACTTATGAAAGTGAAGTCACATTGAGTGATATGGTCAAATGGTTTGCCTTCATTAGTATACTCATATCATGTCTGGGACTATTTGGGTTATCCTCCTTCACGCTTCACCAAAAGAGTAAGGAAATAGGAATACGAAAAGTACATGGAGCAACGAAATGGGAATTGGTGTTTGTCCTATCTCGAGAATATGCACTACTCGTTGGTCTGGCTTTTTTGTTGGCTGCCCCTATCGGCTACTACTTTCTTGGCAATTGGCTTAACGATTTTGAGTTCAGAACGGACTTAAACATTCTGTTGTTCGTAGGAGCCGGCCTGGTAGCTTTGTGCATTAGCATAGTAACCGTCGGTTACAAGTCGTGGCAAGCAGCCAGGAGTAATCCTTCTGAAACTTTGAAAATGGAGTAATTTATGAATTAATCTTAATGTCAAACTTGTCCAGAAGGCCAATGACTGCAGGCATGGAAAACTTTGCTTGCTTGATGATATTGTCACCTGGGTCTATCGAGTAGTTATATGCAGAGGATAAATCGGCATTGTTGAGATTGGTTCCTGAGAATAACGCCCCGCCAAGATCTGAGTGGTCAAATCTAGCCTCTGAAAGATCTGCTTCAGCCAGGTCTGCATCACGTAATGTACTGTTAAGAAAAAAGGTCTTCTTTAATTTGCGCTTATAGAAAGAACTGTAGTCAAGCTGACATTGATCAAAGGATAGTTCCATTAAGAGGGCATTGCTTTCATCGAACTGAATGCCCATCATTTTGCAATTTCTAAATCTCACGTCTTGCCATGCAGTGTTGTACGATTTTACGTTACTGAGATCACACGCTACAAAATCGCAGTTGACAAATTTGACATCTGAAAGATCTACTGAAGCGAACTTGCAAGTTTCGAAGGTACAATCATTGTACTCATCGTGAAGAGGGACTTTCGAAAAATCGATTCCTCGGAATCGTTCTCGTGCTTTATGGGTCATAACAAGGTTGGTTGGTGACTGCAAATATCTGTAACTGACCTTACAATAAAAACAGCAAAAGGTTATTTGATTAATCTTTTTGCATAGCCTGACCAACCATTGATTTCAATACCAACTTGTGAAATGGTGCAACGATTGACATGTAGAATTTACCAAATCGATTATTGAATTTAACAAGAGTGGTTACCTTGATGTTGTTATTGGCCTCTCCGGTTTTTAGTATGCTCACTCGGAAGTTCAGGTGTTTATCGTCCTCTCCAAGTAAAACTTCATTTTCAGTGACCTTAAAAATTCTGAAAAAAGCGATGTGATTCCCTACTTCAAATTCAGATGGTAATCCTTTCTGTACTTCACTTTTCAAACCCACGTGCTTTACCACATTATTTCTTATTTTCATCAGAAACCTCACCCAGCCAGGTGCCGTGCCCAATACTTTGCGAGTCACCGTCTCCAGTGTATCATGATGATTGGTTGTCGAAAAGCAGTCTGAGAAATCAATGCTTGGAAGACAATTTGTGATTAATGCCGTATTCGGAACTGGCTCTGATCTTACCATTCTTCTAAATTAGTACAAATGCACTAATTATGTTTTATTTGGGTTGATTATTTGTGAAACATTTTGACTGGTCAACATATTGCCATGCGTAAAGGAGTCGTAGGTGCCATCACCTGCAAGTTCATCCAGTACTTGGGCCATCGTAGTTGCAGCGGATTTGAAGAGTCCGGGACCGAGACTTAACCGTTTTACACCCAGCCTTCTTAGCTCAGCTGTTCTTGGGGTTCCTGGTGTGGCCAGTACATTGACTGGAAGTTCTACTTCAGCAATGACCCGAGACATATCATCTTGGTCACACAAGATTGGATAAAAACAATCTGCGCCTGCTTCCTTATAAGCCAGTCCTCGCTTAATCGCTGCATCCAGCTTGTCTGGCAACTTATTGCTCAAATACGCATCGCATCGTGCATTGATGACCAGATGTATGTTTTGCTGTTTGGCGACTTCTCTAATGCAACTGATACGTTCACATTGCAAGTTTAAATCTACCAGCGATCCTCCTTCATATGTTGAATCTTCAAGGTTGATGCCAACGACTCCAGTAGCTAACAGTCGATCAATATTGTTGGCCAGTTTGTCCATTGTTTCTGAAAATCCCCGCTCAATATCAGCGGTGACCGGCAAGGAGGTTGCCTGACAAATGGTTTCCAGTTGTTGACATAGCCATTCAAAGGATAGCTGTTGACCGTCATCTTTTCCTTGTGCGAAGGACATTGCAGCACTAGCAGTTGCGACGGCTGGAAAGCCTTTGTATTCAAGTAGTTTTGCTCCAAACGGATCCCAGATATTGGGAAGTATGAGCACTTCATTAGTATGATGAAGTGCTAGGAGAGCTTTTGCTTTTTCCTGCTGATTCATGATGTCTTGATTTTGGCCATAGCTCGTACCGGGAATGTTCCAACACCTTTGAACTTAGGAGGGGTGGCAGTGAATAGAAATCCTTCATCTGGCACTTGTGTCAAGTTACATAGGTGTTCTACAATCAAAATTCCCGATCCCAGTAAGACAGTATGCACTGGTCTCGTGTTGCGGCTCGTATCATCTATGTTGTGGGAGTCTATTCCTACCAACGTGACAGCACAATTCTTAAGGTATTCAGCCGCTTTTTCAGTTAGATAAGGATGATTTTCAAAGTACTGCTCCTTACTCCAGTGTTCATCCCAACCTGTGTGGATCAATACCGCTCGATTCCGAATTTCGTAACCCTGTAGATCAGCAACGTCTATGGCTAACTTCTCCTGCCATGGAACCCTGATGACAATCCCGTCCAGGTCCATCATTTTGTCTAAGGAGGTTTCAGCAAGGTCTTCTCCTCCCTCAAACCGGTGAAATGGGCAATCAAGATAGGTGCCAGTGTTGGAGACCATGTCTATTTTTCCAATTTGAAATTGCGTGTCCTCAGTGTATTGTTTTTTGGAATCTTCCCTGCTTATATAATCGCAAATTATTGGGGCGGGTAGCCCTTTGTAAGTGATCATGCCGTCTTCAATGGTATGACTCAGATCTACAATTCGTTTGACCTGTTCAGGGTTGATAGCTACTCGTTTATGCGCTTCCTCAATGATCACTTTGTTCAGAATTTCAACTTTTCCTACCATAAGTAAGTTCATGTCTGCAATAAGGTGATTGGCCAACTCCTGATCTTGGATATCATGACCTTTGATATCTAAACGGAAGTCTTCTCCTTGGATTCCACCACCATTGGTGAAGCTGATTTTAAAATCAAACTTGACCCTATATGCTCTTTTACTCATTTTCGTTGATTACAGCATTATTCCCAATTACTACACAACTCTTCCTGTTGTGTCGATCAAACTTGTGACACCCTTTGTGACCACTAATTTCGAAAAACACTAGTCCCAAGTCCTAATTCAGCATGAAAAATATCTGGCAGAAAATTTCCTATTTAGGAATTGCTGGTGAATCACCGTCGTTGCATACTCGTGCGATCAAATTGGCCAATCAGGTCAACTTTGTTCTAGGTGTTTTGACTTTGATTCTGTTTGTGCTCACGGCGTATATCACAGTCAAGAACAATCAGGAGTTCACCTTTTTTACCACACGAATATTCCTACTCTCTATTGTTAATATCGCCAATCTGGTATTATCAAAGTATGGCTTTAGAAGGACAGTCCAGTTATCCACTTCATTATCGCCAGTTTCGATATTGATTGTAATACCCATGTTGTTTGGCTATGTACAAGGGTCCAGTTTTTTCTATTATCATTTAGTCGTATTGGGCTTGTCACTGATTCCTCAGGTGGTTTTTATTCCCAGGAAGGACAATTATGTTTACTGGACCAGTCTCATTGGTTTTGCACTGATTATGCTGTTTTTAGATGACATGATGGTGGCTTTTGCTCAATCCGAAGGTACGATTGTTAACGCATTGTCTTCTTTTCGCATATATTTCAAAATCGTCCCCTTCATTGTGTTTCTGTTTTTGCACATATCACTGTTTCATATGAGACGTGTAAATATGGACTATGCCCAGGACCTCCATAACAGCAATGAAGAGTTGAAAAAAAGACTTGAGGAGTTACATCGCACGCAAAATCATTTGATTCAATCAGAGAAGTTGGCTTCTATGGGTACCATGGTGGCGGGTATTGCACATGAAATCAACAATCCATTGAACTACATAAAAGGTGGTATTGATTTGATTGATAGAGAGCAAAAAGAAGATGACATTGACCTGGAGGCCATCATAGATGCCCTGGGCATGATCAAGGAAGGCTCCCAGCGAGCAACAAGGATTACAAGCGCCATGACTACTATTTCTTATCATAATAGCACCAAGAGACAGGACACATCTCTGCCGACCCTTATTGATAATACGCTGATATTTTTGAAATCAAAATTGAGTAAAGTTCAGGTTCTTACAGAGTATAATTATAGAGAGCCACTTCCGATATATGCCGAAAAAATGCATCAGGTACTGATAAACTTGATAGATAATGCGCTGTATGAGGTAAACCGACAAACTAGATCTGGAAATAGTTGGATCAAGTTTCAAACAACACATGCATCAATTGGAGGCAAGGACCATGCCGTTCTTAGGGTGTTCAATTCCGGTGACCCGATCCCAGAAAAGATATTGAATAGCATATTCGATCCATTTTACACGACCAAGGATCCAGGTGAAGGTACAGGTCTTGGCCTATCTATCAGTTTCAAATTGATCGAAGAGCATGGTGGCATGCTTGAGGCTGAAAACCTGGAGGATTGTGTGAGCTTTAGTATCAGTATTCCTATTCTTAGTGAAGAAGAAATCATTCAGGAGGAATACGATCAAGTTGGTAAACGCGAAACTCAACACGCCTAATCTTCCCATTTTAAAGTATTACCGGCAAGGTCACGCATTACACGCGTACTTTTGACTACTCCATCCCGTCGGACATGAATGAGATTTTCCTGATCTTCAAAGATCTCAAGGAGCGGTGTGTACGTCACTGTTATTTCATCGAATTTCTTCAACTTCTTTGCTTCAATGTAGGCCCACAACGCATCTTCCTCTAATTCATACCCCAGATAATTAAGATCAATAGATTTTCCTTTGATCTCAATGGCAATGTTGTCCATGAGGTATTGCTCAACCAGTGGTTTTGTACGCGCATCATTTTCCGGTTTGGTGATATCCAGATTGGGATCCTCAGAGAGCACTTGCAGCCCTGCTTCAATATCGTCGACAAACAGTCTGACACTGATTTTTAGGTGTTTATCTTCAGATTTGTACGCTATGTCACAAACACTGACGTGAAATGGGTGGGGAAAAATTAGATTTGCTAATGCGGTCCAGATTATCAGGATCATGTTGAACGATTTGAATTAAGAGCTCAAAAATAATGTCAGAATTTCGAATGTATTTCGAATTGGGGATGGAACATATCCTTGATGTTAACGGATACGATCATATTTTATTTGTTGTTGCACTTAGCGCCATTTACCAATTGGCTGATTGGAAGAAGGTTTTAGTGCTGGTTACAGCATTTACAATAGGTCATAGCATCACATTGGCACTGGCTACACTGGACTTGATAAAATTCAACTCAGACCTAATCGAAAAGTTAATACCCATTACCATTCTGATTACAGCAATTGCCAATTTGTTCATCAAAGAACGGACGCAGTGGTCAACTCCAAAATTTTCAGTCAATTATCTGTTTGCAGGGTTTTTTGGTTTGATACATGGTATGGGTTTTTCGAATTACCTGAAGAGTCTTTTGGGCAGAGACAATAGTATTGTAACGCAGCTTTTTGCCTTTAATGTAGGCCTGGAGGCGGGCCAAATAATAATAGTTGGAATCTTCCTGGTACTCAGCTTTATTTTTGTCTCAGTTTTCGGTGTGGAGAGAAGAGATTGGAAAATGATCATTTCGTCCGCAGTAGCCGGAATCGCAATTACCTTGATGATTTAAACAAAAACTTAAAATATGAGAAAATTATTGGCTTTGGCGCTCGTGTTGTTAACCAGCATCACCTTCGCACAAAAAGATGAAAACTGGGAAAAAAGGTTTGAACAACTTGGTACGATATTGCCATCCCCAAACACATATCGTACCGCTGCTGGCGCACCCGGTAAAGAGTACTGGCAACAGCGCGCTGATTATAAAATGAAGATCGCGATAGATGACGATAAGCAAACGCTTACCGGATCTGAAACCATCACCTACTACAACCAGTCTCCGGATGACCTTGAGTACTTGTGGATTCAGCTGGATCAAAATATGAGGGCACAGGATTCGAACACGCCTAAGATCAGATCAAGCTCGATGAGAGATACATTGACTGCCAGTCAATTGTATACCTATACGAATGACTATGATGGTGGTTTTAAGATTGGGAAAGTTGTGAATGCTGAAGGTAGTGACCTAAGCTATACCATCAATAAAACCATGATGCGTATCAATTTGGCACAACCACTGATGTCTGGTGAGAATATGTCATTCAGTATTGACTGGAGTTATAACATCAATGACCGAATGTCTGAAGGTGGCAGGTCAGGGCTAGAGTTCTTTCCTGAAGATGGCAACTATTCATACACCATTGCACAATTTTATCCTCGTATGGCTCTTTATACGGACAATGATGGATGGCAAAACAAACAGTTCTTAGGCAGAGGTGAGTTCACCCTTACTTTTGGAAATTTCGAAGTAGATTTAACGGTTCCTGATGATTTTATTGTCGGAGCTACTGGTGAGCTACAGAACCCGAAAGATGTATTGACAAAAGCACAGATTGCACGATTCGAGGAGGCAAAGCAAGCCTTCGACAAACCTGTGATCATTGTGACTGAAGATGAGGCGATAGAAAATGAAAAGACTAAGTCAAAGAAGACAGAAACCTGGAAGTTTAAAGCTGAGAATGTAAGAGATTTTGCCTTTGCTGCATCCAGGAAATATATCTGGGATGCCATGGCTGTAGACATCAATGGTAAGACCCCATTGGCTATGTCCTATTACCCAAAAGAAGGAAACCCATTATGGGAGGAGTATTCTACGATTGCAGTAAGACAAACGCTGATTACTTACTCGAAGCATACGATTGATTACCCATACCCGGTGGCAATTTCAGTTCATGCTGCCAGCATTGGCATGGAGTACCCAATGATCTGCTTCAACTTTGGTCGTCCACGACCAGATGGCACATATGATCCCAGAGTCAAGTGGGGCATGATCGGAGTGATCATTCACGAGGTAGGTCATAACTTTTTCCCAATGATCATCAACTCTGATGAACGACAATGGACCTGGATGGATGAAGGTTTAAATACGTTTGTTCAAACACTGACCCAAGCCGAATTCGATCCGGATTTCCCAAAGAGAAGAGGCACACCTGAAAGCATTGTTCCTTACATGCGCGGAGATCGTGGTTTGGTTCGTCCTATCATGACCAATTCAGAGCAGATTCTTCAGTTTGGCAACAATGCATATGCGAAACCAGCAACAGCACTAACCATCCTCAGAAACACGGTGATGGGGCCTGAACTGTTCGATTATGCCTTCAAGAAATATGCTGAAAGATGGGCATTCAAACATCCAACTCCAGCGGATTTTTTCCGGACAATGGAGGATGCTTCTGCTGTAGACTTAGACTGGTTTTGGAGAGGTTGGTTCTATAGCACTGACAATGTTGATATTGCGCTTGATAATGTCAAGTGGTATCGTATGCAGACCGAAGAGAATGGTCTAGAAACAAGGAATGTAAAAGCAACGGATAAAAACCTCAATGAAAACAGTAAAGAATTTACAGATGAGGCTGAGGCATTTGTTTTTAAAAATAGCACGAGCAGTGGATTTAGAGAATTCAGAAATAAAATTGATGATGACCAGGTAAAATTGGCTCTTGAGGGTAAAAACTTCTATGAATTGTCCTTTAAGAATCAAGGTGGTTTAGTCATGCCGGTTATCATTGAATGGACCTATGCAGATGGTAGCAAAGAGCTTGAAACACTTCCTGCTGAGGTTTGGCGAATGAATGAGCAAGAGTTTACTAAGGTATTCGTCAAGGATAAAGAGGTGGTTAATATCAGGATAGATCCAAATAAGGAAACTGCTGATACTAACCTGGGAGACAACAACTTCCCAAGAGAAGAAGCAACTTCTAAATTTGATAAATTCTCTCAAGGAAAATAGTACAACCGAAGGGAGCGTTGTAGTGTCTAAATACTGAATCAACGTAAAAGACATGCAACGCTCTTTTTTATTGTTGTCTGCGCTGGTCATGCTCAATGCTTGTCTGGAAGTAGATGACACTTCTCCACCCCTGCCTTCCGGAGCATTAGTCTATGCGCCGGTATACGCCCTGGCTGAAGTCGTTTATGATATCAGTATTTCAGAAGCTAAACCGATTGAAAACCCTTCTAAAATTTTCACTTATCGAAATTTCCTGATGATCAACATCAAGGATGAGGGGATTCATGTGATTGATAATTCGCTACCGAGTTCTCCGCAACAATTGTTTTTCATCAATATCCCGGGAAATAACGACGTGTCTGTCAAGGATGGTGTTTTGTATGCAGACAATTACAATGACATTGTCGCTTTCCAGATTGATAGCAATCATGAGGTAGAAATTTTGGAACGATTGGCAGGCGTGATGAATAATCGATCTTATCCACCACATGCTGGCGTATATTTTAAGTGCGTCGACCCATCAAAAGGAGTGGTAGTTGATTGGGTGAAAGTAGATGATCAAATTGCAAATTGCTATCGACCATGAGACGGCTAGGTATACTTTCGATTTTTATGATACTACTCTCCGCTTGTGATGTAGGATTGGGAGAAGACGGTTTTGAATCTTTTGGTCCTGATGGAGGCGTCAGCCAGGGCGGGTCATTGTCACGATTTACAATCATTGATGATTATTTGTATGTGGTCAATGATTATAGTCTAATTCCCATCGACATCAGAGATTTATCCCGTCCAATAGCTCACGATTCGATTGTGCTTGACATAGGCATAGAAACGATTTTTCCATATGGTGAATACCTATTCATTGGTTCCACTAGTGCTGTCTTCATATATGATATTCAAGATCCTCTGAAGCCACAGTGGCTATCCACTTATCAGCATGCTACTGGATGCGACCCGGTGGTTGTTAAGGATAATATCGCATATGTTACATTGAGGGAAGGATTTTCATGCGGTAATCCATTTGCAATAAATGTGCTCGAGGTGGTGAATGTTGAGAACAAACGCCAACCCTATCAGGTCAATCAAATAGGGATGACCAATCCCAGGGGATTAGGTGTTGGTTGTAATAACAAACTATTTGTATGCGAAGGAAAGTCCGGATTGGTTCAATTTAACATTGAGAATCCCAATGATCCAATCCGAGAGTTAACATATGACGATAGACCCGCAAATGATGTCATCGTCAAGGAAGGTTTGGTAATTGTAACCGGAGAGGACGGTGTATATCAGTATGATTGCAGCGCGGATACACTAGAGTTGTTGAGTTTTATTCCGCTTTCCTTGTAAACGAGCTGCACATGAAACTGTTAGTTGGTTTAATGTTGATTACATTGATTGGATTTGCAGAAGCACAGTCAATCAATGAGGATAGCAGTAGCTTTCAAAACCCACCCAAATTGAGTGTGTTGGTAGATATGATCAATTTTGGGGGCAACTATCCCGCAGCACTACTCGCATTTGAATATCAGCCATCTGCTCGCTGGGCGATCCATCAGGAGTTTGGACCGAACCTGGTTGCTGAGGCAAATAGCTCAAAACGTTTTCAGAAATATCTGGGATTTAAATTGAGGACGGAATTGAAATATCTGATCCCAAGTAGGCGATATACCAATGTGCGATATTTTATTGGGGGTGATTTTTTCTATCAAAACGACCAGTATATAGATGCCTATGAAGTAAATGAGGGCGCTTATCGCCGGTTGAAAAATGGTCGCTTTGTCAGAAATATCATTGGCATCAATGCAAGATTCGGTGTTGATTTTGTTATGCTCAATAATAAAATGATCGTATCGCCATCGTTTGGTTTAGGAGGTGGAGAAACTACCATCATAGGTCCGGAGGCCAATGTAATTCCAACGACCAATATTGATACAACAGACCCCTTTGGAAATATTCGCTTCAAGATTGGCTATGTGATCCGATAGCCGCTAGTCAATCTTATAATGGATTTTGTGATAATCCATGATTACATTTGGATTCGATCAAAACCAATTCCCATGAAATCGTTAATAATTTCGCTGTTCTCAATTTTAGTATTAGCAGCTTGCAGTTCCACTTCTAATGAAGATCAATCGGAGGGTTTTGGAAACGATCCAAACCCGCATGCAGAAGGCTTTGATGTTGAGGGTTCAGGAGCAATTTCTATTATCATTGCGGACAAGGTAATGACAGCAATGGGTGGAAGAGCGGCATGGGATCGGACGCGATATATCACCTGGAATTTCTTTGGTTCGAGAACCTTGTTGTGGGATAAGCACGCTGGAAATGTGAGAATACAAAATCACAAAGAAGATGAACAGATCATTGTTAACGTAAATGATGGAACCGGGAAAGTATGGCGCAATGGTAAGGAAATAGCGGACTCAGATAGTCTGTCAAATTACCTCAATAAGGGTAAAAGAATATGGATAAATGATAGCTACTGGCTGGTTATGCCCTTCAAATTAAAGGACTCTGGTGTTACCCTTCATTATTTAATGGAGGATGAAACTCAGCAGGGTGAAAAGTCAGATGTACTGCGATTGACTTTCAAAGAGGTTGGTGTTACACCAGGTAATGCGTACGAGATTTGGATTTCACAAGAAGATAACCTTGTAAAGCAATGGGCTTACTATCGGGATGCATCGGATGATTCGGCTCGTTTCACTCTTCCATGGGGAAACTATCAAAAAATGGGTGACATTCTTTTGAGTAGCGAGAGAGGAGAAAGAGACCTCACAGATGTTCGTGTACTCTCAGAAGTGCCTGAAAATGTATTTGAAGATTTCGGAGTGTCAATGCCTTAATAAAAAGAAGTCCAGGTTCACGTCTGGACTGTTGCAAAGTTAAGAGTAGCCAATTATCTTTTGGGCAAGTTTTCAACCTGTTACTTAGTTCATTTTGAACCACAAACTACTGGCAACACTGTTTCTTGCCATTTTTATTTTTGCAGTTCCTTCGTTAGGCCAGTTCCATACCTACAAAATGGATTTTTATGGCAACCAGGACGGCCTTTCACAAAGTACCGTCAATGCAATCATCCAGGATAATCTAGGTTATATATGGTTCGGCACGCAAGATGGGTTAAACAGATTTGATGGATATGGTTTTACCATTTTCAGAAATGATCCTTATGATACAACTAGTATAAGCGACAATTTTGTTTTAGGGCTGGACAAAGATCAACAAGGCAATCTGTGGGTCGGAACACGCGGAGGAGGTGTCAACATGTATGATCCTCGCACAGGCAAGTTTGTTCGATATCAGCATGATCCGTCTGATTCATCATCGATCAGCCATAATCGTGTCAGAACGGTAAAAGTTGACAACAAGGGCTTTGTGTGGGTGGGCACTCGAGGTGGTGGGCTCAACCGACTCGATCCGAAGACGGGGAATTTTAAAAGGTATCGCCATGATGAGAAGGACCCATTTTCTGTTGCTGCAGATGAGGTCTACACCCTATTTATGGACACAAAAGGTTCAATTTGGGTTGGCACGACAGATGGATTAAGTAGGTACAATGAAGCCGACGATCGGTTTGATAATTTTCTGACAGACATTCCTGGGAAAAGAGGTTATGTGAGAGCCATTATCGAAGCAGATGATAATAGCCTCTGGGTTGGTATATACGGCGGAGGTCTGTACGAAATGTCAATGACCGATGGTTCGTACGAAACATTTTCGCATAATGAAATGGATTCTGAAAGCTTGAGTAGCAATTTCGTATTTAGCCTGCTAAAAGATAAAACGGGGGACTTATGGGTTGGCACGAAGGATGGCCAACTCAATCAGTTTGATCAGAACGCCAGAAGTTTTAAGCGGGTTGCAGTTAATTCTCCAAGTGTCAGAGCGCTCTATCAGGATAATTCAGGGACAATGTGGATTGGGATGCGTCATGGACTTCATCGTGTCAACAGGCAAGCGCAGCAGTTTCGCTATTATCGTAATTCATCGGTGAACAGCGTACTGTTACCTTCCAACAACACCTTTGCGGTACTCAAGGACAAGGACAATTTCGTTTGGGTAGGTTCATACTCAGAGGGACTATCCAGAATTGATCAGTCAACTGGGAAATCAACAATTTATACAGCAAATGATGGTAAAGGTCTAAAAGGCAATTATATCATGAGTTTATTTGAGGACAGCAGGAACAGGATTTGGGTGGGTATGAAGTACAGTGGTCTCTATTTATTGGATACTGTAACTCAAAAGCTTGAGTTCTTTTCTTTGCAACCCGAGTATGGGGATAAGCTGTCCATTAATCAGATCATTGAAGACGATTCTGGCAACCTATGGTTTTGCAGCTTTAGTGGTCTTTTCAAACTTGATCAACAAGGTAAAATAGAACACTTTACCACGGCGGATGGGTTACACGTAAATGATGTTTGGAGCATTACGGAGGACCGGAATGGCAACTTCTGGCTTGGGCTTTATGCAGCGGGGTTTGATTTTTGGGATGTTGAATCCAACACGTTTGAGCATTATGAAAATGAACCTGGTAAAGTAAATAGCCTGTCAAATGATGGAGTCTCTCAAGTATTTGAGGATTCAAATGGCAACATATGGATAGCGATTTATGGAGGAGGTTTGGATCATTTCGATCCAGAGACAAAAAATTTTACACATTACTCTCGCCAATCCGGATTGTCCAATTCAGCACTTTATGGGATTTTGGAAGATGATTTGGGCAATTTATGGATGAGTCATAATGGGGGGGTTTCAAAATTTGACCCCAATGCCAAATTATTCATTAACTATGACGTTGATGATGGCCTTTTCGGCAATGAATTTAATTCTGGAGCATATTTTAAGGCTGATGATGGAGAGTTGTTTTTTGGCGGTCGTGAGGGAGTGCTTTCAATTTATCCTGATCGAATGGAAACAGTTACCACTCCTCCTCCAGTTCACATTAACAATTTTAGTTTGTTCAACGAATTGCAGGAGTTAGGCTCTTCGGCTGTTTTGGACACTATGTTAGAATTTGACCAGCGGATAACACTTGACTATGATCAGGGATTCTTTACCATCGGCTTTGTAGCGCTTGACTATGCTAATCCGACCAGTAGCAAGTATGTCTATAAGCTTGACGGGTTTGATGAGGACTGGATTTCTGCCACTTCAGAACGAAAAGCAAATTATACAAACGTCCCATCGGGTAAATATACATTTATGGTGAAGGCAGTAAGTATTGGTGGTTATGAGCAATCAATGGACCAGTATCATATTGTGGTACTTACGCCTTGGTGGAAAAAAGGATGGTTCATTGGTCTCTCAATTTTGTTATCGATCGGAATCTTGTATGCAGGCTACAAATTTCGCGTGAGCGCTATTGAGCAGCAAAAAACCTTCCTGGAAGAACAAGTAGTGCAGCGTACTGAAGAAATTGAAGAACAAAAGATAGAATTGAGCGCACAAAATGATGAATTGATCGATCTCAACAGGGAAAAAAATGAGCTGATTGGTATTGTTTCTCACGATTTGAGAAGCCCACTTAATCAAATAAGTGGTTTTGCTTCACTTATCAAGAAAGATGGGGACAACCTAAACGATGAACAACATGAATTCATAGATTATATCCTGGAAGGTAGCGCTCGTCTAAAGGCGATGATCAATCGAATGCTCGATGTAAATGAAATTGATTCTAGAGAAATCAAGTTGAATAGCGAAGAAGTCGGGTTGAATGAATTGATGTCTAGTTACATAGATCAATTTCAGGGTGTCGCGGAACGTAAACGAATCACGATCGTAAAGGAATTTGCCGATCAATCGCTTCAATTGTTCATCGATGTGGATTACCTGTCTCAAATTGTTGTGAATATTATTTCGAATGCTATTAAGTTTTCTGAATTTGACACCCAAATTTCTGTTGGCACGATTAAAGTCGGAGAGACAGTAGAAATACATATAGCGGATCAGGGCCCAGGTCTGGAAAAAGAGGAGCTTGATCAACTTTTTGATCGATATAAGAGACTTTCACCTAAACCCACCGGAGGGGAAGACTCAAGTGGTATTGGGCTCTATATAGTGAAAAAGTATGTTAAGGCCCTACGAGGAGATGTATGGTGCGAAAGTGTTGTTGGAGAAGGCAGTACATTTAAAGTGCAACTTCCCATTTCTTAAACTCACTTGATTCGACTTTCTATTATGGTCAAATCGCCTGGGGTTGTGAATACAGCTAAGATATCCTCTTTGAGCAAAATGAATTTCTTTTTCGGGACATAAATCCATTCTCCTGCACGCTTTACAGCTATTACCAGCGTGTGCTCCAAATCTTCAAAGGGCAAGTCCTTAATCCTTTTTTCGTTTAAATGTGTTGGAATCCTAACTTCTTCAAATCTTTGATTGGTGTCAGACTTCATCATCTCTTCCATGAATCCTGCAACTTCTGGCCGCAACATTTCTGAAGCCATACGGATGCCACCAATGTGATTAGGAGTAATCACACGATTGGCACCAGCTCTCTGTATTTTTCTTACATGAGAAAGTTCCTTGCTTCTACCAACTATTCTTAGTTTAGGGTTGATATGCCGAGCGGTCATGCAGATTACCAGATTAGTATTATCGTCTCCTGTAACAACAAAAAGACCCTTTGCATGCTTAACGCCAAGGTCTACCAGAAATTCATCATCTGTACAGTCTCCGGCTATCAACGGGACTCCTGGGTATTCAGTAGCTAAACTGTCCAACAAATCCTGACTTGGGTCGGCGATTACCATAGGCCTGTCAGTATGATACAACTCATGAGCAATGTTTCGCCCCACTCGACCTATACCACAAATGATATAGAAGTCTTCCATGGTTTTGATCTGATCCAGCATCCGTTTGATATTTAGTGATTTTCTGATTTCTCCTTCAATAAAAAGAGCGGCCATGTTGGTCGCAAAATAAGTGAGCACTCCAAACCCTGCAAAAGCAAGTATGATGGTGAACACACGTCCCAAAATGCTATGATCCAGGTTGATTACCTCTTTGTATCCGATGGTAGTGATGGTAATTCCTGTCATAAAGAAAGCATCTACCAAAGTAGTCCCCGGCGGCCCAATAACATAGTATATGACGGTACCGATCAATATGATAGACAAAAATGCGAATCCCGCAATTCTTAAACGTCTAAACACATTGAGTAACTCTAGCATAGAATTTTTTAACCTAAATTAAGTTAAAAACTTACGCAATGACAGGTATTGTGTAAAGATCAAGTCATAATCTTTCGATATTTTCGTTTCTCCTGCAGGACAGTAGCGCATATGATTAGAACTATGATATTTGGATGGATGGCACTTAGTGCATTTGCATCTGTTGGTCAAACCCTTGAAGCTGTCCTTGACAAGCATTTTGAAGTCCATCAACAAGACCTTTGGGATCAATTACGGACGGTAACCGGAACAGGATATTGGCACCACCGTACCAAAGGAGATCACAATGTTGAGTACTACATCATGCCGGGAAAATTTCTAATGCAGAACAGAAAAGAACAGTTTATCGAAGCATCTGCCGGCTTTCAGGGTTGGGAAATGGCTAAATGGACTGGTAAAAAAGTTGTAGACCTAGACGTGAAGCAAGAAGCCTTATTGCAAATAGTATTTTATTTCGGCAGTCCGCTAAAACACATTGAAATTGTTGAGTTTAAAGGAAAGGTTTCGGTTGATCATATTGAGTGCAATTGGTTACAAGAAGTCAAAGGCAGTATAGTACGCGATTATTTTATTGATGCTACATCACATTTACTTTATAGGATTAATATTAAAACTGCGGACTTTGAGCTAAGCCGTACGGTTAAAGAGTACAAAAACTTCAGTGGATTGCAGCTACCCACAGTGGTCACAATGAAAACCAATGAGGTTGAAGCGGAGTATTCGTTTTATGACATTACAATAGGGGATCGGATAGACCCCAGTATCTACAAGAAGCCAAACCAATGAAGATAGCCATCATTCAACATGCTCCAAAATATTTGGATATCCGGGGATCCATTGATAAGGCGATCAATCTAATCGTAACAGCTTCCCAAAATGCTGAATTGATAGTGTTCGGTGAAACCTGGTTTTCAGGCTACCCCGCATGGCTTGACTACTGTCCAGAAATCGGGCTTTGGGATCATCCACCTATGAAAAAAATATTTGCCCGAATGCTGGAGAATGCACTAGAGCTTGATGGTGAGCACCTAATGCTCCTCAAGCAGTGTGCAGCTGACAACAATGTAAACCTGATTTTTGGTGCTAATGAAGTGGATAGAAAAAGGGCAAAGGGGACGGTATACAATAGCTTGTTTTTCGTCAGCAATAAAGGCGAAATCCTTAATCACCATCGAAAGTTGGTACCTACATACACAGAGAAATTGCTTTACGGTTATGGTGATGGACATGGTCTGAATTCAGTCTCCATGAGCGGGAACAATGTTACGGGTGCTATTTGCTGGGAGCATTGGATGCCACTCACACGACAAAGCTTGCATAACGCTGGTGAGGATATTCACGTTGCGGTTTGGCCAAAAGTTCATGAAATGCATCAGATTGCGAGTCGACAATATGCTTTTGAGGGAAGGTGCTTTGTCATCGCGGCAGGTCAGATGCTTAAGGTTTCTGATTTCCCAGCGGAATTGCAGGTGCCTGCAGATTTGAATCCAGATCAATACGTATTGAATGGGGGCAGTTGCGTTATCACGCCAAATGGGCAGTATTTGGTAGATCCCGTTTTTGATTTGGAGACGATTGTTTACGCAGATTTGGATCTTGACCAAGTGCGCGAAGAAAGTTTGCTCATGGATGTTTCAGGTCATTATCAGCGTGATGATGTGTTTACCTTTGAAGTTAACAATCAGCGTTAAAAGTAGCTGAGATGACAGTTCTTATAGCTTCCAAAACCTTTTGATTGAAATTGTTGTATCTAGAGATAATCAAATTAATTGTTATGAAAGCAATTTGGAATGGGGCAGTCATTGCCGAAAGTGATAACACAGTGATTGTGGAGGGTAATCATTATTTCCCAGCGGATTCTATCAAGTCTGAGTATTTTAAAACCAGTGAAACCAACACCGTTTGCCCATGGAAAGGTACGGCGAGCTACTACAACCTTGAAGTAGATGGAAAAACCAATAATGATGCGGCATGGTATTATCCATCAGCTAGTGAATTGGCGAAAAATATTGAAAGTCATGTTGCTTTTTGGAAAGGTGTTCAGGTAACCAAATGAAAAATTATGGGGTTTAGAGGAGATAAGGAAAAGGCTGAGGCCGCCTTAACCGCGGAGTTATTTTTATCAAGACTTTCGGTTTTTGAAAATGTTTCATCGAAGAAAATGTTCGGTGGCTATGGCATATTTCATGAGGGGCAAATGTTTGGGATGGTCGACTCCTCAGGAAGTGCATTTTTGAAGGCAGATGGATCGACAATTGAAGAGTTTGAAAAAATTGGCGCAAAGAAGCATGGCAAAATGCCATATTTCGAAATACCAGATGAGGTGTTTGAAAATAGAGAATTGTTGACTGATTGGTCCATTCGCGCAATGAAAATTACTTGATTGTTGCTGATCATGGGTCATATTTAAAGAACCCAAATGAGATGGCTATTAGCGATATTGTACATGACCCCTTTTCTGGGGGTTTCGCAAGTCAAGAACTATCTTTTTATCGGCCATCCGAGAATAGAAGAAGAACGGGTACTTCCTACCGTTGAGCAGATTGATCTTTCCTATTACGACATGCTGTGGCTGGGAGGTGACTTGACACTCTCTACTTCTAATCAGGAAAGCTCTATGCAGTATGTGGATGATTTGTTTGACGTTTCCAGTCCAAATACACTTTGGGCCGTAGGCAATCATGATGTTCATAATCGAGATCGACTCTTTGATTATACAGGCCGACCTATCTACTATGCATTGACAAAGAACAATATAACGTTTCTGGTATTAGATACCGAAATCAACGAATATGCCATTGACGGGGAACAACTTGAACTGATCAAGCAAGTTTGTGATACGATCAAGCAATCGGACTATCTTGTTGATGTTAGGTTATCGAATCATGTGGATGCCTGGAAATCCGACGCAGTGCTCATTTGGATCAAGTGGGTGCCAGTACAGCGATTATTGAAAACACAAATTTTTATGATGAAGTTTACCCTTCATTGCTCAAAGCAAGGAACAACGGCGTTCGTGTTATATGCCTTGCATGAGATAGAACGGACGTAAACATTACTCACATCCCCACTAAAAACATTGACTTTATAGCTTCAGGAATGAAACAAGGTTTACCTGACGAATTGAATTATATGATACATTTTAGGCATGATTTGGCCACAGGTAACCTTACCTGGTTCTTTGTCTCGATTGATAAATTAGTGACGCCAAATAATCAGAGTATTTCCATATTTCCCAATCCTTCAGAAAATGGATTTATAACACTTTCTATCAAGCGCCCGGAAATTGAAACCAAAAAGATATCACTCTTTGACACCCAAGGACATGCTATTTGGAGAACTCCATTTGAAAGTCCCGCATTTATCAAATCTCATCAGGTGGATGTATCCGGATTGAAAGTGTCTACTATTTGAAAATTGAAACTTCGATGGGGCAATTTGTCGAGAGATTGATAGTTCGTTGACAATTATTGACAGTGATTGGGACCATATACCAGTGATTTGAATCATTTGTCCATCCCTGTGGTGTAATACTCATCTGTCGTACACCATAGTTATGGTCAATTTTGTAGCATGAAGAAGGTAATGCTTTTGTTGACTGTCTTATCAGCATGGTCAGTTGTGGCTCAGAAAAAGAATGCTCATCTGCAACTGTTGATTAAAAAGACAGATATCCCTGTAAAAATTGATGGCATCAATGATGACCCTGCGTGGGAATCAGCACAGGCCGCTCAAAATTTTCATATGGTATTGCCCATGGACACTGGTAGGGCCAATGTTATCACCACTGTCCGGATGTCTTACGATGATCAGTTTATCTACCTGTTGGCAGAATGCTATTTACCAAAGCCAAATACCATTTTCGTCGAGTCGATGCGAAGAGATTGGAATTTTGGATTGAATGACAATTTTATCTTTTTCCTGGACACCTATCATGACCAAACCAATGGATACACATTTGGGGTTAACGCTGCAGGCGCCCAATGGGATGGTACGATGTACGAGGGAAACAATGTTGATTTGAGCTGGGACAATAAATGGGAATCAAAGGTGATTCAACATCCTGATAAGTATGTTTTGGAGATGGCATTACCTTTTAAGAGCATCAGATACAAAGCTGGTATTGATCAATGGGGCATTAACTTTAGTAGAAACGACTTGTATACAACAGAGAAGTCCGCATGGGCACCTGTACCAAGACAATTTCCTACCTCAACTTTAGCCTATACTGGGACGCTGCAATGGGATAAATCTCCTCCCCCTCCAGCGAAAAATGTATCGATTATTCCCTACGTCCTTGGCAGTAGCTCAAAAAACTATGTTGGAGATGATCAGGGTGAACTACGTTTTGATATTGGAGGAGACGCCAAGATAGCTTTGTCGAGTAGTTTGAATCTGGATCTAACGGTTAATCCTGATTTCTCACAGGTCGATGTTGATCAACAAGTAACGAATCTTGAACGATTTGAGTTGTTCTTTCCCGAGAGAAGACAGTTTTTTCTCGAAAATGGAGATTTGTTTGCCAATTTCGGTTACAGGTCGATGAGACCATTTTTTTCAAGAAGAATTGGATTGCAAGCGCCCATTCGTTTTGGTGCAAGATTGAGTGGCAAGCTGGATGAAAATTGGAGAATTGGTGCCATGGACATGCAAACCGGTCAGGTGGAAGCGTTGGCTCTACCATCCCAAAATTTTGCAGTCTTTGCTTTGCAAAGAAAGGTAATGGCCAGATCAAATATTGGCCTTTTGGCGGTGAATAGACAATCGTATGGTATGGAGGTCATGGACTCAGCCAGCACATCGGCTTATAACAGAAATTTGGGCGCTGAATTCAATCTTGCATCTTCAAATAATCTTTGGACTGGTAAAATTTTGGCTATGAAATCTTTCAGTCCTGACGAGCATGGAAGTGATGTATCACATGCTGCCAATTTGAGATATGCTAGCCGTTCCTGGGAGTTTAACTGGAAACATGAATACGTTGGTGAAGATTTTATCGCAGAGACGGGATTTGTTCCTCGGACGGGTTATATCAATGTATCCCCTGAGATTGGGTATACTTTTTTACCCAAAGGGGGACCGCTATTGAGCCATGGGCCTACGATAGGCGCCCTTGCATATTTTGATACCAAAATGAATGTCACGGATCACACAGAATTTTTTTCTTACCGTTTCACCTCCAGACAGAAGGATTTTCTTATGATTTGGAGTGGATACGATGATATTCGGTTGCTGTTTCCTTTTGACCCGACAAATACTGATAAGGAACAATTGCAAACTGACTCTCGACATACCTGGTGGTCATGGGGGACTGAGTTTTCATCCAGGCCACAAAACCTATTTACTTTTCGCTTCAATACAAGAGTTGGAGGTTATTACGCAGATGGCCATCGTTATAGTTACGGAGGAACGCTTGGATACCGATTCCAACCCTATGTGAACCTAAATGTTAAAATAAACTACAACAAGATCAGTTTACCCGCCCCTTGGGATGTGACTACTTTTTGGCTTGTAGGCCCAAGACTTGATGTCACTTTCACAGAAAAGATGTACTTCACAGGATTCCTACAGTACAACGAACAAATTAATAATCTTAATATCAATACCCGCTTTCAATGGAGGTATGCTCCGGCTTCAGATTTGTTCATTGTTTATACAGACAATTATCTCCCTGAACCATTTGGTGTAAAAAACCGTGCGATAGTGTTAAAACTAACCTATTGGTGGAATTTGTAATTCACGAGCCAACAGCGCCAGTTTAAGTATGGCCTTGATCTTCAGTTTAGAGATTGTTGATTTCCGGAATGATTGTGGGTAACCGGAATAGCCTTTTGCTCTGCAAAATTCTGCAAAACCTGTTTGATTTTAACAGAGATATCTGCATTGGTTTGATAGTGAAAAAATCGTTCCTTCTGGTCCTTTAGTACAACTGAAAAGCTGAACGAGTCAAGTCCTAATGCCTCCACGTCATTCCATTTGATGGAGAGGTAAGGTTGACCAAACTTTGGTTTCAGTTTAATCTCATCTTCTGTGACGACCACCTTTGACGACCATTTGGATTGTGGTGAATAATATAAATAGCTATAAAAGATGTACCCAATCCCTGAAATACCCATGAGTAGGGTCATTATCAGATAAGCATCCAATCCTTCTGTTCGGATCCCATAAATAATGGATTGTCCAATAAAAGTAAGGCCTAAGAATATTGCTAAAATTCGATTGGCTTTGTTCGAAAATCTATTGTGAGCACCAATAGCGATGACTTGCGGTTCCATTAAACAATTGTTTGACACAACGGTAAGTTAATTTCTAACCTCCCCTCCTCCAAACATAATAAAGCCTTTTATGATCACGGTAGGAGCATCCGGATCGTTTGAACGATTAATTCTCTTATCCTCAAATGCACCCAATATGGCGGTTACCTGCACTTTGGCGTTCCATTCGGCGGGGATGATAATTTCAGAACCACCAAACATGGTGAATACTTCTATCACCGGAACTCCAGAAGGGCTTGCTTCTGACAGATAGACCTCACTTCCTCCGAAAATACTGGTGATTCTACCGCCTTCAAAATGCGGACTACTTACAATTTGATTGCCTCCACCAAATATATTGAGCACATCAAAGTATCTGTCATTGTGGCCTGCGGACACTTTATTACCATTTCGTTGACGAAAAATGAAAGCCAGCCCCACAATGATCAACCCTATTGGCCAGAGGTCTCGGAAATCAAGATAGTAGAAGTCTCGCACCAGAAAAAGGCCCCCTAGTGCAGTCAGCACAATGCCGGGTGTTCTGTTACCGATTATCAGGTTAAAAACACCAATTCCGATCAACAATGTCTTCCAGGAGATCAACCAGTAAGGAATTTCAATCAAATGTAGATTTTCAAGAAGAACAAGACCTCCGATGAGAACAAGAAAGAGACCAAGAATTGCGCGTCGATTTTCTACAAACATATTAATTCGAGTGAGTTACTTAAACCACCCAAAAATAAAGGATAAACTACCAGTAATGCCATCAAAATCGCTTGATTGATAATAGAAGTTATTAATGCCAAGTGCTTTTTGATAGCCAACTCCCAAATTCACTTTAAACCAATTTGTCATATTCATCTCGACCTTTGCTTCAGGAACAATTACGAAGATTTGATCACGAATCCTGTTGTAATCAATTCCGGGATCTGATTCTCTTAGAGAGATATCACCCCATCCCAATTTGGTTGAAATGCCAAAATGCAGTAAATCAGCAGGTCGTATTAAGTAGCCCAGGTGAAAACCATTGTGATCAAAATCGACATCATATTCTATGTCTCCATCACTGACTTTGAGGTCATCTGCCATGTTCATCCCATATGCTCCTATTTGAAAGGTGTTGTTGATGATCAAGCCACCTCCGCCTCCAGTCATGGCGGATATACCACCATCTATCTGTGGGAATTGCATCATAAAACCACCGTAACCAGAGATATGATCAATTCCATCGCCCATCAATGTTTTTGGACTTTGGGCATGCGCGATGCTAAGGCTTAGAGTGAGTGCAAGTAGTAGAAGATTTTTCATAACAGTGTGTTTTTGACCTTTGAGTTTGATGTTAAGATGAGGCTTAGCACTGAATAGTTGCATTTATCGAAACCAGCCAAACAAAAAGCTGAGCTCGTAGTTCATGCCTGTGAAATCATTTGAACTATACGTATGATTATTTACTCCTTGCACCAACTGATAGCCTCCACCAACATTGATTCTAAACCAATGTGTGATATTGACTTCAAGGTCCACTTGTGGATTGACCAGAAAGAATCCATCATTTACATTGCGAGGATAGGTGTCAGTGGGATCCGGAAAGCCTATATCGCTTCTAATCGCGACATTTCCCCATCCGATTTTGGAACTTATTTTGGGGTGAATCACCGAATTGGTCTTGACAATAAATCCAAGTAGAATGCCGCCATGACCGAAACTGGTATAATAGTTAATGGTACCGTAATCTGGGTGATCCAAAGAAATCGGGTGCTTTTCATCAGTGAGTCCCATGCCATATCCACCTATCAAAAATGAGTTATTGATCAGCAACGCACCTTCACCCCCTGAGGTCAGGGCCAATTCACCATCGATGGTTGTAAATCCATTTTTGAACCCACCATAGGCAGAAATTGATTCATAATTTCCACCAACCAGCGTTTGAGGTTTTTTGATATCCTGACTCACCGAAATGAACCCGATTACGATTGCTGTACAGTAAATGATTGTCTTTTTCATACTTTGATTGATCATTTGAACCATCCGAATGCAAATGCTAATTCCAGATTTGGACGAATGAAATTGTGGTCCTTATATAAATGGTTGTCCAGTCCATGCATCAACAATACACCACCGCCAAGCCTTCCTCTCATCCAATGTGTAACGTTAACTTCAAGTTCGAGTTGTGGGTTGATTACGGTGGTGTTATCATGACTATGGCCTGCCCTATTGACTTGACTATCGTCATAGAATGTCAATGTACCTTTCCCAATTCTAGTGGAGGCTTTTAGGTGTACCATGTTCTCATTGTTGAAAACATAGCCAAGAACAATTCCACCATGGGATAATCCTTCCCAATGATAATCACCGTCACTTGTCCGCCGATCATGTCTAGAACCAACGCCATAACCTCCTATCAATAATTTTTCATTGAGGATGACCACTCCCTCTCCACCACTAAGGTTCCACACATCTCCTTTTACCATTTGCAATCCAGTAATAAAGGATCCATATCCGGAAATTTTTCTAATGTTTCCATCAATCAGAGTGGCAGGACTCTTGTCTTGAGCCAAAGAGACAAAAAAGGAAAGAGTGGCAATAAATGTTAAATAGTGTTTCATGCTTTTGATTTGACCATTGTTGTTAACAATGACAATAGAAATACACAAAGGTTTCCTGTTTAAGAGAACTAATCAGACATTTTGCACGTTGATGACACAATAATCGATGATCACGCACATCAAATTGCCCTAACTAAAACAGCAAAGTAGATTGCCAACATTATTGGCACAAATTAGAAAAGTGAAGTTGTAATGAAGATAGATCGCAACGTATCCAAAAGTCTGGCACAATCTGCCCTAGTGATGAATGTCATTGATGGTGGAATGTCAAAGCCAAATATCAAACTGAAAAAGCGTAGTAACCACTACTTGCTTGCGGTTACGGCTCCAGGAGTCGATTTTGAAGCGATTAGCATTGAGGTTGACAGAAGTGAATTGTTTATTTATCAGGATGTCATATTAGGAACAGAGATGACGATTCCATTTATGATGGAGAGAATGGTAATTCCGGCTGATGTACAGTTCAATGCCATCACTGCCAGCTATGTTGATGGAAGATTGTCAGTAATTCTTCCATTCAACGAAATGGCCAGCGGCTTTCATAAGGAAATTGAAATAGAAAGACGCTGATCAGATTGCTTTTATGACATCTAGTGCCGCATCAATTTCTTCCTTACTGTTGTAAATATGAACCGAGTGTCTGAGTAGCTCTGTTCCAACAGATCTTGGTTGTAATTTCTTACTTTCCCACATTGTTTTTTGCAGTTCTGGACCAGTCAGCCCTTCAACTTTATATGTAGTAATACCTGCGCACATTGCAGGATGTGTTGAACTCACAATGGTCACTTTGTCAAGTTGAGAGAGCCCATTTCTAAGATAGTCTCCAAGTTCTTTAATTCTGTTGAGCCAACGCTCTTCACCAATGGTTTGGAAAAAATCCAAAGACGCATCCAGCCCTTCAATCATGGCTGCATTACCTGTTCCGTTCTGCATAAGTCTGAATCCATGATCGTCTTGATTGTCCCAGTTGTAGCTGGCAACCGTACTCCAGATTTCTCCAATTCGTTCAGGGTGTATATAGAGAATACCACTTCCTGCAGGTGCCAGTAGCCATTTATGTAGGCTAGAGTAGTAGGCATCACAACCAATTTCCTCGACATCAACCTTAACCTGACCTACACATTGTGCACCATCCAAAACGGTGAATATTCCACGCTTTCTGGCTTCTGCGCATATTTCCTTGACAGGCATGACAACCCCATACACAGAGACGATATGTGGAATTGCAATTACCTTGGTATTTTTTGTGACAGCCTGGAAAATGGCATCAATGATTTCTTGAGGATCGTTGGCTGGCACGGGCATCACAGCTTGTTTGTAGACACAGCCATAACGTTTGGCTAACAATTGCCAGGCCCCAAAACCACCACCATGTTCCTGATCTGTATTCAAAAGTTCATCGCCTTTTTTTAATTCCAATCCATTGGCGACATAGTTCATCCCAAAAGTGGCATTTTGAACTAAGGCGATATTCGTATAGTCGGAGTTGATGATCGCACCAATTTTTTTCCGAATGTCTACATAGGGGAAATAACCGCTTAACAAGGCTGGACCGGATCCATTTTTATAGTCTATTTCTGCACCAGTGATGGCATATTGATGCATATGATTGGTCACTTTGTTTAGTGTATATCCAGGCATTGGACCGATTGTGCCATTATTAAAATACACCTGACCTTCTTTTAGCGGGAATTGCTTTCTCACCATCGCCCAATAGCCATCATCTATCGGTGTTTGACGTAAAGGGTCTAATGCGTATTCAACTGCAGGGGTAGTTACAAATGCAGGAAGTGCTAGCGAGGCAAGTCCGGATTTAAGAAATTTTCGACGGTCATTCATGTGCTGAAAGTAAAGAAACGTTGTATTTTATGCTTGAAATATTCTTTACACGGCAGAATTATCGAGAAGGATGGCTAATGCAGTAGCGAGCTTTTCCTTTTTTTCCTTTTTGAATATTTCAGAGAGAAGTTTCACATTGTCCGCACCTGATGTCAGTTCCTTTATTACAGCAGGACTAAATATTTCTTCAAGTTGTTTGAATTGTGTATTTGACTTATTGTCGTCTAGGCCCAGTAATTCGATTTCATCAATCGCACCCTCCAGCACGTCTTTGCCCTTGATCTTGCATGATTCTTTTGGATTGTATCCTGAGTTTGAATCTCGCAGTGCCCAGCTGCCATAATCAATCCGTAATTCCTGTATCAATTTTACCCGCGGGTTGTCCTTACCAAAAATGCGAATAAGGAGACTCAAAGTACCGCCTTTCCATGTTTCCAGATCAAACGCATCAGTCTCGAGTTTTTCAACTTGCTTCCTTAGGAGTATTACGTATTGTGCTTTCATTGTGGTGGTGTTAATGTCAATAAAGCTAACCTAAAATGCTGACGGCCAAAAGGAATATCGACAATGGTTATGATCAGCAGCAGCCTGAAAAACAGATGTGTAGACTGATCCTAATTCCGCCCTAAAAGAACCACAGAATATTCATAAAACCGACGAGCACCCATTCATGGTCGAATTCAAAACGGAATGACCACAATTGTAATCTTTAGCATTAGACGGGCTATTACTTGGTCAATAGTAATCACGAAGCTCTAAAAACAAATCAAATGACTTTACCAAAAAGTATTTACAGGGATCTGACTAATCCGAGTTTAGAAAATGAGGTAAAACAGAAATAACAAAACCAGTAGAATTGCCACCCACTTGACACCCATGCTGGTTTGAGTAAACTCATATTGGCAAATGGGACATACTTTTTCTGATGCATCTATGTTCATGGCACAGGATGGGCATTCTTTCTTTTTCATATTAATTAAATAATGCTGCGTAATCAGCTTCAGCCGCTATGTATCCAAAGGACGTCCAACTATCTTTTTCCAGAATTTGTTCCATCAATGATTTGGCAGAACTAGTATCCCCATTATACAAATACCAGTTTGCATGTGCATAAAGTTTGGCGTCATTACTAGACGCTGCACCGTTCTCGGCCAACAATTCTTGAGCAGAAATCTCGTCTTTGTAAAAGAGGCAGTTTTGGAGGTAAGCAAAATTCTCGATGATTTTCATTTCATTATTAATGGGTTCGAGAAGTTGTGTGTTGATATTGCCCATCCTCCGTTCAATCAAATAAAGCCAGTTTGTTGAGGAAACAACATTGTCATCATTGTTCATAGCCTTCAAGCAATTTTGGTATGCGTTCAATGCATTCTCCCAATCCTGAACGAGATAGTAGGCCAAACCTAGGTGGTACCAAATATTCCCATGGAGAGAACTGATGGGGATACCGCTGGAATTAGGCATACCATCTGGTTCGATTTCATTTGATGTTCCGGCGATCATTTCTGAGGCTTTTTTTAAGTCGATTATGGCAAGGTCAAATTTGCGTATTGTAATGTATCTGTGCCCTCTGTGTCTTAAAAATCGTGGATCATCGGGAAAAAATTTTACCCCTTTTGAGAACAGGTCTATTGCTTCGTCGTAAGCCCCTCGGTACGCTGCAAATCGACCCAGCCAGATAAGATTGTCGGTGGATGGATTAGTTTCATAATTGGCTGCCGCAGTGTCATATCTTTCAGCTATTTCCCCCTTGGCAATTGGTATGAACAATGTGTCTCCAAGTTGCGTTACAATTTGTTGAGTAATCTCTTTTGTTATTGGTTCAGATTCATTTGGACGTTGCTGCTGTGGAGGTTGACATCCAATAAATATGATGAGGATAACTATGGCGAGTGAGAAAGGTATGAATTTGATAAGCATCACTAAAAGGTAAATAAATCAACTAATACTGCTCCATGCTATTTCAACATTTTTCTTTTTGGACAATTCACTTCTCAATGCCAAATGCTCGGGGCGTTGTAGTTCAGGATCTTTTAGTAGTATGTCCTGTGCAGCATTACGAGCCAAAGCAAGGATTTCGCCATCGGTGCTCAGGTTAGCAATATGCAGATCCAGCGCACCACTTTGCTGTGTGCCCATAAGATCACCCGGGCCCCTCAGTCTCAGATCTGTTTCGGCGATTTTGAAGCCATCATTAGTTTCTACCATGGTATTGATTCGTACCCGAGCTTCTTTACTCAACTTGTCTCCAGTCATCAGGACGCAGTAGGATTGATCAGCCCCTCGTCCCACACGGCCTCTCAGCTGGTGTAATTGAGACAGACCGAATCGCTCTGCGTTCTCAATTACCATTACGCTTGCATTGGGCACATTTACTCCCACTTCGATGACAGTCGTGGCTACCATGATCTGAGTCTCTCCCTTGACAAAGCGCCGCATCTCAAAGTCCTTGTCTTCGGATTTCATGCGGCCATGGAGGATTGATAGGTGATAATTAGGGAATCTTCTCGCCATGCTTTCAAAGCCATCCATGAGATCTTTGTAGTCCATATTAGCAGACTCCTCGATGAGAGGATATACAATATATACCTGACGACCCAACTTGATTTCCTTGTCAATGAAACCAAATAGTTCAAGCCTTCTATTGTCACGCATATGTGTGGTCTTGATGGGCTTTCTTCCTTTTGGAAGTTCATCGATGACCGAAATGTCCAGATCTCCATAAAGCGTCATGGCCAAGGTACGAGGAATGGGTGTTGCCGTCATGACTAAAACATGGGGATAGACATTTTGATTTTTTTGCCACAGTTTGGCACGCTGCGCCACCCCAAATCGATGTTGTTCATCGACAACCGCCAAACCGAGGTTTTGGAATTTCACTTTGTCCTCAATGAGGGCATGAGTTCCTACTATCACATGGAGTATCCCGTTTTCCAGTGCCTGATGTAGTTGTTTTCTCTCGGATTGCGGAGTAGATCCTGTCAGTCTTGCTATACGAATACCAAGTGGTTTGGCATATTCTTGAAGGCTTTCGAAATGTTGCTCAGCCAAAATTTCGGTTGGTGCCATAAAAGCGCATTGCGTGTCATTGCTAATGGCTATCAGCATGCAGAGGAAGGCGACCATCGTTTTGCCGCTACCAACATCTCCTTGTACCAGGCGGTTCATTTGATTACCGGACCGTAGGTCTGAATAAATTTCTTTGATGACCTTTTTTTGTGCATTCGTTAACTCAAATGGAATGTGTTCTTTGTAGAACTCATTGAGTCGGCTCGAATTATTAAAGATGATGCCTTTGAATTTTTCAGTTCTAGTCAGCTTGAGCTTAATCAACTGAATTTGTATGAGCAGTAATTCCTCAAATTTCAACCTAAATTGAGCTGCTCGAAGTGAATTATTATCCTTAGGAAAATGCACTTGAACCAACCCATTTTTGCGACCCATTAGTTTGAGTTCGTCAATCAGATAACCTGGAAGAGTCTCACGAATTTGTGGTATGGCCTCTGTCAGCAGCACTCTCATCAATTTGTTGACTGCCTTGCTGTCCAGATATTTCTTCTTAAGTTTTTCGGTAGTGTGATAGACGGGTTGCAGATGTGCATTTTTATTGGCTTTACGAGTCACCAAATCTATTTCAGGATGAGAGATGCTAAATTTCTTTCCAAACCGAGCCGGCTTTCCAAAGACAATGTATTGAACTCCTGGCTTGATTTTGGAAGCTATCCACTTCGCCCCCTGAAACCAAACAAGCTCCAACTCTCCAGTATCATCCCTAAAATGACCTACGAGTCTTTGTTTTCGCCCCACGCCGACTGTTTCAAATCGTGATATTTCGCCTGTTATCTGAACACTGGGCATGTCCTCACGCACCTCATTTATTTTATAAAATTTGGTTCTATCCTCGTACCTAAAAGGATAATAGGTAATGAGATCCTGATAGGTTACCAAACCCAATTCTTTCGACAGCAATTCAGCCCGAAGCGGTCCTGCGCCTTTTAGAAATTCCAGTGATTTATCAAAGAAGCCTGGCATGAATCAAAAGTATTTCTTTTTTGCTTTTTGGGAGATGTTTAATTTCACACGAGCGCAATGATTAGCATTATAATGTTGAAATTTTTAAGAGTTAGAAGGGTAATTGAGGGTGTCCTGATAACGGTCTTACTGACCGGACTTGTAGGGTGTCAGTCTGATGTTACGTGTACTCCACAAGTAAATAACAATACAAATCTCCGAAGTATTTTTAAACCCTGCCGGGAGTTCATCTATTCAGCCAAGTACTGGGACAAGGAATTCAATCTTATTTCTGAAGAGCAAATTTCAGTATCTGCTACGGGTGGTCAGTGGGAATACGAACCCGAAAAGCAGGATGAAATAGTCATCAAGTACCAATTCGATGAACAGGAAATTGACCGCCTAAGCAAATACTCCATTAATTCCTCCTTTAGTAATTGGGCGGAAAGCACGAAAACCGGAATAATCGAAACAGCATCTGAAACATGGATGCATCCGTTTAGATCAAATCAATATTCATTTACTGAAATAGCACCATTTCCTTCGGTAAAATTTCCTTTGGAAGCGGGCAAAATATGGTCGTCTGACCTTCAGATTTATGAGGGCTGGGGTGATTGGTCCAACAAGACAATCAATCAACGCTATAGCGTTCAGGGGCAGGAGAAAATCCCATTGGATTTCGAAACATTGGATGCTTGGTTCATCAGGAGTCGGTCGATTTCAGACTTGGGAACTTCAACGCATGATTTTTGGTACAATGACCAATATGGTTTTGTTAAAATGGTAATCAAGAATCACGCTGGACAGCTACTGCAATTTGAATTAATAGAGGTAATAGAACCTTAGTTATCCTTCCATTCCAGGGAATTGAGTAAATGGACTATGTCGTTTTTCAGATAGTCTATAGCAGGAGCAAGACTATCGTTTTGTGTTGCCGTTTTGAAATAGAGTGCTCCTCTCATGAAATGATTTACACTGTCTGTGATATGAAATTGAAACTGACTGGGCACATCTCCTTCCAATTCATTAACGGTAGCAACATTGCCGCTTTTTAACACTAATATTTTCTCATCAATGGCGTAAGCCTTGACATTGTGCTTGGCTGTAAGCCTAAAGCTGTCATTTAACAAGCTTTCGGCCGTTGAGTCTTTTGGGATGGATTTATAGGTGATTTGCAGGTTGGCATCAAAATGCGGGTAGAAGATATCTACCCAATACCTTTCTGCAATCCACGATGAATCTTTCAAAAGTTTAGCATGAACAGAATACTCAAACTGATAAGGTAACGTATCGGGCAAATTTTGATATTCAACTGCTGGAAGCACAATCCTGTTATATCCTTTAGGTTTTGGCAAGTAGTCTGATTGACATCCGGTCCCAAACATTGCCAATAGCAATACAAAAAATACCCTATCCAATCGTTTCATTATTTGTCGAGTTCTCTTCGATATTGACTCTAACGCGCTTAATGCGTTTTTTATCTACCGCCATTACTGTAAACTTGAAATGCTGATGTTTGATTTGTTCACCAGTAGATGGGAGCTCACCATTGATTTCAAGTAAAAGGCCACCTATACTCTCACTTTCTCCTTTGACCTCATCAAATATGCTCGAATCCTGATCTGCAACTTTACAGAAATCATTCAACGACGTGCGACCTTCAAACATAAAAGTTTGTTCATCTAGTTTCTTATAATCGATTTCAGACTCTTCGTCGAATTCGTCATTGATCTCTCCAACAATCTCTTCAATGATATCTTCCATGGTAATGAGCCCTTCTGTACCACCATACTCGTCTACCACAATTGCGACGTGAACCTGCTTTTGTTGAAAATCTTTGAAAAGATCATCTATTTTTTTGCTCTCAGGGACGAAAAACCCCTGTCTCAAAAGACCTTGCCATTCATAGTGTTCCTCTTCGTGCAAGTGAGGCAAGACATCCTTGATATACAGGATCCCTTCTATTTTGTCGATTGTCTCATTATAAACAGGAATTCTCGAAAATCGCGTTTTGTTGATTTGATCCAGGAGTTCGTGAAAAGTAGTCTGCAGATCAACAGCCATGATGTCTACACGTGATCGCATTACTTGCTTAACAGAGAGGGTTCCGAAATTCACAATACCCTTGAGAATCCCTTTCTCTTCGTCTGAAACAGATTCTGTCGAGGAAGTGATCTCAAGGGCTTCATTCAGTTCGTCGACGGACAATTCATAACCTTTTTTGCCTATTCTTTTTTCGATTACCCCACTCACGGACATGAGAAACCACGAAAGCGGTTTGAACCCACGATTAAATATCATGATAAACCCTGAAACCAACCGGGCAAAGGCTAAGGAATGTTGACTTGCATAAACTTTGGGCACAATCTCTCCGAAAAAAATGATCAGCACTGTGATTATGGCTGTTAAACCCGCGATTACAGCGCCATCCGCATTTTTGTCACCAACCACTTGCCATGTGGCATAGGTAGACAGCGTTACAATCAATACGTTGATGAGATTATTAAGTATTAAGATAGTAGCAAGCAGTTGTCTCGGTTCTTGAAGAAGATTGATGACACGCTTATCAGAGTTTTGATCAAGATCTCGTGTGTTGAGTGAGAAAAACGCTACCTCAGCACCAGACACAACGCCAGACATTGCCAATAGCAATAAAAGTACTATTCCATTGATAAGTAGAAACGAAAATGGTAAATCGGATACGCCTGCTAATAAAATCGAGGGGTACGGGTCATCTAGTGATGTTTCCAATCATTTGAGGTTTGGTTAAACTTAGAACGGTAGATCATCGGCTACATCTTGTGCTGGCTGCTCTAACGTATTGTTGGCTGGCTGGTTGTTTTGAGGAGCAGAATTAGCCGGTGCAGGCGCTTGAGCCGGCTGTGGAGCGGACATACCACTTTGACTTCCCTGTGGTGCGCCAGGACTTCCTAACATGGTCATGTTTTGCACTCGGATTCTAGTGCGTTTTCTATTATTGCCCTGATCATCCTGCCATGTATCTGACTTGATGCGTCCCTCGACATAGATGGTTTTACCTTTGTTTAGAAACTGTTCAGCGATTTTGGCCAAACCATCCCACATTTCTAAATCATGCCATTCAGTATTTTCTATTCTATTGCCGTTTTTGTCTTTGTAGCTTTCGGTAGTAGCCAATGTCAGGTTAGCCACAACAGATCCGTTTTCCAAATATCTTACTTCAGGATCTTTACCTAGATTACCAATTAGAATTACCTTATTTACTCCGGCCATAAAGCTAAAAATAGTTAAAATGGGTGATCGTTCAAATAGTTGACGATCAGTTTTGATTTCGGCAAAGTTAAAACTTCATCTACACTTACGGCAACTAGTTGAAATCTATTCAATAAATCGTTGAACTCAGCTGTGTCAGAAACCTCTCTTTTATAAAATCTCGCTTCGATTATCTGATGAGTGAGAATGTGTTTGTAAAATGGCACTTCATTCTCTTTCGAATTTGAATCATTCTCTGTTAGCTGAAATTCCCACAGACCTTCCCATATATCTCCGGGGGATCTTTTCTTCATGGCAATATATCCTTCATGCTGATATAAATAGTAGCTGAACTTGCGTTTTTTCACCTTCACCTTCTTGCCTTTAATCGGAAATTGGGACCAGGATTTATCCTGAAATGAGTCACAGCTTGTCTGGATACAGCATTTATCGCACGCTGGATTTTTGGGTGTGCAAATTAGTGCGCCCAATTCCATGATTGCCTGATTGAAATCTCCTGGTTGTTTGGAATCGATGATGTCCAGTAAAAGATTGGTAAATAATTTTCGGGTTTTGGGTGCTGATATATCTTCTTTCACCTTGAATAACCGCGCTACTACTCTGAAAACATTGCCATCTACGACAGGTGTAGGCTGACCAAAACAAATAGAGGCAATTGCTGCTGCCGTATATGGCCCAATACCTTTAAGGCTTAATAATTCATCATACGTTTTTGGGAAATGCCCGTCATATTGGCTGACAATCTGCTTGGCTGCTTTGTGAAGATTCCGAGCTCTGCTATAGTAGCCCAACCCCTCCCAGGATTTTAATACTTGTTGCTCTGTTGCACTTGCAAGGTCAACAACAGTAGGATACGTCTCAATGAAATGGTAATAATATGACAAACCTTGCGTAACACGGGTTTGTTGTAGAATGATTTCAGAAAGCCATACTTTATACGGATTTCCTGAATTTCTCCATGGCAAGTCTCTCTTTTCTCTTGAATACCAGTCAATTAGCCCGATTGCAACTGGATGCCCCTCCTTCATCAACTTATTTTTGAATTAACCGAATTTAAGTTTGGATTTACCACGCACAAATATAAATTTGACGCCCTGAAACGACAGGGTATCAAATCAATAAACAAAAAACGACGTGACAAAAGCGGATGTAATTAACGAAATTTCCGAAAAGACAGGTATAGACAAGGCAGATGTACAAGCTTCAGTTGAGGCTTTTTTCTCTGTTGTGAAAACTTCAATGTCTGAGGGGGAGAGTATTTATGTGAGAGGATTTGGGAGTTTCGTGAACAAGAAGCGAGCAAAAAAAATAGCTAGAAATATTTCTAAAAATACGGCTATTGTCATTGACGAGCATTTTGTTCCAAGCTTCAAGCCGTCCAAGATATTTACTGAAAAAATCAAGAATAGCCCTAAATTGAAGGGTTGAAACTAAGCAACATGACGAGAGCCCAATGGGTACTCATATTCGGAGGTATTTTACTAGTCATTGGCTTGTATCAATTACCCAGGGTTGTGGTGGAAAATGAAGTTGATTCTGAGGTAGAATCACATGCATTTGAAGTGTCCGATGAGGATGCAACTGCAATAAGAAGTCTTAAAGAGATTATTTCGGGGTTAGAAAAAGAAAAATACGTTAACTTTGCGGACTCTTTGGCCAGGTACTATATCAGATATGGTCTGATGGATAGCGCCGTAGCTATAGCTGATCGGTATTTGGAAAGAGATAGTTCTTTACAAACAATGACGAAGGCGGGAGCTGTATTTTACTCAGCTTTCGAGCGGTCAGTTGAAGCAGAAGCTGCAGGACGCAATGCCGTGAAGGCAAAGTCAGTGCTCTCAAAAGTGGTTGAGAAAAACCCATCGGATTTGGAAAGCAAAAACATGCTGGCGATGACGATGGTAGCAACCGAGACACCTATGACGGGTATCATGATGCTACGGGAGATTGTTGCAGAAGATCCGAGTAATAGGACGGCCAAGTTAAACCTTGGTTTGTTGTCTATTCAATCGAGTCAGTACAACCGAGCGGTGGGCAGATTCAAGGATTTACTGGAGACAGATTCTTTAGATTATGAGGCGATGCTTTATCTGGGCGTGACCTATCAGGAAATGAACAATGCTGATTCTGCCAATTTATTGTTTGAAAAGATCATGATAGCTGAAGGAGTTGATCCTGCGATAGCGGTGGCTGCTGAGCAATATTTGAATGAGAATTAAGTAACTAAAAATATATTTATTATGCCTTGCGGTAAAAAAAGAAAAAGACATAAGATCGCTACACACAAGCGAAAAAAGAGACTAAGAAAGAATCGTCACAAGAAGAAGTAATAGTCTAATCCGATGAAACCATGAGCAATGAATTGATTATCAATTCAACTCAAAATGGATGTCGGATTGCTCTTTTAAAAGATAGGAGATTGGTTGAGTTCCATCAGGAAGAAGATGGAAATCAATTCAATGTGGGTGATATTTACCTGGGTACGGTAAAGAAGGTAGTTCAAGGACTCAATGCAGCGTTTATCGACATTGGGTATGAAAAGGATGCCTTCTTACACTATCTAGACCTTGGACCTCAGGTCCAATCCCTGAATAAGTTTACCAAGCTCGTTCAAAATCGTAAGCACATGTCTTCAAAGCTTACTGGTTTCAAACACGAGCAGGACATTCATAAGCTGGGGAAAATTGGACAGGTATTATCTAAGAATCAAAAAATCCTTGTACAAGTTGTCAAGGAACCCATCTCCACAAAGGGCCCTCGATTATCCTGTGAGTTATCCATAGCCGGAAGATTTCTGGTATTGGTGCCGTTTTCTAAGGTGGTCAGTATATCTAAGAAGATTACTGATTCCTCAGAAAGGAAAAGACTATCCCGACTTATCAATTCCATTAAACCCGAGAAATTCGGTGTGATCATACGCACCGTTGCACAGGGCAGAGATGTTAAAGAATTGGATAATGATTTACAAAACCTCGTCAACATTTGGGACAATGGGATTAAAAATCTCGGAAAGGCCAAACCAAAAGACAAGGTAGTTGGGGAAGTAAGCCGTGCAAATTCGATCCTGAGAGACGTTCTTAACGAAACGTTCGATTCCATTACGGTGGATGATAAAGAGCTATACGGTGAGATCAAGACGTACATTCAGCAGATTGCACCTGATAAAGAAAAGATCATCAAGCTGCACCAATCGCGCATCAAGGTATTTGAAGCGATGGGCGTTGAAAGACAGCTCAAGACCTCTTTTGGAAAATCAGTATCAGTAGCCAACGGTGGTTATTTGATTATTGAACATACAGAGGCCTTACACGTAATAGACGTAAACTCTGGTAACAAGTCCAATAAGGAAGAAGATCAGGAGTCAACTGCCCTAAAGGTTAATTTTGAGGCTGCCAAGGAAATTGCCCGACAGCTTAGGCTGAGGGATATGGGAGGCATCATCGTGGTAGATTTTATTGATATGCGTAGAGCAGAGAATAAAAAGAAAGTCTTCCAACAGATGAAAGATATGATGGCCGACGATAGGTCTAAACATACCATTTTGCCTCTTTCGAAATTTGGACTGATGCAAATCACACGGCAGAGAGTAAGACCGGAGATGAACATCACTACTCGAGAGCAGTGCCCTACTTGCGAAGGTACTGGTAAGATTGCGGCTTCAATTTTGGTAGCAGATCAAATTGAAAACACGATCCATTACTTCTTCACGAAGCAGAACGAGAAAAAATTGACAGTTGCGGTACATCCATATTTGTACGCCTACTTCACCAAAGGAATGGTTTCTATTCGGGTGAAATGGTATTTCAAGTATCAAAAATGGGTGAAGCTGGTCGAGGACTCGTCTCTGGCGCTGAATGAATATAACTTCATCAGTGAGAATGGAGAACTGATTCAGTTGCAGTAAAAGATTAAAGACCTGAGAAATTTCTCAGGTCTTTTTTAAAACTTTATTCCCAAGTCAATGCTAATCAATCCACTTCTTAGGTAAAACTCATCACCTATGTCTGGAGAAGTTGCCTTGACTATTCCCAACAATCCGCGTTGAATACTTCCACCGGCATAAAGTACCGTATTGACACCTGCACGATATTCCGCTCCTGCACCAAGAATCACAGAAGCATCAAAAGGCTTAAATTGATTAATTAAGGTAAATTCTTCCTGGACGGCTGCATCGTAAATTTTGAATTCCATACCTGCCCCTACTTGAAAGAAGATACTCAAATCGGGCGCAATCTCATTGGTGAAAAGCTTTAGCGTGATGGGTATTTGAAGGTATTGAAGACTATATTCTTCGCGAGTATTGGAATAAGTGCCTCCATTTTCTCCTGTGATATCGATGCTCACATGCTTTGGTATGTAAACAACCCCTGTACTTAGAAAATATGTGTCGCTCAGCTCTTGATCTACGGTAAGACCAATTGAAAATTTAAAATCTGACCCACTTGTAAATATGTCAAGCGTATCGGACGTTAAGTCTACACGACTACTGACAAAAACCGGAGAAAATTTAAGTCCTAATTTTGGTTGAGCTTTGGCGAGTGCCACCAAGCTTAGAACTAACGAAAGAGCGAGTAAATGTTTTTTCATTCTTGAAATTATTAATCTCTAGTTTTGTCCCAAAAATAGTGTTTATGCGTGCAGTTTGCCTAATGTTTCTGTCTGTTTTGTGTTTCGCCTGCGGTGGTCAGGATGGGTGTAGAGAAGTTCCAGAGACTGACTTTACACAGACAAGCATATCTCTGGAGCGACTTGAAAGCGAACTGTTCTCGCTGAAGAGTAGAGATGAAGTTGCTAGTTATCTCAATAGAAACAAAGGAATGTCCATTGGATTGCTTCATGCCAATGAATATCCGAGCATAGATGTTTTGGCTGGCCGTCTGTATAAATTAATCAGTGATTCAAGTATTAGCGAGCTAGTGAAAGAATCGATTGATGCATTTGATGAGGGAAAATTCATAGCCGAATATTCAGAATGTCTCAATCGGTTCAAAGGATATGTTCCTAATGCCAGCATTCCAAAAGTGCAGACTGCTGTAACGGGCCTTTACAATGATCTTTATATAACGGACTCTTTGATAGTGGTTGGACTGGACTTCTTCATTGGTCCAAAAGGAAAATATATGCCCAAAGACATTCCTGAGTATATACTGCGACGATATACCCATGATCACCTGGTACCAACATTAGGGAATTTTATCATTGGCGGATATTCACGCAACGGTAAAGAAAATACGCTGCTTTCGGAGATGATTGATTACGGCAAGATTTACTATACGCTCAGCATGACGCTTCCATGCGTCAATGACGAGCTGATCATTGGGTTTAAGCCCGATGAGATGGTGGATGTGAAGCAGCACCAGGAAATTATTTGGGCCAGTTTACTGGAGAATGAAGTCCTTTATGAAACCGAAGAATTCATGAAGACTAAGTTTTTGGGGGAACGACCAAATGTCTATGAGATTGGCGATAACTGTCCTGGCAGAATTGGTGCCTGGGTGGGTTGGGAAATTGTTCGATCATATATGGAAAAATGGCCCGATACCTCTATCGCGGAATTATTGGAAATGGATAACCATCACGAACTCTTTGCTAAGAGTGGTTACAAACCGAAAAACAACTAGCTTTTGTCTGTTATGTGCTCGATGATGCGTTGAGTCACAATCCCCTTATCAAATTCATGTTCTGCTAGCTTTCGAGCATTCTCTTGATATACTTCCAGCATCATTGGGCTTTGAATGAAAGGAATTACACGTTCGAGCAGTTGTTCAGGGTCGTCAGGAGCATGGGAGAAACCACACTCATGTTTGGTGATGAGCTCGTTGATCCAGCCTTCGAAATTTATGATGATCAACTTGCCTGCAGCCAGCCCATCAAAGAGTTTATTGGGGCTCCCGGTAGATAGAATGGGCACATTCAAGTAAGAAATATAAACCGCTTGTGTACGCAATAACAATTCTTTCACGGAAGCTAGCCCGCCTGGTTTGACAATATTGATGTTAGTCAATTTAGCTGAGTACCTGTCAATAAATGCAAGCTCCGATCCATCGGCCATGATATTGAATTGAATGGGAGCACTTTGTTTTTCGCAAAAGGCAGCAACATCGAGCAGATATTCCAAGTGGTTAGCGTAACCGGCCGTTCCGAAGTAGCTGATCTGAAAAGGTAGATCAGTATTGAAACTCACATCGCCAAACAAAGTAGGTTTGAAAAATGCACAATCGGACATGTTTGGAGCAACCAGCGCTTTCTTTTTAAAATCAATGACATATTCCATCCCGGTTTTTATTTCAGGAGACAGGGCAATGAGAAATTGAGCATTTTGATAAATTCTCTTTTCAAATGAATAGAGCCAGCTTTTCAGCCAGCCATTTTTAACAATACCAAGCTGAATAGGCACTTCCGGCCAGAGATCACCTACCTCGAAGGCATATGGAATGCTGTAACGTTTCTTAGCAAACAGAGCGATAAATCCAGTTGTCAGTGGTGTAGTGAGTACATAGGCCAGATCAAACTCATGATCTGATTTAAGATATTTTTTCACCTGATTTACAAACGACCAGAACGCTTTTAGTCTGTCTAAAATGCCAAACTTGTTGTGGTATGGAATCTGAAAGTACTGGATAGGAATACCATCAACCGTCTCCTTACCATTTCGTTCATTGTGACCAGCTACCACACAAACTTCATAACCTGCTGCGAGCAATGCCCGTGCAATATGATAGGTTCGTATTCCGAATCCTTCTTCCGGAGTTTTGAAATACTGATGAACGATCAGAATTCTCATTGCTGATCTGGAAGCTTCTCGAAATACTTACAGAACGAAGTGATCTTGCAAGATTCGCATTTGGGTTTGCGGGCGAGGCAAACATATCTGCCATGTAAAATCAACCAATGATGTGCTTTGTGGACAAATCGATCAGGAATGTTTTTCACCAATGTTTTTTCTACTTCTAGAGGAGTTTTAGCATTTAAATTGACCAGCCCGAGTCGCTTAGATACCCGGAACACATGAGTGTCTACCGCCATAGCTGGTTGATCATACAATACCGAGACAATCACATTGGCAGTTTTTCGTCCAACTCCAGGTAGTTTTTGCAGGTCTTCAATAGTGCCGGGAACTTCTCCTCCAAAATCTTCAACGAGCATTTTGCCAAGACCAACCAAGTGCTTGCTTTTGTTGTTGGGGTATGAGATGGATCGGATAACACTGAATACCTCTTCTGCGGTAGACGTGGCTAGATGCGCTGGTGTTGGAAATTCTTCAAAAAGTGTTTCGGTAACGATGTTTACTCGTTTGTCAGTACACTGAGCGCTGAGTACAACGGCAATCAGCAATTCAAAAGGAGTGGAATAGTTGAGTTCGGTCTGAGGTGCCGGAAAGTTGGTTTCGAAGTAATCGATAAAGGCCGTGTAGCGCTCTTTGCGTGTCATGTGTCAAAAATAGATCGCTGTTTGGTCAAAACCTCAGAAACAAAAAAAACACCCCAATTATTGAGGTGTTTTTCGTGAAGCTATGCCAGAGACAAACTTCCTTTCGAATAGTTGAGGATTTTATCAACTACCCGATCCGGTGCTTTCATTGTCAGCTCGTCCATTTGATTGACGATATTCTTCATCGCTGACAGTTCGTCGAAAAACGCATCTTCCTTGATGAGCCTTTCTTCTATTTTTTTGTTTTCATTCTGTGTTGTTTCTCCATAGAGAAATCGTACTTCATTCTTTGTAAAGGTTTCTATCATACGCAACTTGGGTTTGATTTAACTTTTTTCTCAAATTGATCAAAGCATATCTCATTCTACCCAGGGCTGTATTGATACTTACTCCAGTAGACTCGGCGATTTCCTGGAAACTCATGTGCATGTAGTGCCGCATGACCAGTACTTCCCGCTGAGCATCGGGGAGTTCTTTTATCAATCCCTTGAGCAGATCGTAGGTATCTTGACGAATCTGAGCATTTTCTATTGACTCTTCAGAAAACTCTAAAGTGTTGAAAACATTGCTGCCATCATCCATGAGGATGGTCGGATAGCGCTTGTTCTTTCTAAACTGGTCAATGGCCAGATTGTGAGAAATACGCAATATCCAGGGGAGGAATTTACCTTCTTCGTTGTATTTGCCTGATTTGAGGGTTTTGATACATTTAACAAACACTTCCTGCATCAAGTCTTCAGCAAGATACGTGTCTTTAACAATCAAATATATAGATGTATATACCCTGTCCTTGTGGCGGTTTACCAACTCTGCAAAGGCCTCTTCGTTACCGTTTAGGTATTGTGACACCAATTGGCTGTCACTCAAACTTACATTATTCATTAAATTCACTCAGTTTGTTAACGTAGAGGTCTAAATCATATTGTCAGGGTTTGGTCCGAAAATTATTTAATGAAGGATCAAATGTATTAGAAATTATAATTTATCCAAAATTCAATAGTACAATTTCTATTTTTGCCTTCAATCGTGAACACCATTTATCATAAACCGTACCAAAGTTTGTTCCTTAATCAAATAGCATGGACATAGATCAGCTCGATCCTAAGCAAAACATCATCATCAAAGGCGCCAGGGTCAATAATTTGAAAAATCTGAGTGTTGCAATTCCAAGGAATAAACTGGTCGTAATCACCGGACTTTCAGGGTCTGGAAAGTCATCATTGGCGTTTGATACTCTTTTTGCAGAAGGACAAAGAAAATATGTAGAAAGTCTGAGTTCTTATGCCCGTCAGTTTTTGGGGCGGATGGAAAAGCCAGAGGTTGACTACATCAAAGGGGTAGCTCCAGCCATTGCGATTGAGCAAAGGGTAAATACCCGAAACCCCAGGTCTACAGTTGGAACTACGACCGAAATCTATGATTATCTCAAGCTCCTGTTTGCCAGAATAGGTAAAACTTACTCTCCTGTTTCTGGCGAATTGGTAACAAAGGATACAGTCACTGACGTGGTGGATCATATGCTCCAACATCCCGAAGGGACAAAACTGACCATCAGTGCGCCACTGAGAAAAAAGGAAGGTCGGACGCTTAAGCAGGAATTAAAAATTCTTTTGAGTAAAGGATATACCCGAATACTCAACAAAGAAGAAATGGTTTTCATCGAGGATTGTGATCCTAAATCATTCGATGCAGATGGAATAGAAATCTTAATTGATCGTGCTATTGTCAAGCACGATGAGGAAACTCAGTTTCGTTTAGCTGATTCGGTGCAAACTTCCTTTTTTGAGGGAGAGGGCGATTGTATTGTCGACCTTGTGGGTGCTGAAAAATCTACGTTTTCGGATCGTTTTGAACTGGATGGCATCACCTTCGATGAACCATCAGTCAATTTCTTTAGCTTCAACAACCCATATGGTGCATGTAGAAAATGTGAGGGCTTTGGCAGAATATTGGGAATCGATCCAGATCTGGTGATTCCCGACCCCAACTTGTCGGTATTCGAAGATGCTATAGTGCCATGGCGTGGTGAGACGATGAAGAAATGGGCCAAACCTTTACTTCAGCATGGGATCAGATTCGATTTTCCAATTCACCGTCCAATCAATGAGTTGACAAAAGAGGAGTATGAGCTGCTTTGGACTGGAAACGAATATTTTGAGGGATTAAATGCCTTTTTCGCTCATCTTGAATCTCAGACACATAAGATTCAATATCGTGTAATGCTCTCAAGATATCGGGGCAAAACCAATTGCCCTGATTGCCGAGGAACAAGATTGAGGAAGGATGCAGCATATGTAAAGGTTAACGAAAAATCAATCATTGACCTGGTGCTTTTGCCTGTTCAGGATCTGGTCACCTGGTTTGATGAAATCAAACTGTCAAAGGCCGATCACGAAATTGGAAGAAGGATTTTATCTGAAATCAAAAACAGATTGGGGTATCTCGACAAAGTTGGTTTGGGATATCTCACCCTGAATCGCCTTACGAGCTCTTTGTCCGGAGGAGAATTTCAACGGATAAAACTGGCCACATCACTAGGAAGTGCACTAGTAGGCTCCATGTACATATTGGATGAACCAAGCATTGGCTTGCATCCAAGGGATACTGATCGTTTGATTGAAGTATTGAAGTCACTTCGAGACATGGGTAACTCAGTAATTGTGGTTGAGCATGAAGAAAAAATCATGGAAGAGGCCGATGAAATCATAGATATTGGTCCGGATGCTGGCCGCAATGGAGGTGAATTGGTTTATCAGGGCAAAGTGTCCGAGCTCAATGGTGATGCATCAAAGTCATACACGGTTAGGTATTTACAAGGCGTTGAAAAGATTGCATTACCAGGACGTAGAAGGAAATGGAATCAATCATTTAGGATTGAGGGAGCAAGAGAGAATAACCTCAGAAACATCAATGTGGAGTTTCCTTTGGGAACGCTTACTGTTGTGACAGGAGTGAGCGGTTCTGGTAAGTCTACGTTGATTAAAAAAATCACTTATCCGGCGATTGGTAAAATTCTTGGTGTAACAGGAGAGGCAACAGGTAAATTTGATAAACTTGATGGAGATTACAAGAAGGTAGATCACATAGAGTTTGTGGATCAAAATCCGATTGGTAAAAGCTCTCGTTCAAACCCAATTACCTATGTGAAGGCGTATGACAACATAAGACAACTATTTGCTGATCAGCCGACTTCCAAAAAGAATGGATTCAAACCAGCCCATTTTTCATTTAACGTTGACGGAGGCAGATGTGAAGTGTGTGAAGGTGAAGGATTTGTGAAGATAGAGATGCAATTTATGGCGGATCTTCATTTGACATGTGAGAATTGCAAAGGAAAGAGATTTAAGAAAGAAATACTTGAGGTTAAATATCAAGACAAAGACATTTCCGAGATTCTTGATCTGACCATAGATGAAGCCATGGATTTTTTTGGAGACAAACAATCGATAGTTTCAAAGATCAAACCGCTACAAGATGTTGGGCTGGGATATGTAAAGCTGGGACAGTCTTCCAACTCGTTGAGTGGTGGAGAGGCACAACGTGTGAAACTGGCCTCATTTTTGGGAAAGGGAGGCAGTGCTCCAAAGAAAGATCATACCTTATTCATTTTTGATGAACCTACGACAGGACTTCATTTTCATGATATTGAAAAATTGCTAGATTCAATGAATGCTTTGATAGATGACAATAATTCAGTCATTGTGATTGAACATAATATGGACGTAATTAAAAATGCAGACTGGATCATTGACCTTGGGCCCGAAGGTGGGAATGGTGGAGGAACCGTATGTTATGCCGGACTTCCCGAGGATATGACTAACTTGGCGGCCGAAAATCAAACAGCCAGGTATCTCGCTGAAAAACTTTAACCCAAAGTGATAGTAACGAGATTTTATAAAAAACAAATAATATAATGAGACGTAAAATTGCTGCCGGTAACTGGAAAATGAATACCGAATTAAGTGAAGGTATGGAGTTGGCATCTGAGGTGGTCAATATGGTGAATGATGAGGTCACCGGTGATGTGGATGTAATCCTGATCACTCCCTTTACTCACCTTAATTCCGTAAAACAAGTAATTGGCAATGCCTCAAAGGTATTTCTGGGTGCGCAAAATTGTCATGAAGCCAAAAGTGGCGCCTATACAGGAGAAGTGTCGGTGGACATGTTGAATAGCGTGGGTGTTCAATATGTGGTGTTGGGGCATAGTGAGCGTCGAGAGTATTTTGAGGAATCATATGAAGATTTGAAGAAGAAAACAGAAGCTGTGCTGGCAGGAGACTTGATTCCTGTTTTTTGCTGTGGCGAAAAGCTGGAAGTGCGTGAAGCAGGAAAACATTTTGATTTGGTCAAAGAACAAATTGCAGAAAGCCTTTTTGAACTATCAGTTGAAGATTTCTCCAAAGTTGTGATAGCATACGAACCTGTATGGGCTATTGGAACCGGCGTGACAGCTTCTGCTGCTCAGGCCCAGGAAATGCATGCCGTTATCAGACAGCAAATCGCTGAGAAATATGGACAGGATGTAGCTGATGGTATTTCGATCCTTTATGGAGGAAGTGTGAAGCCTGGCAATGCCGGTGAAATTTTTGCTTGCGCAGATGTGGATGGTGGCCTGGTTGGAGGAGCATCTCTTTCTTCACGTGACTTTGTCGATATTGCCAAATCATTTTAATGATTAGCATTATTTCCTTTTTGATCTGGATGCTTACTCCATTTCCTCCCGATTACTGCCAGATTTATGGCAGTATGTATGAGGTGGAGTACGCATCTCAGGCAGATTATATAGTGTACGAAGAGCTTTCTGAAGGTTCGGCTGATATTATGGTCTTTGAACAAGGAAACCGACTATACGCGGACAAACCGGGTATGTGGTTCTTTGAAAACAAAAAGGATTTTGCTAAATACAAAGTGTTCTTTACCGATAAAGAGAATGGGGCCCATTTCTCTGTTTATTTTACAAGATTCGAATCTTTTGCCGGATGTCCTCAGTAAACTTCAAAGCATTACACATTGCCTGCTCAGAGGAATTCACAGAGATTTTAATGGCTGAGCTTTCTATGCTGCCATTTGACACATTTGAAGAAACTTCGACTGGTTTGAGTGCATTTTCTGATGAATCACTATTTGATGAAACTGGGGTAAATCAAATTCTGGAAAGGTATAAATCATCCATTACAAATGTACGTATTGAGATCATCGAGCGTGAAAACTGGAATGAAGAGTGGGAGAAAAACTATGATCCGGTCGTTGTGGATGACAAAATCATTGTAAAAGCTACTTTTCATCAAATTGAAAGGACTTATCCTTTTGAGATCACCATTAGTCCGAAAATGTCGTTTGGAACTGGGCATCATGCCACTACTCATTTGATGCTGAAGGCGCAATTGGACATTGATCATCAAAATAAACGGGTATATGATTTAGGCACAGGTACCGGAGTTTTGGCAATTATGGCGAGTAAGCTGGGTGCGACGGATATTTTAGCCACCGATGTAGATGACTGGTGCATTGAAAATTCTCTTGAGAATTTTGCACTCAATGGACTCAAAGCACCTGTGTTAAAAGGCCCAATAAAAGTATTAGGCATTGAGCAACAGGCTGACATCATTTTAGCCAATATCAACAAAAATATCCTGCTCGATGAGATGGTAAATTATGTTCGATTATTGAGTGATGGAGGATATTTGTTGTTGAGTGGATTCTATGTGGAGGACGTTCAAGACCTCACTACTGTGGCGGAAAAAATGGGCCTTACTAGCCAGGGACAATCCGATCGAGATAATTGGGCCATACTGGTTTTCCGAAAACAATCGTTATAGTCAGGTCGTTTCAGTAATTTTATGGGTTGTTTCTAATGAGCCATTAGGACCCAATGTCATTTTGATGAAAAGGATCACAAACTCTGTCATATTCACATTGTTATGCCTGGTAGGTATTTCTCAGGATTTTTCTGAAGATCCTGTTGAATTCGGGCAGCAAGCTGAATTCATCCTGAAAAGTGTTGGGAATGAGGCTTACAACAAGGTGGCGTATGATTTTGTGAATGTTTGGAATACCAAGCTCACCTCAGATCACCAAACTAAGGTGATGGAAATAGCCAAAACGATGCAAAAAAAGGGTTATTCCATTCACCCCCATTATAAGCATTTGTTTGCTTATATCACGAATGGCGTGACCCTTGAAGGTATTCAAGCGCAACAATTGGATGAATTGTTGGAGATCAATCAGAAGGTGGTTCATTCTCTTGGAAAGACGCAATACGCCAATTTTTTATTTGAGATGAATACTTTCCTGGGTGCCAGAATCCTTCATATGGGTAAAAATTTAATGGTTACAGGCCAGGGAGGAAGTTATACGTTTGAGTTACTGGGAGATGTGGCCATTGACGACACACCAGATTATTTTCAGCAGGTACAAGAAGAAATCAGTGATGAAGAAATGCTTGCCCAACAGGCAGCTGAGCTAGAGGCAACAGCAGCTAATTTCGACGCTTTTGCAACTGACCCTAATGCTGAGGCAGATAGCTGGGATAATAGTGGATGGGGAACCACAACAGATGAAAGCACTGATGACTGGGGAAACAGCGGATGGGATGATACCAGCACAGAAGATGATTGGGGAACCAGCGATTGGGGAGATTCAAATGATGACTGGGGATCGTCAGGAGACGATTGGGGAAGTGCTGATGATTCAGGAAGTGATGACGGCTGGGGAAATAGTAACGATAGTTGGGGTGGAGTAGATCAGGAAACACTCAATGAAGCCAATGCAGCTAAACCACCAACTCCGGTAAGAGATAAAATAGGACCTAGTGGAATTGATTATGTCGCTGTTGTCAAATCCAGATACAATCATCCAACCAATGCTGGACCAGTCATGCATCTTAAAGCATCATCTATTGGGTTAATTACACCATGGGATTCTTTGGTGATTAAGAGCGTCGATGGTGATCAACTATTTCAATCAAGGGTATTTTCTGGTTCAAAGGGAGTAGTAGAATGGCCGGCTGAAAACCTAAAAATGAAAGGCGCTAATGTGGAATTAGAAGCATTTCATGTTAAAGTTGATCGGGGTGATTTTAGAACTCCGAATGCCACTCTATCATTCCCCGGTTTATTTTCAGGAACACCCGAAGGAGAATTTTATTATAGATCGGATCGTCGTGCCAGAAATGCTCCCAGCAACTACCCTCAGTTTAGGTCCTACAAGGCTGAAATCAAAATGGATATTTCAGAAAAAGCATCATATGAAGGAGGGATAGAGGTTCGTGGGAATGAGGTTTGGGGTAAGGCGATCAGTAAAGAAATTGGTAAACTCACCATCTTGGATGGTTTAGGGCGAACGGTGGTATTCAGGTCCAGTGAGTTCAAATTAGGGGATTCTTTAGTTACCTCACCTGATGCTGCAGTTACCATCATTCATGGATTTGATTCGATTTATCATCCATCCGTGACCATGGAGTATTATGTGGCAAAAAATCAAGTGAAGGCGCTACGCACAAAGGATTTTTCAACTGCCCCATTTCACTCAACTTTTTTTGACATGAACTATAATGTGGATTACATGTCATGGAATCTTGGTGCTGATTCAATCAACTTTTCTATACTTAATGGGGGAGATATGGTTCCTGCCACTTTTGAGTCAACCAATTACTTTTCGCCTGAGCGATATGCAAGACTTTCAGGTCCCTGGGGATTTCATCCCATTGGCGTTACTGTCAACTATGCTCACAAATACGGAATCAAGGAATACAATTACCTGGAATTGGTCAATGAATATAAGGTGAATGAGCTGTTTATTCTTGGAGCTATCAAGATGTTGGAGATGTATCATTTCGCTGATTTCAATGAAAATACAGGTATGCTTAAGCTAAATGAAAAGGCCTTTCATTATTATAATTCATCAGCGAAACGAACGGATTTTGATAACTTGTTCATGGCGTCCAAAGTATTGGGACAACCTAATGCCACCGTAAGACTGGATAGCGGTCAATTTGTGGTAAGGGGCGTGAAAAAGTTCTACGTAACCGCGGATTATAAAGTGGCGATTTCTCCGGATGAAGGAGATGTTGTACTTGAAAAGGGGAGAAATGTGACTTTCAATGGAGAGGTAGAGGCAGGAGATTTCGATTACAAAGGACACAATTTCACCTTTGATTATGATCAGTTTATTCTAGATCTTAAAAATGTGGACTCAATTAGTCTTCAAGTCCCCGTACCAGATTCAGTAAGCGGTGGACATAATGAAAAGAAGAGTCTAAGTAATCACCTGACGGAAACCTCAGGTGTACTTTATCTCAACGATCCTGACAACAGATCAGGTCGTAGAGAGCGGGAAAACTATCCATACTTTGTGTCTGAGTCAGAAGCCATTGTATACTTCGATGGAAAGGAAGTACTCAATGGTGCATATGACAAGTCAGTGAAATTTATCATTCCTCCAATGCAGATTGATGATATTGATGCTGATGATATCACAACAATCCTATTTCCAGGGACTTTTAATTCTGGCAAAATATTTCCTGATTTCTATGACACTCTGCATGTCATGGAAGATCAGTCATTAGGATTTGTTCATCAGATTCCGGAGCAGGGATATAATTTGTACGGGACACCCGCCAAAACGTATGAAAGCATTTTCCTTTCCAATGATGGAATTCGAGGAGGAGGGAAAATTGACTTTTTGAAAACATCCGTTTTTTCAGAAGACTTTATCTATTATCCTGATTCCGTAACTGCCAATGGCTATGTGGGAGAAATCAGGCCCGGCAATGTTGGCACAGCGAGTTTTCCGCAGGCGGAACTTGGCTCATTTCGAATGTATTGGTTGCCCAGAGTGGATAGCATGTATTTGAGAACCATTGGTGATCCCTTTAAATTCTACAATTCAACAGCAGAGCTCACAGGAGCTGCTAATGTTACTCAAAATGGTGTGTATGGATATGGGTCCATGTTGACAAGAGGTTCCATTGCGGAATCAAATGAGATGCAATTCCAGGAATTTAAGTATAGTGCTTATCATGCCAATTTTCAGGTGCTCTCTGATGATCCTGAAAAACCAGCAATGGCAGGTGATGATATCAGATTGGAGTTTGATTTGAATAGAAACATCGCTGACATTCACCCTGAACAAACAGGGGTAGCAGCTATTAGCTTTCCATATGCGCAAATTAAAACCTCGATTACCAATGCTGAATGGCTACTATCTGACTCAATTATTACCATGACCAAGCCAGATGAAGTAGCTATTGAAGACTCCTATTTTTACACTACTCGAGAAGATCTTGATTCCTTGTCGTTCAACGCAACACGTGCTGTTTATGACATCAAGTCCTACGAACTGAATATCCAGGGGATTCCATTTATTGAGGTAGCCGATGCGTTGATCACACCTGAAAACAATCACATTACGGTTCATGCAAATTCCGATTTGGAAATTTTGCATAATGCTGAGTTGCTATTTGAATATCCAAATGCAACCCATACACTGACAAATGGAGTGATTGACGTTATTTCAAGGAATGAATTTACTGGTAAGGCCACTTATTTACTGCCAGTTGCTGAAGACACTTTTGAAATAGAAATGAATAATTTCTACATGGAGGATAGATACGATGAAAATGATAACATTTTGTCTTCAACAAAAGGAGAAGGTGAAATTTTGGCTGACGAGCCAATTAACATTGCACAAGGCTTTGTATACAAAGGAGGGGTTACCATGCACGCATATAAGCAGGCGCTTGAACTTGATGGCTTTGTGAAGCCTTCCTTCAACTCAATGCCTGATCACAATTATTGGGTGACATTTTCCCGAAAAGATGACAATACAGCAGTAGAAGTTGATTTTACTAATGCGAAATATGATGATGGGGACCCTGCATTGGCAGGGATTCACTTTGGTTCACTTGGCAAGCTATATACCACATTTGTTGAAAAGCGAATCCGGCCTGTTGATGACGATTTTTTCGTAGCAAAAGGAACTCTAAAGTATAATGAGCTGTCCGGGAACTATTCTATTGAAGAGAATGGAAAGGCGACCGGGGAGAGCTATGCGGGGCATTCGATGATCTATTCAGATTCAACACAGGACATCATTTTTGAAGGTACGGCATCTTTCATGAACAAAGAATTGAACTTGATTGGGGTTGAATCATCAGTGCTTGGTTTCGGAAATCGAAAGGATAATAATTATAGTCTTGATGGATTTTTTATGTTCGACTTGAACCTGCCTCAAGCAGCCATGCAGTTGATGACAGCTGATGTGCTGGATATCATAGAACGGCTAGGTAATGCTCCTGCCAATGACCTGTCAATTGAAAATATGCTCAAGCTTAGCAATATCATTGGAGAAGAAGCGACACGTTTATATGAAACCAACAGTCTCAAAGATTATGTACCACTTGTAACATCTGATCCCAATCTCAATAAATCCATTGTTGTTTCAGGGGTGAAGATGGAATGGAATGATGAGGAGAACGCCTGGTATAATACAACTAAGCTAGGGTTGTCCAATATCCTGATTGATGATATTAACGCTAAGGTAGACGGGTTTTTGGAGTTCAAAAAAGATGATACAGGAGGAGATGTAATGAACCTGTTTATTCAGGCCGCACCCGGGTCGTGGTATTATTTCAATTATCAGGAAAATAGCTTGCTGACTTTTTCTTCTAATAAGGCGTTTAACGCAATTATTGAGGAAAAATCAAACTTTGGCAATAGCCGTCCGGGAGAATTGGTGCTGATAGCTGGTGAGGAGAATGAAACGTTGAAATTCCTGAATGAATTCCGTAAAACCTATTTTGGCATTGACGAAGCTTATAACCTCGTGTACCCTGACGAAGCAACCCTGGATGATCAATCATTTGAAACAATCGAAGAAGAGTCAGATGATGATGGATTTGGGTTTTAATCAAAAACTATTGCTCGTCTTGCACCGGAATAGGATATGAATTCAATTTTTTGACTATTCTCCGGAAGAGTCAGATGCCGACTACTTTGTGATAAATAACCAGATCCGTAATAACATTCTTTGATTAGCTGATGGCCGTCGTTCAATTGTATGATTGCTTTGAACTCATTAGGTTGGAAAGACAGTGTTTGTACTTCCTTCTTTAGCAAGTGGACGGATGCAGCACCATCATTGACAGTCGAAATCAATCCCACAAGATTATTTGCAAGTGTAATTCTGGATAAGGCTTTTCTGTCACCTCTTAGTGAAATACCAATTTCATGTCCACGCTGCGTTACCCTTTGACCATTGTTTTCGGATATCAGGGCCCCTGTAGAACCAGTAAATGGGCCATTGTTTACATTTACTGAGTACCAGTTTCCAGAGACCAAGGCCTCTTCTTTGCCATCATTATTTAGATCGAGTGTAACCCCTCCAAATAACGGAGATATTTGATTCACGGGGCTTAATGCTTCCAGTTGATGATTTAAAGAATCGTCAAATGTTAATAGACTATTGGCGAGTATATCCACTTTGTGATGTGTGCTCTCAAGCCATTCTTTCTCAGAAAATATCTGATCAGCAGTTGTCTCAGCATAGCTTTGGTAACTGGAAAAGCGAGTTTTGAGGTATGGTAATTGACCTAAGAAAGCATCACGTGAGGAAGTGGGATAGTGGCCATCAATGTACTGCCTCGACATAAGGAGATCTACTGATCCGTTCTGATCAAAATCTTTGGCAGTCATAGTCAACTCAGAACTACCAATTCCATTATAGGCATTGTTACCACTAAGATTGCCCAACAGGTATTCCAGTTTTCCATCTGCATTGTGGTCCAATGGGACAATACTATTCCACCAACCTGAAGACTGCTCGAGTTGGATAGGATTGGGTGCAATGGTGCCATCGTTATTTTTAAATATGGTGATGGGTAGCCACTCTCCCACGATCAATAGATCAGGGTCTAGATCATTATCATAATCCGTCCAGAGGGCTTGTGTAACCATCCCTAGATCATTTAACGCTCGTAAATCGACAATTTCGAATATGCCTTGGTTGTTGTTCAGAAGATAGCTGACTGGAGCGTTTGGGTATTCTCGAGGCATTATCCTCCCTCCGACAAACAGATCAAGGTCTCCATCAAGATCGTAATCAGCGGCAACTACGGTACCGGTACTCATCGGCATTTCTGGTAGCTTGTCACTACGCACAAAAGCCCCATCTCCATTATTTATGTAGAGGCGATCTTGAAACTTCCTTGGATCGGAATAGCCAAAGGTTCCTCCCGAAGCTATGTAAATATCATTGTCATTGTCACCATCAAAATCAAATATGATTGCACCCATGTCCTCATACTCAGGGTCCAAGTCCCATTCCGAATCTTCAAAACCTCCAGAAACTTTTTGGACATATAATTTTCCGAGTTGTTGATGACTGCCACCGATGTAAAAATCATCCAGACCATCTCCATTAACGTCTCCCACAGCTAGACCAGGCCCAAGCTTGCTGTGTTCATGAGGTAAGAGAAATTGATTATGAAAATCGACCTGACTATTCTCCTTGTGCTTAAAATCGACATGCATGTTCTGCGTAACCTCTTCGAACAGGTTTTGTCTGACTGTTTTCTTGATACCTCCTGAACCATTTGCTTGCTGATGGATGATTATCAAAGTAGTGTCAGAAGGTACATCCTTGATTGCTGACTTTCGGCGATCTGGCCATATGACAACCAAAGAATCAATTTTGGTGTTTTTCCCTAGCCCAAAGTGCGAGACATTTTCCACAGAACTCAAGTAGCCTCTGTAAGGATTGACCTCTATCATTTGTTGACCTTCCGGTGTGTAGGCGTAAATTCTTGATCCTATTCCCCTTGTATTTGCTACGGATCCTCGAAGTTCAATTTTCAAGAAATGTTCTTTTGATGTATTGTTTTCATAGACAGATGCCGGCATGTCAATGTTGTTGACTACCAAATCCAAATCACCATCAAGATCGAGATCCACTGTTGCCGCTCCACTAGAAAAGGTAGGTAGTGCAAGTCCCCATTCCTTTGTTTTATTACTGAACGTCAGGTCACCTTTATTTTGGAAAACATAGTTAGGTAGAGGCACTCCCGGCGTGTTGATCATTTCATCTATCTGACCTTTCATTGCCGACTCGGGGTTTGAAAAAGGCGAGTGCTCATTGTAGCGGATGTAGTCCAGATTGCCCAGATCACGTCTGAATCCATTGGTTACATGAAGATCTTTATGACCATCATTGTTCAAGTCTGCAAAGATCGAGCTCCAGCTCCAGTCTGTTCTTGATACTCCGGCGAGTTGCCCGATTTCTGAGAAGGTGCCATCTCCATTGTTCAACTGTAACACGTTTCTAGTGAATTGAGGTTGATAACCTAATCTGATGACATGTTGATAATGATTATAATTTGAAGAAGGCACCAGCATTTTTTCCCGTAAATTATCTTCAGGCAACATGTCCAGAGTGATTAGATCCAGATGACCATCATTATTGAAATCAGCAACATCATTTCCCATACTTGCGTGACTTGTAACGTGCATTTGAGACTTCAACTCATTTACGAAAGTGCCATCGCCTTGATTGATGTACAAGATATCATTGGTCACAAAGTCATTGGTCACAAATATGTCAATCAGTCCATCAGAGTTGAAATCGGAGGTATTTACGCCCAGGCTATAGCCTTCATAGCGTATTCCGGCTTTTTTGGACGCGTCTATAAATGTTCCATTCCCTAGATTCTCATATAGTTTATCTGTACTTCGCGCTTCGCCGTTTTGCTTTGGTTTTTGAGCTCTCCCCATATAAAACAACAGGAAGTCGGTTGGGTTGATGGCCATAAAAGCGTCAAGGTCTCCGTCCTGGTCATAGTCTAAAAAACTGGTATGCGTTGTTTGTTCTTGTTCGTCAAGTCCATAGGCATTTGCTAACTCCGAAAAAGTATTATCACCATTATTGATGTAAAGGAGGTTTTTCGTATTCCATCTTCTCCAGAATCCAGAAACGGACAGGTAAATATCATCGAACCCATCTGAATTGATATCTACTATTGAAATACCTGTTACCCATCTATCCGTCGTAAGTCCGGCTTTTTTGGTGATATCCTCAAATTGGAAGTTGCCCTGGTTAAGATAAAGTGAGCAGCTCACCTGATTTCCTCCCATCAAAATATCAGGTAAGCCATCATTGTTGATGTCAAGTATGCCGACACCTCCACCCGTGTAGAAGTTTGAAAAGGTCAGCATATTTTCTTCATAGCTTTCCTTTAGTTGGTTTGAGAAATTAATCCCACTCTCAGAGGAGGAGACAAGTCTGAAAAGTGTTTGATCTTTAGTCTGGCATGAGATGATTGCAAGACAAATGAATGGTAGTAATAATTTTCTCATAGCTATCAACTTCAAATATAGATAGATGATATGCTTTCGGATGAGGATTGATTAAGTAACAGGCAAAAAAAATCCCCTCCAATAAATGAAGGGGATTTGTTGATGACTAAATAAATCTTCCTTAGGGACTTATGGAAGCTAAGGTATTTTCTCGGATATCAAAAATCCTGACAATTGATATCACAAACCTGCCAAATAGGTCGATTTTCAGCTTTTATTCAGCTTTTTTAGATTTTTCTGTGGCAGAATAGTGACTTTTTGCTGAAACGACCCCAGTGTACATTAATCTATCTAAGCGTTAAAAAATGTTGTCGAATCCATAAGTTTGCTAAAACAATTTTAGCCATCAATATCCCGAGTTATGACACCAGTTGAATTTCAGAATGCCAATAAGGAAAGATTTCTCAATGAGCTATTAGAACTTCTAAAGATCCCGTCCATTAGCGCTGACTCAAAGTATAGCGAAGATGTGCGCAAAGCAGCCGAATTCATTAAATCCAAATTTGAATCATCTGGTGTCGACAAAGCCGTAATTTGTGAAACAGCCGGTCATCCAATCGTGTATGCCGAGAAGATTGTTGATCCCTCATTGCCAACAGTACTGGTCTATGGACATTATGATGTTCAACCAGCCGACCCTATTGAGCTATGGGATTCACCACCTTTCGAGCCTGTAATCAAGGAGGATAAAATATATGCGCGTGGTGCTTGTGATGACAAGGGGCAAATGTACATGCACATGAAGGCCTTTGAGTCAATGATTAAAACCGACAGTTTGCCATGCAATGCAAAGTTCATGATAGAAGGTGAAGAGGAAGTTGGATCTGACAACCTTGAAGTCTTCGTCAAAGAAAATAAGGAGAAATTAAAAGCAGATGTCATTCTGATTTCTGATACTTCCATTATCAATAATGACACACCTTCCATCACAGTGGGTCTCAGAGGTCTGAGTTATTTGGAAGTGGAGGTTACAGGACCGAATCGAGACTTGCATTCGGGAGTTTATGGCGGAGCGGTTGCCAATCCGATCAATGTACTGTCCAAAATGATAGCGGATATGCAGGATGAAAATGGCAGAATTACAATTCCGGGTTTTTATGACGAAGTAGAGGAGCTTAACACCGATGAACGAACAGCTATGAATGAGGCACCATTTGATTTGGAGGAATACAAAGCTGATTTGGAAATTGGAAATATAAAGGGAGAAAAGGGTTACAGCACATTAGAGAGAGTTGGAGTAAGGCCTTCACTGGATGTGAATGGTATTTGGGGTGGATATACCGGTGAGGGCGCGAAGACAGTATTACCGTCCAAAGCATTCGCCAAGATCTCTTCGAGGTTGGTACCTAACCAAAATAGTGATAAGATCTCTAAAATGATCACGAAATACTTTCAGGATAATGCTCCAGATTATGTGAAAGTAGAAGTTCGTCCACATCATGGAGGTGCTCCTGCTGTGGTATCGACAGATTCGGATGGTTATAAGGCGGCAAGCCAAGCTTTTGAAAAATCATGGGGTAAAGTACCGATCCCGACACGCGAGGGGGGATCTATTCCTATCGTTGCTTTGTTTATGGAAGAGTTAGGCCTTGATCCTATATTGATGGGTTTTGGTCTTGATTCGGACGCCATTCATTCTCCCAATGAGCATTATGGATTATTCAATTACTATAAGGGAATTGAGACAATCGCTTATTTCTATGAATATTTTGCCGATATCAAAAAGTAGGAATACACGTAAACTTTTGGTTATGAATTTAATGTCTAGATCTTTTTTTAGTCTGCTTTTCGCATTGGTAGTTTCTGCGGTTAGTGCTCAGGTCATCAAGCCCATCAGCTGGGATAACAAAATGTCCAATGCATCTGCAAAGCAAGGTGACATTGTGGAACTAAGATTTAGTGCTACTATCGATGACGTATGGTACCTCTACTCTTCTAATTTTGATCCGGATCTGGGACCAATGGTTACAGAATTCATATTTGATGAAAATGATTCATATGAGCTTATTGATAGCATTGTGCCTCAAAACCCAAAATGGGGATATGACTCATTGTTCGAAGGTGAGTACTCCTATTTCAAGAAAAAAGGGCTGTTTATTCAGAAGGTTAAAATTCTTAAAGATGACTACTCGATTAAGGGCTACTATGGATATCAGGTATGTTCGGATGTTACCGGACAATGTATTCCTTTTGAAGATGACTTTGAGTTTGTAGGTAAGTCAAAGCAGAATCAAAAGTCACAGGGCAGTAATCAGGGGTTGTTGAACAAAAGAGATACCAATGACCCATACAGCTTATGGTCGTTTATGTTGGTTGCATTTTTGGCCGGGTTGGCCGCATTGCTTACGCCGTGCGTATTCCCTATGATACCCATGACGGTTTCTTATTTTGCAGGTAAGGATCATCAGAAAAAAGGTCGGGTAGGTAACAGTCTATTTTATGGCTTTTCCATCATCCTGATTTACGTGCTCATCGGAGTAGTACTAGCACCATTTATGGGGCCAGAAACTGCAAATGAACTTGCTACAGGCTGGCTTCCCAATCTTTTCTTTTTTACAGTTTTTTTACTTTTCGCTTTGTCTTTTTTCGGTCTTTTCGAAATCACCCTTCCTAACAGCTTTATTAATAAAGTAGACCGTATGGGGGACAAAGGAGGATTGATTGGCATATTTTTCATGGCTCTGACTTTGGCCCTCGTTTCTTTCAGTTGTACGGGCCCGATTGTAGGAAGTATTTTAGTGGAATCGGCAGGGGGACTTACACTCAAGCCAATTTTGGGTATGTTGGCATTTTCAAGTGCTTTTGCCATTCCATTCACACTGTTTGCCTTATTTCCAGGCTGGTTAAACTCCCTGCCAAAGTCTGGTGGCTGGCTCAATTCAGTTAAAGTAGTGCTTGGGTTTTTGGAGCTTGCCTTTGCATTTAAGTTTTTAAGTATAGCGGATCAGGCGTACCATTGGCACTTGTTAGATAGAGATATTTACCTTTCAATTTGGATTGTGATATTCACGCTCATGGGGTTCTATCTGATGGGTAAGATTCAGATGCCTGGAGATTCAGAAACTTCAAAAACGAGCGTTGGTGGTCTGGTCTTGGCGATCATTACCTTTTCATTTGTTGTCTATATGATTCCGGGAATGTTCGGGGCACCATTGAAGGGATTGTCGGGGTATCTTCCACCAATATCGTCACAGGATTTTGACATCAATGAAATAGTAAGAGATTATGGTTCATCAGGTGAAAGTCTGTCAAGCATTTGTGCACCTCCCAAGTATGATGACTTTCTCGAATTGCCGCACGGACTATCTGGTTATTTCGATTATGACCAGGCTGTAGCATGCGCCAAAGAGGTAGACAAGCCAATCTTTATTGACTTCACAGGGCATGGTTGCGTGAATTGTCGAGAAATGGAAGCTCGAGTATGGAGTGAAAAGCCGGTACTAGATCGCCTGAGAAATGACTTTGTGCTGTTAGCCTTATATGTCGATGACAAGACAGAGCTTCCAGAAACTGAATGGTATACCTCGAGCTATGACGGGAAAGTCAAAAAAACAATGGGCCGACAAAATGCCGATTTTCAAATCACTCGTTTCAATAATAACGCTCAACCTTTTTATGTGATTCTGAGCCCAAATGGAGATTTGTTGATAGAACCTTCTGCATATGATTTGGATGTCACTACTTTTGTGGCGTTTTTAGATGCTGGTAAATCAGCACATCAATCAAACTAGTTGAATGAAGTACGTTTTTGGTTTAGGGCTTGCAGCTGTTACGTTTTTTCTTAGCTGTCAAAAACCGAAGAAAAAGGAACAACCAATTGTGGTTGCAGAAATTCCGCAACCAACGCCAACATTGCTTTATGGCTTTCCAGTAGACTCGATGGACGTTTCAACGGGTAAGATCAAGTGGGGACAAACCCTTTCTATGATCCTGGAGAATTTCAATATCTCGGCTGAGCAGGTTTATAATATCGCAATTCGGGCAAAAGATGTCTATGATGTTCGAAAGCTAAAAGCAGGGAAGGAATACACGATCATCCATGACAAAGATTCAATGCACTCTGCCAGCAAGTTTATCTTTGAACCAGATGCCAGAAGCTATGTTGTGTATCATTTTGGAGATTCAAGTTTTGCCGAATATGTTGAGCGTAAAGTAGAAATCGTTGAGAAGAGAATTGTTGCGAGTATACCATCTGGTAGCAATGTTTATACCGCAGCTATTGAGGCTGGTGGTAGTCCCGAGTTGGTAAGCAAGCTCGTAGATGTTTTAGCCTGGCAGGTAGATTTTTTCAGGATCAATAGTGGAGACAATTTCAAAGTCATATATCTGGAAGAACAGGTAGATGGTGTGAGTGTAGGTGTCAAAAGAGTGGATGCGGTGTTTTTTGAACATTACAATAAACCATATTATGGCATTTACTATGGCGATCAGGGGAAAACGGACTATTTCGACGAGGAAGGAAACAGTCTTAGGAAGACTTTTCTGAGAGCGCCACTTGATTATAAGAGAATTAGTTCGAGATATTCACCAAGAAGATTTCACCCGGTACAAAGGAGATACAAAGCGCACCTTGGAACCGACTATGCCGCAAATCCAGGAACTCCCATACGAACCGTAGGTGATGGAGTTGTATTGGAGGCCAAGTACAGCAAGTACAACGGAAACTATGTGAAGATCAAGCACAACAGTAATTATTCTACACAGTACCTCCACATGCAGAAAATAAAAACAGGCATCAGGCCTGGAGTCAAAGTACAACAAGGGCAGTTGATAGGATTTGTTGGGAGTACGGGACTAGCAAATGGACCACATTTGTGTTTTAGATTCTGGAAGAATGGGAGACAGGTGGATGCCCTTACCGTAGATTTACCACCAACGGAACCTATTTCTACCACTCACCTGAAGAGCTTTTTGCATAAAAAGAATCTCATGATTCACAAACTTGACTTGATCAAGCCATTGAACCTGCCTGCTACTGATGCAATAGTAACCACGGCAGATGGCAGCATGATTGGAGCTTCAGCTCACTGACAAGTCCTAATAATTCTAGGTATTTGCAAAATTCTATATCAGGATAAGAATAAAACGTGAGTGATTATGGTTTCAAACCAATAAAAATTTACTTATTTTTCCGATTTCCTGTATTTTTCCGTTGATTACCAAAATCAACGCTTGTAAATGTTGGCAAAATCCGCTTATACTTTATGCCTTATGGCATTCATTGTTCTGTCCAGTGCTGCTCAAGATTCCATGGTACGTGTCTATGGAAAAGTGCTGAGTGAAAAAGACAGTACACCCGTTCATGGGTCCATTCTATATGAAAAACTCCCGTATTATGATGACATGGGGATTGCAGGCACTCAGGTGGATGGCTCTTTTGAAATGTATTTAGTTAATAATACTTCATACAATTTTAGAATTGAAAATGTCAATGGTTTTGAACCATTTTTAGCAGAGAACACCGTTCAGACTGCCGAGGGAAATTCCAATTTTGAATTAAACCTGTTCGTGAAGGCAATTGAAGAGGAAGTTGAGGAACTCATCACATTGGATAATTTGAATTTTGCTCGAGCCAAAGCTGAGATTACCAAAAGTTCATACACTGGGTTAGATGAGTTTATTGATTATATAAAGGGAAAACCTAATGTAAATATCCAACTGGAAGGTCATACTGACTTTGCTGGTAATGCAGATGCTAACATGAGATTATCGCAAGCCAGAGTAGATGCGGTAGCAGAGTATTTGGTCAAGAATGGGATAAAGAAAAACAAAGTGACAACAAAAGCTTTTGGAGGGACACAGCCAATAACTCAGGAACGAACTGATGAGGCTAGAGCAAGAAACCGGCGTGTAGAAGTAAGATTGACCAGACAGAACTAAAGAATCATGAAAAAATACATTTATCTAGTTACTTGCCTATTGATTTATCATGTTCAGGCCCAGGAGTCTGTTGTATGGGCCAATGAAGTGGTTGAAGTAAGCTCGGAATTTTCGCATCTCGAGTTTTCCGCGCTTCAGGCATTGCACAAGCCAAATGTTCATCCCAATGGAGGAGAAAATCCTAATGCATGGAGACCAAAGAATGAAAATAAGAGCGATCAGTTTATTATGGTTTCGTTCGATACGCCTATTAAAGCGAAACAGGTGGCCATTGCTGAAACTGAAAATCCCGGTGCGGTTACGAGGATAGTAGCTTTTGACAAAGATTATCAAGAGCATGTTTTGTTTGAAGTTACACCTAGAGTGATTCCACTGGAATCAAGGCTTTTAAATCTCTTCTTTGAAGAAACAACTTACGAGATACATGCGCTTAGTGTAGAGCTGGATCCATCAGCAGTATCGGGTTATCCGGCAATTGATGCCATCGGAATCTCAGCTTCGAATATCCCAGTTAATGTATTGATTCAGTTGACAAGCGGAGTGAGTCAGAACGTTGAAGCAGAGGCTTTGAGTGCCAATGTGAACAGTAGTTATGTCGAGCATAGCCCAATCATTTCTCCTGATGGAAAGCGTCTATATTTTAGCCGAAAGTATCATCCGGAAAATTCTGGTGGTATAGATGACCCTGAGGATATATGGATGTCAGAATTGGATGAAGCTACGGGCGAGTGGTTGCCCGCTCGCAATATTGGAGAACCACTCAATACTCCTGGCCCTAACTTTATTAGTTCAATCGCTTCAGTTGATGGGAAAGATCAATTCGTTCTCGGAAATCGATACGGAAAGAAGGGCAGAATGTATGCCGGAACATCTGTTGCTTACATGGAACCAAATGGAGAGTATGGGAAACCAGAATCAGTTGAAATTGAAAATGAGTACAACTATTCCAATAAAGCAGATTTCTTTCTAGTACCTGGAGGTGAAGTTTTGATTCAGTCAGTTGAAAGAGACGATAGCTATGGAGGACGAGATTTGTATGTCTCATTTAAAAATGGAAATGGTTGGTCAGAGCCAAAGAATATGGGAGGAGATGTTAACACAATCTCCGAGGATGCCGCTCCATTTTTGGCAGCAGATGGCAAGACACTCTATTATTCGACTGGTGGTCTTCAAACTTTTGGTGGAATGGACATTTTTGTAAGTCGGCGATTGGATGATTCATGGGAAAAGTGGTCGCCACCGGATAACCTGGGAAAAGGAGTCAATACAGCTCAGGATGACCTCTATTTTAGCATACCTTCATCTGGTCAACATCTTTATTTCACCAGGGGTGATACTGGAGATGACACTGACATTTTTAGATTCAAGGTAGATGATTTCTTCATAGATCCTGATGATCCTATAGCTTCTTCTGTTTCACATATGCGACCAGACGAACCAGAAGTGGTGTTAGTTGCCGTTACTGGTAAGGTAATCGATAATAAGACGGGAGAACCAATGGCTGGTGTGGATGTGATCGTAGAACGTTTGCCAGACGGCATTAAACTAGGGAGTACAAGATCCAAAGAAGATGGGTCTTACACATTTTCATTAAGGCCTGGTGCTATGTTTGGAATTTCTGCCGAAAAAGATGGGTTTCTTGCGGTTAATGAAAACTTGGATCTAAATGACACAAAGAAATCAGAATCAATTAGCATGGATTTAAAGTTGGCTCAGATTGAAGTAGGTGGACCCATTGTAATGAACAATATTTTCTTTGCGTTTAACAAAGCGGAGCTTCGGACTGCTTCATATTCAGAGCTGGAACGTATTTTGAAATATATTCTGGATGGAACGATCAAGAAGATTGAAATATCTGGGCATACTGATTCTATTGGTTCTGAAGAGGTCAATCTTCGAATGTCCCAACGCAGAGCAAATTCTGTAATGGAATATTTTGTTAATAATGGGGTTGATCGATCAGTGATTGATGCAAAAGGCTATGGAGAATCTCAGCCCATTGATACCAATGAAACCAAAGAAGGTCAACAAAACAACAGGAGGGTTGAGTTTAAAGTATTGGATGCTGGATAGAGTATGATAGCTAGCTCTCAATCAAGCGCCATCCAATTGGATGAAACAACAAGCTGTTTAAGGTTTTGTGCTCGCGAAGAAGGATAAAGCTGTTCAGTAAGTCTTAAGAAATGATCTGCCTCATCAAATTGCTCGTTGTTGAAGCTTTTTACCGCAAGGTTGTAGTATTGCAAACCTGCTAATTCAATTAATGAAATGCGATTTGGTTTATCAAAATCAACTAAGGCTGAAGGGTCGCTCGTGCTGTTCTGGTATTTATTCAGTCTGGCTACCGCAAAGCGCTTGTCCGTAATAAATCCAGTTGAGGGGTCTGTTGGATCAAGAACCCAAAATGTTCCTTCAATATTTCCTGTTATAAGGAGATGAGTCTCAAACTCAAGAATTTGATGAGGGATTTCAAATTCATTTAACAACATTGAAAATATTGCTGTCCCGGTAAGGCAATCATACTTGTTAGCAAGTATGGTCTCATGCAAAGAGACATAACCCTTGTATGTTTTGAGATGTTTTCGATGGACATACTCATAGATACTTTGAACAAACCTCAATTTGTCATCCAATTTGTATCTGGATACTTTTTTGTAAATGCCTAAGTAAGCAGCTCTGATTTCATAAGCTTGATTTGAATTGCTATTTTGCTGGTCTAAGATGAAGAGCGCTAATGTTTGATCCATCTTCACTTTTTCTGCTCGTTGAGCATGAAGACATAGAGTTTGAACTAGAATTATTGATATGGTAAAAATGCGTTTCAATGTTACCTGATTGTTAAATCATTTATGGCTCATCAGTACTCAAGTTACCAAATTGTTATGAAACATAACAATTTGATAACATTGAATGGGAAGAAAATTGAATTGAAATGGAATTAGAAGAACACTTCGACATTCTCAGGCAGAACGCTTTGTCGCTGAGAAAGTCAACATTAAAGCAGCGGAAGCATTGGTTAAAATCCATTGAAAAATGGATTTTAGATCACCGAAATGATATTCAGAAGGCCGTTTTTAAGGATTTTAAAAAGCCATCTAGCGAGGCAGATCTTACAGAGATATTTCCTGTTCTAACCGAACTGAGAGGAACAGTAAGAGATTTAAAATATTGGATGCGACCACAACATGTTCCAGCCTCTATTACTTATCTCGGGACAAGATCGCATGTACACCACGAGCCAAAAGGTACATGCTTGATCATTTCACCATGGAATTACCCTTTTCAATTGGCAATTGGACCGCTTGTGTCCGCCATTGCAGCAGGAAACGCTGTGATAATAAAGCCATCTGAATTTTCCGAAGCTGTTTCAACATTGATTCAAAGGATGATTACCGACTTATTTGAACCTAATCATGTAAGCGTTCAATTAGGCGGGGTTGAAGCATCCCAGAAGTTACTCAAATTGCCATTCGATCATATCTTTTTTACAGGAAGCCCCAGAGTCGGCAAAGTTGTGATGGAGGCAGCTTCAAAGCATTTGACTTCAGTTACGCTTGAGTTAGGAGGTAAATCTCCAGTAATAATTGATAAGTCAGCCGAGATTAAAGACACAGCGGAGAAACTTGCCTGGGGTAAATGGGTTAATGCGGGTCAGTCTTGCACCGCTCCTGATTATGTTTATGTTCACGAGGCGAAACTAGCGGAGTTGCTGAAGCATTTGAAGGTATACATCCAACGCCTTTATGGGGACCAGTCTGATTATTGCGGAATTATCAATCAACAACATGCAGATAGACTCAAGCAATGGGTAAAAAATGCTGTTGACAATGGTGCAAAAATTGAATTGGGTGGTTCAATTGACGATTCACTCAAATTTCAGCCCACCATCATTACGAACATTTCAGAAACGTCGACTTTATGGAATGAAGAAATATTTGGTCCCATTTTACCGATCGTAACTTTTGGTGATTTGAAGGAGCCACTTCATCACATTAATCAAAATGAAAAACCGTTGGCGCTGTATGTTTTTGCTAAAGACCACAAGGTTCAAAACAGAGTAAAACTAGAGACTAGTGCTGGTAGCATGTGCATCAATGATACGATGATTCAGTTTAGTCATCCGGAATTGCCGTTTGGAGGTGTAAATAATAGCGGCATTGGTAAAGCGCATGGGGTGTGGGGTTTTAAGGAATTTTCTAATGAAAAGTCAGTAGTAAAACAAAGAATTGGCTTAACCTTGGCGAAGACTACTTATCCACCCATGAGTTGGTTTAAAAAACTAAATATTGATTTTATTTTGAAGTATTTATAATGAAAAACGGACTTTTGTTAGTTGGGCTGATGGCGTTAACAACCTTTTGCAGTAGCCCGGAAATTGATGGCAATTGGAATGCTAAGTGGACTACATTGCCTGAATCTTTTCAAGGCATTCCCGATATAGAGTCGTTTGAAATGAATGGGAATTTTATTTTCAATGGTGACTCGATCACCATTACAGCAATGGGATTTCCAGGATGTGTTTTCGGAATTGATACCATAAGTCATACTCAGGGATGGCGAATAAGTGGTGATACCCTTTATCTAATCAATCGAGAAGGCCAGCCTGGCATTTCATATGTGATAAAGGAGCAGCAATCTAATCTGATTAAGCTTCAATTAATGGATGATATTTTCGTGGATTTAACCAAATGAGGAGAAAGCGTTGAACTAACGATTGGGATGCACTAATTTGTGGTTAGTAATAAACCGCGAATCAAAATGAAAAAATTACTCCTCATTGTTCTAGGATTGATAGTGTTGTTATTGGCAACAGCAGTTACCATTCCAATTATTTATAAAGATGACATCCAAAAGGAGCTGGACAATCAAATTGCCGCCAATCTGAATGCCGATGTGTTCTATGATACCGATGCAATCGGACTTTCGTTATTTACCAATTTCCCCGACCTGACATTTTCAGTTGGCAATTTTGGTTTGATTGGAGTGGGGCAATTCAAGGAAGACACCTTGCTGTCTGTTAATGAATTTTCATTGACCATTGATATTGTCTCTGTGATCAATGGTGAGAACATTATCATTAAAAACTTTCTCTTGGATGAACTTTCGGTTAACATATTGGTACTCGAAGATGGATCTGCCAATTATGATATCATGAAAGAAACTGAAGCATCAAGTGACACTGAAGATGAATCCTCAGCAGCATCGTCGACAATAACGATTCAACGGTGGGAGTTAGCCAATGCCAATATTAGTTATGATGATCAACCATACTTATTCTCAATTGACCTTATTGGATTGAACCATGTAGGTTCCGGGGACTTTGGAGCGAATGTATTTGATATGGTGACCCAGACAACCATCAATCAGTTTTCGACGAGCTATGATGGAGTTGCTTATATATCGAATAAAGAACTGACGGCTGATTTGACCATGGAAATGGACTTAGATAATATGAAATTTTCCTTTAAGGAAAATCATTTGGGGTTGAACAATTTTGGATTTCAATTTGATGGCTGGGTTAGCATGCCTGAAGATGATATTGATATGGACATCACCTATTTTGGAGAGGATGTGACTATGTCAAGCATCATTTCTCTGATACCAGGAGCTTATACAGAGTATCTGGAGGGCATTACAGCCAGTGGGACTGTTGGGTTTAATGGTTACGTAAAAGGCACCTTTAACGACGACTTAATGCCAGCCGTGAATATGGCTTTTAACATTGAAAATGGAAAAATTGCCTATTCGGACTACCCCATTCCAATGGAACAGATCCAAATGGATGCAGTATTTGATATGCCTTCTGCAGATCTAACGACCACCAGTTTTGTGATGAATGAGTTCTCTATGTTGATAGATGGAGAGACCTTGTCTTCCTCATTGATTTTTAAGGATTTAGAGGATTATTTCTGGGATTTCAAAGTAGATGGAAATATTGACCTTGAAAAGATGATGGCTATTTTTCCAATGGAGGATACTGACTTAAAGGGAAAAATCAATGCAGCTCTTGCCACTTCTGGACGAATGTCGGATTTGGATGCTGAGCGTTATGAGAAATTGAGTTCTTCCGGAAGCATGACCATTTCTGACTTTTATTATCAAAGTTCCGACTTGCCACAAGGATTTGGCATCACAAACACTACTGCAAGTTTTGACCCGAAGCAAATAGCCTTGACAAATTTCCAGGGCAATGCTGGTAAGACAGATTTGAATATGTCCGGTGTTATCACCAACTACTTACAGTATGCATTGGATGACAGTGCTGCAATTATGGGACAGTTGGATTTTCGATCCGCCTATGTGGATGTAGATGAATGGATGTATGAAGAAGAGGGAGGAGAAACAGGAGAAGCAGGGGAACCTGCTGACACAGCCGAAATGGAGGTTGTTCGTATCCCGACCAATATTGATTTTGTACTCACCTCAACAATTGACCAAATCATCTATGATGGTAAAACATTAAATGATTTCAATGGGGCTCTTGTGATTCGAGATGGCAGTTTAAGAATGGATCGGGTCAAATTCGACATTCTCGATGGGCAATTCGAAATGAATGGACTTTATGCAACTGCAGGACAGGGTAATCCGATTTATGATTTTGATTTGAAAATTAGAGAATTGTCGATTCCGAAGGCATATAGCACCTTCAATACGATCCAACAATTGGCGCCTTTCGCCAAGACAATGACAGGAAATTTTTCTACCGATTTTAAGATTGGTGGAGAGTTGGGTGAAGATATGATGCCAGTTTATGAGACCATGCAAGGAGCTGGTTTGTTGTCCGTGGCTCAGGCTGCAATGAAGGATGTGAAAATACTCAGCACCGTCTCCAATTTTTCAAGTCTCGATAAAAGCGATGGTAATCTGAACCTGAAAGATGTCTTGCTAAATGCTGAAATCCGAGATGGAAGTGTCTTTGTAGAACCTTTTGATGTTAATCTTAGCGGTTATACAACTACCATTTCCGGGAGCAACACAATTGTTGGAGCACTTGACTATAAAATGGTGCTCAAAAATGTACCGACAGGAGCAGCGGGTGATGCCATCAATAGTGCGCTTGCAAGTTTTACAGGGGGGCAGGAAATGGTCTCATCCGCAGTGGACCTAAACTTAGGTGTCTTAGGTACTTTTATAAAGCCAAGCGTTAAAATGCTCGGTGTAACTCCATCTGGAGGTGGCACATCGATGGCAAGCAGTGCTAAAAGTGCTGTAACCAACCTTGCAAAGGAAAAAGTAGCAGAGCAAAAGGAGAAAGTAGTCCAGGAGGCAGAAGAGAAAGTAGAGGAAGCCAAAGCCGTGGTGGAAGAACAGGTACAGGAGAAAAAGGAAGAGGCCAAAGAAGTTGTCAATGAGCAAAAGGAAGAAGTAACTGATAAGGCTAAAAATGCTGTGAAAGGATTGTTAAAAAAGAAAAAAGGAGGAGGTAAATAATGAAAAAAGTATCGTCAATTATCGCTGTATTATTGTTTTTGGGTGGCCTGTCACATGCGCAAGATCTTTATGATTATGATGTGGAGGAAAAAATTGCCTCTCTTGGTATTACACTCAAAGAACCGCCTCCTCCCGTGGCAAATTATGTCAATGCGGTACGCTCCGGTAATTTGGTATTTATGGCAGGCAAAGGGCCTACTAAACCAGATGGCGGTTATGTTAAAGGGAAACTAGGTGAAGACTTGACTGTGCCTGAAGGGTATCAGGCCGCCAGGTATTCGGCTATCGTGCAGTTAGCTGCGTTAAAGGCTGAGATAGGGGATTTAAACAAGGTCAAACGTGTCGTGAAAGTGTTGGGTATGGTCAATGCATCCCCTGATTTCACTAATCATCCTGAGGTAATCAATGGATTTTCTGATTTGATGGTTGAGGTTTTCGGAGATCGCGGAAAGCACGCCAGGGCTGCTGTTGGCATGGGATCATTGCCTAGAAATATTGCCGTAGAAATAGAGATGATCGTTGAAGTGGAGTAATCAGCGGATGGCTATCTCGTCTCTGTTTTCGGGGATCAGGTTAAAATCCTGATCAAACCAGAAAACTACAACGCCTCCGGACTTAACTTTTGCCTGAACTCGGTAATTGATCAATGAAGGTTGACGAGATTCAAATTCTGATTCCTTGCTAAAGCTGTCTATTTTGTATTTAACAATTCTATAGTCCAACAGCTGAATGACTGGTTGAGGGATTTTATCTTCAGCAATAAATTCCTTTTCGGCTAGTATCTGCCCTTCTTCATTGTAAATAGCTTCAAAATTAGAGTTGTTGTGAGAGAATTCTACATGAACATAGCCTATGCCATCCTGTGCTTTGACGAACCAATTGGCACTTGTACTTCCCTGATACCTATCATAGTGCCAAGTAAGAATCTTCATGTCAATGGCATCTTCGTTCATCTCTATGACGTGTTGTCCATAAGTAATGGTGGATGCGACACAAATGAGTAAGCCCAGTACGTATTTCATAGCTGGATGGTTTAGGGGTATAATACTGTCTCTTAATGACTGTAAAGCTACTAATTTCGAACGTATTGTAAAATTCCTAAAAGTATTAACCCTCGGACACTTCTTTTAGCTGATTTTCAACGATTGATAGCCCTTTTTGAAATGTTACTGGTTCGTAAGCTAATTCTCGTTTTGCTTTGTCTAGAATGAAGCCTGTTTTAGGAGGACGCTTTGCTGGTTGTGTGAAAATTGATCCATCGACTTCCTCAATAAGGTCCTTGTCTAAATTCCAATGTTTAGCTGTGGCAATAGCCATGTCATAAGGAGTAAGCATGTCCTTTCCTGAAATATGAAAGGTCCCCTTAACTCTTCCTTTGGCAATCGTGATACATGCTTTGGCTAAATCTTCAGCAAGGGTTGGCGTTCTCCATTGGTCATTAACTACCTTGATTTGTTTGCCCTCTTCAAGGCTTTTCTTCACCCACAAAATGATATTGGATCGAGACATATCATGAGCAATACCATATACAAGCATTGTTCTAACAATTGCAAAATCAATCGAAGCATTTTCGAGTAATTTTTCAGAAGCTAATTTGCTTTCCGCGTAGTGACTTAAAGGATTAGGTTTATCATTTTCTTGGTATGGTCCTGCTTTGCCATCGAATATGAAGTCAGTAGAAATATGTATTAGAAATGCATCAATTTTTTGGCAAGCATTGATGAGAAATTGCACTGCTTCTACATTCAATTGCCAACACAAATCCATTTCTTGTTCGCATTGATCCACATGGGTCATTGCCGCTGTATTGATGACTACATCAGGTCTTTCTGTAGAAATGAGCGATTCTACAGCGTCGGATGAAGTGATATCCAGAGGATAATATTTGTAGTTGCCAGCAGGGTTTCGATTCTCTCCTCGACCAGTGGCGATCACCGTTAATTTATCATGCTCTAATAAACCGATGATTTTTTGACCAAGTAAACCATTGGACCCTGTTATCAGTACTTTCATTTACTCAGCGTATTTGTATCCGTATTTCTCTGTGATCTGTTTTTTCTTCATTGGCTCAAGTGTCATGGTCAAATGAACAGGCGTATTGGGTCTGTTTCCTCGTCCAACCTCAACAGCTGCAATCTTGTCAATCACATCGAGCCCTTCAACCACACGTCCAAATATCGTGTATTCACCATCCAGGTGAGGAGACCCACCTAATGTAGTGTACGCTTTAAGGCGTTCAGGATCTACATCCTTTTTCAACTTAATCCCAAGTTCTTTTTCACAGAGATCCACATAGTTGAGCGCCAGTTTGTTCATCTCTGCACTTTTGCGCTGCTGTGCCAATGCCTGGAATTTGACCATAATAGTGTCGTACTCGGGCCTTGATAGTAATTGGCTCAAACCCTGACTAAGCGCAATCTGATCTACTGTCATTTCTTGTTCGTCTAGGACAGTTCCTTGCACAATATAAAACTGGCAAGAGCTCGACATTTTTTCTGGATTTGCCTGATCGGGTTGACGTGCTGCTGCTAAAGCGCCTTTAGTATGCATAAGTCCTTGAATAAATTCAGCGGGAATTCTATCAGATGGACTTTCTTGTATTCCTTCTTTTTCAAATACATTTCCTCCCTGAATCATAAAACCTTCCATCACCCTGTGCCAGATAGTGCTGTCGTACTTTCCAGCTTGCGCCAATTCCAGGAAATTTTTCTTGTGAAGAGGTGCCTCATCGTATAACAAGACTTTCATGGTGCCCATTGGGGTGTGGATATTCACTAAAATGTCCTGATCGTCCTTGCAGCTGACAAGAAAGAGAACTGAAATAATTAGTATTGAGAGTACTTTTTTCATCGTATTAATAAAATATTGAGCAAAGATATGTTAATCAAGTTGGCTTTTTATTTCCGCTAGAATCTTGTCTCCACCGGCCTTAAGAATGGTATCGGCAAGTTGTTGACCAAGTTCGACAGGGTCGAAACCCTCTAGGGTTTCTTCAATCTTCTCAGATCCATCCAGGCTTATGATTCCGCCTCTTATTTTTAACCTGTCTCCTATCAAAATTGAATGGGCAAAGACCGGAATTGAACACCCACCGTCCATTTGAGCTAGATATGCCCGTTCTGCCATTAACCGTCGCTCGGTTGGTTGATGATTGAGCGCATTGACGATCCGATTTTTCAATGCTGGCTCTAATGTGGAGGACGCTTCAATTGCGACACTACCCTGACCCACTGCGGGAACGAAAGTATCTATGTCAATCATCTGCTTTATAACCTTGGTGAAGCCCATTCGATGTACACCTGCATAGGCCAGCATCATTGCTTCGCAATCGCCTCTCCTCATTTTTTCTAATCGAGTCTGAAGGTTGCCCCTCATTTCAACAATGGTATGTTGTGGATAAGCATTTTTCAGAAAGGCAATGCGCCTCGTGCTGGATGTACCTATGATGATAGGAGGACCTGAAAGGGAAAGTTCCTGATCGCTCACAAGCACATCGTTCGCCTTTTCTCTTTCGCAGAAAGCAATGATTTCAAATGGTGTTGGTAACCGACTTTGCATGTCTTTTGCACTGTGCACTGCGATGTGCATTTCGCCTGTCAACAACTTTTCCTCTAGTTCTTCTGTAAAAACGCCTTTGCTGCCAATTTTTGATATTGAAACGTCCAGGATTTTGTCACCCTTGGTATCCATGGTTACCAATTCTGTGGTCAGGCCAACATCTTCTAGTCGTTTTGCTACCCATTCGGCTTGCCAGAGTGCCAATTTGCTTTTGCGCGTGCCAATTCTAATACTGCCCATTAGAATTTTGCTCTAAGTACTTCTGTTAACCTGATGCTCAATGCCAAATGTGCCATGCGTGCGTTAGCATTTCTATCCAATTGACTGATCGTTTTGTTGAGTTCCTGATACAAGACTTGCAATTTGTCAATGGCAAGAGCCTGACCAAATTTGCTCACGAATGTCTTTTCATCCGCTTCTCCTTTTACCAATGAAAGTTCACATTGTGATAGAAGCGATGATCGGGTAAGTCCAAGACAATATTGCAGGAATGACCGTTGCTGAGATTTGCTGGATCGACCAAATTGCTCACTTGAACCATTTAATTTTGAGAAGTTAGCTGAAAGACAATCACGCATCCATTCTTGAAACTGTGTATAGATCATGTCTTGAGAGGATTCAAGATCTTTGATCGCTTTTCTCAAGCTCCCATTGGCTTGTTTGCCAATTCGAAGTGCCTTTTCAGGTTCAACTTGAAGCCGAGATTGTAAGTATTCCGCTATGCTCTCATCAGTAAAACCCGGCACAGTTACGAGTTGTGTTCTCGAGAGAATGGTAGTAATGATTTGTTCATAATTGTGAGTGACCAGAAAATAAATGGTATTAGCCGGCGGCTCCTCCAATACTTTGAGGATAGCATTTGCTGCATTTGAATGCATATGCTCGGGATACCAGATCAACAATATCTTTAATCCTCCCTCAAACGACTTCATGCTCACCGTTTTGATGATGTCCCTCGATTTTTCCTTGCTGATCTGATTGACCTTGTTTTCTGTTTCCATGACTTCAACCAGGTCTTCAATATTGCCAAATGGCGTTTCAGTCAGGAAAGACCTCCAAGTCTCAGCCTGCTTCTTTAGGGCCGTGTCCTTGTCAACTTTTGAACTTGGGTAAAAAAAATGAACATCAGGATGAATGTACTTTGCCATTTTCTGACAATTGCTGCATGCTCCACAACTATCGTTTTCTAGCTTGTCTTCGCAAAGCAAATAGGTGATCTGCGCAAGCGCTACTGGCAGGGTGCCGGATCCTTCGGGCCCACTAAACAATTGGGCATGAGCCAAATGATTTCTCTTGTAAGAGGATATCAAGGCATCCTTGATGTGATCAAGACCTGGAATACTGGCAAATTGCATGTATTATTTTTTTTCCCAGAAACGATCTGGTTGTGTAGCCTTAAAAATATGGTTAAGCGCCTCAATGTACAACTCACTTGGCGTTTGATGTCTTCTGGCCATCACAAAAGAAAGTGTGTCGATCATTTTGTCAATTTCATAGGTGGATAGACCTTCGGAACCACCCCAACTGAAAGAGGGAACAAAATTTGGCGGGAAGCTACCACCAAAAATGCTGGCAGATAATCCAACAGTGGTTCCTGTATTGAACATCGTATTGATACTGCACTTAGAATGGTCCCCCATTATCAAACCACAAAACTGCAGTCCCGTATCCATCATTGCTGAGGTTTCATGGTTCCACATTTTTACATTTTTGTAGTTGTTTTTCAAGTTTGAATTATTGGTGTCTGCTCCCAGGTTACACCACTCACCTAATACAGCATTTCCTAAGTAACCGTCATGCCCCTTGCTTGTGTAACCCTGAATGACAGAGTTGCCTATTTCGCCTCCAATTTTTGAGAACGGACCGACAGTGATGTCACCACGCATGCGTCCGCCCATAGAAATTACGCTATTTTCACAAAGTGCAAATGGTCCTCTGATGATTGCTCCTTCATGCACCTCAGCATTTTTCCCTATATATATGGGTCCATTCTCCGCATTCAGCAAACTCGCTTTGATACTGGCGCCTTCTTCAATAAAAATGTTTTCGTTCGAATAGACTTGAGTAAATGGATCATCTATTTCACAAGAGGCTCTACCGGAAGTGATCAGTTGGTAGTCCTTTCGAATCTCACTGCCGTTTTTTAAAAAAATGTCCCAACACCATGATAGCTGTTCAGGTGCATGTTCAAGCCCAAGGTTGTGAGGTTGTATTTCTGCCCTTGAGGATTTGGTAGCAATAAGCGTTCCGTTGTAGGATATGGATTGACCACTTTCAAGCGACATTACTTGCCTGACGAGCTCATTCTCTGGCAGTACAACGCCGTTTATCCAGATGACTTCCTGTTCCAAATCTGGTGGGCGAAACATTGGAGATAGATATTCCCGGGTTTTAAAACCTGTGGTTGTTGTAGACAGACACTTTTCCCATTTTTCTCGAATGGTGAGTATGCCCACTCTTAGATCGCAGCATGGTTTTAAGTAAGTAAGGGGCAGTAAGTGAGTATGACTGACTGATGAGTCAAAGAAGGCGATTGGCATGCCGCAAAATAAAAAAGTCTCCAGGAAAAAAGCTCCTGAAGACTTATATGTTTTGAAGAAATACGGTAATTATTTCTTGTATCGTCTGTTGAATTTCTCCACTCTACCTGCAGTATCTACAAATAACTTCTTGCCAGTGTAGAATGGATGTGAAGCAGAACTAACTTCTATCTTAATTAAAGGATATTCGTTACCGTCTTCCCACTTGATCGTTTCTTCTGAAGTCATCGTCGATTTCGTCATGAATTTGAAATCGCTCGAAGTATCTAAAAACACTACTTCTTTGTACTCTGGATGTATGTCTTTTTTCATCTTGATCCCTCGTTTCTTAAAAAAGGATTGCAAAGATAGAGATAAATACAACTTATCCAAAGGGTTACGGTTTTCAAAATCTAATTTGATTGCATTGATTTTCTGTCATGAGGGTTTAGTTGGTTAGTTTTGTTGAAGTGAGATTATTCTTTTATATCATTTTCACAGTTTGTTGTGGCTCAATTGTTCACGGACAGACATCAGATCTTCCTGTTGGACATCACTTATATGGACTGCATTTAAAACAAACCACTTTATCGGGAACACGTTCCTTTACTACCGTTAAACCTTTTGGCAGGGATAGATTACTTACAATTCTTGCAGATTCAGCGCGCAAAAATGAGGTCAAGCAATTCAACGCTGCACAAGCAGCAATTGAGTTTTGGGACCTGGGAGCCCCAGACTATGGAGCTCGCACACCAATGCTAAAATGGTTTTATCAACAGAAATCCAATTTTTATTCCTATCAAGGGGATGATTTAATATTCCATATCAATCCTGTTTGGGATCTGCAAGTTGGCAGTGATAATACCAATGAGAAATTGGTGTTTGTCAATGGAAGGGGATTGGAATTGAGCGGGACGATAGATGAGCGTGTGAGTTTTTATTCTTTTTTCACCGAAAACCAAGCTGAGTATCCAACTTATGTGAAGAACGTGGCGGATTCAATAGGTGTTATTCCGCTTGAAGGCTTTTGGAAGGAATATGGAGAAACTACTACAGATTACTTTAGGGTGTTTGGACATGTCAATGTGCAATGGACCGATCATATTCAAAGTCAATTGGGCTATGGACGGCAGTTCATTGGAAATGGAGAACGATCATTGTTTCTTTCGGATTTTTCAAACAGCCATCCGTACTTGAGAAACTCTATTGAGGTTTGGCGCATCAAGTACACCAATAGCCTATCAAAATTGACCGCAGATGTTTTTACCTACTATGGCGGAAACCTGGGGTCTAAGGACTATCCAAACAAATTCTTGAACTTTCACTATGTTGATTTTGCCATAACCGACAATTTCAACCTTGGAATATTTGAGTCCGTCATGTATGGAAGGGCAGATTCTCTCGGAGGGAGTCGTCCAAAAATGGAGTATCAGGTACCGTTTACCTTTTTGAGAGCTGTTGAGCAACAAGACGGCAGTACGGACAATTCCTTATTGGGTCTCGAAGCAAAACTAAATGTTATGAACAGGGGAGCGCTCTATGGTCAATTTGTGCTGGATGATTTTTCCATTTCTGAATTGAAAAGTGGAAATAACTGGTGGGGGAATAAATTTGGTTACCAGATTGGTGCGCATATCTATGATTTACCAATTGAAAATTTTGACATCCAGGTTGAACGAAACTGGATTCGGCCATTTACCTATGCCCACGAAAACTTGTTATCGGCACAAACGCATTATTTACAACCACTTGCCCATCCAATGGGAGCCAATCTGAAGGAGTGGATCATTCGAGCTAATTATCAACCGATACCCAGGCTTACGGCAGACATATTGGTCTTGATGAATAAATCAGGATCTGATGTTGCGGATAGTGTGAGTTTTGGTAGTAACCCACTGAAGTCTTATAATCTGAGACAACAAGAATATGGTCATGAAATAGGTCAGGGTCTGACGGCAGAGTTGTTTTTAACTCAGTCTACTTTTAGCTATCAACTATTTCACAACTTCTTTATTGACCTAAGCATAAAGTACAGAGTGGTAAACGGTGCAAATAGCGGCAAATCGACTATTCTCACTGGAGGATTCAGATGGAATGCGGTCAGGAGAAATTACTTATTCTAAATGAAGACTTATCTGAGAGTGCTTGGATTCGTTCAATCCCCTGGCCTACTCGTTCCACTGTATTTTATTTATACTATTCTGCATGTCATATTCAGCATAGTCAATCTAGTCACGTTAATTCCGATCCTTCGGTTACTGTTTGGCGTTCGCACGCAAGAAAACGTCACCACGTTACCACCTTTCGAGATAAGTCTCAAATATGTAACCCAAACTTTCCATTACCATTTTGGCACAATGATCGAAAATGAAGGTACCACGAAATCTTTGTATGTCATCTGTTCTGTTTTGGTAGTGTCAGCCCTGTTGGGAAACTTATTTGGTTACCTGGCATCTATCATTCAGGCAAAAGCAGGAATAAGTTTGGTTAACAACTTGCGAAAGTCAGTGATCGATCAAATATCCTTGTTTGATCTAAGATACTTTACACAAACTAAGCGCGGAGATATTTTGGCGAGGGTCATGGCAGATGTTCAGCAGGTAGAAACCACTGTCATTAGCACCTTAAAAGTTGTTTTGAAAGAACCTATGATGATTTTGGGATTGTTTATGACGTTGTTCAGCATGTCAGCCGAGCTTACGCTTTATACTTTATTACTGCTGCCTGTTTCTGGGGTTTCAATTGGATTCATTGCTAAGCGTTTGAGGCGAGATTCGAAAAAGTCACAAGCGTCAATTGCGAATGTGACCGGAGGTCTACATGAAATGCTCGATGGTATTAGAATCGTCAAGGCGTTTTCAGTAAGACAGTATGTTTTAGATAAAATCAATACTGAAATTGATCATTACTCAAAAACTGCTTTGCGCATTTCTGAGAAGTTTAATTTGGCATCACCGATTTCGCAAATTCTTGGTGTCTCTTTTATGTGTATTGTTTTGATAGTAGGTGGAGGGATGGTCCTTGACGATTCTTCCAATCTCTCACCCGAAGCGTTTATCGTTTTTCTTATCATTTTTAGTCAGGTATTTGTCCCGGCAAAATCATTTGCAAACGCATTTGGACATATACAGAAGGGAGTAGTTTCTGCAGACAGAGTTTTTCAGCTGATGGACGAAAACCAACAGATTGTTGACAAACCCGATGCGGTTGAAATCATGGGACTTCATAAAAGTATAAGTTTCAAAAATGTATCTTTCAACTATGATGGTCAGTCCGTATTGTCTGATGTTTCCTTCAGTATTTCGAAGGGCAAGACCGTTGCATTAGTAGGGCCTTCAGGAGGAGGTAAATCTACTATTGCTGACCTGATCCCACGTTTCTATGAAGTAGAAGACGGAAATGTTTCTATTGATGGAACGGACATTAAGGAAATAAAAATCGATTCCTTAAGATCATTGATTGGCATGGTCACTCAAGACTCAATACTTTTCAACGACACAGTGCGTCGAAACATAGCCTTTGGCAGACCCGATGCAACTTTAGATGAGATCGTGAAAGCAGCTCAGGTGGCACATGCAGATGTTTTCATTGATCAAATGGAAGAAGGGTATGAAACCATTATTGGTGAACGCGGGACCAAATTGTCAGGAGGGCAGAGGCAAAGACTTACCATAGCGCGGGCAATTCTGAAAAATCCGGAAATATTAATTTTGGATGAAGCTACCTCAGCATTGGACGCTGAATCTGAAAAGCTGATTCAAGATGCGATCTATCAGGCAACACAGCATCGTACCACTTTGATCATTGCGCATCGACTCAGCACAATCCAACATGCTGATGAAATATTGGTGATTGACAAAGGGAAAATAGCTCAACGTGGTACACATAAAGAGTTGATGGCTAAATCAGGTACCTACCAAAATATGATCAATATTCAGTCAGTATAATCCGGCTTAAAGACATAATATTCAATTTCATGCACATATCATCCAACGGATATTGTAAATTCCCTATTTTCGTTTCCCACTATTGGCTATAGTCATGAAAAAGTTTAAGACCATCTTCTACATCATATATCTGGTCACCGTTGCGGTAATTGTCGTGATGTCCATCAATATATATGAGTCTCTTGAAGTGCTTAAGCAATGGGGTTGGTATAAATATTTTACTGATTTACCCTTTATTGGACGAAATCTTCTTTTGGTTCTATGTACGCTGATGATTATCGAAATGATTTTAGAAAACATTGCACTTTTTCGCATGCGTTCTCAAATCGGGCAGAAGGAAAAGGAAATTACGGAATTGAAGGCTAAGCTTTATGACCTGACCAATGAGCCTGTTCCCGAAGCGGAAGAAGATGAGGATTCTGAGGAGGAAGAATCCGATGAAGATTGAACCCATCAGGATTATTTCTGAAGAGCTGAGGCAAGCTCAGCAAGTCTTACAAGATTTTCTTGAAAATGATGGTGCTTTAACAAACATTCATAATGCCGCCATGCTGATGGTTGATACAATACATCAGAATGGCAAAATCATTTCCTGTGGTAACGGCGGGTCGCATTGTGATGCGATGCATTTTGCGGAGGAGTTGAGTGGTAGGTTTCGTGCTGATAGACGTGCGCTACCAGCTATTTCGATTTCAGATCCTACTCATATGTCATGCGTCGCAAATGATTATGGCTTTAGTCAGATATTTTCACGATTTGTCGAAGGCTTGGGAAAAGCAGGCGATGTATTGCTGGTGATTTCAACTAGTGGTAACTCAGAAAACATCATAAATGCCGTGAATGCCGCTAAAAATCAAAACATGAAAGTAATTGCACTAACCGGTAACGATGGTGGAAAAATTGCTTCATTGGTTGATACTGAAATCCGGGTTCCCCATTTCGGGTTTTCAGACCGAATTCAAGAAGTTCATATTAAAATTGTGCATATCCTGATTAGTCTGATCGAGGAGTATGTTGGCAAGGATTAATTTCTTTTAGAATTCTTATCTATCTTCCGTCAAAAAAGAATACAGCTAACGATATGCTCGCAAAAACATTTGGTGGAGCGGTATATGGAGTGAATGCCTTTACCGTAACAATAGAAGTCGATGTAGGTCAGGGAACCAATTTCTTCATGGTAGGATTACCGGATTCTGCTGTGAAGGAGAGTCAACAAAGAGTAGAATCCGCATTGAAGTTTTCGGAATTCAGGATGCCGAGACAAAAGGTGGTGGTAAATCTTGCTCCAGCCGATATCAAGAAGGAAGGCTCGGCCTATGATCTCCCCATCGCGTTAGGGATTCTGTCGGCTAGTGAGCAAATCAAAACGGACCTCCTTGATCAATACATGATCATGGGTGAATTATCATTAGACGGTATTTTGAGGCCCATCAAGGGCGCTTTACCGCTTGCAATCGAGGCTAGAAAGCAGGGTTATAAAGGGCTCATCCTTCCAGACGAAAATGCGACTGAAGCTGCCATTGTTGATCAGATTGAGATTATTGGAGTGAAGAACCTCAAGCAGGCAATTGACCACCTTGAAGGAGTTGATAAAATAGCCTCTGTTGCCTACGACACGCGTGACGTTTTTTTTCATGAACAAAGCCAATATGCTGTTGATTTTGCTGATGTGCAAGGGCAGGAAAATATCAAAAGAGCATTTGAAATTGCCGCAGCAGGCGGGCATAACGTTATAATGGTTGGTCCTCCAGGCGCTGGAAAAACAATGTTGGCGAAACGATTACCGACCATTTTGCCTCCACTTACCTTGTTCGAAGCGCTTGAAACGACCAAGATCCATTCTGTAGCAGGGAAACTCGGGACTAACGCTTACCTCATATCAACGAGACCTTTTAGATCCCCACACCATACCATCAGTGATGTTGCACTTGTTGGCGGAGGAGGTGTACCACAACCAGGAGAAATATCGCTCGCAAATCATGGTGTGCTTTTTCTTGATGAGCTACCTGAGTTTAAAAGAACAGTTCTTGAGGTTCTCCGGCAACCGCTCGAGGAACGAAAAGTGACTATTTCCAGAGCAAAAGTGTCACTTGATTTTCCCTCTAATTTCATGCTTATTGCGAGTATGAATCCATGCCCTTGCGGATTTTACAATCATCCTGAAAAGGAGTGTGTATGCCCACCTGGAACGGTCCAGCGATATCTCAATAAAGTAAGTGGACCTCTGTTGGATCGAATTGACCTTCATGTGGAAGTCACACCTGTTTCATTTGATCAAATGACCTCTGACCGAAAAGCAGAATCGAGTGAAAGTATTCGAGAAAGAGTGATAGCTGCTCGTGAAAGGCAAAAGGAGAGGTTTAAGGATCAGGAGGAGGTGTTGAATAATGCCATGATGGGATCACAAATGGTAAAGCGAATTTGCAAAATCAATGATCCGGGTCGGGTTCTACTTAAATCGGCAATGGAGAAATTGGGTCTTTCGGCTAGAGCATATGACCGCATACTTAAGGTGTCAAGGACCATTGCTGATCTTGCCGGCATTGAGGACATACAGATAGAGCATCTTGCCGAGGCGATTCAGTACAGAAGTCTTGATCGCGAAGGATGGGCCGGTTAAATTTTGGCATAGTCGCTCGGTTTTCTACCTATCTGGTTTTAGGTCTGGGTTTGCTATGTGTGATGCTTTTCACCTTCAACGATAGGTCGTCCTACAAGGATCAAGCATTTTATCTCAATACAATTCAGCACCTTGAGGGGACAAATCTGGCATTGGGGTTGAGCGATTCGATAGCTGTAGGATGGTCAAGGGTGAACATTACACCAAATGATTCATGGCCACTAGCCGGTTATGGAGCAAGAAAACCAAAGGAGTTTGACCAAGTATATGATTCGATATTTGCCAGAGCACTTGTTGTATGCAATGAACATGATAAAGCCGCTATTGTATCGGTGGACTTGTTAATCATTCCACCATTGGTGACAAAGATGCTACGTGAGAAGTTGTTAGAGATTGGCTGGTCATTGGACAAGGTGTACTTAACCGCGACTCATTCACATTCCAGTATTGGGGGGTGGCAACCAGGACCGGTAGGTAAACTTTTTGCTGGAGATTTTGATCCACAAACAATTGCTTACCTGACAGAAAGAATCATTGTCGCTATTGAGAATGCCGAACTGACACAGCGAAAAGGGAGCATGACGTATGGTGAATTGTCTGTACCTGATATGGTCAAAAACAGGCTTGTTGGAGAACAGGGGATTGTTGATCCTTGGCTTAAAGTACTGATGTATACAAGTTCAGAAATATCAGGTTTACATGCAACATACAGTGCCCATGCGACTTGCATTCACCATCAATCCCGTGCATTGACAGCTGACTATCCGGGGGAGTTAACCAATGATCTAGTGGATAGACTAGGGTTCGATCATGCGATGTATAGCGCGGGTGCTGTTGCAAGCATGGGGCCTAAGAATGGTACCCTGGATGAGCGCCAAAATGCAAAACAAATCAGCAGGACACTGTCCGAACAAATCGAATTGTTCAGACTCCTTGAGCCCAAGCAGCAATCAATTGCAAGCATCAAATCCTTTCGGTTTCCTATCGAACTTAGGAAGCCAATGTTTAAGCTATTCGGCAAAGTAACACTGAGACCTTGGATTTTTTATCAACTTACTGGGGGTTATGAGACTGAAATTTCAGGGCTCATCTTGAATGATCTATTGTATATAGGTCTTCCTTGTGATTTTTCTGGAGAGTTGGCGATTCCGCTTTATGATTACGCCCGAGACAAAGGACTTAATCTGATCATCACTTCGTTTAACGGTGGATATATTGGATATATACCCCATGATAAATGGTATGACCTGGACAAGTATGAAACTAAAACGATGGCATGGTATGGATTTGATAATGGCGCTTATTTTAGTGAAGTAATTAGGAGAGTAATAGACAAAGTTGCCGATGGAAATAACTAGACCTACGGTTATCATTGACGAGCAAAAGGCCAAAGGGAATATAAACCGAATGGCTAAAAAAGTGCGAAAGGAGGGACTGACGTTTCGTCCTCATTTTAAAACACATCAGTCCTGTGATGTAGGAAAATGGTACAAGGATGAAGGCGTGTCAAAGTGTGCTGTTTCGTCCTTGACAATGGCGGACTATTTTGCAACGCATGGGTGGAAAGACATCACAGTGGCATTTCCCTTTAACTTGCGTGAGTTGGAGACTGCCAATGCGCTAGCTGAAAAAATCCAACTAAATGTACTGGTCGAGTCCGAAGTAACTCTTGATTTTTTAAAAAATGAAATGAGTTATCCTATTGGCTATTTTGTCAAAATTGATGTAGGCTATGGCAGGACAGGTTTAGCTCTGGACCAATCAGAAATGATTCAGCGGCTGGTGGATGGCAATAGCGATTTGGTAAGATTCAAAGGGATGCTCGCACATGCCGGGCACACATATGCTTGCCGGTCAAAACAAGAAATACTCAGTGTACATAACGCTAGTCTGTTAACGCTGCAAAAGTGTATAAATGAAATTTCTCAGAGCGGAATAGTCTCCTACGGTGATACACCCTCCTGTAGTGTAGCATATGACTTTGGGGGTGTAGATGAAGTCCGATGCGGGAATTTTATTTATTATGACCTTACACAAGCAGCTATTGGTTCCTGTAAGGTCTCGGACATTGCTGTAACACTTGCTTGTCCGATTGTCGCCAAACATGAGAATAGAAATGAGTTGGTGATTTATGGAGGAGGGGTACACTTGTCCAAAGATAAATTAGAACGAAATGGTCAGCCTTATTATGGTCAGGTAGTAACCTACCACAATAATGGTTGGAATATTGTCGAGGGCGCATATGTCTCAAAACTTTCTCAGGAACATGGCATCATTAGTTTGCAGCCGTCTACAATAGATGCTTTTGATATTGGGGGTGTAATCGGTATTTTGCCGGTTCACTCGTGTCTGATGATTGACTTGTGTTCAAACCTAATGACCCTGAGTGGGCAAGAAATTAAAAAATTAAATAAGAAATGAGGTTTGTACAGCGAGCTTTGATTGCATGTTTTCTTTGCTTTTCCATAGTAGTAAATGGGCAAAATGACCCACTGGATCATATGGTTGGACAAATGATTATGGTTGGCTATAACGATTACTATAATGCATCCCAGCAAAAAGAAATATTACGATTAATTGAGGAAGGAAAGGTTGGTGGAATCATCCTCTTTGAAAAGAACCTTAAAAAAAATGGGACAAAAGCTGAATTGGCAAAAATGATTGCTGAATTGCAATCAAAGGCAGAAATCCCACTCTTTATGGGCATTGATGAAGAAGGGGGAAGGGTAAATCGGTTGAAACCAAAGTATGGATTTCCAGAGACTAGATCAGCACAATATCTTGGAGAGTTGGATAATGTTGATAGTACGAGGTATTATGCGAATGCAGTAGCTGAGAATTTATCAAAGTATGGATTCAATGTTAACTATGCGCCTAATGTTGATGTAAACATTAACCCGGACAATCCAGTAATTGGCAAGGCTGAACGAAGTTATTCGGCCGAACCAGCGACCATCGCAAGACATGCTGAAATAGTGATTGAGGAACATGATAAGCAAAATGTTATTACAGTTCTCAAACATTTTCCGGGTCATGGAAGTTCGGCTGCCGATTCCCATTTGGGGATTGCCGATGTTTCAAATTCCTGGCAATTCAATGAGATTTATCCATACATGGAACTGATTCGACAAAACAAAGTGAAGGCAGTAATGAGTGCCCATATTGTCAATCGTGTTTTGGATGAACGAATGCTTCCGGGAACATTATCAGATAAGGTGATCAAAGGGATTCTTCGAGATGCATTAAAGTTTGATGGGGTGGTCTTTAGCGATGATATGCATATGGGCGCAATTGCCAAGGAATATGGGCTTGAAGAAGCGATCGTTTTGGCTGCCAATGCCGATTTGGATGTACTGATGTTTTCAAACAATATTTATGAGGATGAAAAAGTTTCGGGAGAGGAATTACATCAGATTATTGTGAAAAATGTGAAGAACGGTCAAATTTCTATGGAGACTATTGCGAAATCTTATCAACGCATCATTTCTTTGAAAGCTGAGATGGGAATGTTAGAACAAGATTACCGAGAATCTCTTCAGAATCGGCTTAATGAATTATATTAAGGATTGAATTAGCACTTAATGATCCAATACAACCCCAAATCATGGTTTTCGCTCATATTTGACGTTTACAGTCGCTATGTATTTCGAGCACTGTTGCCGTTAATTCTATTTGTTGCACTATTTAGTTTGCTTTACGTCTTTTTAGTAGTGGACGTCTTTGCGCTTCATTATGAAGGCACCATGGCATTTCACTCGATTATGGGGGTAATTTTGGGCTTGTTTCTAGTCTTTAGAATTAACACGGCCTATGATCGATGGTGGGAAGGACGCAAGCTGTGGGGCAGATTGGTGAATGATACAAGACAGCTTGCCATTAAGCTGGATACCATATTTCCTCATGACAAAGAGCAACGGGATTTTTTTAGACGTATGATCAGCAATGTTCCGCTAACAATGAAAGAACACTTAAGGGATAGCATTCTGGTGGGTGAATTGGACTTGATCAATGATGATATCAAACAAAAAATCATAGGAAGTAAGCATCGTCCGAACAGAATTAACAATCTGCTTTATGAGCGAGTGATGCAATTGCGTAATGTAGATCAAATTTCCGCTGAGCAATTGTTTCTTTTGGACAAAGAGCTGAAGGGATTTACAGATATTATCGGAGCGTGTGAAAGGATTAAGTCCACACCGATTCCATATTCGTTCAGTATGTTTATAAAAAAGTTTCTTTTCATTTATTCAATCTCCCTTCCGGTTAGCTTTGCTTGGCAGTTTGGTTATATGACTGCTGCATTGGTTTCTGTTGCCTTTTATTTCCTGGTTAGCGTAGAGCTGGTTTCAGAGGAAATTGAGGACCCTTTTGGAGAAGATGTCAATGACTTGCCATTGAATGAGATGAGTATTAAGATTAAAAGAAACATTACTGAAATACTTTCGAACTCTAAAAATGATCCGTTAGTCTGATAAAACAGTCAAAATATTTTACTTTTAAAATCATAAATAATAACCATACTAAAATGAAATTACTTCGACTACAATACCTTTCAATGCTCGCACTGGTTGTGCTATTGGCTGCTTGTGGAGGTTCAGGGTCTAAAGAAACCGAAACCGCAAGTGAGTCTGCTGAGTTTGATGAAGCAAAGTCGCAAATCATTAGTGATATCAATAAAGTAATCAAGGATTTACCACCACCATCAGAAGTGCCATACCTATTGATGGCAACTGGAAGTGATTATGATCCTGAATTGGTCAATAGACTTGACAATATTGATAGCTACAGCAATCCAACGTCAAAGGCGGCTTTGAATCTCGGTGTTCTTACATCTGATATTGGCTACCTGACTTCATATGAGAAAGCGCAGGAATCTTTAGAATATGTTTCGGCTTGTCAAAAATTAGCTGAGGCCATCGGAATTGGATCATCAATGGATCTAGAATTGATCAGCAGATTTGAAAGAAATTTGAGCAGCAAAGATTCGCTAAAAGTATTAGTGGATGAGGTAATACTTAGAGCCAATGACCGATTGGGTGCACTTGACAGAATGAGTATTGCTGGTCTTGTATTGGCGGGAAGCTATATTGAGGGCTTGTACATTTCCACTGCCTTGATTCAGAATTATCCTGATGATTTGCCTGCAGAGACAAGAAATCTTATTCTTGAACCATTGATCAAGATTGTAATTGATCAAAAGCCTGCACTTGATGATTTGATCGTTGTACTTGGCGAACTAGGTGATGAAGCTGCAATTGTTTCTATGCAAGACGATCTGAACAAATTGAAGATGATTTATGAAGGTGAACTTTCTGAGGTATCTAAGCAGATTTCGGAAAACACTGGAAGCTTAGTGCTTGAGACCTCTGTTCTGGGGTCTCTAACAACTGAAACGCAAAGAATCAGAGCGAAAATCACTGAATAATTATAGTTTAGAAAAGAACGTAAAAGGCCTCAATTGCTGAAATTGAGGCCTTTTTATGTTAAAACTTCAAGGACAATCCGAGTAGAAAATTAGTTCCGGCTTGGGGATAGTAGTTGTTTTGCTGATAAAGCCAGCCTTCCCATAGATAGCCCCAGGTATATCCATTGGACTCATATAGTTTGTTCAACACATTATTGACCAACAGATTTACAGCAATATTGTCTATACCTTTTACACTGAAGTCATATGACATTCTCACATCTGAAACAAAGTAGCTGTTAATTGCCCGTTCTTCATTGCTGGTATTGTCCAAAAATTGCTGCCCGACATATTTACCCAGGATCTGAAGATTGAATCCCCTAAATGGAGCGTAATCCAATTGCCCACCAGAAATAACGCTTGGGGAGAATGAAATGTCAGTATTTTCATGTTCAATGGTCACAATATACCTTTCATCCGTATAGGCATAGTCGTATTGAATTTCTGTGAAATTTTTTATTTTGTTTTTACTTAGTGTCAAGTTAGCGCTAACCGATAGCTGTGGTGCTATTTGATAACCCGCAACCAGTTCTATACCAGCGCGATAGCTATCCGGAGTATTGGTTCTGATAGCAGCACCTACGTCATTAAGCGCGCCAGTTAATACCAGTTGGTTTTTATAATCCATTAGGTAAATATTTGCTTCGTACATCAAGTCACTTCCTGAACCCTTCAGACCCAATTCAACGTTTTGCAATGTTTCATGCATTGGTGTGATGCCATTAGGTGCATCGATGAAATCGGATCTTACCGGTTCTCTGTTTCCTATTGCATACAAACCATAGATGGTGACACGGCCATTGGGTTGGTAATTAAATCCTGCTTTTGGATTGACAAACAAGTATTCATCACCCGTATCATAGCTTACCAGATCGTTATCAACACCTTTTGCGACATAATCTATCGATCGCAGTTGAATATCGCCAAAAAGACTAAGGTCATCAGTTAGGCTATAGTTGCCCTTCATGAAAACATTGAAATCCTTTTTCAAGCCATTTCCATCATAGTATTTGTCTCCAGGTTCATAGTTGCTTGCAAATTCTGCCCAAATGATTTCTCCGAAATGGTCTCCGTCATATATGTTGTATGCTCCTCCAATGGATAGGTCAAGCGCATCATTATCATAATTGATAGCGTAAGTAAAACCATAGAAATCATTATCCAACCATCTCCTTCTTACGAGATTGGTGGAGGATATTGTGTCATTCGTCAAAATGACATCCGGCAAATTGTATTGTGCCAAAGGGTCATCATTTCTAAACTGTTCAAAATAGCCGGCACCTTTGGTGTAGTGCAATGCTCCTGCCAGATTCAAATTGTCATTTAGGTAATGGTTTAAATGTAATTGGTAATGATTCTGACCATAGTTGTCGACTTCATTTTCATAGAGGTAGTAATTAAATCTTCGGTCTGAATCTAGTAGATTGTCAACCTGTTCCTGCGTTCCATACTCTCCTCCTAAATCGATAACTGTTTGTAAATCTTCAGCGTTACCATAAAGCTTAGCTCCTGGCGTGCCATACCAGGCCTGATAGGTTCGTTCTTCCCCTCCAAATACCATTGCCTTTATGGTTGTCCTATCTCCATAATAACCACCAGAGAGGAAAAAGGAGTTTAGATTGGCGCTGGCTCGATCAATATATCCATCAGACGAAATCTTCGAAAGTCTTCCTTCGAAATTGAACCGTTTGTTTAATAAGCCACTGTTCAACACCACATTGTGTTTCCATGTATTAAAGGACCCATGGGAGTTTTCCACTTTTACAAAAGCATCACGAGTCGCACCAGATGTTTCCATATTTATGGTTGCCCCAAAAGCACCAGCACCATTACTGGATGTTCCAACTCCTCTTTGGATTTGAATACTATTCACTGATGATGCAAAATCTGGCATGTTGACCCACCAGACGCCATGTGACTCAGGGTCGTTAAGAGGAACACCATTGACGGTCACATTGATTCTGGTCGCATCGCTACCTCGTATACGCATTCCTGTATACCCAATTCCCGCTCCAGCGTCCGTTGTGGTGACAATGCTTGGCGTATAGTTGAGTAGTATGGGCAGATCCTGACCAAGATTACGTTCTGCAATCTCTTCCTTGGTAATTGTTATTTTAGTAGAGGGAGTATTGGAGCCTGCTCTAGTTGCTGTTACGATGACTTCATCTCCAATGAAAACAGTTTGCTTTAAATTGAAATCAAATGTGGCATCAGAATCGACTGTTATTGAGGAACTGTATGCCTCATAACCTACATAGCTAACAGCTACTTTGTATTCACCTGCGGTTACCCGGTCCATGAAATAATTGCCATCTGAGTCTGAAACCGTTCCAATCCCATTGTTTAATGCGATTGTTGCTCCGGGAAGCGCATTCCCCGAATCATCCATGACAGTACCACTAATTGTGTACTGCCCCATAGCCACTGTCATACTGCATGATAGCAGACATGCTATTAATACATTTTTCATTTTGTTGTTGATAAAATTTAACCAACGGGAAGAGGGGACTCCCCACCTCGGTTATCATACTCCCTTTTCGGCATTACCCGAGCAGGTTCAATGGGTATGATCTCAGCCTGATTACCTTCTTACAAGGATTAGGCACCCCTTGACTTCTACAAAGTAGAAATCACCGCAAATGTAACTGATTATTTCAGATATGAAATTCCCTGCATTGCAGCATTCAAGCGATCTCCTTCAATTCCTGAAACAATGGTGTAATTGTAATTGCCTGATTCAAGGTAATCCTTGTATAGAGTAAACAACATTTTTCGATCACCTAAATCTGGATGTTCACGCTGTTCATCTGGCTGCCAGGGCAGGTCAACATCACAAAGTAAATAGTGATCATAATGTTGATGCTCAAGTTGCTCGACAATCCATCGATCCACCTTTCCGTATTTGATTTCAGACCATATCTTAATGACTAAGAGGGTCGTATCACAAAAAAGATACTTATTGGCGTATTCAGCCTTTTCAGATTCCCAGTTGACTTGAGCTTTTGCAATTTGCAATAGGTCATCTTGTGTGTAGGGCCTGTCTAATCTATCCAGATAGAATCGAGCAAATTCGGGAACCCATTCAGACGTATAGTCGCGAGCCAATTCACTGGCGAGTCTACTTTTACCAGATGATTCCGGACCTACAATGGCAATTTTGTATAATGTCATGAAATTAAACTTCTTCGGTACTTAGTTTTCCAAGATTGATAACCCCAAATGGCTAACCCGGTAAAAATTAAAAACTGAAAACTGGTCAAAGGAAGTCCTTTGTACAGATATAGCGGAACAGAAATGATATCCGTAATGATCCAGGCCAGCCAGTTTTCAATCTTTTTTCTAGCCATTAACCACATGCCTGTGATAGCCGTGGCAGTCGTCATTGAGTCCCAGGTAGGCACATCAGTGTCCGTGAAATCAAGACCAAACCTGATCAGAAGGAAAGAACTAATCATTATCAAGGCAGAAATAATATTTTCTTGACGATTGTTGATGGAAATCGGGATTTGAGGTTTGGTGCCATCAGTGTCTGTCCAGTGATACCAGCCATAAACACTCATGACAAAGTAGTATCCATTTATACCCATGTCTGCATAGAGCTTGTAAGAAAAGCAGATGTATACGTAAATCAGCACACTTATTATGCCTGTAGGATAAACCCAAATATGTTCTTGTTTTGAGTACCACACGCTTGCCAATCCAAAAAATACGGCAATGCCTTCAAACCAAGAAGTAGCCAGAAGTTGTTCAATGAAAACTGCCCATAGATCGTTCACAGTGCAATATTATAATTTATTTTCATGGGGGCTTTTTTATCTGCTTCGATAGGTGGTAATTTTGTGCGGCAAATAATAGTTCCTCTTATATTTGCCATGAGCCTAGATAATAGCAAATTCCTTTTTGAAGCCCTCACCTATGATGACGTGCTTCTCCTTCCAGATTACTCTGAAGTTCTACCTCGAGATACAAAAACAAATGCTCGACTCACTAGAAATATTGAGTTGAATATCCCATTAGTATCCGCTGCAATGGATACAGTTACGGAGGCACAACTTGCGATTTCAATGGCCCTTGAAGGCGGTCTAGGGATCATTCACAAAAACATGAGTATCGAAATGCAGGCCAAGCATGTTCGTAAGGTCAAGCGTTCTCAAAGTGGGATGATTTTGGACCCTATCACACTGGATGTACACAGTACTGCTGGTGATGCTGAGGAAATCATGCGTGAAAACAAAATTGGTGGCATTCCTGTAGTGGACAAGGATGGTAAGTTAATTGGCATTATCACGAACAGAGACCTGAGGTTTCAGAAGAAAATGTCAATACCTGTGAAGGATATCATGACACGTGAAAATCTCATTACGGCTACAGTGGAAGTAGGCTTGAAGGAAGCAGAGGATATCTTACAGGAGCACAAGATTGAAAAACTGCCAATTGTAGATAAAAATGGGAAATTATCGGGATTGATTACGTATCGGGATATACTGAAAAACAAAGACAGGCCGAATGCCTGTAAAGATGAATATGGCCGATTAAGAGTGGGAGCTGCAGTCGGCGTTACACCAGATATTGAGGATAGAATAGCTGCTCTTGTGAAAGCAGGGGTTGATTTGGTGAGCATTGATACTGCTCATGGTCACTCGAAGGGAGTCATTGAAATGACGAAAACAATTAAGTCAAAATTCAGTGATTTAGATGTGATTGTTGGAAATGTAGCAACCGGACCAGCTGCCAAAGCACTGGTTGATGCAGGAGCGGACGCAGTAAAAGTAGGTGTTGGTCCCGGTAGTATATGCACCACTCGGATTATTGCTGGTGTTGGAATGCCACAACTTTCAGCGGTTCATGAAGCTTCTAAAGCGATTAGGGGATCGGGAGTGCCAGTCGTTGCTGATGGAGGCATCAGATTTTCAGGTGATATCGTCAAGGCACTTGCAGGTGGGGCGAGTACGGTGATGATTGGTTCATTACTGGCAGGCACAGAGGAGGCCCCTGGTGAGGTCATACTATACGAAGGAAGAAAGTTTAAAACGTATCGAGGTATGGGCTCAGTGGAGGCGATGGAAGTTGGGTCTAAGGATAGATATTTTCAGGATGCTGAGGATGATATCAAGAAACTTGTTCCGGAAGGAATTGTAGGTCGTGTTCCATATAAAGGCATGGTGGGCGAGGTACTTTATCAAATGGTCGGTGGGCTCAAAGCAGGAATGGGATATTGTGGAGCAGCAACGATCGCGGAATTACAAAACGCGAAATTTGTAAAAATTACTAACGCAGGTTCTGCGGAAAGTCATCCCCATGATGTTCAGGTGACACGTGAAGCGCCGAATTATTCGAGACGTTAAAGTATCTTAAAAGTGATATTAATGCCGCGATTACTCATTTGCGGCATTTTTTTTGTCATAAATTCACCGTCAAATTTGATTAGGACGAGGTTGATTATTTTTAACCTATCGCATATTAGATTTGTCTACACTCACTAAATGTCGAATACGGTCAAAATACGATTAGTTTTTCTGGTAGGACTCCTTTCCTGGGTGCTATACAGCGTATTTGATATTTACAATCTAATTCTTCATAAGTATGAAATGAGGGAGGCCTATGTCAATTTGCTTCCTCAGGCATTTTTGTCATTCTTTATTCTATCGACGCTCTTTTACTATAGATACATTGTTACGAAAGCCGAGAGCATCAACTTTCTGGACTTATTGTGGAAAGTATTTATTACCGGTCTGATCACAACCATTGTGTCTTTGGGAATCAGGCTGCTTTTCAATGTATTCGCAGATACGGCGTTCATCAAAAATGCTGTCACGGTCAATGTATTGTACCATATCAATGTTGGATTGGTAACTGTTTATGCGATTTCGACCTTTGTCGTTTGGAAACGACTGATACTCTATCAAAAGTCAAAAAAGCTCATTCAGGTATGGAATTTCTTCGAGTATGCAATGATTTTCAGTCTTGCTTTTGATTTTGTTGGATTTTCCTGGGATCAGACTCCATTTAGGATTGCACTCGTTTTTCTTACCACATTCACACTGATCTTGTCATTCAATCTTAAGTGGATTGCTTATCTCAATTTCAAGCAGAAGTGGAAGAGTATTTTGTTCATACTCCTTTCGGGTATTTACCTCTATCATTTTTACATCAATCTAGGGATCTATTCTTCAACTGGGGTATTATCATTCGATCTGCTTGATAGGGTATTCATTATTGCCATCCTGATTTTCATATTTATATATGCAGTTATCGCTGTACTGGTGACGCTGTTTAACCTTCCTACCTCGTCTGAGTTTGAGAAGAAATTAAGGGAGGCCGTTGATTTTCAGAAATTGAGTCAAACGGTCCCTTCGGGTCAGAGCGAGTCAGAAACATACGAAATATTGATTGACAGTTCCATGAGTGCGGTATTCGCAGATGCAGCATGGATCGAGTCGTTAGATAAAGAGGCTGGAAGAACCAGGTTGCTCACAAGATCAATTTCGAAGAAGCAGGTACGAGAGCTAAAGTCTGGGATCCGGGATGAAGATATCAGCAATATCATCAACATGACCCGAAAAGATGTTTTCGCTAAGAGCAAGACATTCACCTCCCTTGCCAAAGGAGAGTTTAGGTCGATTTTTGCTCTGCCAATTTATGTCAAGAATGAGCAAATAGGAGCATTAGTTCTGCTTCAGGAGGTTTCAGATGCTTTTAATCGAGAAATGGTTAACATCATTACTACGTTTGTCAATCAGGCGAGTCTCACCCTTGAGAATGCCAGACTGCTTGATGATGCCATTGAAAATGAACGATACAAAGAGCAATTAAAGATTGCTAAACTCGTTCAAAACAGCCTGCTACCAGCAGATTTAGGAAAATCAGATCATTTTGACATTGCAGCCTATTCCATGGCGGCAGATGAGGTTGGGGGTGATTATTATGACCTGATAGATCACAAAAATGGCAGGTACAGCCTGATCATTGCAGATGTTTCCGGGAAAGGAACTTCGGCAGCTTTCAATATGGCGCAAATGAAGGGCATTTTTCACAGTCTTGCTTCGCTTAACCTCAGTACTTCAGAATTCATGATTCAAGTCAATCGTGCCTTAAGTGAATGTCTTGAGAGGTCGTCATTCATTACCGCATCGTATTATTTAATTGATACAACCAGGCAAACGATAAAATTTGTAAGAGCAGGCCATTGTCCTACATTGGTATACACTAACAAGGAGGAAAAAGCAGAGTTTCTCCAAACAAAAGGGATGGGATTGGGCATATTGAGAAACTCTGATTACAACAAATACGTTGAATCGAACACGATCATTTATTCACAGGGTGATGTAGTACTCTTGCACACCGATGGAATAACGGAAGCAACAGACAGAAATAACTCCCAATACGGGGACCAAAGACTCCAAACCGCTTTAAATAAACATGCAAAGTTGCCTCCTGTAGACATCAAGGAAGCAATTATTGATGATTTGTATGCTTTCTTGAACGGAGAGAAGTTGGATGATGATTATACACTAGTAATATTAAAATTTACTTGAAATGGTAGAAATAACCACGAGTATTGAAGATAACATATATGAAATATTGGTGAATGGCGAGATTGATGCCAGTTCATCGATTCACTTGGATGGTGCTCTTGAAAAGGCATTTCATGACCATACCCGTATATTGGTCAACCTGTCGGATCTTAAGTATATTTCTTCAGCAGGACTGGGAGTTTTCATTGCTCGACTGGACGAAATCAAAACTAATGACCGTAAAATGGTGTTGTTTGGATTAAATGAAAATGTAAGGCAGGTTTTTGGCATTCTTGGACTAGAACAATTATTAATAATAAAGGAAACTAAAGAGGATTCAGTAGAGGTATTGAATGAAGCATAAAATTTCCATATCGTGCACCAAAAATAATCTGGAAAAGATTCGATCTTTTGTAGAGTCTACTTTAACGGATTACGGAATCTCGGAGTTGGAGACACATAAATTAGTGCTTGCGGTGGATGAAATATGTGCTAACCTAATTATCCATGCCAATAAATGTGATCCGGATAGTCACTTGGATTTGAAAATGATTGTTATTCCGCTCGAGCGAATAGAGTTTATTATCAAAGACAAAGGGGTTGGTTTTGACATGTCAAAGTATAAGGAGCCCAAAATGAATGAATTGGTAGCAACAAAAAGAAAAGGGGGTCTGGGATTAATGTTGGTTAAAAGAATCATGGACGAAATAGAATTTGCTACGGAAAAGAATCATAATATTTGCAGACTCATAAAAAACCTGTAAAACAGCTTGTTACGAATACTTTTGGTCTTATCAATATCTTGCATGTTGGTTTCATGCGAATACTTTAAACAGAAGAATGCTCCTGGTGAAGTACCTGTAGCACGGGCGGGCGATAAGTATTATTATCGTAGTGATTTAGTCCGTCATATCCCACTCAATATTTCAAGGGAGGACAGCACACGTCTAGCAGAAAAGCTGATTGGTGATTGGGTTAGCAAAGAATTGATGGTCAATAAGGCAGAAATTGAAATTAGCCTTGATCAAGATGATGTTGAAGAAAGAGTGCAAGCCTACAGATATGCGCTTGTTGCTCATGAATTTGAAAAAATATATGTGAATTCACATTTGAGCCTCGATGTGAGTCAGGAGGAAATAAACGCCTATTATCAGGAGAGATCTGACAATTTCATACTCAGACAAAATATTATCAAAGGGCTATTCGCTAAAGTGCCAAGATCTGCGTCTGGTATTGAACAGTTCAGGCGTAACTTAAGGAATTATCCCAATTCCAATTTTGAGGATATCAGAGATTTTTGTTTTCAATTTGCGATAGAGTCTTTTTTGGATGATTCATTATGGGTGAATTTCAATGAAGTTGTGCAAGGCACACCATTGGATGAACTGAATGATAAGACTAAGTTTGTGCAGTCTAATACGTTCAGCGAAACCAGAGATGAGGAATTTGTTTACTTCCTGAAAATATCGGAATATAAAGTATCAAACGAAATATCTCCTCTTGAATATGTCAGAGAGGATATTGAGAGCATTATCATCAATAAGCGAAAGATTGCCTTAAAGAAAGAATTGGAGAAAAGTATTTATGAAGAAGCACTGGCGACAAATCAATTTGAAATATTTCGCGATTAGTCTTTTCGTTATCACCTCGCTGGTGGGCAATGCTCAGCAGGATATTGATAAGATCATTGCTAAAGTGGATAACTATATCATTTTGAAATCAGATCTTGAAAAAGCTTACTTGGACTTTTTATCAAGAGGAGAGGTCAATTCAGGAAATCTTAAGTGCCGTGTCCTTGAGAATCTTGTAGTAAACAAAATGATGGTAGCAAAAGCAGAGATAGATTCTGTTTTTGTTGATGACGTTGAAGTACAAAGTAATTTGTCTCAACGAATGAACTACATGGTATCTCAGCTGGGTTCTGAGGAGGAGATAGAGAAATTTTATGGCAAGACGCTTGAGCAAATACAAAGTGAGCTATTTGATGAGGTCAAAGAGCAAATGACGATACAGAGAATGCAGTCAGAAATTACTGCTGATCTCAAAGTAACACCTACTGAGGTGAAACGGTTTTTCAGTAACATTCCGAGGGATTCCCTTCCTTATTTTTCAACAGAAGTGGAAGTTGGACAAATAGTGTTTAAACCAAAGCCAGGGAAAGTCCAACTTGAAAGGGCTGAAAAACTATTGTTGGATATCAGAAGTGATATTATTAGCGGCAGAAAAACTTTTGCTGATCAAGCGAGATTGTTTTCTGAAGACCCGGGTTCCGGATCAAATGGGGGACAATTACCATTTTATAGAAGAGGTGAATTAGCACCTGAGTTTGAAGCGGCGGCCATGACCATGGAGGCAGGGCAGATGTCCATGCCTGTTAAAACAGACTTTGGGTATCATTTGATAGAACTACAAGAGAAGAGAGGAAACACGTTCAAATCACGTCACATTTTGGTTATACCTAAACCATCGCTAGATGACATTGATCAGACTGAAAAGAACCTGGATAGCCTTAGAACTGTGATAATCAATGATAGCATCACATTTCGTGCTGCTGCAAAGGAGCATTCAGATGATTTGTTCACATCTCAGAATGGAGGTTTTTTTACAGATCAGGAAGGAAATTCAAGAGTTTCAGTTGAGACACTTGACCCAAATATATTCTTCACGGTAGATACCATGAAGATTGGCAGTATCACAAGACCATTGAAATATACCGCGGAAGATGGGACTACCGCCTTTAGGATTTTGCTTTACCAAAGCAAGACCCCTCCCCATCAAGCCAATTTGAAAGATGATTATCAAAAAATTGCCTCAGCAGCATTGAACGAAAAGAAAAATAAACTTCTGGGGAACTGGTTTGAAGAAGCTCGAGAAGACGTTTTTATACAGTTAGATTCAGAATACAACTATTGTAACATAATGCAATAACTAATGAGCAGTAAAGCAGAAGCGGATAAACTGTTTGAGTCATACAAAAGACTTAAAGCGGAAATTTCAAAGAAAATAATAGGTCAAGATGATGTGGTAAAACTGCTCATCACGAGTATTTTTTGCAATGGGCATTCATTGCTTGTAGGAGTTCCAGGACTTGCAAAAACGCTGTTGATTCATACTATTGCAAAGTCATTAAATCTTGAGTTTAACAGAATACAGTTTACACCTGACTTGATGCCGTCCGACATTTTAGGTGCTGAGACACTCGATAAAGACCGTAATTTTAAGTTTATTAAGGGGCCCATTTTTGCCAATATAATATTGGCTGATGAAATCAACAGAACACCTCCAAAGACACAGTCTGCATTGCTGGAGAGTATGCAGGAATATTCCGTCACAATCGCCGGTCAACATTTCTCGCTCGATCAACCTTTCTTTGTTTTGGCCACACAAAACCCAATCGAACAGGAAGGGACATACCCACTGCCGGAAGCACAGCTTGATAGGTTCATGATGATGATCAAATTGGACTATCCGGACTACAAATCGGAGGTGGAAATAGTAAAGCAAACTACCTCAGACGTACAGACTGAGATTGAGTCTGTCATATCCAAAGAGGACATTATGCAGTTTCAACATTTGGTCAGACAAGTTCCCGTGGTGGACAATGTCTACGAATATGCGGTTTCTCTCGTGCAAAAAACAAGACCAGGTTCTGAGTTGGCATCAGAAATCACCAATGAATACCTTGAGTGGGGGGCAGGACCAAGAGCTAGCCAATACCTGATTTTAGGGGCTAAATGCAATGCATTGTTTAGCGGAAAGTACTCTCCGGATATTGAAGATGTACAAGCAATAGCTGAGCCAGTATTAAGGCACAGGATAGTTCGTAACTTCAAAGCGGAAGCAGAAGGTCAAACGGAAGAGAAGATCATTCAGGCCCTGCTCTAAATACTAAGCCTGCTTAAACTGTCGTAGGAAGCGCACATCATTTTCAGAGAATAGCCTAATGTCATTGATTTGATATTTGAGCATTGCTATTCGCTCAATGCCCATACCAAATGCAAATCCTGAATACTCGTCAGGATCAATTCCGCATTGTTCAAGCACATTTGGGTCAACCATGCCACTGCCTCCAATTTCTACCCATCCGGTTCCTTTACAAATCTTGCAGCCATCACCCTTACAGATGAAGCATGATATGTCAATTTCAGCACTTGGCTCAGTAAAAGGGAAATAGGAAGGGCGAAACCTTATTTGTGTGTCTTTGCCGAAAAATTCGCGAGCAAAGTAGTACAATGTTTGCTTCAAATCTTTGAACCCGACATTTTTATCAACATATAGACCTTCCACCTGATGAAAAAAGCAATGAGCTCTAGCCGAAATTGCTTCATTTCGATATACTCGACCTGGCATAATAGATCTAAATGGAGGTTTTCCATGTTGCATCAACCGAATTTGAACAGTCGAGGTATGTGTTCTTAGGAGCGTGTCGGGATTTTTTTCGATAAAGTATGTGTCCTGCATTTCTCGCGCAGGATGATTTTCAGGAAAATTGAGCGCTGTAAAATTGTGCCAATCATCTTCAATCTCCGGTCCTTCTTCTACATTAAATCCCTGTCTTTCGAATATTTGAATCATACGATTCTTAACCAGATTAATAGGATGAAGACCTCCTGTTTGATTGGGAATAGGAGGAAGCGTAACATCGACGGCTGAAGCCTCAGCATTTGACTCATTTGATGCTACATGATTGATAAGTTGTTTGAACTTGGTGGAAGCGTCTTCTTTTAAAGTGTTGAGCTGTGCTCCAAATTCCTTCCTATCCTCTGCTGCGACGTTTCTGAATTCGGCGAATAACTCAGCTATCTTGCTTTTTTTGCTAATGAACCCAACACGAAATGTCTCAAGTTCCGCTTGCGTTTCGGCAACATAGTTTTCTAGTTCCGCTCTGATTTTTTCTACCTTATCAAACATACAGATCAATTATGCGGCAAAAATAACAATCAATGCGACACCTTAAGGCAGAATTTAAAATTATGCCGACTTGGATAACATTGGGCCTTGACTTTTGCGCATTTCTTTCTGCTTTTTAACGAGGGATTTCAGTTTTGAATCAAACACAAATCCGAAAGCAATGGATGACACCATCAGGAAAAGAAGCGCTAGGCTCTGAGAGAATTGACCAATATAGTACGATGCAAAAACTGCAGAAATATTGAATGCTATTAGGATGCTGGTAGATCGACTGTGACTAAAACCCAGTTTTAGTAGAATGTGATGAATGTGATTTTTGTCTGGAAAAAACGGTGACCGACCAAGATAGATGCGAATAATGAACACTCGTAATGTATCATAGATCGGTAGGATCAAAAAAGCTATTGATAAGCTGATCGGATCATTAATTGTAAATACAGTCTGTGTTGTTAAGTGGCTCAATTCTATAAATCTGATAGAAGAGCAGGCGAGCAAATACCCAAGGAAAATGGATCCTGTATCACCCATGAAGATTTTCGATGGACTCCAGTTGAAGATGATAAATGCAGCCAGCGCACCTACTGTAGCAATGCACAAAATTGAATATGTACTGTCCCCAACCAGGTAGAACCAAAAGCCCAGAGCTGATGTCGCCAATAATCCAATACTGCCGGCTAAACCGTCAATACCATCAATTAAATTAAAGGCATTCGTTAAAGCGATTACGATAAAGATACTTAGTCCAATGGAAAACCAAAAAGGGAGTTCATCCAAGCCAAAAAGACCATGAAGGTCTGTAATTCTGACATCTGCATAGTAAACTGCTAAAATTGCCCCGAGGGACTGGAACAACAACTTGTAGTTGGCATCTAGGCTTGATATGTCGTCTCTCAATCCAAGAATGAACATCAAGAAAAGACCTCCAAATAGAAATTTGTGTTCGTATAAGCTTCCGGCCGGGACAGCTAGCGCTATTGCAACTAAAATTGCAATTAGAAAGGCGATCCCACCAAAGGCCGGCGTAGAATACTTGTGGATTTTTCTGCGATCTGGAGCATCCAGCAGGTCCAGGGATTTAAAAATTCTGATGACCACCGGAATGATGGAAAAGGCCAAAAGAAATGAAAGTACAAAAGCGAGAAAAAGCATGAAACTGTCTTATGCTTAGCAATTATACTAATTGTGAAGCAGGATTTAGTTTAGAATTCGATGAACAATTATTATTTGTCGGTCAGGGTATGAAATTTGTTTATCAGAATTAGTAGGCTCCTTCTTGACCTTTTATGATTTCAAATACTGTCTTGGTGATAATTCTGATATCAAATAAAAAGGACCAGTTTTTGAGATAGAAACGATCAAGTTTCACTCGGTTTTCAATGTCAGTAAGTTCTTTTATTTCACCCCGATATCCCATAGCCTGGGCAAGCCCAGTGATACCAGGTTTATAACTTAATCTTTGACGGTAGTTTTCGATCTTCCTCTCAAAATCATCATTCATTTTTACCGGAAGTGGTCTCGGACCTACTATTGCCATTTCGCCTTTTAAAACATTAAGTATTTGTGGTAGTTCATCGATGCTGGTTTTTCGCAACAGCTTACCGAAATAGGTAACACGTGGATCATTCTTGGTGGCCCATTTCGAGTCAGCCACTTCATTCACCCTCATCGTCCGAAATTTCAGACAAGAAAACTCTTCATTATTTTTCCCATTTCGCTTCTGCTTAAAAAGGATGGGTCCTTTGGACTCAAGCTTGATTAATAGTGCAACAATTGGGAAAAGCCAACTAAAAATACCCACCAAGACCATTAGCGAAAAGGCCACATCAAAAGTGCGCTTTGCAAATCTGTTAACAAGACTGTCAAGTGGAAGATTATTTACATCTAAAACGGGAATATGATCGAGTTGGTAGAGTTCATAAGTTTTGAGGTAGTCCGTTTTGAAGTTGGGCAGGAGTTTTACCTTCTTAAATTCTTTGTCGGCGAGCTGTATAATCCTGTTTAATGTATTCTTCTCAATGTTTTCACTTACATAGATGAAATCTACTTCGCTAAGATCGCTACTGAAAAAATCATTTATTGAACCGAGAACAGGTACTTTGGAAATCTCCTTGCCTTCTTGTCCATAGAAGCCAAGACATTTAATTCCATGATCTTTTTTTGTAGATAAGACGTCCCAAAGCGATTTGCCCAATTGATCATGTCCGACGATGACTGCATTTCTGTAATTACCTCCCCATCGTCTGTATCGATTCAATATAATGTGAATAGTCACCCGTTGAGTGACCAGAAGCACAATGAATATAACGAAAAGACCACCCAGAAAATCACGAGACAACTCCTGGTAATTAAAAAAGACCCATGCAATAGAAGATACAGAAACAAAAATTGCTGCAGATCTTATCGCTTTATTGAAAGAAACAGAGTATTCAGTTGCTCTACCAATTTTATAATCTCGCATTACGGCAGATATTATCAGCCATAACATAGTGGCAATCATATACGAAATCCAATAGTTGGATTGTGAGTATCCAGGCTCATATGATAAAAAATAATTGAGTCCGAAGGCCAATGAAAAAATGATGCCATCAGCCAGGATAAACAGTATAGGAAAAAGGAAATAGAATCTCCGGTACATTAAATGCCTGTTTATGAAGCAAGTGCAAAAATATGCCAATTTTCACAACTTGAGATTAATTCGTTAACAACTAGCCGAATAGAAACATGTTTTTACCAAAAAGTTGTAAGCATTGGGTTTTGATTCAATAATTAACGTCTTCACCAACCAATTGTTATTTTGAATTATTACTTCAGAATAGTTTGCCGGTTCATTGGTTCGGAGATCAAAAGAGTATGTGAGGCCTGAATTGTCTGGAAGAAAATCTCATTATATTAAGAATAACTGAATCATATAATGATCATGAGATATTAATTACCTTCTGGCAGCATCTTTAACTGACTTTATTATTTCCTGAATTTTGAGTGAATATGCATGCGGCATTATTTCAGATTCTAATTTACCATTGAGCAAATCCTCATTCATGGCAATTGTTTCGAAGCAATAACCCAAACTCTCACGGTTTTCCATAAAATGATCTATCTGCTCTTCACTTTTGAATAACATGCATTCACTTGCCCTCCAGAAATCTGGAACCTGTACGTACCCTTCCGTTCCTATGACAAACAGATGATTAAACAACTTAGAGCGAAAGGAGGAATTCAAGATGGCAACTTCCTCACCATAGTCAAAGGTCATATGCATATCATAATCGACCCCAGTTGGTGCTTTTCGCTCAATGGCCTTAATCTGAATAGGATCTTTTTTCAAAAACAGCCAGGCCATACTGACGGGATAAATACCCATATCAAGCAGGGAACCTCCGGCCAAATCAGGATTGAACATGCGACTCAAAGGATCATAATCTACAGGATACCCAAAATCTGCTCTAATCTGACGGACTTCTCCAATTCTTCCTTCTGCAATCCATTCTTGGGCTTTTTGAATTGAAGGAAGGAAGTATGTCCATAACGCCTCCATTAGATAGACTTTCTTTTTACGCGCATGCTGAGTGAGGTGAACCGCTTCATCAGGACTAACGGTGAGCGGTTTTTCACACATTACAGATTTTCCGGCATTGATGGCGTCCATTGAATTTTGAAAATGAAAATTGTGAGGAGTAGCAATGTATACCGCATCAATGTCCGGATCGGCATACAACTCTTCATAGGTTGCGTACGATTTGGGAATATCATATTCGGCAGCAAATTCCTGAGCTGTTTCTATATTTCTGGATGCTACTGCCATAAGCGCTCCGTTCGGGACAAATTTGAAATCTTGTGCAAATGCATGAGCAATTGTACCCGTACTTATGATGCCCCATTTGACTTTATTCATGACCATTACCTATGATTGATTTATTCCTTTATATTCAAACCAGTCAAAATCTGCAATCACTTTCTGACCACTTAAGTCCTGGCAGCACAGTCCAACAAATGTACCCGTAAATGCAGGCCTATATCTGTTCTCTTCATCCCGTACGTAATCATCACTCAAAATAGATAGATCCAGTATTGGGCCAATGTTTATCCACTTTTTTTCATCAACGGAATATAGAAATTGCAAATCACCAAGATTGATTTCTGCTCGCAAGTAGACAACATCTTCACCAAGAACGACGACAGGAGATATTGGCTCCTTCATATTATATTTATCACAAGTGATGATGTTAAGCAATCTTCTTCCATTCTCGTCACTGGTCATGTATAGGTAATGAAAATGACATGTGTTATAGTAAATCACCAATCCAGCCATCTGTTGGAAAGTGATCGGCTTGAAATCAAGTTTCGTTGAAATACTGGCATGAAAATGTTGCAATCGTCTTCCAATATGTGACTGGTAGTGAAATGAGCTCAATGATTCTTGTCCATATAATCTCAGATATCCGGGCCTCTTCTTCAAGCTCATCCAATCTTCAGAAAAGACACGTCTGAGCGATTGCCACTGAATGTCAAGATGTGGTGAATCAAAATCGTCTTTAGTGTTTGATATAGGTACCGGAAACTCTTCTAAGTCCGTCGAAACCTCCAGTCTTGGAACTCGTGTGCCTGCTTTTGGATACAACCAGTCATCAACATGCCATTCCATTTGCTCAATGGCAGTTTCTCTTCCCAAAATGCATCTGCCATGGTCAGTAAGTGGTCGACCTATCAAAAAAACCATGTAAACATTCCCTACTTTTGTTTCAACTAGGTCACCATGTCCGGATTTCTGGATCGGGTAAGATGGACTATCCTTGACGCTGATGATTGGATTTTGAGGATGTAGTTCATACGGGCCTGTCAGTTCTTTCGATCTTGCGAAAGATATGGAATGACCATATTCAGTTCCACCTTCTGCCATGAGCAAATAGTAGTAATCTTTTCGTTTATAAAGATGAGGCCCTTCCGTCTTACCCAATTCAGTGCCTTGATGAATGTGATGGACAGGGCCCACCAGTCTCTTAACATCCTGATCGAATTGCTGCATAATGATGCCACCAAAGAATTTTCCTTTTCGATGATCCACCAACATACTGGTGAACCATTTACGACCATCATCATCATGAAATAACGAGCCATCAAACCCATGTGATGAAAGATATATTGGGTCTGACCATTCGCCCAAAATGTCTGTAGTTGTTACTAAAAAATTGGGAGTATCTTTCCATACACCGTCAAAAGAACGGACATTGGTGTAAACCAAATAGAAAGTGCCATTATCGTATGATAAGCATGGAGCCCATACGCCACAGGAATCTGGGTTGCCAATCATGTCTAGCTGAGATCGATTTGTCAAAGCTCTTGAGACAAGCTCCCAATTCTTCAAATCTTTGGATCGATGTATTTGGACTCCCGGAAACCACTCAAAAGTAGACGTGGCGATATAAAAGTAATCCTCAACGCGAATGATGGATGGATCCGGATTGAATCCACTTAGTATTGGATTTTTTATGTTACTCATTTTGTCAGTCATTAACGCACATACTCCTTTTCAATATCTTCCAGCGTTTTGCCCTTGGTTTCGGGAAGAATCTTTGATAGAATCAGAAGTCCTACCAGTCCAAAAAAGCCAAAGACCAAAAAACTGCCGGCATTGCCCAGATTCGTCAGTTCCCATGGGAAAAGAAGTTGTACGATAAAGCTAGAAAAAGCATTAGCAAATCCAACTACCGCAATGGCTAGCCCGCGAATCCTATTGGGAAAGATTTCAGATAGTAAGACCCACATTACCGGGCCAAGAGAAACAGCAAACGAAGCGACAAATAGCAAAATACCAACAAGAATAAGGGTTGGATTCATGGTGATTGATTGCTGGATAATATCCCCTTCAAGCCTTCCATACACGGCAGTACCAAGCGCAGTTTTAAGTTCATGCTTGAAACTGATGTCATTTTCATATTTGACGTCCAGGACATTTTTCAATTTCGTGATGTCAAGCTCCATTTCGATGGCAACTTCTTTTTTTAAGGAATAAGTAGCCTGACTAAATCCGTAAGCTGTAATGCCCATGCTAATGACAACTCCGACTAAGCCAGCCATTAAAAGGGGCTTACGTCCAAGTCGATCGATTGTCAACATGGCAACAACAGTAAAAACAACATTGATGATCCCTACTAATACGGCTTGAGCAAAGGCTGCATTAGTTCCAACTCCCGATTGCTCAAATATGGTTGGCGCATAGAAATAGATGGCATTGACACCTGTAACCTGTTGAATGATACCCACGACAAACCCAATGGTCATCACTAAGGACAGTTTAGAACTGAAAAGGGATTTCAAAGGAGTATTTTTGTCCTTCTTACCTAAGGCGATATTTTCCTTGATAATTAGTTTTTCTTCCGAAGCTCGTCCATTATCGAATATCTTGTTGAGAACTGCATCAGCTTCCTGTTCACGTCCATGCAGAAGTAACCATCTCGGGCTTTTTGGCACAAAGAACATGCAGGCGAAATAGATAAGGGCAGGTAAGAATTCAATTCCTAGCATCCAACGCCAGACATTATACTCAGTAAGAGTACCTTCCTCCATCATGCCAATCAACAGATAGTTGCAGAAATAACTGGCTGAAAAGCCGATTACGATGTTGAATTGTTGAACGGAAACCAATTTTCCTCTCTTCTCAGATGGAGCAACTTCAGCAATGTATAAGGGCGCAAGGACAAGAGCAGCTCCAAAAGCCAATCCACCAATCATTCGGGCAACCACCAGCACTTCGTATCCTGGTGCAACTGCAGAGAAAAGAGCTGAAATTGCATAAAGTAGCGCAGCGTATATCAGTACTTTTTTCCGCCCAATGTAGTCGCTAATAGTCCCTGCAGCGACCATTGCAAACATGGCAGCAAAAGTTGGTGAGCTTACCACCCAACCCAATTGAATGTCGTCGAGATCGAATTGAGGGCCGACAAATTCGACTACTCCAGAAATCACGGATGCGTCAAACCCGAAGAGAAACCCTCCTAAAGAAACAATCAGTGCAATTTGGAAAGGGTAGGATGAAGATTTTGACATGATAGACGGATTAGGTAAATGCTGAAACGCAACATTACATGATTAATCAATCTATATCCAGAGGTCGGAATGAATACAGATTAAATCAAAAAATGGGCACTAGGGCCCACTTTTTGAAAATATAAATATGAACTTAAATACAGCTATTGATAATGTTTTCAAGCAGCTCTTGACGTCCACTGATTTGCTCAGGTTCACCATTACTGTGAGCAAGTTTATGCAACTCATTGAGACCGAGATTGCCAGCTTCAAACGCCTTGCCGTTTTCACTATCGAAAGATGCATAACGATCCGATACAATTTTCTTGTAATCAGTTTGAGTCAGCACTTTCTCCGTGATGAGCATGGCTCTTGCAAAGTTGTCTATTCCACCAATATGTGCATGGAATATGTCAATTAGATCTGTAGAATTTCGACGTGGTTTTGCATCAAAGTTGACACCACCACCCTGGATTCCTCCAGATTGGGCAATTACTAGCATTGCTTCCACAAGTTCCCCGAGATTTGTAGGGAACTGATCCGTATCCCATCCGTTTTGATAGTCACCTCTGTTGGCATCAATACTACCTAACATACCCGCATCAGCAGCTACTTGTAATTCATGCTGGAATGTATGACCAGCAAGCGTAGCATGGTTCACTTCAATATTGATTTTGAAATCATCCTGAAGACCATATTTATTTAGGAACCCAACTACTGTTGCGCTATCAAAATCATATTGATGCTTAGATGGTTCGGCAGGTTTAGGTTCGATAAAGAAGGATCCCTTAAAACCCTGACTCCTTGCGTAATCGCGTGATTTTGTAAGGAACATTGCCAGGTGATCCAGCTCTTTTTGCATGTTGGTGTTCAACAAGGACATATATCCTTCTCGACCTCCCCAGAACACATAATTTTCTCCACCAAGCGCGATGGTCGCGTCAATCGCATTTTTTACCTGTGCAGATGCATATGCCACAGTGTTAAAATCCGGATTAGTAGAAGCACCGTTCATGTAGCGAGGGTTTGAAAATAAGTTTGCAGTTCCCCACAAAACTTTGATATCATTCCCTTTCTTTTTCTCCTGACCGTATTCTACGATTGCTTTTAATCTAGCTTCAGATTCTGAGAGTGAATTGCCTTCATCTACCAAATCAAAGTCATGAAAACAGAAGTATTCAAGACCTAGCTTTGAGATGAATTCGAATGCAGCATCCATTTTGTCTTTGGATCGCTGTATTGCATCCGCGTTTGCGTCCCATTCAAAAACTTTTGTGCCAGGACCAAATGGATCACCTCCGGTATTGCAGAAGGTGTGCCAGTATGCTATTGCAAATTTGAATTGCTCCTTCATGGTTTTACCAAGTACAACCTGCTCAGGATTGTAATATTTATATGCCAGTGGGTTGGTTGAACCTGGCCCCTCAAACTTGATTTCTCCAATTCCCTTGAAGAACTCTTTTTCTCCTATTATCGCCATTATTATCAGTTAAGGTTTTAATGATTAAACATTATTCATTTATGATTCGAACGCTACACCGATGAATACGAGACTCATTAGGTGCCAGCGTTATTAGTCCTTGTTCATTATTAAATGCATCAATTCCACAGGTCATTGGTTCAATTGCCAGCTTCTCCGGTGCTGGATTAAATATCTGAAGGAAAGGAGTGCTTTCATCTCCTGACACCTCAAGTTTTAAATCACCACAGCCGGCCTGGGTAATTGGATCTGTTCCCTTTGGCAATAGAAAGCATGTATCGAAGGGTTCGTTTACTTCCTTATAGAACTCGTATCGATCAAAAGCTTCGGTTTTACCAGTTGGAATGTTTTTTTCGTTGACGTTTATTAATTCACATTTTGGCACTTGCATGGACGCTGTATTTTCAAACAAAAAGTACGGGTGCCAACCAAATCCATAAGGAAGACTTGTTTTGCCTGAATTCGTAATTTGCGCAGTGAGCGTGAAATCCTTTTCGCTTACCTCAAATATGAATGATAGGTTAACAGGAAAAGGATAATATTCAAATTTGCCCTCATAGGCATATTTTAGTTCTATTGATGCCTTATTCTCAGAGGTCTGAATTTCTCCTATTTCCAATTGCTCCGTAGAAATAAACCCATGCAGTGTATTGTTTCGATCGGGCTCGTTGATTGGAAACTGAAATTGACGCCCCTCAAAAGCGTATTTCCCGTCATTCAGTCGATTAGGGAAGGGAAATAGCAAGGCTTGTTTATACCAAGGATTGCTGGATATTTCTTCTTTGCTTTCGAGCGGATCTAGCAAGCCAGTAGCTTTTTGACCGAGCCACAGGTTACGAATACACCCTCCTTTTTCAGGAATAATCTCAAAGCCAGCACCCGTTTCATTCTTCAGAGAAATTACTTCCCATTGACCTATATTATATCGGGCCTCTTTAAACATTCAACAACTTATTTAACTCGCCCTTCCAATCCTGGTAAGACTGTTGATAATTTGACATTAATGCTTCAGTTGGTGAAATGATGCTGATAAGTTTCAACTTATCAAAGGCCTCTTTGTAAGTTTGATATCCGGCACCAATCGCTGCACCTCTTGCTGCACCTTCTGCACCATCAGTTTCGTAAAGTTCAAGAGGTACGCCAGTGGTGTTGACAAAAGCTTCTCTAAACAAAGGGCTTAAAAACAAATTGCTGGCACCAGCTCGTATTTTTGTTGTTGGTACGTCCATACTACGAATGATTTCCAAACCGTAGTTCATAGCATTTACAATGCCTTCTTTGGCCGCTCTAACCATATGGGCGCTTCCATGTCGATTAAAATCAAGATTGATCATTTGTGCACCAAGATTCTGGTTTTTCAATATGCGTTCCGCCCCATTGCCAAATGGCATAAAGCATAGCCCATCAGCGCCAATTGGAGCCTGTGAGGCCAGATCGTTCAAAGCCGGATAGTCCAGCTCACCACCAATGCTGAGCAATTTCTTTAGCCAGCTGTAAAGAATGCCTGAACCATTTACACAAAGTAATATGCCATTTCTTGAAGTCCCATCTTTGTCATTGACATGCAGAAAGGTATTTACCCTTGAGTCAGGGTCATATTCATTTTTGTCACTTACCGCATAAATTACAGCCGATGTGCCTGCTGTGGTAGCAAGTTCACCCGGCTCAAGTACATTTAGTGATAAAGCATTGTTGGGTTGATCTCCAGCACGGTAGGTGATAGGGATCCCCGATGACAAACCAAGTTCTGCAGCCGCTGATTCACTCACCCTTGATTGCTCACCAATGATTGGCATCAAGGGAGGAATTAGCTCATCATCAAATCCGAAATAGCCTTTCACATCAGCAGAGACTTTGCGGTTTTTAAAATCCCAAAACACCCCTTCGGACATTCCTCCAGAAGTGGTGTTGATCTCACCACTGAGTTTCATTGCCACAAAATCGCCTGGCAACATGACTTTGTTAATCTTACTATAAAGGTCAGGTTCATTTTCTTTTACCCAGCCGAGCTTTGCAGCTGTAAAATTTCCAGGAGAATTGAGTAGGTGACTTAGGCTTTTTTCATGTCCAATGTTATTGAAAGCTTCATTTCCCGTTTCAACAGCGCGAGAATCGCACCAGATGATTGAAGGTCTGACAGGATTCTTGTCCTTGTCTACTGCTACCAGCCCATGCATTTGATATGATATTCCAATTCCCGCAACCTCTTTTAAATTGGTTTGCGTTGAAATTTCCTTCAAACCACCCTTGATACTTTCCCACCATGTGGAGGGGTCCTGTTCTGCCCAACCTTGCACAGGAGAGTTGATTGCCAGTTCACTTTTCGGAAAGAAGGTACTGGCAAGTGTTTGTTGCTTGTCGGCATCAAACACACTCACCTTAACAGATGAACTTCCTACATCAATTCCTAAAAATTTCATTTAATATTCTTTTATCAACCAGTGAAATATGACAATACCCAAATAATAATGGCAACCAAGACCAATGAGGATATTACATCCACTTTATCAAAACTTTTTAGAGTAGCTTTCTTTTGTTCCGCACTTAAGGTTCCAAAAGCGAGCCCTTCAATTTTGGCATAGTCTGGAGCAGGAGTTAGCAGGCTAACAATAGCACAAACCATGACACAAGCTAAAAACATGAAGATAGCCATATGGGCAAAATTGATGGTAGCAAACTGGTAAATAAAACCACTACCATTGGGTTCTACCATTAATTCAGCAGTAATCCTAAGTGTTCCTATAACCAAACCAAATAGCAAAGTTGCGATGGCTCCCTGAGCGTTTACTCTTTTCCAAAGGATGCCGAGCAAAAAAACAGTTGCAATAGGTGGTGCGATATATGACTGCACACTTTGCAGATACTGATAAAGAACGCCACCCCCAATTTTCTCCATGATTGGAATCCATAACATGCCCAGAACAACAACTATCCCTGTTGCGACTTTGCCAATCTGTACGAGCTTGATTTCCGCGGTATCCGGATACATTTTTTTGAAAATATCAACTGTGAATAACGTCGAACTGGAATTGAAAACAGATGCCAGTGAGCTCATCAATGCGGCCATTAAGCCACCTGCAACAAGTCCTTTGATGCCAGTAGGAAGTAAGGTCGCCACCAATACTGGAAATACTTGATCACTTTTTTCAAAATCAATAAGGCCTTTCTGTTTCAGGGCAAAAGCAATAATACCTGGTACCAGAAAGATGAAAATGGGAAGCAATTTTAGATACGCGCCAGCAATGGCTCCTCTACGTCCTATTTTAATGTTATTAGCGGCTAAAGTTCGTTGCACAATGTACTGATCGGTACACCAGTACCAGATACCAACTATTGCTCCACCAAAGACCATCCCTGTCCATGGTAGGTCCGGGTCGCTCATTGGTCGCCACATATTGAAGTGACTACTTCCGGCTGTTGCCTTGAGTTCGGCCCATCCGCCTACCGTATCTAAACCTATCCAGGTGAGAAAAATGGCACCAAGTATTAACACTACTGTTTGCAAGGTTTCCGTATAAACCACAGCACGCATGCCTCCCAAAACGGTATATATACCAGTGATGATCACAATTCCCAATGCTCCAGTTAAAAACGAAACATTCAGCAGTTGACTGATCACAATTCCCCCAGCATAAATCGTGACAGATACCTTGGTCAGCACATATCCAATGATCGAGAAAATGGACAAAAACCATCTTGATCTGCTATCAAATCTCTTTTCAAGGAATTCTGGCATTGTGAAAACCCCTCCCCTCATATAGAAAGGAAGAAAAACCCAGCCTAGCAACAGTACGATCCAGGCATGCAGCTCATAATGTGCCATTGGCATACCCGTTTCAGCACCTGTTCCAGCTAACCCAACGACATGTTCTGAACCAATATTTGACGCGAAAATTGATGCGCCGATCACAAACCAACCAACGTTTCTGCCAGCAAGAAAAAAGTCTTCCGTGTTTTTGTTTTTTTGTAAAATCACCCAGACGGCCACCCCAATCAAAATGGCAAAATAAATGCCAATGACTACCCAGTCCCAAGTTTCTAATCCAACCATTGAAAGTTACAATTTAGATGTATGAATGTATCAAGCGCATAAAAACGCAGGGCCAAATAAATGATAATCCATTCGTTTCTAAAGAAATTGACGTACTACACGAATTCGCCAGAATCATTTCATTACTACGTCAAATGAAGGATTGCTGATTTTATTTAGAAGTTGGTGAGGTATTCTTCTAACTGATGACTATCCAGCCCCAGCTTTTTTCTTAGTCTGTAGCGCTTGGTCTCAATCCCTCTAATGGACAGGTTAAGTTGCTCTGCAATTTCTTTAGTTGACAGTTTTAATCGAAGGAGAAAGCTTAATCGAATGTCTTGAGCACTTAAATCAGCATGCTCCGCTTTCAATCGCTTGAAAAAGTCACCTTCGATAAAATCAACATGCTCTTCAATCATTTCCCAATAACGATCTTTATTGAGGTGTTGATCAATGCGCTCTGCAATCTTTTCGATTGCTTTGGTTGATTTTTTACCTTCTGACAACTTGAGCAGGTCTTTCTTCAGTTCATTTAGCAGATCATTTTTGGCAGCCAATTGGAGGCCAAGCGATACTGTATCACCCAGCCGGCTACTATTTCCATCCGTATGTTGTGTAGGAGCAACTTCCTGCAATGACTTTTCAAGGTTTCGAACCCAAAATTGATATGCGTGCTCGCATTGAGCTTTATCAAGAGAAGGTTCAAATATCACATAAGGTTTTTGAGAGCCGAGCGCTTCCTCCACATTTTGGTATACTCCAATTCCAACACCTGCTGCCTTAGCCGCTCCTACTGCTGCTGTCGTATCGAACATTTCGATTTTGCAATCCAGCAGTGTGGCCATTGTCTGTGAAAAAATTTCCGACTGAAACATATTGTCATTGGCAACCCTGAGAACCTCCATGTTCAATCCAAGATTTTTGAGCAGGTTAATCCCGTAGACAAATGAAAAGGCTACACCTTCCAGCGCTGCGCGAAACAGGTGCGCTCTGCTGTGTCTATTGAATTGAAGATTGTGAATTTGAGATTTTAGATTCTTATTTTCTAGGATCCTTTCGGCCCCATTTCCAAATGGAAGAATGCACAGTCCCTCAGATCCTATTGGTACTCCTGAAGCCATTCTCTCCATGTCGTCATAACTTCTTCCGCCAGCCGCAATTTGATGGCGCATCCATCCATATTGCATGCCTGCACCGTTGATACAGGCGAGGACACCTATTCGATCATTGTTCTCCTCATAATTAACATGGCTAAATGCATTGATCCGTGATTTAGGATCAAATAACGGACGGTCCACAATGCCATACACCACTCCCGAAGCGCCACATGTTGCTGCTATCTCGCCAGGTCTCAACACATTCAACGAAAGGGCGTTGGAGGGTTGATCTCCTGCTCTAAAGGTGAGGGGTGTTCCGGGTTTTAGCCCTGTCATTATGGATGCTTCTTCTGTTACTTCTCCCTGCACATCAAAAGCTGAAACTATTTCTGGTATTAGATCTTTATCCAGATCAAGGTGATCCAGGACTTCATTTGCCAATTTTTTCTCTTTGAAGTCCCATAGAATGGCCTCTGACAGACCACTTAGTGTTGTGCTTACTTTACCAGTAACACGCATGGCTATATAGTCTCCCGGGAGCAGAAATTTGTCAGCCTGTTCATAGATGTGCGGCTCATTGTCTTTTACCCACTTCAACCTTGAGGCCGTAAAATTCCCCGGACTGTTCAGACAGTTTTCCAGACACCATCTGGGACCAATTTCGTTGAATGCCTTATCTCCAATTGCCACTGCCCTGCTATCACACCAAATGATTGCGGGCCTAAGTGCTTGTTTTTGTTTGTCAATGAGCACTAACCCATGCATCTGATAGCTAATGCCGATTGCCTGAATATCCTCTGCCTGAATCTTAGCTTCGGCCAACAGTTTCCTGGTAGCAAAACAGAAGTCCTGCCACCAAATTTCAGGTTGCTGCTCTGCCCAACCGGATTGTCTGGAGATCATATCCATGTCTCTGTCAGGATATTGAACTGTACAAACATGCTGATTGCTGCTTGTTTCGATTAGGCTCGCCTTGATGGTAGAGCTTCCTATGTCATATCCTATTAAATACATCTACGCCAATTCTACGTCAAATATATCATTTGTACGATAAAAACACCTGATTAACTTAAACCATTTGATATAGGTTTCCGATATGATATTTTTGGGGTGATTATGATTGGAATCACTATGAAAAAAACCAAATTTTTACTCTGTGTTTTAACAGCACTTACGATGGCGAGTTGTGAACCAGATATGCGCTATCAACAAGAATTGTCCGATCCGGAGACTTATCAAAAGGTCATGAAAAAGCTGACCGATGTAATCGTCTATGATATTTTCTCTCCGCCGGTTGCATCCAGGGTTTATGCTTATCCCAATATTGCTGCTTTTGAGATAATGGCTAAAGCTAACCCTGAAAAGTACGAGAGTCTGGCTGATCAGTTAAATGAGTTAACACCTATTCCAGCACCATCAGCCGAAGTAGATTATAATCTTTCAAGTCTTCATGCTTTTCTCACTGTTGGTAAGGCCCTTATTTTCTCGGAACAAAAGATTGACGAATTCAGAGAGTCGTTTTATGAAAGTCTTTCGGACAAAGGACTGCCTACTTCTCTCAAAGCGAATTCATTGGAATATGGAGAAGAGGTAGCTAAACATATTTTGGCCTGGGCAAATGGAGACATGTACAAGCAGACCAGAACTTTTCCAAAGTATACAATAAGGCAGGAAGACGAATACTGGAAGCCAACTCCGCCCGATTACATGGAAGGAATTGAGCCTCATTGGAAGAAAATAAGACCAATGGTGTTGGATTCAGCTGAACAATTTCCTCCGTTACCACCAGAAGAATTCAGTTTGGAGGAGAATAGTGAGTTCTTCAAGCAAACTATGGAGGTTTATGAGGTAGGAAATAATTTAGATGAAAACCAAAAAGAGATTGCTAAATTTTGGGATTGTAACCCTTATGTTTCTCATCATAGGGGACATGCGATGTTTGCTACCAAGAAAATCACTCCGGGAGGGCACTGGATGGGCATAACGGCTATTGCTACCCGTTCTGCAAAGAGTTCATTTGATGAGACGATTGAGGCATATACGATGACTTCCATTGCCTTGTTTGATGGATTTATTAGTTGTTGGGAAGAAAAGTGGAGAAGCATTGTGGTTAGACCTGAAACGGTAATCAATGAAAACATAGATGAGGAGTGGTTGCCGTTGTTACAAACACCCCCCTTTCCTGAATACACCAGCGGTCATAGTGTGATTTCCAGATCTGCGGCGGTAACATTGACAAGCATTTATGGTGATAATTTTGCTTTTCTAGATACCACTGAAGTGGAGTACGGACTTACAAAAAGAGAGTTTACATCGTTCATTCATGCTTCAGAAGAAGCAGCCATTAGTAGAATGTATGGAGGAATTCATTACATGATGGCCATTGACAATGGTGTCGATCAAGGTCAAAAGGTTGGTGAATTTGTGGTGAAAAATGTAAAAACCAGAAAAGAGGGTTAAAAGTATATCCATAGAATATTTAGGCCGAATGAAGTGTCACTTCATTCGGCTTTATTGTTTTTACTCAGAGCTCCTTATCAATAGCTGAAGTAACTATTTTCAAGGAGTTCGGTTGAATCTGGATATTTAATAGTTATCAAAAAAGAAAAAGTCGAGACAATCGTCTAATCAATTATGCAAAAGACATTGGTGATTACTGGAGGGACGTCAGGAATAGGTCGGTCAACTGTCGAAGACCTGGCATTAGAAGGATGGAAAATTGTCATACTGGCTCGTAATGAAGGGAAGGCCAAAGAAGTTCAGTCTACGGTAACCGGTGATATTGATTTTATACATTGTGATTTATCGGATTTGAGTTCTGTGAGTTTAGCAGCCAAACTTGTCCGTGAAAAGTATCTCCAAATTGATGTTCTGCTAAATAATGCTGGCGCTATGTTTATCGTCCGAGAGGAGTCAGTGCAGGGACATGAATTATCTTTCGCCCAAAATCATCTGGGTCACTTTCTCCTGACAACAGAAATTATGGATGTGCTTTTGCAATCAAATGCACGAGTAATCAATGTAAGTTCGACAGCTCATAAAATGGGTAGACTTGATTTCGAAGACCTGAATTGGAAATCCAGGAGATACAGTGGCATTAGAGCCTACGGCGATTCAAAACTGGCTAACATTTATTTCACCAAAGAACTTCATAACAGATTTAATCAGCAGGGATTGACGGCCTATGCGTTGCATCCGGGAGTAGTGGGAACAGGTTTTGGCCAGAACTGGGGTGGTATTTATAAGCGCATTGTCAAGTTGGGACACCTGTTTATGATTGGTCCCAAGACAGGAGCTAAAACGCAGATACACATTGCAACGAAAGAAGGAATCGAAAAGCATTCGGGGAAGTATTTTGCCAAAAGTAAGCCTGTGAAAACCGCCAAACAGGCAAACGAGGCTGAACCTGCTAACCAACTATGGGCGGTAAGTGAGGAGTTAGTTTCAGCCTATAGATCTTGATGAAACATTAGGTGTTATCACTGGAGGATTATTTGATTATTTTAAACTGATAATTGTTTAAATCCCAATCAATGACCAAACCACCAGCAACCCCTATTGCCACTTTTTCTCCATAAAGATGATGGACCAGATAAACTGAAACATCATAAGATTTGGCTCCTCCTGCAGATGTTAATAAAGTGCCGTCATGAACAAAACTTATATCTTCATGAACGGTCAGGTGTGGAAAGGTCTTTCGATATTTAGGAATATCAGAAGGAAAGGTGGTCGATGCTTTTCCATCTACCAGGCCAGATTTGGCAAGTACGAATGCGCCATCACACAATGACATCACATAATCAGCTTTCGAACCAATCAAACTTACAAAGTTGATCAGAGCTTCATTTTCCAGGTCAGAGTCCATATTGTGTTCTGCACTTGGCACCACCAGAATATCAATTTCGGGTAAATCGCTGGATGATATTGAGTAATCAGGAATGAGTTTTAGTCCTTCGAAAGTCGTGACAGTATCCATTTCCAGACTTACTGTAAAGACCTCAATACCTCCTTCTGTATGAAATATGGTATGCTGAAAGATGTCATAAGGCGCCATCAATTCAGAATTGTAGACGCCATTTAAAATGAGAAAGCCGGCATTGAAAGCTTGCCCTTCAGCTACCGGCTCAATTATTATTTTGGATTTCTTTTCTTCTCTTGAAGTACATGCAATTAAAGCAACGAGCAAAGGAAGAAAATACAGCTTCATAAGCCGAAACTTTCTTTTACTTTGTCTACATAGTCGAGCTTTTCCCAGGTAAAGGTTTCTATTTCCTTGGTGATTTCCTGGCCAGCAGATTTGAATGAGACGGTCTTTGTCTCAGAAGTTCTTCCCATATGTCCGTAAGCTGCGGTTTCAGAATATATAGGCTCCCTGAGCTTCAACCTTCTTTCAATGGCAATCGGCCTCATATCAAATAGGGCCTCTACTTTTTTGGCAATTTCACCATCCTTCATATCAACTTTGGCTGTCCCATAGGTATTGACATAAATTCCCATTGGCTCCACAACGCCTATTGCATAAGAAACCTGAACCAAAATTTCATCAGCTACTCCTGCCGCAACAAGATTTTTGGCGATATGTCTTGTTGCATAAGCGGCAGATCGATCTACTTTCGATGGATCCTTTCCTGAAAATGCGCCTCCACCATGTGCTCCTTTACCTCCATAGGTGTCAACAATGATCTTTCTTCCAGTAAGGCCAGTATCACCATGTGGTCCTCCGATTACAAATTTGCCGGTGGGATTGATATGATACTTTATATCATCGCTGAATAATTGCTGGATCCGTGCTGGCAACTTGGCTTTCACTCTTGGAATCACCAGGTTGATAATGTCCTCCTTGATTTTAGCCAACATTTCATCGTCATTGGTCGAGAAATCGTCGTGCTGCGTACTCACCACGATTGCTTCTATTCTCTGTGGAACATTGTCATCACTATACTCTATTGTTACCTGTGATTTTGAGTCAGGTCTCAAGTAATCAATTTCATTTCCTTCTCTTCTCATATCTGCCAATTCCTGAAGAATTCTATGAGAAAGATCTAATGCCAATGGCATGAAATTTTCAGTCTCCTTTGTTGCATAGCCAAACATCATCCCCTGATCTCCGGCCCCCTGCTCTTCGGGAGTAGCCCTGTCTATACCACGGTTGATGTCTGCTGACTGCTCATGGATGGCAGATATTACTGCACAGGATTTTGAATCAAACTGATATTCACTTTTGGTATAGCCAATTCGCTCAATCACTCCACGGGTGATTTCCTGTACGTCCAGGTATGTATTGGAATTCACTTCTCCAGCTAAAGCCACCAACCCAGTCGTCACGAGTGTCTCGCAAGCAACTTTCGAATTTGGATCAAAGGCCAAAAAATGATCGATGAGCGCATCTGAAATTTGATCCGCTACTTTGTCGGGATGGCCTTCAGAGACTGATTCAGAAGTAAATAAATATGCCATTTAGTATCTATATGAAATGTGAAAATATGAGGCGGCAAATATATAAGAATTTAGCACCCCGTAAAAGTTTGATTATGAAGTCGTTCCTATTCCAAAAACACAGGGTGTTTTACCCAATTTAGGCACGTTGAGTTTCCAATCTTTGATTGATTTCGTCTTGCTAAAGCAGTCTGCTCCACTTAGATCCGCACCAATGAAGAGCATTGTATTTGGAGAAAGCGCATTAAGTAATGCCGCTAAAAACTTGTCATTCCGGTAGGGTGTTTCCATAAACAACTGGGTATAGCTGGTCTTTTTTAACTCCATTTCGAGTTGTTTGATTTTGCGATCGCGCTCCGAATTATCGATTGGCAAATATCCATGGAACGTGAATTGTTGTCCGTTAAAACCAGAAGAAGCGAGTGCCATAGTAATTGACGAAGCACCAGGAAGACAAAAAACATCAATATTCCTGGTATGAGCAAAACTCACCATGAGTTGCCCTGGGTCAGCAATCCCTGGCATGCCTGCCTCCGAAATGATCCCGATATTTTGGCCCGTACTCAGAGGCAAAATCAGTCGGTTCAAATGCTCTGGTTCTGTACGCTTGTCCAAAACTTCGAACTGAAGATCCTCGATGACTAATCCAAGTTTCAACGAGCTAATAAACCGTCTGGCCGTCCTGACATTTTCAACAAGAAAGCATCGGATATTGGCAATTTGATCATGGATGTCTTTAGAGAGAAAGTCTCGCGTATTGGATGGGGATAAATAGGTTGGAATCAGAATGATCTTACCTTTCATAAAAACTGATTAAGTATCTCTAAAAGCGCAACGGGCTGTTCGGCATGCACCCAATGTCCAGCATTTTCAACTGTTTCCAAACGACTATTTTGAAAATGATTTTTAATTAATTCTATATCATCGTTTTTAATGTAGTCTGAATTCGATCCACGGATGAATAAAGTTTTTCCGGCATAATGTTTTTGAGGGTCAAGAGGTTTACCGATTTCTTCAATATTCTTCTCAATAACCTCGAGATTGTGTTTCCAGCTGAATCCGTCACTTGTTCGGTTTAGATTTTTTAGCAGGAACTGTCTGACACCCGGGTTTGAAATACATTCACTCATCTGGCGGTCTGCGTCATTGCGAGATTGAAGTCCTTCCAGTTTCACAGCATGAAAGCCTGCCAATACATCGTGATGATGTGGGGGGTAGGCCTTTGGACCAATATCCACCACCACCAAGTTGTCAACTTTGGAGGGATACTTGCAGGCAAATTCCATTGCCGTCTTTCCTCCCATCGAGTGTCCAATAATGGTTGCGTGCGCTAAATGCTCATCTTTCATAAGCTGGAACAAATCCTCAGCCATCACTTCATAATTGAACAGAGTATCATGAGGGGATTGGCCATGATTTCTTTGGTCGATCAGGTAAACTTTCGATTTTTGAGCAAGCTGTTTGCCAATTGTGATCCAGTTATCTGCTGAACCGAATACTCCGTGCAAAATGAATATTGGCTCACCATCACCAAGTGATTTGAAGTGTAGTTTCATGAATCGGCCAATTTACGCTTATACATCTGAATGGTGTTTTCCAAACCATAGTACAAGGCATCACAAATCAGGGCATGACCTATAGAAACTTCATCCAAGTATGGAATTCGTGACTTTAGATATTGAAGGTTTTCCAGACTGAGATCATGACCTGCATTGAGACCAATTCCTAACTCCTTAGCCAATATTGAAGCGCTAACATATTCTTCAATGGCACCTTCAGGGTCATTCGGAAAGTTGACTGCATAGGGCTCTGTATAGAGCTCGACTCTATCGGTACCAATTGCTTTTGCACCCTCTATTATATGATGTTCTGGAGCCACGAAAATCGAAGTTCTGATGCCGAGGTTTTGCAATCTTTGAATTACCTCTTTGAGGAAAGATTCATGTTTAAGGGTATCCCATCCAGCATTTGATGTGATAGCATCCGGAGGGTCCGGCACCAGGGTCGCCTGTGTTGGTTTGACCAGCTCAACTAGCTCCAGGTATCTATCATCAGGGTATCCTTCAATATTGAATTCGGTAGTAACTACTGTCGACAAATCGAGCACATCCTGTCGGGTTATATGACGCTCGTCAGGCCTTGGGTGCACAGTTATTCCCTCTGCACCAAATCTTTCACAGTCCAATGCCGTTTTAACTACCTGAGGATTGTTTCCTCCCCGAGCATTTCGGATGGTTGCAATTTTGTTAATGTTTACGCTAAGTTTGGTCATCTATTTACAGATAAAGGACAAAATTAAACGATCTAATGAGCTTAAAAACCAAGATTGAGCAGGAAATAAAACAAGCCATGCTCAATAAAGCAAAAGATAGACTTACAGCACTAAGAGCTATCAAATCGGCAATACTGCTAGCTGAGACTGAAAAATCAGCGGGATCTGAGTTGTCGGAGGATACCGAAATGAAGCTTTTGATGAAGGCTGCCAAACAAAGAAAAGACTCTGCTACACTCTATGAAGAGCAAGGTAGAGAGGACCTGGCAACAGTAGAAAAACAAGAATTGAGCGTAATAGAAGAGTTTTTACCTAAGCAAATGGGTGAAGATGAAATTAGGGCTGAGTTGGTGAAAATTGTCGAGCAATTAGGAGCATCCGGTCCACAAGACATGGGTAAAGTAATGGGGGCAGCTACAAAGCAACTGGCCGGCAAGGCAGATGGGAAGACTATATCCATGATAGTAAAGCAGCTTTTGACACAGTAATGAATTACATCGATATTTTTTTTGGAGTCTTTTTTATTCTAACCGCTATAAAAGGTTATTCCAAGGGATTTGTTGTTGAGCTATTTTCGATCATAGCACTTTTTGTGGGGTTGTTTGTCGCAATTGAGTTCACCGCACCATTGGCGGTAAAATTCTTCAGTGATAGTCAATACTTCGAGGTAGTCTCGGTGGGAGTGTTTTTGCTGATATTCATTGGTTTCACGATTGTGATTAACCTTGTTGCACGTGTCATCAAAAAGGTTATCGACCTCAGTATGCTCGGAATGTTCGACAATGTACTGGGTGCTGTATTAGGTTTATTAAAGTTTGCGTTAATAATGAGCGTCGTACTTTGGATTTTTGATAGTTTGGGGTTGAAATTGCCCGGTAATCAACAGTCCTCGTCGATATTTTTGCCGTATATTGAGCCTATAGGTCCGGCAGTTTTTTCTTGGGTTAGTGATGTGATCCCATATTTCAAGCACATTTTTGACTCACTCGAACAGTTCGGAAGTAGAGAGAGTTTGACATAATATTATATTTGAGAACAAACCCAAAAAAATGCCATTAGTAGAAGAAGGAGAATTCAAATATCTGGAAGAGGGGGAGGGTGAAAACCTTGTACTCCTTCATGGTTTATTTGGAGCACTCAGTAATTGGGACACCATAGTTAATCAGTTTGCCAACAAGTATAAGGTGGTAATTCCGGTTTTGCCAATCTATACATTGCCAGTTCGTACTGCGAGTCTTGAGACATTAACAGACTACCTTGAGAGATTTCTTGAATTCAAGCATCTGCGGGATGTAATATTGATGGGCAATTCTTTAGGAGGTCATGTTGGACTGATTTACACATTAAGAAAACAGGAAAACGTTAAAAAACTAATCCTTACTGGTAGTTCCGGTCTTTTTGAAAATGCAATGGGAGGTTCATATCCGAAACGGGGAAACTACGAATACATTAAGGATAAAGTTGGCTATACCTTTTATGATCGAACGGTTGCCACAAAGGAGTTAGTTGATGAGGTATTTGAAACCACCCAGAGCATACCAAAGGCGTTAAGGATTGTAGCGATTGCTAAGTCTGCCCAACGCAATAACATGGCAGATGAAATTACAGCTATTAGGGTGCCTACATTGCTGATCTGGGGATTGAATGACACAATTACACCGCCTTACGTGGCACATGAGTTCAATCGATTGATTCCTAACTCAACGTTGCGATTCATTGATAAGTGCTGTCACGCCCCTATGATGGAGCAACCCGAAAAGTTCAATGAAATACTTTCTGAGTTTTTAAATGAAAATGTAGCAGTATGACGGCTAAGGATCTGATCAATTATATGATTCCCCCACTGAAAATCACTGATGATGTGGATAAGGCACGGCAGTGGATGGAGGAATTTCGATTATCAGAATTGCCGGTGACGGATCAGGGAAAATTTCTTGGCATTTTAACTGAAGATATTATATTCAATTTCCCCAGTCAGCCCGAGGCGATTGGTGCCTATGAGCTGACAGGTACTGAATGCATAGTCAACGGAGAGCAACACTTTTATGAGGTAATGAAGAAGGCCTATACCACAGGAATGCGAATTGTGGCGGTCAAGGACGATGAAGACAAGTACCTAGGTGTAGTTGCCATTGAAGATGTCGTGGAGGCTTTTGCGAGTTCTACATCCATCCATTCTCCAGGGGCTATTTTGGTTTTTTCCATGGATTTTAGAGATTATTCACTTTCGGAGATTAGCCGAATCATTGAGATGAATGACGCAAGAGTGATGTCAACTCACATCATGAATGATCTTGAAGAGCCGGGCAAAATCAAATTAACCATTAAGATCAATTTGGAAGAGACAGCTCATCTTAAGACAGCCCTGGAAACCAGAGGTTATACGGTAGTGGAATCTTACAGTAAACAATCAAGTTCAGATGTAGACCAGGATCGCTTAGATAGTCTGATGAAGTACCTGACTATTTGATATGTTGCAAAATATTGCGATACATGGGCGTAAGCTCAACCCACAGGCCATTCCATTCATTGAAGAATTGTTGCGGTCACTGCTTGATAAAGGGGCAAAGGTCTGTTTATCGGAGATTCTGGTCACCAATAACATCGACTGGATTTCCAAATACAACTTCCCGACTTACGTAGTGTATGATCATGTAGCACAGTTTGATCTATTCATCAGCATTGGCGGAGATGGTACATTTCTGGAGACATTGACGCATGTGGGAAAACATGAGATTCCGATTCTTGGTGTTAATACAGGAAGACTAGGATTTTTGGCATCAACGTCCAAGGAGCAAATTGGAAAGGCAATGGATTCACTTTTCAAAGGGAACTTTGTTGAAGACAAGCGTTCTCTACTTTATCTCGAGTCCAACTCATCACTTTTTGATGGTATCAATTTCGCGCTCAATGAATTTTCTATTGTGCGGAAAGAAACCTCAAGTATGATTGTGATCAAGACATTTCTTGATGGAGAATTTTTAAATACCTATTGGGCCGATGGTCTCATGGTAGCAACACCAACAGGATCAACGGGCTATTCACTGAGTTGTGGGGGGCCCATATTGTTGCCCCATACCAATAATTTTGTGATCACTCCAGTTAGTCCGCATAACCTTAACATTAGACCGCTAATAGTATCAGATGCCAGCGAGCTTACATTTGAGGTTGAAAGTCGTAATTCAAACTTTTTGGTCACACTGGATTCTAGGTCACAGGCAGCTGAAGAGTCGATGTTTTTAAAGCTAAAGAAGGCACCTTTTAGGGCCAACATCATTAAAATGGAAGGGGTAAACTTTATCGAAACGCTTAGAAGTAAGCTCTCCTGGGGGCTAGATCGAAGGAATTAGCTGTAATTATCCCTGTTTAGTCGAATTAATAATGTTGACAAACAATGATCCGATTAGTTTTGTGTTATTATTTTTCAGGAAATGAAACTTAGACAGCTACTCATATTGGCATGTACATTTTTCCTTTGGGTACTTATCGTAGATGATACTTGTGCGCAAAGCAAGTACAGTAAGTATAAGGGAAAAGCAGCGAAAGGTAAGTCTATTGGTAAATACAAAGGCATTCGAAATGCAGGCAAGTTCCATGCACATCAGTACATGGGCATCATGGTCAATGCCTTCAATTACTATGGCGATATGGCGCCAGTGAACAGAGCAGCATCTACTGACATTTCCTTCACAAGACCAGGTCTCGGTTTTACTTTTGGTCATAGATTTCATCCCGGAGCATCACTTCGAGCTAATTTTAACTGGGGTTGGATCAAAGCTGAAGACTTCTCATCCGGGACAACAGACCGTGAACAGGACCCGAGTGCTTATGGCAGGTACATGAGAAATCTTAGTTTCAGGAATCACATCAAGGAGTTCAACGTTGGTTTCAATATGTATTTTTTACCGCAAACTGGGAGTGTTGCATTTAGGCTTCCATTGAACGGTTACATATTCGTTGGTGCTGGGGTATATCATCATGCCCCAAAAGGACTGGTGTCGGATGTGGATGCACAAACCGGCGAATTGGTAGATGGATCGTTGGTTGGCACATGGGTTGATTTGCGAAAGTTGGGAACCGAAGGACAGCAATTGGACCCAGGTACAAAGGATGAAATAGAAGCACGGAGTGGAACGCGACCTGCTGATCCATACCCCTTAATTAATTTCCAAATTCCTGTTGCCTTGGGTGTGACAATGAAATTGCCAGCGAACTTTGATTTACGTTTTGAGATGGGTTATCGTTTTGCTTTTACGGATTATCTTGATGATGTCAGTGATCAGTATGTGAGTTTATCGCATTTTGGTGACAATGACCTGGCCAGAATGATGTCAGACAGGAGTGCGGAACTACAGGATGAAACAATTAGGAAAGTGGCGTTAGATTTTAACGGAAGTTCTTACACAGTAAGTGGTGATATCAGAGATAATGCCGGGGATTTTAACGGCAAACGAGGTAATCCAGAAAACAACGATGTGTATTTCATCACGCAGTTCAAGCTAGTATATCTCATTCCTGAAAGTTCTAGAGTAGGCAAGCGTCAGCGCGCGGCAAAATTCAGATAGAATTGAAAAAACTCGTCTTCATACTTATCGTTTTGGTTGGAGGATTCAATACTCAAGCACAATTTCTTGAATTTGGAGGGGGCATTGGAGGATTCAACTATAGTGGAGATCTTAACAGGGGCTATCCATTAGGTAATCTAGGGCCCGCTATTTCCGGACATCATAGGATGAACTTTTCGGAGTACATCAGTGTGAAATGGGGGTTGAAGTATGGCACAATCAAGGGCACAGATAGCAAGCCGATAGATGCTTTTTCGGTAGAAAGAAATGCAAGTTTTAAACAGAGTATTGTAGAACTTTCTTCTGTGTTCGAATATCATTTTCTGGATTATAAAAGACGAAAATCTCCTGTCAAATGGTCCCCATATGTGTTTTCGGGGGTGTCATTTCTAAGATTGAACAACATTGATGTTTTCACGCTTAATCACAGTCGCATTCAAGCAGGAATACCTTTTGGGATTGGTTTTGTGAAGATCATCGCAAAAAAGTACAGTGTCGGATTTGAATTTGGTGTTCGGAAGACCTTTTACGATGAATTAGATAACGTGTCCGAAAGTCTTGACCTTTCTTTGAAGGATTACAATTATGGGAATCCTGTCAATAAGGATTTCTATTCATATATCGGTCTCAATTTCACCTATATCCTTTACAAGATTCCTTGCCCATTCCCATACATTCCGAACGAGATGATGCTAAAACGCTAAAAATCGTTAAATAGGTCGTTTTCTTGCGCCTACTTGCAAAAAAAAGTATCATTTTTGTACGCTTTTGAAAATCAGGCGGCATGACACAGGCGGGTACGACAAATAATACTCCAAAGCACATAGCGGTAATAATGGACGGAAATGGCCGATGGGCCAAGAAGAAGGGGGCTGCCAGAATTTTTGGACATCAAAATGCGATTAAGGCCGTCAGGGAAACGACGGAGTTTTGTGCAGAACATAAAATTGAATACCTCACCTTATATGCATTCTCGACTGAGAATTGGTCCAGACCAAAGGCAGAAGTGGATGGTTTGATGACTTTGCTCGTGGGAACCATCAAAAAAGAACTTCCGACCCTCATGAAAAACAATGTCCGCCTATTGTCAATTGGTGATACTAGCCTTTTGCCAAAAGCAGCACAGGAAAATCTGGCATCTGCCAAGGAGCAAACGGCTACTAATGCAGGGCTTGGATTGATTTTAGCACTCAATTACAGTGGGAAATGGGACATAGCTCAAGCCGTGAGGAGAATTGGCGAAGAGGTGGCTTCAGGTTCATTGTTGCCAGATCAAATTGATCAAAATCTCATCGATCAACACCTTTCAACATCAGGTATTCCCGACCCTGAATTGTTAATACGAACGAGCGGAGAAATGAGGATAAGCAATTTTCTCCTTTGGCAAACGGCCTACACTGAATTGTTTTTTACAGAAGTGTTGTGGCCTGATTTTAGAAAAGAACATATGCAAGAAGCGCTAGAGGTGTATGCCTCAAGAGAAAGAAGATTTGGAAAAACAAGTGAACAGTTGGCTTCATGAGATATTTACTATTTATCATATCAATATTATTACTTGGGTCATCTGTTGAAGCTCAGTTGGTTTTTGGACAGAGAAGAAGTAACTCAAATGAAATGGAGCTTAACTATTCTAGTCCCAGGGAATTTGAAATTGCTGATATCGAAGTAAAAGGGGTTCAGTTTTTGGACAATAATGCTTTGATTTCCCTTTCTGGGTTGAAGGTTGGTGATAAGATTAAGATACCTGGAGATGAGATTTCAGATGCGATCAAGAAATTGTGGAAACAAGGCATCATCGGAAATATCTCAATTACAGCTTCTAAGATTGAAGGCAATCAGATTTGGTTGACCATTAATCTCGTTGAACGTCCGCGACTCATGGCATATGAGTTCGAGGGAGTCAACAAAAGTCATCGAACTGAACTTGAAGATGACATTGAGTTGGTAAGAGGAAAAGTGATTACCGATGTTCTGATCAAGAATACCGAATTAAGTGTTAAAAGATTTTTTGAGGGAAAAGGATTTTTAAATGCTCAGGTAAAAGTGATGCAGAAGTCGGATACCGTAATTCGAAATAGCGCAACATTGCTGATCAAGGTGGAGAAGGGCAAAAAAGTGAAAATTGAGGACATTATTTTCGTCGGCAATGAGAACTTCAGCGAGGCAAAGTTGAGGGGCAAGCTAAAGAAAACAGGAGAGCGTCATCGGTTCACATTGCCATCGAGAATTTTGGCAACTTCTATTAAAATGTTGAATCCGATCAACACAGCGCATTTCTTGACACACAAGGATACATCTACTGCGGATGAGTTCATAGACAAGCTTTCTAAAGAGGCAGTTGTGAACATCTTCAAACCTGCAAAATTTGTTTCAACGGAGTTTAAAAATGACAAAGACCTGCTGATCGCCTTCATGAATTCAAAAGGGTACCGTGATGCATTGGTGACTTATGACACGACATTCTTGGCAGATGCAAATAGCCTGAACATTGAGATTGGTATTTTCGAAGGCAATAGATATTACTTCAGAGATATCGACTGGGTTGGAAACTTTGTTCATGACAATGAAACGCTCGAGACCGTGCTGGCCATTAAGAGAGGAGATGTCTATGATATGGAGCTGATCCAAACGAAATTGAATTATGACCCAACCGGAATCGATATTAGTTCATTGTACATGGACAATGGTTACTTATTCTTCAATGTGAACCCTGTGGAAATTAGAGTTGAAGACGATTCCATAGATGTGGAAATGCGTATTCAGGAAGGGCCTCAGGCCACAATCGATAAAGTGACCGTGAGTGGAAACGAAAAGACCAATGATCATGTGGTGATGCGCGAACTTCGTACAATCCCAGGTCAAAAGTTCAATCGTTCAGAACTTATCAGAACTCAGCGAGAGCTTTCGCAGCTAGGTTATTTCAACCCGGAGACGGTGACTCCAAACGTGGTACCGAATATGGCCACCGAAAAGGTGAACATCGAATGGCAACTTGAAGAGCAACCTAGTGATCAGATCGAGCTATCTGGTGGTTGGGGTGGTCTTTATGGATTCATAGGTACCCTAGGTGTGAGCTTCAACAATTTCTCTGTCAAGGAGGCACTTGGACTGAAGAGTTTCCCTCCGACAGGTGATGGTCAGCGCTTGAGTATTAGAATGCAGGCAAATGGACCAGCATATCAGAGTTTGTCATTAAGTTTCTCTGAACCATGGTTGGGTGGACGCAAGCCAAACAATTTTGGCATCAGTGCCAATCAGTCGATTATTCGTCAACGAGACTTTTCAAGAAGGTTTGACTTTCAAAGTTTCACAGGCTCTATGAAAATGTCATCACTTACTTTATCACTCGGTAGACGCGCGGCATGGCCGGATGATTTCTTCGTGGTTTCTAACTCCCTAACATTCCAGCAATATTCGTTGAGCAATTACACTCAGATGGGGGGCAGTTTCACTGATGGTGTGTCAAATGGCGTATTACTCAACACAACCATAGCCCGACGATCATCTGACAACCCAATGTATCCAAGAAGAGGCTCTGATTTGTCATTGAGTGTCAATATGACTCCACCTTACTCACTGATGAATAGTATTGACTATGAAACTGTTTCGGACAAGGATTTGTACAAGTGGCTGGAATATCACAAATGGAATTTTGATGCCAAGTACTATCTCAACATTGTAGATAAACTGGTACTAGCACCTAGAATTCACTTTGGATTCATCAACACCTATTCTGCTAAAGCGCCTGTTGGGCCATTTGAGAGATTTATTGTTGGGGGATCAGGACTTACCGGACAAGGAAACTTTGTGCTAGGCAATGATATTGTAGGATTGAGAGGATATCCGGATGCAAGCACGTTCAGTAATAGAAATACTTCAATAACACCATACGATAGTGAACGAGGTATATTGGGGGGCACGGTGTTTACGAAATATGTTATGGAGTTGAGATATCCAATTTCTCTTCAGCCGTCAGCGACCATTTATGCACTGACTTTTCTGGAAGCGGGCAATACCTGGAATGACTTCACCAAGTTTAATCCATACGATGTATACCGATCGGCTGGCTTTGGCGTTAGAATATTCATGCCTGCTTTTGGTTTGTTAGGATTGGACTTTGGATATGGATTCGACGATATTCCATGGGACAACAATCAGGAGCGAGTACAGTTTCACTTCTCTATTGGTCAACAAATCCGATAAAATGGCACGAATATCGCTATTACTCCTTTGCATTGTCTGTACGATCCCTACTTTTGCGCAAAAGTTTGGGTATGTGGACATGAACTATATACTCGGAAAAGTGCCCGAGTATGCTCAGGCACAAAGCGAAATAAACAACCTGGCAAAAGGCTGGGAGGCAGAGATCCAAGAGAAATACAAGGAAATTGATCGGCTGGAAGCGGCACTCAAGGCAGAAGAGATTTTGCTTACAGTGGACATGAAAGAAGATCGTCAGTACGAGATCAATCGGAAAATGACAGAGTTGAAGGACTTTCAAAAGTCAGTTTTCGGTTTTGAAGGATTGTATTTCTTGAAAAAGAAAGAATTAATAAGACCCGTTCAGGACCAGGTATTTCAGGCTGTAGAAAAAGTTGCCAAGAATAACCGGTTACAGATTGTGTTTGACAAGTCTGGAGAACTGGTAATGATTTATACGGACCCTATTCATGACTACACGGATTATGTGTTGGAAGAACTGGGGCTAGTTGAAGTAAAAACAGCGAATTAATTAATACATATAATCATGAAAATCAAGTTTTTTGTTTGTGCAATGATGCTACTGGCTACTGGTTTAGTGCAGGCACAAAATATGAAAATTGGCTACACGAATGCTGAGTACTTACTCTCTCTGCTTCCTGAAGCGAAAGGCATTGAGTCAGAGTTGAGATCTTATGAATCACAGCTACAGAATTCGTTACAGGCCAAATACCAGGAATTGCAAGCGAAGGTTGGTGAGTATCAGGCAAACGAAGCTAGTTACTCAGAGCTAATCAGAAGTGATAAGCAAAGAGAGATCCAGGCTATGCAGGAGTCGTTGCAGACATTCCAGCAGGAAGCTGAGAATTCTCTTATGAACAAGAGAAATCAGTTGTTGGAACCAGCCGTTGAAAAAATCGGAACAGCGATCCAGCAAGTAGCTGAAGAAAATGGCTATACGCATGTGTTAAGCTCTGGTACCACGGGCTTGGATGTGTTGCTTTATGCAAGTGAGGAGTATGATATTTCGGATCTTGTTTTGAAAAAATTAGGGGTAAATCCTCCAACAGGAAATTAATTTTTCTTAAAAGAGAATACTTAAGAAGGAGATCAATTGGTCTCCTTTTTTATTTTATAATCAGTCCAAATATCAGCCCGGCTATGATAATGTAGGGCATGCGGATTTTTGTAAAAAAGAGCAGACATGCCGTGCCAAACATCAAGGCATAATTAATAAACGTAAGCTCTATTGGTTCGATCAGAAAGAAGGTTGCTGCTATTACCATGCCTGAGCTCACTGCTGTAATGCCTTCTAGGCTGGCTTTTACAACCCGATATTTCTTAACATCTTCCCAAAATCTACTGACAAAAAAGATCAGGAAAGTACCAGGAAGAAAAATCCCGAAGGCCGCAATAAATCCGCCCATGATCTCACCACCGACTCCCCAATCACGCATGATCAACGCACCCAAATAAGCTGAAAAGGAAAAGGTTGGACCTGGTATTGCCTGGACCAGGGCGTAACCTGAGATGAATTCTTCGCTGGTGAGCATTTGTTTGAACTCGACAAACTCAGTAAATAGAAGCGGTACCAGCACTTGACCGCCTCCGAAAATAAGGGAACCATTTCTGTAAAAGTTCTCAAATATCTTAATGGGGAGTGATTGGAAATATCCACCCAAAATTGCAGCAACAATCAGGACAACTCCCCACAAAATGAAATTGGTCCAATTAATCTTTATTGTAGGTTTGTCAGGCTCTCGTTCGTGCCGTTTGTATTTGAATGCTGTAACAAAACCTCCCAAAAGAATTAATACAGGGAAGGCATATGGAGATCGCAAATAGAAGGATGCAATAGCTGAAATCAACATCAGAAAATAGCCATCTTTTGTAGAAACTACGCTACTGGCAATCCGATAGGCAGAGTAGGCCACAATTCCCACAGCGATAGGCTGTACGAAGCGAAGGAAATCAAGCGAAATACCCTGATCATTGAGCATATTGACAGAGACGGCTGCAGCAGTCATAAAACACACTGCAGGTAGCATCCAAACCAGCAACGTTAGAAACGCCAGCCCAGGTCCTCCGATTTTAAATCCCAGTGCGGTAATCGTCTGTGTGGAAGTAGGTCCGGGGAGAATCTGACAAAGGGCATAAAGTTCAATTAGGTCTTTCTCATTGAGATAACCTCTCTTTGCAACCATCATGTCCATAAAGAGGGCCAGATGTGCCTGAGGCCCCCCAAAGGCGGTCACGGACAGGATGAGTACGTCCCTTAAGAAAATGAAATATCGTACTGTTCGAATCGTCAACTTTTCAATCCAATTTCTGCAAGTCTTTCGTCAAGGTACTGACCTGCAGTCATGTTTTCATAAACTTTGGGCTGATCAGCGGTAATACAGCTGTCCAGGCAGGTAAGGTCCATCTCTGATACCGGATGCATAAAAAAGGGTATAGAGAACCTTGATGTGTTCATCAGCTCTTTTGGTGGGTTAACAACGCGATGAATGGTTGACTTCAGTTTATTATTGGTTAATCGAGCCAACATGTCACCTACATTGACTACTACCTGATCTGGCAGTGCGGTAATCGGTATCCATTGACCATCTCGCCTCAATACCTGCAGTCCATCAGCGCTTGCACCCATCAATAGGGTGATAAGGTTGATGTCGCCATGTTCTGCTGCTCGTACAGCATCTGATGGAATTTCATCTGGGTTTTCTATTGGAAAGTAGTGAATGGGCCTTAGAATACTATTCCCCTGTCTGACTTTCTTGTCAAAATAATCTTCCGGGAGTTCCAGAAAAAGGGCAATGGCCCTGAGCATATGCAATCCGGCCTGTAGCAAGGTTCGATATGCTTCGGTTGTATATTTTTCAAATTCTGCAACCTCTTCAGGCCAGATATTGTATGGATACTCAGGCCGCTTGTTGTCGTTGGGTTGCCCAACATGATAGAACTCTTTTAGGTCACCGGTATTTCTCCCTTTTGCTTTTTCTTTTCCTTTACTTACATAACCTCGCTGACCAAACAATTCAACCTTCTCATATTTCGCTTTAACCTCGTCAGGAAGCGCAAAAAACTTTTGAACGGATGCATATAATTTTTGAGTCAGGTCATCAGAAAGGCCATGATGCTTAATGGCAACAAACCCAATATGCTCATATGCGTTACCCAGCGCAGCTACAAATTGACTTTTTTGATTTTCATTTCCTGACACAAAATCGTCAAGATCAAGTGATGGTATTGCATCGAAGAGTTTACTCATGAAATATGCTTAAGGGGGTTTAGCATGCTATTTAAGAAAACATTCTGAATTTTCCACATTGACTAAAGTCAGCTTTGTATGATTAGCGAAATACTTGTTGAAGAATTTTAATCGATTTTATCTCTCCCAGATGCTCAAAATGATGTTTATAATATTGGATGAGTTGCTCAGTGATTTTGGTCCTCCCTTCACCGTTAGTTTGTAGAGAAGATGGATTGTATGACTGAAATTCAGTGAATTGTGCTGCATAAAGACTCAAAGGATCATTTGCGCTATGGGCATGAAGGAAGTCTTCCGCTGATTGGATGCCGAATCCAAAGTAATGAGATAAATGAATCAGAAAATGAATATGAAATGCTTCGTGTCCCGATTCGATTGAATCAAGATGAATGGCAGAGTGCCAGATGTAATCAAAGAGCTCGTTGTTTTGATCCGAATCTCTTGCCAGCAACTTGCTAAGCATTTCAGTTAAAAAAATCACAATCGTACTCTTGCTGAAATCCAACTGCAAGGAGGGTGTAGGTTGATGAATACGAGCATCACTGAGCCTTTGAATGTCCTTGTCATCCTTGTAGTATATTGTGCAGTCGAGGAGCGTGAAAGGTTGGAAGAGGCCTATGCTGTTCTTTGCCTTCTTGCTTCTTATCCCGTTCACTACAAGTGATTGATAACCGAATTTTTCAGAGTAGCATCGAACGATGATGCTTGTTTCTCGATACTTGATATAGCTAAGTACGATGACCTTTGTTGAAGTGATCATTGTACCACTGCGAACTTACCCACGAAAGTTTCTTTCCCATCTGGAGTAGTGGAAAAGAAAAGATATATGCCAGGAGAGATAGTGCCACCAGCATAGTGTTTCAAATCCCATGAGCCAAGGCTCCCATTGGATTCAAATTCACCCACTAGCTGGCCATCTACGGTTGTCACCTTTATTTGTGCTGAATAGGCAAGTCCCTTGAAAGCAATGGATGAGTGTCGACTAATACTGACTGGATTAGGGAATACCTCAACTTCTTGATGTGTTGCAATAGGTATGGCAGAGTTTGTTTGATAGGAGACCAGCCCTCTATCAGTCAAAACAAATAGTTCACCGGTAATATGGTTAAAGGCAATGTTCTGAATGTTATTGGATGGAAGCGGGCTATTGCTCTCATTGAAGTGATGTATGCGTGTATTAATGTTTTCATCAAAAAGCATGAGACCTTCTGTAGTTCCAAACCATTTACGATTACCACCGTCTATTGCAATGGACGTGATCTTTTCGCCCTCGAACAACGGTACTCCTTCAAAAAATGGGACATATGCTTCCGGAGTATCAAACGGGTAAGATGCGTCAGGGAGGAAAACAGCACCTTTTTCACCAACAACCCATGCTTCATCATTTAGGTCAATGGTTATATCATTGATTCCTTCAGACGGGATGCCATTGCTTGCGCGAATGGTGCCATAAAGATTTTCTAAAGGGGATGCTACTGCTATGGTGCCTGCCTCGACATTGTCCCTTTTGATCCAGGCAATATCTTCATATGACAGAACCAGATCCACAGGGAACCTTCCTATTCCATCATATGATTCCCAGAATCCATCAACAGACATCATGTGCAGTCCTTTTTGATCGTCATAGGTGGTTGCCCACAAGTAATCAGCAGAAGCATTCAAACTAGAGATCATCCCATTTCCCGGTAAATCGGACCATGTGTTGTTGGTCAAATTATATAACGTGTTGGCGCCAGCCAGTATTATTTCACCATTAAATGCGACAGCATCGGTTATGGAGGATATTCCCTCAATCTGATTGTATAGCCAGGTATTACCGTCAAATGAGTCCCAACCTGATAAATGTGTGGAACTTGCCGACGCATAAAAGAGCCACAAATCATCGCCAATGATGGCCATGTGTACAGACTGATCCAATTCGGGACCATTTGGTTTTACAATGCCTGTTTCGGTAGCTAAACCAGTAGTCGTCGCGACATACCATTGTTCATTTACAATGCAGCCATCTTTAGCCTCATCAAATGAAAAGTGTGTTGTTGGTTTCAGCGTATCATCTTGATAGAGGTATAGTGCGTCACTTGATAGCAGGTAAGTTGTTTCTGCGTTGGGAATGGCCTTTGCGATAGGATCCGAATTGTGGGTTAGCGCCCATTCAGAATTGAGTTTTTTCCAGACTTGACCATGGTTATCAATCAAAAAGAGCTCTTCATCAATTTTGAATAATTGCCTGGCATTTACTTCAAGAGGGATTTGTATCAATTCCCAATTGTTAAAATCCAATAAGTTGGCATTAGTATTTCCTCCGAGCACGCCAAGATTGGTCAGTGCGTATAGATTGGTACCATCCGGGTAAATAGAATGAGCACTTACAGCCTCACCTGCTGGTCCTATTTCATGAAAAACATCCCTGGCCGTTCCTTTTTGAAGATCGACAGTTGCTACTCCAAAGTCCGATGCGCAAAACAATGTATTGCCTAATATTTCGAAATCATTGATTCGTTTAGATGAAATGATCTTAGCATCCCGAAAGGTTGATATGGAAGTTACTTTGTTCGGCTCAATGAGGTCGACCACACCCGTTTGATATCCAATTGCCAAGAGATCGAGATCTTCGTAGAATTTCATTGCAGTAATCCCTGCATCAGAAAGGCCATTTGTTTTGTCCAGGATATTTAGCGAACCGTTCTCGAGATTGATAAAGAACAAACTATTACCACTTGCACAGAAGACGCGATCATTTCCCCCTGTAACAATCGAAGCTGAAGCAAAGCTAGGATGTGTTCTCCATGTCCCTATCGGAATATTTTGAGACCATGCTCCAAACGCCGACAAAAGAAGATTAATCCATATGAGTGCTTTCATAATAGCATTTGCGACATAGTGCCTCATAAATATCTTGTTCTCCTAGAACTACTTTTTTCGTGGATTCGACATGTCGATGAGAGTATGAGGCTACACCTCCGCATCGCATACAAATGGCATGCACCTTAGTGATGTATTCGGCAATGGCCATCAACTTATCCATGGGCGTGAAGGGTTGTCCCATAAAATCCATATCCAATCCAGCAGCAATTACTCTCTTGCCCTGGTTGGCAAGTTCATTTGCTACATCCACAATGCTTTCATCAAAAAATTGTACCTCATCGATTCCGATTACATCACATTGAGCAGCATTTGTCATGATATCCTTAGCAAAGTGAACGGGTGTTGAGTGTATTTCATTGTCGTTATGAGATACAATTTTTTCCCGTGAATACCGATTGTCAACCATGGGTTTGAATATCTCCACTCGCTGCTGGGCAATATAGGCACGCTTCAATCGTCGGATTAGCTCCTCCGTTTTACCAGAAAACATAGAGCCACAGACTACCTCGATCCAGCCTGTTCCGCCCTCCGGTCCAATTGATTTATGCGCAGGTTCTAAAAACATTATTCTGTGTACTTCATGTGTGGAAGCTTGTAATTATCGGGTGTGCGTATGACTACATTTCCGTTGAGTTTTACCTGACAAGTCAATCGATCTTTTGGACCGATTTGACCTTTGGAAAGATAGTTTAATTCTGCTTGTGTGTTCTCTGTAAGGTTGTCCATTCCTTCCACTATTTCTGCTTTGCAAGTTGTACATCTACCTTTTCCACCACAGGCATGCATCCAATCAATCTCTTTGAGCAAAATATCTAGCACTCTTTCCGTTTTATCAAGGCAATCAATAGCTTTACTACCCATGTTCTCGATGATGACTTTTGGCATGCGAAAGGTTTAGATTATGAAGAAAAGAAAAATAAATGAAGCATTTGTCAAACAATATAAACCTGTTTTTGCCGATCAGCTGATCCAACAAGCCTATCAACATAAAACATATTTGACGGGCAAAGATATTTTGTCCCTGACTTCCATCAAGCAACTTAACTTTTTTATTCTCAAAACTCTCTTCACGCTTTGGCAAGAAGAGATGAAAAGGATGGAAAGTCCTTATTTTGATTACCAACATGCTGATGTGAGAAAGGGAATGGTTCATTTAATGAACACGCTGAGCATGCACATCAAAGTTGATGCAAACGACTTAAAACCACTCATCGAGCAAGCTCTTGATGAGACATTGAAGTTGGCTCTCACTCCAGCAGAATATCTGGAAGATCAGCTTTCCAAGAAGGGGGTACAGAAAATAACACCAAATCTTGCCAGACAGCTGATTAAATATCTGGTAATGTATAAGGACTTGTTTGACGAATTTTTGTCGTCTGTCTATGATAAACCGTTTGATGAGGTGATCAGACAGGGGCATCAGTTTTTTGAGGATGCTCCAGTTGATCTCGAGGAGCTCACTAATCAACTATCTTCAGTTTTGATTCTGAATCCTCATGATATGTTGGATCCTGTGTTTGAGAATCCGGTCATTGAAAAGAAAGTGCCCGTATTTCATTACGAACCCAAGGAAGATGGAATAGTGAATGAAGAGGAGGCTGTTGAAGAGCGGACAGAAGAAGAGCCGAAGGAAGATCTCGCCTCCGATACACTCGCTTCAGAGGAGTTCTATGAACCAGTAGCGCCTGATTTAACGTCGGAGGATGAACCAGTGTCAGATGAAGTTCAGGACTATGAGGAAGAACTACAGGAGGAAAATGAACCAGAATCATCAGAACAGGAAGAGGAGTCATTAGATGATGAGTCACAGCGTGAAGAGCACGAAGAAGAAATAGATGAAGAGCCTGAACCTGAGGAACCTGAAATGGAAGAGCCTGAGGAGGAATCAACTGTAACCAGCGAAGAACAGGTTTACGAAAACAAGGTAGGTATACAGGAGATAGTAAAGGATGAAGAAGCGCAACCTGAAGTTGAGACGCTCAATAGCCAGTTTGAAGTTGAAACAAAAACATTGGCAGATCTCCATGAAGAAAAAAAGGTCAACAACATCATGGAAGCCATATCAATCAATCATCGATACATGTTTTTACAGGAGCTTTTCGATGGAGATAATGAGGAATTTCAAAACGCGATAAACACTATTGAGGGCTGTTCAACATTTGATGAAGCAGTTGAGATGTTAGTCCAGAAGTATGCGAAGGATTTTTACTGGGAAATGAATTCAGATGAAGTCAAAGAATTTTTGAAGGTGGTGTTCCGAAGATTTCGGGACTAGCAATCATTTCTTATATATTAGGGCATTATGAACAAAGTCTTTGCGTACCTCTGGCTCGCAACCATTTGTATTTGTTGTGTGCCAAAAAATGAATGGGATCTTTCTCGGGCATTTGATCAAATGGAATTTCTGGATGGCACTCAGGATTATTTAGAAAGTTCATACGTTACTGCTGGAGATAGAGTCTATATGGTTGGACATCAGGATGGAAGTTTTCCTGATCTGGGCTGGCACATTAATGGTGAAATGGGTGGCATTTGGAGTCATCCAATCAAATTGCTTGACGGATTTGCATTAAACATCAACAATGACAATTCCTCATGGTGCCTAAATAATGCGGGTTCATTTCGCAATTATCCAATAGGAAATGCACATCATTTTGAAAATCGAATAATGGACCTGGAAGTTGAAAGATTTCAATTCGCTCCTGAAGGTCTTGAGGGTCTGATTGTGATGTATGCTATTAAGAACAAATCCAACAAGAATCAACGGTTGACCATTTCCTTCAATGCAATGATTGACCTGATGCCAGTATGGCTTGCTGAAAGGATGAATATTGTGGATGGTCAAGATTCCGTCTGGATTGAGGAGACGAGTGGTAATATCATAGGCAAAGACCAGCTGAACGACTGGTTCACCATAATAAATAGTGAAGGGTTCAAAAAAGCCGAGCGGAATCTTTGCTCCTGGGAAAGATCTGGTAAAGGTATCAATGCTTCCATTTCAAAGGTCATTGAGTTAAGGGGCCTGGAAACTTCGGCGGTCAAATTTCTCATTTCTGGCTCCTCCAGTAGTATTGCAGATGCCCAAATTACATTGGAGCGACTCAACAATACCCAATTACTGTTTGATGAGAAAAGAACTTTGTATGACTCATTGGCTCAGCAATCAAAACTGGTCTCAGGTGACAGCACGATCGATCAAATGTTTCGTTGGGTCAAATACAATACGCAATGGTTGGTTAGAGATGTCCCTTCGACTGGCAGGGGTGTTTCAGCTGGTATACCGGATTATCCATGGTGGTTTGGTACGGACAACTCATACACGATCCAGGGTATGCTCGCAGCTGGAATGCACAAGGAAGCATTGAATACCATTGACCTGGTCATTCAACTCTCACGGCAGGAGAATGGAAATGGTCGAATAGTACATGAGGTATCGACCAATGGTGTGGTTTTCAACCCTGGAAACCTTAATACTACACCAAACTTCATCAATGCCTTATGGAAAGCATATCAGTGGACAGGTAGCTCATCCATCATCGAAAACTACTATGAAGATGTCATCAGTGGGATTGAATGGATGGCATCACAGGACAAAGATGGCAATGGTTATCCTGATGGTCCGGGCATGATGGAAATTCCCGGGTTGCACACCGAAATGATCGACGTAGTAGCCTATCAATGTGCTGCTTATGAAGCAGCGGCAGGTTTTGCAGCGGTCAAAGATGACATAGAAAGATTTGAGGAGTACAAGCGCAAGGCGGAGCAGCTAAGAAAAAAAATTAACACAGAATGGTGGGTTCCTGAATTTGGTAGTTACGCCGATTTCAGAGCATCAAGACATGAAGCCCTTGATTTAGCCATGCAAGCTTTGCTAAGAGTAGATACCCTTGAAAAACCCTGGTCAGTAAAGGAACTGAAAGAAGGGATTAAGAAGATCGAAAATATGCCAAAAGGTGTGTCTGCTCATGTTGTACATCACAATTGGGTAATTAACACTCCGATGGAAATGGGTCTAGCAGATCCAGATAAAGCGAAAAGCGCACTGTCTTCAGCTCAAAAATATGCCAGCAAATATGGAATGTTTGTTACAGGTATAGATCGTGATGAACAACAGGATAAGGCTACCAAATGGCAAGTGTTTAGCTATGCAGGAGCAGTAATGACGCTTCCTACTGGTGTGCAGGCCATTGCAGAAGCGCGATACGGTTATGCGGACAATGCTCTTAATTATCTGAAAATGTTGTCGAACTCTTTTAGCTATGCACTTCCGGGATCGATGTATGAAGTAAGTCCCGATTTTGGAATGATTGCCCAAGCCTGGAACATTTATGCTGTGTCAGTACCTGTTGTGGAGTATTTCTTCGGAATTCAACCTCGAGCATTTGATGAAACGATTTCAATCGAACCTTCTTTGCCTTCTTCCTGGAACGATGTGTCTTTAAGTAATGTGAAAGTGGGAAATAATTCGATTTCAATTCATCTGGAAAAAAGTGAAACAAACCTAAAGGTAATTATCAGTCAAACTGACTCATCTTGGCTTATCAATTTCAAAATTCCAGAAGGATTTAAGCAGACAGATTCAAAAGAGAGAACTATCAATTTTACTGGCAGTCAATCCTTTCTTTTGGAAGTCGATTAACTCTCTTTCCAGACAATTGAGCAGCCAATTGCTCGCTTCTCAGTAACAGTAGGTTTCTCACCTCTCAGTAGTGCATCTACAGCAGATTCCACGTATTTCTCTGTTACATCAGCTGCATCTCGAGGACTGTTATCAATGGCGCCAACATATTCGACAATCAGATCATTATCCTGTTTGTTCACCACGTAGACATGCGGTGTTTTTTTAGCGCCAAATACACGTGTGACTACTTGGTCATCATCTCTAAGATATGGGAAAGTATACCCCTTCTCATCCGCTCTTTTTCGCATCTCTTCCATTGAGTCGCCAGCTTGCTGAGATGCATCGTTAGGATTAATTGCTACAACTTTGAATCCCTTTTTCGAATATTTTTTATCCAAATCAATGATCCGCTGCTCATACGCTTTGGCATATGGACAAGTATTACAAGTAAACGCGATGATATAGCCTTTTGCTTCGATGGATGACAAGGAGACCTGCTGTCCATCAACATTCTCAAGCTTGAAGTCCTTTACCTTATCGCCGGGAACATATCCTAATTCTGTGTCTTTGGCGCTGACAAAGAAAATGCCAAAAAGAACCAGACCACATGCAACGATTAGGAAAGTTTGTCTCATATTTCTGTTCATAGAATTATAATGCTGATTGTATTAACTGATTCAATTCCTTTTCGTCAAATGAACGTTCATAAAACTCACGATTACCATCCTTGTCAATCAATAAAGTCGCTGGTAATGCACCAGACCACTTTTCACTGACCCTTGACATGTATGAGTCGTAATCTATTTCATTTAGCAGAAAGACCTCCGATGAGAGTTGTTTTTTGCCTACGAATTTCTTCACCTTTTGAAATTCTTGCGGAAAATCCACACTCACCAGCAAAACGCGTACATCGTTTCTTTTATTAGCGGCTTCAAAATGGGGAAGCTCTTTGATGCACGGGCCACACCAGGTTGCCCAGAAATTAACAAGTAGCACTTCATTTTCATTGGCTTTCATTTCTTTTTCCAGTTCGTCGTAATTCCGAACTTTCACATCCTGTGAATAGGAAATGGTAAAAGAAATTATAATTAATCCATACAGCCATGCCTTTCTCATACATTGAACGTACGCAATGCAAGGTAAATAGTTTTAGCCTTTGTTAAATTTGGATAAATATCTGTTGAGCGGGAATTATTAAGCTATTAATCAGTGAGTTAACTCTTGGAAGAAAAGAAATCCACAATTCCTCTATTTATCCACATGTTCAATTTGAAAAACCACATAAACAATTGAAAATCAGTAAAATACGTCCATTTATATAAACTAAAAGATCTGTGGATAAAGTTTTATGATGCTCTATGTTGTTGATTTTTAACCCAATACGGCTACTCTTTAGATTGACGAATCAATTTTGTTCGGTAGGCGTTGAATATTCTTGATTTGGATACAAAACCAAGGTATTGTCCATCTTCAATCACTGGCAAATTCCAGGCTTGCGTAGTTTCAAACTTACTCATGACTGATCGCATGCTCTCATTTGGGCTTACTGTGTTGGGTACTTGTTGCATGAGCGTTTTGACTACTACCTCTTTACGTGCTTCCTGATCAAACATTATTTCCCTGATTCTGTCAAGTGTAATGATACCTACCAGCTCATTCTGATCATTTATTACAGGAAATATGTTGCGCTTGCTTTTTTTGACCAAGTGAACCAAATCTTCAACTGTTCTGTCCGGATGTATTTTCAGTAAGTCTTTTTCCACCAATTTTTTCAAATTGATCTGTGTGAGGACTTGCAGATCTTTGTCATGGGTGATGAGATCACCACTTTCTATGAGATGCTTGGTGTACAAGCTGTATTTCTCAAAGTAGTTCATGGTGCTAAATGAAATAGCTGAAACTAACATCAAAGGGACAAACAGCATATAGCCACCAGTTACTTCAGCAATGAGGAATATGCCAGTAAGAGGAGCTTGTAACACGCCACTCAACATACCGCCCATACCCACCAATGCAAAGTGACTTGGGTTGACCACTTCTCCGGGCAAAATCATATTGAAAACCATCCCGACGAGATAACCGGTTATCCCCCCGATGAAAAGTGAAGGCGCAAATATTCCTCCGCTACCACCTGAGCCTATTGTTAGAGCGGTTGCAATTGGTTTGATTAAAATGATCAACAGGAAGAAAATGATGTGGGCTGCCTTGTACTGACTGATGTAATCAAACAGACTATTGCTCAACACGGGTATTTGATTGCCTGTCAATAGTTGTTTGATGGTGTCATAGCCTTCCCCATAAATAGGTGGAAATATGAATATAATGAGTGCCAGACCCAAGCCCCCAGACGCAGCACGCAAATATTGATTTTTTATAGATCCAATAAGCCGTTCACTCTTATATATTAATCGAGTAAAGTAGATTGAAACACCGCCACAGAAGAATCCTAGTAACAGATAATACGGAGTTTCTGAAGCTTGAAAACCATCAACAACTCTGAAGGAGAACAAGATATCTTCACCTAGCAAAACTATTGCGACTAGCTGTCCACATACGGAAGCAATGAGTATGGGAATGAATTTGTTAATTGTGACTTCAGTTAATATCACTTCAATTGCGAAGATGACACCTGCAATAGGAGAGTTAAAGATGCCTGATATTGCCCCGGCCGCCCCACAACCAATCAACAGTGTTCGTTTTTTGTAGTCAAGATGAGCAAGTCTGGCAAGGTTGGATCCAATTGCCGATCCGGTTACTACAATTGGCGCCTCCAATCCTACAGATCCACCTAATCCAACAGTAATGGCACTCGTGATCATCCTGGAGTACATATGCGTTTTCCTGATGATGCTAGACCTTTTAGAAATCGAATAAAGGATATGCGTGATCCCATGTCCTAGTTTTTCTTTGAAGATAAAATGAGTAAGCAGGACTGTCAATAGGATACCCAGCATGGGGTAGATCAAGTGGACATAGTTGAGGTTTTCGTACAGCCTGTTGGAGGTTACGGCTAACTGAATCCAATGCACGGTTGTTTTAAGCGTGACAGCTGCCAAACCAGAGATAAGGCCTATGATGCCTGCTACGATAAGGATAAAGCTATTGTCCCCGATGTGCTTCAGGCGCCAAACTAGAATACGCATTAAAATTCTGCGAAAGATCATTTATCCAAAGAGCTTAAGCGCGCAAAGGTAAAGATTCAAATAGACCTGTCTGGGAATAGTGATGTTAAAAACTATACGAGCAGTGCGTTATTTTTAGTGAGTGCTTCCTCGACATATTGAAAGGTTGACAAAATATCAGGTTTGCCATCTACCAATGCTACATCATGCTCAAAGTGTGCGGATGGCTTGCGGTCAGCTGTTAGAATGGTCCAACCATCATTAGCCTGCACGACACGTCGTGTTCCCATGTTGATCATTGGCTCAATAGCCAGGACCAATCCATCCTTTAGTTTAGACCCTCGGCCTCTTTTTCCAAAGTTGGGAACCTCAGGCGATTCATGCATTTTTTTACCTAACCCATGGCCAACCAATTCACGAACAACTCCATAACCGTGGTGCTCAGCATGTTGCTGAATAGCAAAAGATATGTCTCCGATTCGCTTGCCGCTAACCATTTGCTCAATACCCAAATAAAGAGACTCCTTTGTCACCTTGAGCAATTGTTCTACTTCTGGAGCAACCTTGCCAACAGCAAATGTATATGCATGATCTCCATAGAATCCATCTTTTAGCGCGCCACAATCTACCGAGATAATGTCCCCTTCGACAAGTGGACGATTGTCTGGAATGCCATGAACAACTTGTTCATTGACAGAGATACATAGAGTGGCAGGAAAATCATATAAGCCAAGAAAACCGGGAACGGCTCCTTGATCTCGAATGTATTCTTCTGCCGCTTTATCTAATTCCAAAGGAGTAACACCTGGCTTCACCATTTCTGCCATCAAGCCAAGTGTGCGCGAAACAATCTGAGCGCTACTGCGCATCAGTTCAATTTCTTCTTTGGATTTGTAATGAATCATTCGTCAAATGTTAGCCGCAAAGATAAAATGAATATCTGTTAATCAGCTTTTGTGGAAAGCCCTGAGATGCAATTAGTGCAAACAAAAAACCCTGACCTATTTTAGATCAGGGTTCGACATTGCTGACAATATCTATTTATGATTTTGAAACATTCTCTAGTACATCCTTGATAGGAACTCTCTGGCCATCTTTGAATGACACGATCCAGGCATCTTTCACACCCATCTCTCTGAGATACTTTTTGAAAGTATCAGCTTCCCAATAGTCCGTGAACACACCTAATGAATATCTCTTCATGCCATTCTCGCCAGTCTCTCCTGTAAAATTCTCTCCCGCATCTAAGAACTTAGAAAGATCCTTATTTCTAAATGCCCCGATCTGAACTTTGAAGACTATTCCAACTTGATCGTTGATCGCTCCTCCTCTGGCAACAGGTTGCTGAACAGGTTGCGTCTTGGCCTTAGCTGCTTCAGCTTTTGCAGACGCTACTTCATTTCTTAGATCATCCATCTGACCTTGATACTGAGAAATTTGGTCATCCTTGTCTGCGATCACCTGGTCAACACCAGCCAATTCTGTTTTTAAGCTGCTCACCTGCCCTTTCAATGATTTATTTTCATCAAGCATTGACTTATACTGCTCAGGTGTTAAGGCTTTAATTCTTTTTTTCCAGTCTTTCTTTTCTTGTTTTGACATCTGCGCCATACCATTGAAAGACACGGAAACACCAAGAAGTATTAAGAGAATGGTTGTAAAACGTTTCATAATTTAAATGATTGATTTATAAACAATTACGTAATCCTTGCTAAAGTAATAAAATAACTTTTAAAAAAACAAAATATTAGGCCTTCAACGAGCCAATCATGTCTTCTGGTACTACCCATTTATCAAAATCCTCGTTGGACACCAAGTCCAAAGCTATGGCAGCTTCTCTCAAAGTTGTCCCTTCTTTGTGAGCTTTTTTCGCAATAGCCGCTGCATTTTCATAGCCAATGTGAGTATTTAACGCAGTAACGAGCATTAATGATTTCTCTAATTTGTCTTTTATCACTGGATAATTGGGTTCAATGCCGATGGCACAGTTGTCATTGAATGATTCACATGCATCACCGATCAAGCGTGCAGAAGTGATCAAATTATAAACCATCATTGGTTTGAAAACATTCAATTCAAAATGCCCTGTCATACCACCAGTGGCAACAGCTACATCATTTCCGATTACCTGTGCGCAAACCATGGTCAAGGCTTCACATTGGGTGGGATTTACCTTACCTGGCATAATGGATGATCCAGGCTCATTGGCAGGGATAATGATTTCGCCAATCCCACTTCTTGGACCTGAACATAGCATTCTTATATCATTCCCAATTTTCATCAAACTCACCGCCATTTGTTTGAGTGCGCCATGAGATTCCACAATTGCATCATGGGCAGCCAACGCTTCAAATTTATTTGGGGCAGTCACGAATGGTAAACCACTGTTTTCAGCGATCTTTTTAGCAACCAATTCAGCATATCCATTAGGAGTATTAAGTCCTGTGCCTACCGCAGTACCACCTAAAGCAAGTTCAGATAAATGCGCCAAGGTATTTTTTAAGGCTTTGATGCCATAATCGAGTTGGGCAACATATCCGCTAAATTCCTGACCAAGACTCAATGGAGTAGCATCCATAAAGTGTGTACGTCCAATTTTAACAACTTCTTGAAACGCATCTGATTTAGCTTTCAAGGTGTCCTTTAGCTTTTGAACTTTTGGAATAGTTGTCTCTACTATGATTTTGTAGGATGCGATGTGCATTGCGGTGGGGAAAGTATCATTTGAAGATTGACTTTTATTCACATCATCATTCGGGTGAATAAACTTCTCCTTATCAGCTAATGATCCTCCATGCAATACATGAGCTCTGTTGGCCACTACTTCGTTGCAGTTCATATTGGATTGCGTTCCAGATCCTGTTTGCCAAATGACCAGTGGAAATTGATCATCCAGGTCACCAGCCAGTATTTCATCACACACCTTTCCGATTAATTGAGCTTTTTCTGCTGAGAGAACTCCGAGTTCATTATTAGTCTGCGCTGCGGATTTTTTCAGTATTGCAAAAGCCCGGACAATTTCCATCGGCATCTGCATATTCGCACCACCTATTTTAAAATTGTTACGTGAGCGTTGAGTTTGTGCTCCCCAATACTTGTCAGCGGGTACTTGAACTTCCCCCATGGTGTCATGTTCGAGACGATAATCCATCACTTAAATCTTAATTGTGTACTAATGCTGTCAAAATTAAATCAACAATGCTTCATTCACACTGATTAAATCCTAAATGAAATCTACTGATTTTCATCATCACCGTTGATTAACTAACAGTTCTTCACTACGTTTGCAGTTTAGAATGATTCTAAATAATAAATGACCCCTACAAAAGTTTTACTAAGCGATTTTCAATTTCTGACCAGAGAGGGCCTGATCAAGCTAATTGACTCCACCCCCCAGCTTGAACTGCATTCGGTTCATGAGGGTCCCGAGGGTTTGCTTCATGAGGTTGTGGCGAATCGTCCGGACGTGCTTTTGATTGATTATCAAGGAAGGGATCCAATTTTGATCAGCACACTTAAGCAGATTGTGGAAAGCAATGCCACCAATGTGTTGATTATTACCAATGACAGTGAGAAAGAAAGTATTCAGCAGTTGTTAAACCTGGGTGTCAGAGGTATCATTACCAAAAGTTGCAGCAAGCAAGAGATTATAAATGCCATCGAGTCTGTGGCCAGGCACAATCGATTTTACTGCAACAGGATTCTTGAAATCGTTATGACCAGTCCGGTAGAACAGAATAATTGTGAACCAACTGATCTATCTCCTCGGGAATATGAAGTATTGCAGCTGATTACGAAGGGACATAAAACGGTGGAAATTGCGGATAAGCTGCATGTGAGTGTTCATACCATTAATTCACACCGAAAGAACATCTTAAAGAAATTGAATCTCAAATCTCCGGCGGAGTTGATTGTTTACGCAATGGAATCAGGATTGGTGAGTTGAGAAAAGTCAGGAAATTTATGGTGTATAAAACCTAATATTGCGGGCTAATTAAACTTATATAAAGTTGACACTGGATCAATTAAAAACGGGAGCTTCTGGAACCATCATGCAAGTGAGCAGAGAAAATCTGGCTGCTAAGCTGACTGAGATGGGACTGTATCCTGGTAAGCAGTTACAAGTTTTGTTTAAAGCCCCTTTTGGAGATCCTATTGCAATAGATGTTGGAGGTTATACACTTTCGTTAAGAAAGTCTGAGGCTGCACTAATTCAACTAGAAGACTGATGAGAATCGCATTGGTAGGAAACCCCAATTCAGGTAAAACATCAGTGTTTAATCAACTTACGGGTTTAAATCAAAAGGTTGGCAATTATCCAGGCATTACAGTAGATAAGAAAACAGGAAGTTTTTCATTTGAAAATGCCAATGTAGACGTATTGGATCTGCCAGGCATCTATAGCATATACCCTAAGTCAAGAGATGAGGAGGTTGTTTTTGACATTCTAAGTAATCCATCACATCCTGACAAGCCTGATTTGGTTGTAGTGATTGTGGATGCAACCAATCTTGAGCGGAATCTGCTGCTTCATACGCAATTGCATGATATAGGCATTCCTTGTTTGCTTGCATTGAACATGACTGATCTTGCCAGAAGGCGTAAAATTGAAGTAGATCATGTGAAATTGGCAGAACTGCTAGGAGAAAAAGAAGTAGTTCCAATTAGCGCGTTAACAGGGGAAGGTATTGATGAACTGAAACGCACTGTAATCAACCATGTCCTGTCTGTTCCCCCTACCAAATTAATTCCGGATGAATTCGGTGAGGAATTGACAATTCCTGATGTGTCGAAACAACAGATCTTAAGCGAAAATCGATTTCGAAAAATACATCAGTTGCTCGGATTTTGTGTTACCAAACCAGCAAAGTCTGTGCAAAAGCACAACAGGGCTGACAAAATCATTACGCATCCGATTTTCGGATATGCCATTTTTATGGGTATCCTGTTTCTTATGTTTCAGGCTGTGTATGCCTGGGCTGAGTGGCCGATGGACCTCATCGACAGTGTATTTCTGATGTCTAGTCAATGGGTCAAAAACACTTTACCAGAAGGTGTATTTACAAACCTGATTGCGGAAGGAATTGTACCTGGATTAGGGGGTGTAATCATCTTTATTCCGCAAATAGCCTTATTGTTTGCATTCATATTTGTGTTGGAAGAGTCTGGATATATGGCCAGGGTTGTATTTATTATGGACAGACTGATGCGACCATTTGGATTAAATGGGCGCAGTGTCGTGCCCATGATTTCTGCAGTGGCATGTGCTATTCCCGCAATCATGGCTACCCGGACCATTGAAAATTGGAAGGAACGAATGATCACAATATTGGTCGCTCCATTGATGAGTTGTTCGGCAAGACTTCCCGTATACACGTTGCTGATTGCGCTTGTAATCCCTGATGAGATGATTGGGATTTTTAATTTGAAGGGCCTGGTTTTAATGGCCCTCTATCTGGTTGGAATTTTCGCAGCGTTGCTCATTTCAGCCATATCACATAGTCTGATCAAGTCGAAACGAGTTGGTTTCTTGATCATGGAATTGCCCAACTATAAAATGCCGAGATGGAAGAATGCAGTCATCACGATTACTGAAAAGGTAAAATTATTTGTTTTCGAGGCGGGTAAGGTAATCATGGCCATTTCCATTATTCTCTGGGTATTGGCTTCATATGGACCAGGGAATGCAATGGAAGAGGCACAGTCTCGAGTTCCAAAGCCAATTAATTCTTCAGCAGAAGCAATGGCACAGTATGAAAATAAGATGGCTGGAGCAGCCCTGGAACACTCCTACATCGGTGTAATGGGTCGAGCCATTGAGCCTGCTATCAGGCCACTCGGATACAATTGGCAAATAGGTATTGCATTGATTACGTCGTTTGCGGCCAGGGAAGTATTTGTAGGGTCCATGGCGACCATATATAGTGTAGGTGAAGATTTTGAAGAAGGCTTTACATTGATCAATAGGATGAGGCAGGAAGTAAATGCAGATGGTTCTCCATTGTACACCCTTGCCAGCGGTTTGTCTTTGATGTTGTTTTACGCATTTGCGATGCAATGCATGAGTACGTTGGCGGTGGTATACAGAGAGACAAAGAGTCTAAAATGGCCGATTATTCAACTCGTTTACATGAGCACATTGGCCTATGTGGCTGCATTCATCGCGTATCAACTTTTGAAATGATTCAAACTATCCTGGTCATATTAACGGCAGTCGGAGCAATGGCATATTTGGTGTCAAAATGGTTTGGAAAAAAGTCTGCTTCTCAAGACTGTGACAAATGTGGAAAGTAGAAATTAATCACTACTTCTAGTGATATGAATGACTACTAGTAGCGATCGCTTGGTTCGTGAACCCATCGTACTTTTGCATTGTTTAGAATTAATCTAAATAATGACAACATTAGAAAACATATCCGAGGAGAGTTGTGAATCGCCATTCAAGAGCGGGACGATGATCAATACTGACGAGTGTGTTTTTAAGAAATGTTGCAAGAAATTCAAGAAGTCAGAGAAGAAGCGATGCAAGAAATGCCCGAAGCGATAAGTGAAGTATACGCTACCAGCCAGTCGGGTATTTGGCTCTGTGATGCAACGGAGAAATTCACGCTGCGATTTCACGACCAGGAGTTAGAACTCAAGTTCTGTGACTTAATCAGTTTCAAAAGAAAGCTTGATCAAATCGATTTGGTAGCCCTACTGGAGTCAGATCAGGCGGATATTGAAATTATTTACCTTCCTAAAGTTGACAAACTGTTTGCTTTAGGCCTAAGGGAAATTCTGGAAATGAGAGACCTGATGGCAGGCGCATTCACCATGTTGGAGCTCAACAGTCTCATCCACAAACAGATTTTGAGGAAAATCTAAGTCCTTAGATTCGTTTTAAATAAGACTCAAATTCGTCATTGACCAACATTTCCTATTCTTTTGTGGTTGATTAATCAGTAAACTACAGGATTATGAAGGACATATTGAGAAGACACCAGGTACTGAAACAAGAAATCGTAGATATACTTAACAAGCAAGTCAAGATTGAGGCGCACTCTTCAGCTGCCTATTTGGCAATGGCTGCTTGGTGCGATGTGAATGGTTATGACAACTGCGCAGAACACTTTTTTAACCAGTCAGAGGAGGAGCGAAAGCATCAGCTCAAATTATTCAAGTATTTGACGGACATGGAATGTGCGGCAATTTCTCCAACCGTTGCAGAGTCACAGCATGAGTTTGCAGATTTAAGAAGTGTATTTGAGAAAGCATTGGAGATGGAGATTTCTGTGACAGATGCTATTCATGACGTGGTAAGAGAATGCAGAAATCAAAGTGATATTGCTACAGAAGAGTTTATGCGCTGGTTTGTCCAAGAGCAGATCGAAGAAGAATATGTGGCACGGAGAATTCTTGAATTGTTTGATGTGCTGGGAGAAGATAAAATCGCTCTGGGTATGATAGAGGAAAGAGTGCTGGGTGTGACTTATGATGGTGGCGGAGCTGCTTAGCAACAAACATCTTTAAGATATTATGGAGCCAGTTTTAGACTGGCTTTTTTTAACAAGACTTTAGCGTTGGCGATAATAATTATCCCTATTCCTTTTCCCCCAATAACATCTCCGCAACCTTTCCACTGAGGGATTCATTCGTTCGTTTACCGTAGGATACAAGCATAGATCCATCGAATTCTTCAACTTTATCAATCTTTACTCTTGTTCCAAGTAGAAGCTCTCGGCTGTTCAAAAAGGCTAGAAAGTCTTCGGATGAGTTCATAACTGCTTTCACGGTGAATTGATCACCCACTTTACAACTCCCTAGTTTCGAGTATTCAATCCACTTCATGTTACCTTCTTTATCCGGAATAGGGGAACCATGAGGATCGACTTTGGGGTGACCCAACAACTCGTCTATTTTGGCAAAAAATGCAGGTGACTTTACATGCTCAATTTGCTCTGCGATTTCATGCACCTCCTCCCAGCCAAATCCCATTTTTTCGACCAGGAACATTTCAGTCAAACGGTGTTTTCGGATAATCAGAGCACCGGCCTTTTTGCCTTCGGTTGTGAGTTTAAGTGGTTTGTAGCTCTCATATTTAACCAATCCTTTCTCAGCGAGCTTTTTCATCATACTGGTGACGGTGGGCATCTTGATGTCAAGTACCTCAGAGAGCTCTTTGACCGAGACCTGGTTTTTGTGTTTGGTTAGATGGTGTAAGGTCTTCAGATAGTTTTCTTCTGTAAACGAATGCATATCAGTGGGTTGATAGATGCAATGTTAAAAAGAATTAATGGCAAATTATTTTGTTAGAAATGTCTAACAATATAATTTTGCTGTTCGTAAAAAGAAATTATGCGCATCTATTATTCGTTTTTGTTGGTATTGCTGGGAGTGAGTGGCATGAGTCAGACGCTGGTCAAGGGGCATTTGTCATCAGCTGGTGAGCCTGTGATGTTTGCGACAGTTGCGATAAAGGGCTCAACCATCGGGTCAACAACTGATGAAAACGGGTATTATGAGCTACAAGTACCAGAAGGAAAACATACAGTCGCGCTTTCTTCTGTTGGATATTATCCAGTCACTCGATCAATAGAGGCAAAGGGAGGGACTGTTACGCTTGACTTTGAAATGGAGGTTTCTGAAACCGTAATGGATGCAGTAGTGGTAACAGGCACCATGAAAGAAGTCAATAGGATGGAAAGTCCGGTTCCGGTGGAAGTTTTCAATCCTGTGTTTTTTAAAAAGAATCCTACTCCCAATATATTTGATGCTCTTCAGAATGTGAATGGCGTTCGACCACAGCTAAACTGTAATGTGTGCAATACCGGAGATATACACATCAATGGACTTGAAGGTCCATATACGATGGTCCTGATCGACGGAATGCCAATCGTGAGCAGCCTGGCAACCGTATATGGCCTTTCGGGAATACCTAATGCGATGGTCGAGCGCATTGAAATTGTAAAAGGACCTGCCTCTTCACTTTATGGAAGTGAAGCTGTAGGTGGCTTGATTAATATCATTACCAAAAAACCTCAAAACGCTCCTATTGTATCAGTAGATGTATTTGGGACAAGTTGGCAAGAGTATAGTGCAGATCTTGGAATAAAAGCCAATGTGGGGAAGGTGGCCAATGTGCTGACTGGCATCAATTACTTCAATTACAACAATATTGTAGACAACAATGGAGACAATTTTACAGATGTGACATTACAGCACAGGATCTCAGTATTTCAAAAATGGAATATCGAGCGGAAAAGTAGCAAGCTATTTACTTTGGCTGGCCGATTTTATGATGAAAACAGATGGGGAGGAGATGTTCGATGGACCGAAGCATACCGCGGAGGAAGTGAGCTTTATGGAGAAAGTATTTATACAAGAAGGTGGGAATTGCTAGGTACGTATCAATTGCCTTTGACTGAGCCCATATTTTTCAACTTCTCGTACAATACACATGATCAAAATTCGGTCTATGGGGATGTCCCATACATCGCCAATCAGCAAATTGCATTTGGTCAACTGACCTGGGATAAGTCTTTAACAAATCACGAGTTATTGGCTGGAACAGCGATCCGATTCAACGCATATGATGACAATACATCAGCGACAGCAGAAGATGGAGTAAATCAGCCAGATAAATATGTGATTCCTGGTTTGTTTCTTCAAGACGAAATCAAACTTGGAACACACAAGACTCTGCTTGGATTAAGGTATGATTACCATAATGAACATGGCAGTATTCTTACACCGCGATTGGCTTACAAATTGGCCATCAATGATCAAAATATTTTAAGGCTCAACGCAGGAACTGGATTCAGGGTGGTCAATTTGTTTACTGAAGAACATGCTGCATTGACTGGCGCGAGAGATGTGGTTGTGATGAATGAATTGAAGCCCGAGAAGTCATATAATGTGAATCTCAATTATTTGAAAAAAATCTACTTAAACAATGGAGGTTTTATTGGCTTTGATGCTGCGTCCTGGTATACGCATTTTACTAACAAGATCATTCCTGATTATGAAACCAACAGTGATCAGATTATTTATGACAATCTATCTGGACATGCTGTTTCTAAAGGGATCAGCGTTAATGCAGACATTGAGTTTTTAAGCGGGCTCAAATTTGTATTGGGCGGAACGATGATGGACGTGAGTGATTTTGACAAAGGCGTTAAACATCGTCAGCTTTTAACAGAACAATACACCGGAACGTGGGCTGTGAGCTATCAATTTGCAAGGGCAGGATTAGCTTTAGATTATACAGGAAATATCTACGGTTCCATGGAGTTGCCAGTTTTGGGTGAACTAGATCCAAGGTCAGATCAATCTCCAGCCTGGAGTATCCAAAACATTCAGTTTACCTATAAAAAGCTCAAGAACATGGAGCTTTATGGAGGGATAAAAAATTTATTGAACTGGACACCTAATAAAGGGAATCCATTTATTATCGCTCGTGCACATGATCCTTTTGATCAGCAGGTTGAATTTGACGGAGCGGGAAATGTTCGAACAACTAGTGAGAACCCCTATGGATTGACTTTTGATGCGGCGTATGTCTACGGACCCAATCAAGGCATTCGAGGATTTTTTGGGTTTCGTTACACGTTTAGATAGCCTTCGGTCATTCGAAAGACTTCAGATCTAGGAGATTAGTATCGAACCCATTTTTTGTAATTGTTGTTAGCTTAGAAGCATGCGGTCCATAATTGTGTTTTCATTGATATTGTCCTCAACCCTAGGTTTGGCGCAAACTAACTTCATCACATTTGATCAATTGGATCAATCGATGAAGATTGTTCAGAGACCCGTAGTTGTATTTCTTCACACGGATTGGTGTAAGTATTGTCAGGCGATGAAGCAAACTACCTGGAAAAATAAAGAGGTATTGGATGCGCTCGAAGATTACTACTTCATTTCGTTTGATGGAGAATCAAAAGATCCGGTTGAGTTTTTAGGCAAAACATTTAAGTACAGACCAACGGGTAAAAAAACGGGCATTCATGATATCGCAACCCAACTGGGATCAATTGATGGTCAGGTAAACTATCCCACGACCGTCATTTTGAGTCCGAATTATGAGATCTTGTTTCAACATAATGCTTATTTGCCTGCAAAGGACATGTTGACTTTCCTTCGGAAATTCAAGTGAATAAAAGGATTTTCACCCTACTTATCAATAAGATTTTTCTCGAGCTCTAAAGCAACCGGAATCAAAACCTTTTCCTCAATCAATGAATGAACTATTAAATCTTTCATAAAGAAGTTCAATTGATTGAGCAAAATTCGAAGAGACAGGTAATCGGGATACTGCATCATCTTGCTTTCTAGGAAGTGGATCAACTTGACCAATACATCTTCGCACTGATTATCATGGTCATGAAGAAAATCAAGTAATTCTACTTCTTCAAATTTGGTATCTGGAGTTGGACTTTTTGAACACTCAATAAGTTGCCATACATAAGGATAAAGCTGCCGTTCCTCTTTTCCAATGTGTCCAGCAAGATCTTGTTCAAAGTACCTGAAGAAGGCATATAAAGAGTTTTGCAGCTCGAATAGGTCAGGTTTCCCTTTTGACAATTGATCAATTTGAAACCGTATCTTCTTAAGCACTTTGGTAAGATAGTACTGGTGAGTTGTTTCCAGGTACACCAAAATTTCCTCTAATGGATATGACTTGAATGTTACCAGGTCAAACACTTCGGGATCCTGAAAAGTGGTAAGTAGGTCAAGATGCATATCGAGCGACATCTGATATGCTGCCACCTTTTTCGGTTTGAATCTTTCTTCCAGAAGATCGTCAATTTCATCTATGTCCCTGAATCCCATTTTTATCTAAGTTGATTGGAGCTACTATTCATCAAAATTTTCAATTAATAATGGATATGACAATAGCTAAAGGTAGCGATTTCCTCACTATGTCTAGTGATTTCGATTGACTACTAGTAGCTATTGAATCAGCACACTTCCGTTACCAGCTTTGCACTTATTTAGAATCAATCCAAATTAGAAAAGTGAAAACAAATACAATACTTAGCGCATTCATTCTGACAATAATTGCTGCATTAGTTGTGGCTTGCGATGGTGATGATGAGCCTACACCTGACGACAACCTAATCGAAATCCCTGATACGTATGAGTTTACCAGAGATGGGGCCACTACTGTGAGCTTCTCTGGTCAGACGGATCGCTTAAATATGCTCTCTGAAATCAAAACCTATGTAAAAAATGGTGATGAAGGAGAAGAAGTTTCAGCTAGCAAACTGAATGATATGTTTGCCAACACCAATGGTCCATTCGAAAATGCTGAATTGAATTCATCAACCAAGCAATTAGAAAACAAGACCTTCATCGCTGATGTACAATACTTCAAAGATTTATTCACAAGTCTTGAAACAGCAAGTCAGGATTATGTGGCCAATGCTTCTGAAGCAGCACAAGGACAATCTGGAATGATCGAACGTGGTACTTCCGGAGACTTTGTACTATTAAATGACAAAGGTTGGGAGTACACTCAATTCATTGAAAAAGGACTCATGGGAGCAGTTTTTCTGCATCAGATTTTGAATTCTTACTTAACTGAAGATAAAATTGGCCCTGCTGTAGAAAATGTTGAGCTTTCAAAGGGAAAGAACTACACTACTAAAGAGCATCATTTTGATGAAGCATTTGGTTACTGGGGCGTACCTGTTGATTTTCCTGATGAGTTAGCTGCAGAAGACAAAAGATTCTGGGCAAGTTATTCTTATGGTAGAGAGTCGTTAACTGGATCTGTTACTGCCTTGAAAGATGCATTTCTCAAAGGACGTACAGCCATTGTAAACAATGATGAAACTGCTCTAGATGAAGCAGTGATTGTAATCAACGAAGAATTAGAGTTGCTTTCAGCAGCCACGGCCATTCATTACCTGAATGACGCCATAGAAGATGTGAATGCCGGTGATTTAGGAAATCTCTTCCATCATGCTTCTGAAGCATACATGTTTGCAAGAGCAATCAAATATCAGGCAGACAAGAAATTGACAGATGATCAATTAAACACGATCCTCAATACTGACTTAGGTACAAACGGAGACTTCTGGACCATATCGGTAGATGGATTAAATCAGGCTAAGAGCACCATTGCAACAGTTTATGCAATAGGTGATATTGCAGATCAGCTTTAATTTAATAACAAAGAAAAAGTCAAGTAATAGTCATCACTACAACTAGTGATGACTATTACTATTTATAGCTATTGTCAGCATGATATTCTGAGGTGAAATTTGTGCTTATTTAGAATAGTTCCAAATAGAAATTGAATGCCAGTGAGCAGATTATTCATTTTGACATTAATAACTCTCTCCTTCCTATTTGGATGTGGAACGGACGATTTTCCAGGTGAGACCAACAATTACGACCAATCTAGTTTTTTAAGCAATACTGGAAATATTGGTTTACAAGCCCTGTACAACCTTAAGAATCACACAGATACCCTCGGTATTTCCGCTTCAGATTTTCAGAATGATCCCACCAGCAGTTCGTTAAGTGATTTTCGTACAGATCTTTACAATGCTCGACTCGCATGGCAATGGGTTCAACCTTTTGCTTTTGGCCCATCAGAATCAAGAGGCCTTACCGGGAATCTCAATATCTATCCTGTTGATGTTCTCCAAATTGAAAACAACATTGCCAATCAAAACTATGACCTCAATACTCTTAGCAATCTGGATGCAAAAGGATTCCCCGCTATCGAATACCTGATCTATGGTGAACCTGGTACAACAGACGAAGCTATAATTGCCAGTTTCGAATCAACGGATCGGGCCAACTATTTATCGGAGGTCATCTCATTGATCATCGCTACTGTAGATCAGGTACATGGAGACTGGGAGTCAAACTATATCATCGAATTTAGGGGTGATGGATCGGAGGGTATCGATGTGGGTAGTGGTACTTCTCTTTTGGTCAATGCCCTCAATCGAACATTCGAAAGAGAAACCAGAGATGGGAAATTGGGCATTCCCATAGGCGTAAGATCATTGGGTACTCCCATTCCAACTTCCCAAGAAGGGTACCATTCCAACCATTCTTTTGCATTCCTCAAAGAATCGGTACAGGCATATCGGGCGATCTATGAGGGAATAGGCCAAGATGGAAATGATGGAGAAGGATTATACGAATACTTAAAGTCCATCACCTCTGAGGATTTGGGAAATCAAGGATTGCCGGATACCATTCGTAATCAGTTTAACCAAATACAAGAATTGGTGAATCTTCAAACGTCAACGTTGACTGCCGCCATTGAGCAGGACCCTTCATCGCTCGAATTAATTTTTGTTGAAATGCAGCGCCTTGTGGTTTCCATGAAATCTGATATGGCATCCGTTATGGGTATCACCATAGTGTATCAAGACAATGATGGCGATTAGTGATATGGTTCACAGACCATAAGGCCCTTCGGATAAAGACATTCTTGAATCAAGAAGTGCACATTGCTCCTTTGGTGAATTTCCGCATCCTCTTCGGTGCGCTCATGCTTTTTTCGGTTGTCAGATTTACCTACAATGGATGGATTGAACAACTCTACATTGCACCTACCTACTTCTTTACCTATTATGGATTTGACTGGGTAAAGCCATTGAACCCTTTCGGGATATACCTGACCTTTACGGTCATGGGAATAAGTGCGTTATTCATATTGTTTGGGCTGTTTTACCGACTGAGTTCAGCGATCTTTTTTATCACCTTCACTTACGTGGAGTTAATTGACAAGACCAATTATCTTAATCACTACTACTTTGTGAGTCTGATCGCATTCATCCTCATCTGGTTACCTGCACATCATTACTTCTCACTTGATGCACTGTTTGCTAAAAAACACACCACCAGAACGAGGTACTTCAATATCTGGATTTTAAAATTTCAATTGGGAATAGTCTATTTCTTTGCTGGAGTTGCTAAGATTAATTACGACTGGCTGATCCGAGCCCAACCTTTACAATTGTGGTTGTCTGCATTAATCCATAAACCTTTTGTAGGTTGGATTTTCAAGTTCAAACTCACTGCTTATCTATTCTCCTGGTTTGGAATGATCTATGACATTCTCATCCCCGTGTTTCTGAGCTTTAAACAAACAAGAGCTGCTGCCTACACTGCAGTTGTTTTCTTTCATTTAATGACCTTGTACTTATTCCCCATAGGTGTGTTTCCATGGGTAATGATCGGCAGTACCTTAATCTTCTTTCCTGAAAAATATCATATCAAGTTCATTGAATCCTTGAAAGGCTTGATGAAAAGTCATCGTCTTGCTGTTGAATCAAAATCGCTATTGAAAAGTTCCAGAATGGTTTATGGATTTTGGGCAATGTTCATCATTGCTCAAATAGCTTTACCCTTGAGGCATTTGATCTATCCGGGAAATTTGTTTTGGACGGAGCAAGGTTATCGCTTCTCATGGAGAGTGATGCTTATGGAAAAAGCCGGCTATGTCACCTATCGTATTACGGATGGCGATAAGGATTTTTGGATATCACCCTATGATTATCTTACACCGCAACAGGAAAAGATGATGGCTACTCAGCCAGACATGATCTTGCAGTTTGCTCATTACCTTAAGGAATCTCTCGCAGACGAAGGAATAATTGACCCTGTGATAACCGCAGAGGCATATGTCACATTAAATGGTGCTCCCAGCAGACAATTCATAGACCCTACTATCAATTTGACTCAAGTAAAAAGGGGTTTTCATCACAAAGATTGGATCATTGAGTAAGCTGCTGACCATATTGACTCTAACACTGCTTTCACTGCACAGTATGGCTGGCACGATTAAAGGTGTCATCAAAGATGAAAATGGTCAACCCCTGGCAGGGGTTCTGGTGTTTGTACAGGAAACATCTCTAAGCGATATCACCGATCACAACGGCCAGTTTTCAATTGAAGTAGAAGATGGCACTTACAAAATAGCTACTTTTTTGGTAGGATATAAGACCAACGAACAGCAAGTCAATGTGACCGGTATAGCTGAAATCACTACAGAGCTTTACAGGTTGAGTGAGCTCCTGGATGAGGTCGTAGTATCAGATATTAGTCAGAAAAAAGAAGCGGTAGGATGGTTAGATGCAGTAAGCGGAACTGGTATTTATGAAGCAAAAAAATCAGAAGTAATTGTTCCTGATCAAATGGTGATGAACAAAGCTGCCAACGTTTCGAGACAGATTTACGGACGAGTTCCTGGTCTGAATATTTGGGAAAGTGATGGTGCAGGTGTTCAGCTAGGTATAGGGGGCAGAGGTCTGAATCCTAATCGTACTTCCAATTTCAATGTTCGTCAGAATGGATATGATATTGCAGCTGATGCTTTGGGATATCCAGAGAGCTATTATACACCCCCAGTTCAGGCAGTCGAACGTATTGAGCTTATTAGGGGAGCAGCTTCTCTTCAGTATGGCACCCAGTTTGGTGGGATGCTTAATTTCATCTTCAAACAGGCGCCTCTGAAAAAAAGTCTTGACCTTAACCTCTCACAATCTATTGGTTCTTTTGGTCTTTATAATTCTTTTGTGGACCTGGGAGTGAGTAACGGCAAAGTGGGAGCTTATGGTTTTTATCATTTCAAACACAGTGACGGCTGGAGGTCGAATTCCACTATCAACCAGCATACATCCCATGCCAGTGTCAGGTTTCAATTGAATCCGTTGGCTTCATTTAAAGTGGAGCATACGCACATGAATTACCTGGCTCAGCAGCCAGGAGGATTAACGGATTTTGAGTTCAACCAAAACCCAAGACAGTCCATTCGTGACCGCAACTGGTTTGATGTAAGGTGGGATATTTCATCGGCCATCTTTGATTATAGATTCAATCCGAAAGTCAAGATTAATAACAGGGTGTTTATGCTGAATGCTCACAAATATGCCTTAGGCAACCTCGGTCGGATCGATCGCCCAGATGATCCTGATTCAAATCGTGATTTGATGATGGATGAATTCTTGAACTGGGGAAATGAATTGAGGCTAATGTATCATTATAAATTATTGGGTAAGTCAGGGGTATTACTCGCAGGGAACAGAATTTACCAAGGTAATACATTGAGGACTCAAGGAGAGGGTGATCATCATTCAGAGCCTAATTTCTATCTGTCTGAGCAATCGCTCATTTATTCAGATTATCGACTGCCGAGCAAAAATGTCGCTTCTTTTATTGAGAACGTCTTAAACGTCAGTGATCAGTTTAGCATAACACCTGGCATCAGGCTGGAATACATTAATACCCAAGCCAAGGGATATTATTTCGAGCGATCCCATGATTTAGCCGGCAACTTATTGTCCGAAGAGAAAAAGAATGAAGACAAGTTCAAGAAAAGATCCTTTGTGTTACTTGGAGTTGGTTTTAGTTATAAAACCGAAAGAAAAATGGAGTTGTACAGCAACTTCTCCCAGAACTTCCGTGCGATCAATTTCAATGACATTAGAGTAGTCAATCCATCTCTTAAAGTAGATCCAGAGGTTGGAGATGAACGCGGCTACAATGTTGACTTAGGAGCTAGGGGAACCTATAACACACTAATCAAATATGATATGTCAATTTTTTACCTGTCCTATCAGGACAGAATTGGATCAGTGTTAAAATCCGAACCTGATCCTCGCTTCAATTATTTGGTAGATAGACCCTTTAGGTATAGAACCAATATTGCCAACGCCGGAATAAAAGGGATTGAATTCTATTTTGAAAGCTCCTTGGATCAATTCATGTCCATCGATGATTTAAAGATGGAAGGTTTTATAAACCTCGCCTATATTCAATCCAATTATGTCGAATCCCAAGAGCCAGGTATCAAAGGAAACGATGTGGAAATGGTGCCTGCATTGAACGCCAAATCAGGATTCAACATTGGATACCAGGATTTGAACGTTTCTCTGCTATTCACTCATGTTTCAAAGCAATACTCAGATGCATCCAATGCATTACAAACTCCAACAGCAGTTGAAGGCATAATCCCGTCCTATCACGTCTTGGACTTGAGCATGAGTTTACCATGGCGCTCTTGGATTTTTGAAACTGGCATAAATAATTTGTCTGATCAAATGTATTTCACACGCCGAGCCGCTGGATATCCAGGTCCTGGCATAATTCCGTCAAGTGGGCGAAGTTTTTACCTTACCATTAATTGGCACTTGTCCAAAGATTGACGTAGTATTGACGAATTAATGAATTCTTCATTTTTCAATGGAAAAGGCCCTTTTTGGCCTAAGTTAGTCAATGCCCAATGATGCATCTGTGGATTGACGTAATGATGAAAACATTCTGACGAATATTTGAAACAATCAGGATTTTTGGTTGATACTACAACCTACTTACTTAGCATTATCGAAAGACGTAAATGTCTGACGATTCGTTCTTTATAAAAGAGAAAAACACCTCCTGTAGCGGCAACTAACAGGAGGCGCAAATTGGATTACAAGTAAAACATGTTACTTATCTGGCCAAATTTAAGCCATTAAGTGGACAGCCTACTAAAAAGTGAATATTGAATCCGTCAAATCTTGTAATCGAATTGAAAATATTACAATCCAAAGGCATTTGCATTCACCATCGATATCTTAAGGGGTGTGGATATTGAATGGTGGTGCATCGCCCTTTTGGTTGTTTAGAATGGCCGCAACTTCTGATAAAAGTCCCAAATCACAATTCCCATACTTACAGATACATTCAAAGAATGTTTGGTTCCAAATTGAGGAATTTCGACACATCCATCTGCGACATTTACCACATTGTCCGATACGCCAAATACTTCATTTCCAAACACAAGTGCAAATTTCTGTCCTACTTCTGGTTTGAATTCTTCCAGGGTTACACTACCTTCAGCCTGTTCGGCGGCAATAATCTGATAACCTTTTTCTTTGAGTTGATTGACAGCCTCAATGGGTTCATTGACATATTCCCAATCCACAGAATCAGTAGCGCCTAGTGCCGCCTTATGGATGTCTCGGTGAGGAGGTTTGGCCGTAATGCCAGTCAATATTATTTTGTTTATCCTAAAAGCATCAGAGGTGCGGAACGCGGCTCCAACATTGTGCATACTTCTGATATTGTCCAATACAATAACCAAATCAAACTTTGATTCTTGCTTGAAGTCTGCTACGCTGATTCTTCCTAGCTCTGCTGATGTGAGTTTTCGCATGCTGCGAAATTATTTAATTCTGCCGATGCATTAATATTGCCTAGCTTTTTTGACCAGATAAAACCACCAAATGTCCAAAACCAAACAAACAAAGCAAACTCCTTTGATGAAGCAGTACAATGCCATCAAGGCCAAATATCCAGGAGCATTGCTTTTGTTCAGAGTTGGAGATTTTTATGAAACCTTTGGGGATGACGCTGTTGCTGCCTCAAAAATCCTCGACATTGTTTTAACCAGGCGAGCAAACGGAGCGGCATCTCATATTGAGTTGGCAGGGTTTCCACATCATTCTTTGGATAATTATTTGTCCAAACTAGTCCGAGCTGGAGAGCGGGTGGCAATTTGTGATCAGTTGGAAGATCCAAAATCGGTCAAGGGAATCGTCAAACGGGGTGTAACAGAACTGGTCACACCTGGTTTGTCCATGCACGATAATGTACTAGATAAGAGCAAAAACAATTTTCTTGCCTCCATATTTTTTGGAAAGGATAGGTTCGGTGCTTCATTTCTCGATCTTTCGACTGGAGAATTTTTCGTTGCATATGGAAGCGAAAGCCACATTGCTAAACTAGTGCAGGGCTTTCATCCATCAGAAATCATTTTTCATAAGTCAGGCCGTGAGAAATATGATGCGCTGTTTGGCAATCAGTTTAATTCATTTGTGTTGGAAGACTGGATCTATACCCATGAATTCGGTTATGAAAAGCTAATCAGGCATTTTAACACCAATAATCTCAAAGGATTCGGAATTGAGGATTTGTATGAGTCCATCATTGCTGCGGGTGGAATTATGCAGTACCTGGACGATACAGAGCATAAGGAATTGAGTCATGTTGGGTCAATATCCAGATTGGAGGAGGACAGGTACATGTGGCTGGATCGATTCACAGTTCGAAATCTGGAATTGATTAGCGCCAATCAAAATGATGGTGTATCACTCGTGGATATTTTGGATCATGTAGTCACTCCAATGGGGAGCCGACTGCTTAGAAAATGGGTGGTATTACCCCTCAAAGACAAGCAGGAGATCGAGCAAAGATTGAACATCGTGGAGGCCATAGCATCCAATGAAGATTTGGTTGAGCAGTTGCGAAGTGAACTGAAGCAAATAGGGGATTTGGAGCGATTGGTTTCTAAGGTCGCAACAGGAAGAATTAATCCTCGTGAAGTTGTTCAGCTCAAAAGAGGGCTAAGTTACATTCAGCCAATAAAAAAGGGACTCGAAAAAGTGGGTGGGAAGGTGTTGTCAGTACTTGCAGACAAATATGACGATCATCAACAGCTCATCAATCACCTTGAGTCGCATCTTCAGGCCGAACCTCCAATTAACTTGTCTCTAGGGAATGTGATTGCAGATGGGGTAGATGAGGAGCTTGACGAACTGCGAAAAATTGCTTTTTCTGGGAAGGATTATCTCCTGCAGATTCAGCAAAGAGAATCAGAGGCTACAGGTATTCCATCACTCAAAATTGCGTACAACAAAGTCTTTGGCTATTACCTTGAAGTAACGAATTCGCACAAGGATAAAGTACCTGAGTCATGGATCAGAAAGCAGACGCTCGTGAATGCCGAAAGGTACATTACAGAAGAGCTCAAAACTTATGAAGAAAAGATATTGAAAGCGGAGAGTCAGCTATCTGTTATTGAAAATAGATTGTATCTGGAGTTGGTTCAGCATGTCAGGAGTTATGTAGATCAAATTCAGCAAGATGCTCGATCGCTAGCCTATCTGGACTGTCTGGTAAATTTCGCTTTTATCGCTCAGGAATATGATTATGTAAAGCCCTCGATCACAGAAGATTTGGTGATCGACATAAAGGCGGGAAGGCATCCGGTGATTGAGCGAAACATGCCCGATGATGAAGCATACATTCCCAATGATGTGTTTTTGGATAGTGAATCTCAACAAATCATGGTGATTACAGGCCCCAATATGGCCGGTAAATCGGCCTTGTTGAGGCAAAGTGCTTTGATTGTACTGATGGCTCAACTTGGTTCATATGTGCCAGCAGGATACGCCAAAATTGGCATTACGGATAAAATATTCACTAGGGTTGGAGCATCAGACAACCTTTCGCGAGGAGAGTCAACATTTATGGTGGAGATGACTGAGACGGCAAGTATCATGAACAATCTAAGCGAGCGTTCATTGATCATCATGGACGAAATTGGTCGTGGAACCAGCACTTATGATGGGATTTCGATTGCCTGGTCGATTGTCGAGCACTTACACAATCATCCGAAATTCAAAGCCAAAACTTTGTTTGCAACGCACTATCACGAGCTGAACGAGCTGACAAAAGACCATCCGCGCATCAAGAATTTTAATGTTGCTGTTAAAGAACTTCAGAACAAAGTGATTTTTCTTCGAAAACTGGTTGAGGGAGGTAGTGAGCACAGTTTCGGTATACATGTAGCACAAATGGCTGGGATGCCCAATGAAATTGTCATTCGATCAAATGAAATACTCAAGCACCTGGAAAAGGATAAGGTAACCGACGGTCCGGATTTGACAGACCTACCCACAAACAATTTTCAGTTGAATCTTTTTGAGGCAGATCCGCGAATTGAGGAGCTGATGCAGATGCTACGGGGGGTTGATATCAACACCATATCTCCGGTGGAAGCACTGCTTAAGCTCAATGAAATGAAAGACGTCCTGAAAAAGAGTTAACTCAAAGAATATTAGCAAACTACTAGCTCAGGAACGAAATCAATACTCCAGCAGCAACTGCAGATCCAATGACACCAGAGATGTTGGAAGCCATGGCATATTGGAGTAAATGATTGGATGGATCATGTTTTAATGCCAAGTCATTTGCCACCCTTGAGGCCATGGGTACAGCACTTAATCCCGTCGCACCGATCAGCGGATTAATTTTCTTTTTCGCGAATAAGTTATAGACTTTGACAGCAAAGATGCCACCAGCAATCGAGATCGCAAATGCGATAAATCCACCAGCTATAATGGCCAGGGTTTCGAGATTAAGGAACGCTTTGGATGTCATGGTCGCGCCAACAGAAAGTCCAAGAAATATGGTTGCTGCATTCAATATGGTATCTGAGGCGGCTTTATACAGCCTGCCAGTGACGGCTCCAATTTCTTTTACCAGATTTCCAAACATCAGCATGCCTAATAATGGTACAGAAGAGGGAACAAGGAGGGCTACTATGGTACCTACAGCGATCGGAAATAATATTTTCAGTGTCTGGAGATTTTTGATAGGGACTTTGTTCGGATACAGTCTGTCCTGTTGTTTCATATTAATCTTCAGCTCTTTCTCTGTCATGGTGAATCGAACCACAAAAGGAATGATCACAGGAACAAGTGCCATATAAGAATATGCTGCAATTGCAATGGGACCCAGAAGATGCGGGGCAAGTTTAATGGTAGTGTAGATCGCAGTTGGCCCATCAGCGCCACCAATGATGCCGAGAGCTGCAGCTTCTTTAAGTGAAAACCCAAATGCTACCGCAGATATCAAAACAGTGAATATGCCAATCTGGGCAGCTGCACCAAAGAAAGCCAAGCGTAGATTTCTAAGCATAGGGCCAAAGTCCGTGAGTGCACCTACACCGAGAAATATAATGGGAGGAAGAAAGCCGGTTTTGATCAACGAATAGTACACAAAATTCATAATGCCATGTTGCTGGGCAATCTGAAACAAAGTCAGCGATTCGTCAATTTTCACAACGCCCATTTGTCCTCCAGGGAAATTTGCCATCAACATGCCAAACGCTATCGGAACGAGGAGCAGTGGCTCGTATTGCTTTTTGATGCCCAGATAGAGCAGAAAAAAAGCAATTAGAATCATCAATAATATTTCAGGATGTGCCCCAATTTGCTGCAGGGCTGTCATCTCGTAAAGTTTTCTGAGTAAATCCAATGGATCAGAGATTAAGTTTAACCAAGTTTGATAATCACATCATCATCTAGTACAGCATCTCCGTCCTTGATAAGTATTTCTACGACAGTTCCTGATTCTTCTGATTTTACCGCATTGTTCACTTTCATTGCTTCGATATAGCAGACAATGTCTCCCTTACTAACCTGATCTCCTACTTTCAACGGTTTTTCAGCAGCATCCTTGGTCATGTAAATTGTTCCTTCCAGGGGAGCCAATATCTCTTTACTAGCACCATTACTTGCAACCGGAACGGGGGATGGGATCTCAGCACTTGTTTCAGATGCTTCTATAGCACCATCGTAGGATACATGCACCTTAAACTTCTCGCCATTTACATCAATATTCAGTGTTTTAGGTTGAGTAGGAATAGTTGGTTCTTGACCCGTGTTCGCACTTTCAACAGCTTTCGGAGCTTTTCTTTCAGCTAAATCTTTTTCAAACAGTTCTTTCGCTTTGCCAGACTTATAGTCTTCATACTGCTTGGGGTGCATGGCATACTCAAACAGCTCTTCATCATCAGGACCTAAATCCCATCCTTTTGATTCCATGTCCTTACGCACTTCATCAAGTGCATCCGGCTGTAAGTCCTGAGGATCGCCTTCGAAAAATTCTCTTCCTTGTGATTTTGCCAGCTTTAAGAGTTCCGGAGCAAGTGTTCCAGGGAGACGCCCTGATTTCCCAAGCAGCATATCCCAGGTATTATCATCAAGCAAAGACCATCGTTCTTTGCCTTTCTTCATTTGCATTACATTGACCAATGCGGCATTTTTTACATATTGGCTATAAGGTGTTACTAATGGAGGATACCCCATCATTGGCCAGATTGTTTCCACCTCATCAAATAGCGCTATCAGTAAGTCGTCCTGACTGATAGCTGGCTTGCCTTTTTTCTCCATCCATTTGTTAAGACTTGCCAGGTTATTTTCCAAATCTGCCATCAAGCTACCCATCATGCCCCCGGGTAATCCCGGTCCTATTAGCAAGGCATTCATGTGACGGTTTTTGGGGTTGATATAATAGCCTAAAAAGTCATCGATAAACTCCTGAGTGAGTGATCGTGCCTGCATGTATGCTTTCATGTTGATATCCGGTAATGAAAAACCAGCATCTTTTAGCATTTCATGTACGGTTATGAGGTCCGCGTGACCCGTTCCGTACGACAATGGCTCCATGCCTACATCTATGTAGTCTGCACCTGCTCTAGCTGCTTCCAAGGAGGATGTTACACTAAAGCCAGGCCCTGAGTGACCATGATATTGAACTATGATATCTTTTTTGATGGACTTTATTCCTTCCACTATTTTGCCAATAGAAACCGGCCGTCCGATACCTGCCATATCTTTAATGCAAATCTCTTCAGCACCCATGTCAATGAGTTCTCCCGCCATTTTGACGTAGTAGTCAACAGTATGTAACTCAGAATAGGTAATGCAAAGGCAGGTTTGAGCGATCATGCCCCCTTCCTTAGCATAATCAATAGATAACTTGAGATTTCGGGTATCGTTGAGTCCATCAAATGATCTGGAAATGTCTGTTCCCTGAATTTTCTTCAGCTTAAACATCAGCTTACGTACGTCTCTCGGAACCGGATACATTCTGAGACCGTTAAGTCCGCGTTCCAACATGTGGGTCTGAATCCCAGCATCATTGAAAGGTTGAGTCCATTCCCGGACCGACTTATTTGGGTTTTCACCATAGAGAAGATTGATCTGCTCAAACCCCCCTCCATTGGTTTCAACACGCTTGAAGCAACCCATTTCAACAATGGGTTCTGCTACTTTTACCAATTGATCGACTCGTGGCATGTACTTTCCAGAGGATTGCCACATGTCGCGATACACCAAACTAAGTCCGATTTCCTTAGACATACTAATATTGTTTATTCCTTATCAATTCTTGTGATTTTTCCCCTGCTATTTGTGAATACTTCTACAGCCGTAGTGATTGCCGCAATTTTTGAAGGATTTATAACATCTCGGGTAATTGATTCAATGATCTCTGGGGTAAAATATTTGTTAACAATTCGAATGAGCAGATTTCCTGTAATCACTACTAATAGCAAAACAACAAATACTGTCAGCATTCCAATTATTAGTAAACTCAGGGCTGTAGATATTTCTTCAGACATAATATTTTCAAATAATATTAAATCTACTAAGTCCGCTATGAACTTAGATTACCGATCATCAATTTCACGTAAATATGAAGATTCCTTCATGAATGACTGTACCATTTAGTCAGCGATGTTGATGACAATTGTCAATATGACAAAAAAAAACCGACAGGATCACTATCGGTTTTCATAATATTATTTTGAATTAAGGCTAGAGTGTTCTTTTCACCTCTTTGATCTCAAAACCTTCGATAATGTCTCCAACTTTGATGTCATTGAAATTCTTAATGCTTACACCACATTCGTAACCATTCTTCACTTCGCCTACATCTTCCTTGAATCGTTTAAGCTGATTGATATCACCTTCATAAGTAACGATACCATCTCGGATCAATCTCACCTTGTTATTACGTTTCACAATACCTTCCGTCACATAACAACCAGCGACAGTTCCGATTTTAGAGATTTTGAACACTTCTCTGATTTCGATGTTACCAGTGATGACTTCCTCTTGAGAAGGCGCAAGCATGCCTTCCATTGCATCTTTCACATCGTTGATTGCATCGTAGATGATTGAGTAAAGACGGATTTCGATTTCTTCGTTAGATGCCAAATTCTTAGCACCTCCAGAAGGGCGTACCTGGAATCCGATAACGACCGCATCTGATGCAGATGCCAACAATACATCCGATTCAGAGATTTGCCCAACTCCTTTTTGAATGATATTTACCTGAACTTCATCAGTCGATAATTTCAAGAGTGAATCTGAGAGTGCTTCTACGGACCCATCCACATCACCTTTTACGATAACGTTAAGTTCCTTGAAGGATCCAATGGCCAATCGACGACCAATTTCATCAAGTGTGATGTGCTTTTTAGTTCGCATAGATTGCTCACGCAATATCTGCTCACGTTTATTTGCAATTTCCCTTGCTTCTCTATCCGACTCAACGACGTTGAACTTATCGCCAGCCTGTGGTGCCCCATCCAGCCCCAGCATCAATACTGGTGTTGATGGACCTACATTATTTAATTTCTTTCCTCGGTGATCGAACATTGCTTTCACCTTTCCAAAGAATGAACCGGCAAGCAGGACATCTCCAACATTAAGCTCACCCGCCTGGACCATTATAGTCGTTACATAACCACGACCTTTATCCAATGAGGCTTCAATTACTGATCCTACAGCAGCTTTGTTCGGATTCGCCTTGAGTTCAAGCATTTCTGCTTCTAATAATACTTTCTCAAGCAGCTCATCAATACCTTCTCCTGTCTTAGCTGAGATATGCTGACATTGGTATTTGCCACCCCAATCCTCAACGAGAATGTTCATTTGAGAAAGTTCCTCTTTTATTTTCTCAGGATTAGCGTTTGGACGATCTATTTTGTTGATTGCAATTACAATTGGTACTCCCGCTACCTGAGCGTGATTAATTGCTTCTTTCGTTTGAGGCATAACCGCATCGTCAGCTGCCACAACAATGATGACAACATCGGTGATTTTAGCACCTCTGGCTCTCATTGCTGTAAATGCCTCGTGACCTGGAGTATCCAGGAATGCAATGCGCTTACCTGTGTTCGTTGTTACGTCGTATGCACCAATGTGCTGTGTAATACCTCCAGCTTCACCAGCAGTAACTTTAGAATCACGTATGAAGTCAAGTAATGATGTTTTACCATGATCGACGTGACCCATGATGGTAACGATAGGCGCTCGATCCTCAAGCTGCTCTTCTGTATCCTCTATTTCTTCAATATCGGCCTCTTCTTCAGAGCTCGTGAATTTCACTTCAAAACCGAACTCATCGGCAATTACCGTTATTGTTTCAGCATCGAGTCTTTGGTTAATCGAAACGAATAAGCCCAGGCTCATACAAGCCGAAATGATATCATTGACAGACACATCCATTAGAGAAGCAAGATCACTTGCAGAAATGAACTCGGTTACCTTTAGCACCTTTGCTTCTTCCTGCTCCATTGCGATCTTTTCTTCCTCAGCCTCAGCTCTGGCAGATCGCTTATCTCTTTTGTATTTACCTCTGTTATGAGTAGCAGCTTTACCACCACCTCCACTCAATTTGGCAAGTGTTGCCTTAATCTTATCTTGAATTTCCTTATCGGAAAGTTCTTCAGTTTTACGCGTGTCTTGTCTTCTGCCGCCTTTTCGATGATCCTGACGTCCACCGCCACCGCCACCTTGTCCACCACCTCTTGGTGGAGGCCCTTGAGAGATACGCTTTCTTGGTCTCTTTTTTCGATCCTTCGATTGGTCAGATGAAGCAACCGGTTTTTCTTTTTTCTTTTCCTTCGGTAATTCAATTTTACCTAGAACAGTTAACCCCTTCAATGCATCAGCCTTAGCTTCAATCACTTTACCTGTCGCGTCCTTTTTGATTTCAGCTGCTGGTTCAGGTGCTGGCGTTGGCACAGGCTCCTCTTTTGCCTTTACCTCGGGTTCCTCTTTAACTGTTGGTGGAGTTTCCTCAACAATTTCTTCCTTTTTAACTTCAGGCTCCTTTGCTTCGACCTTAGGTGTTTCCTTAACCTTTTCCTCCTCGATTTTTTCTTCCTTGACCTCTTCCTTAGGGGCCTCTGGAGCAGGTTCCTTAGCGACCGGTACTTCTTCTGATTTTTCTTCTACAACTGGCGCTTCCTTCTTTTCCTCTTTGACTTCCTCTACTTCCGGTTTAGGCTCAGGTTTCTCTTCCTTTTTCTTTCCAGTATCCAGATCAATTTTTCCGACTACCTTGGGGCCATCAAGTTTAGGACGAGAAATGATTTCTTCAGCAGGTTCCGCAGGAGTCGGTTCGCTAGTTGGAATAACATTGTCCTTTATAAGGATTTCCTCCTCGTCCTTGTTGTCCTTCTCCTCAGTAGCGGTTTCTCTAATTACGAGATTGTCGCCATGCTTGCTGCCAATCGTTAGACCTGAAGCCTCCTCTTTGTCCATTGCAGAAGATGCAAACTCCTTGGATAACAGATCAAACTGCTCATCAGAGATTTTGGAATTTGGGCTGGAATCCACCTCATATCCTTTACCAATAAGGAAATCGATGATGGTGGTCCTCCCCACATTTAATTTTCTCGCAACTTGACTAAGTCTTTGCATTCGGTTTTTACTCTTTTACTATTATTCGAATTCCTGGCTTAGAACTCTCAATACCTCATCTACAGTCTCCTCTTCCAAATCTGTTCGGCGAATCATATCGTCACGACCAAGTTTTAATACGCTTTTCGCTGTATCCAAACCAATGCGCTTCAATTCATCGATGATCCAACCTTCGATCTCATCAGAGAACTCGTCCAAATCAACATCCTCTTCTTCACCACCAGCCAATTCTCTGAAAACATCAATTTCATAACCAGCCAAACGACTTGCTAATTTGATGTTTTGACCGCCTTTACCAATCGCCAAAGATACTTGATCAGGCTTTAAATAGACAGATACACGTTTATTATCCTCATCAATCTTCATGCTTAGCAACTTAGCGGGGCTAAGAGCTCTGGCAATGAACAACTCCAGGTTGTCAGTAAAATTGATAACGTCTATGTTTTCATTCTGCAATTCTCTTACAATTGAATGAATTCGAGAACCCTTCATACCTACACAGGCACCAACCGGATCGATTCTGTCATCATATGACTCAACCGCAACCTTTGCTCTCTCTCCTGGCTCTCGTACGACATTCTTGATAGTAATCAAGCCATCGTATACTTCTGGCACTTCACTTTCGAACAATCTTTCAAGAAATGTAGGAGCTGTTCTTGACAACACGATACGCGGGTTGCCATTGTGCATTTCTACCCGATGAACGATCGCACGAGCAGCATCGCCCTTACGGTATCGATCTTTTGGGATTTGTTCATTTTTTGGCAGCTGAAGCTCATTACCCTCAGCATCAATCAGGAGAATTTCCCTGCTCAGAATCTGATAAACCTCACCCGTAATAATCTCCCCTACCAGGTCCTTGTATTTCTGGAAAAGAATATCTTTTTCCAAATCTTTAATTTTCTGAATAAGTGTTTGGCGTGCTGTCATTACAGCCCGTCGGCCAAAATCAATCAATTTGATTTCTTCTGCCACTTCTTCACCAATCTCGAAATCCGGTTCAATCTTTCTTGCCTCAGTCAAACTGATTTTGTCGTGATCCCAGATGTCCTCAGAGTTGTCATCGACAATTTCCCGGAACCTCCAGATTTCCAAATCACCTTTATCAGTGTTGATGATAATATCGAAATTGTCATCTACCTTATATTTCTTTCGAATCATGGTACGAAATACGTCTTCCAAAATTCGAATCATTGTTGGCCGATCTATATTCTTGTTCCTGGCAAAATCGGCAAACGAGTCTATTAATATTCCAGCGTCCATTCTACTTAAATGATACTAATACTGTTGCTTTATCTATTTGATCAAATTCTATTTCAATTGAGTCACTTTTTACGGCGAGCTCCAATTTCATATCATCTGCACTTTTTAATTTTCCTTCAATTCTTTCACCTGATCGGATATCCACTCTTAGCGATCGCCCCACATTTCGTTTGAATTGTCGGGGATACTTTAGCGGAGCATCTACCCCGGGTGATGTAACCTGCAAGTTGTACTTGCCATCAATTAGCTCTCCTTCTTCAATGAGATATCCTAGTCTTCGGCTAATAAGTGCACATTGATCTATAGAGACCCCATTGTCTCCATCAAGTTGCAAAACTAGCTTTTGATTTCCAGGAGATCCCTTTAATTCAAAATCAACCACAAACAAATCCTTGTGTTCGGCAAGAATTTGCTCTATTAACTGACTAATATGGTCAAGGGTTGTTTTCATAAATCGAAATGAAAAGAGGGGACTGTTGTCCCCTCCATCATTAGTTAAATCAATGTGCTGCAAAGCTAAGTCAAATAATTTTCAATTCAAATAAGGCCGATTTTAAACAGCTTTGGTCACTTTTGCGTTGCATAACAAAATCCAATCCGAATCTTGATGATAGGAAAATTAAAAGTAACCAACTCTTTAACCCGCCAAAAAGAGGTATTTGAGCCTCTAAATGCGCCTTATGTGGGCATGTACGTGTGTGGTCCTACAGTATATAGTGATGTGCATCTTGGAAATGTGCGTACGTTTATCAGCTTTGATGTGATGAATCGCTATTTGCGCCATCTAGGATTTAAGGTGAGATATGTAAGAAATATTACGGATGTAGGTCATTTGCTCGATAATGGAGAGGACCGAATTTCAAAAAAGGCGAAACTCGATAATTTGGAACCCATGGAAATAGTGCAGTTGTACACCAACGATTTCCATGATGTGATGAAAACTTTTAATGCCCTTGCTCCGGACATTGAGCCTGCAGCGACCGGACATTTGCTGGAGCAAATTGAAATGATCGAAAGATTACTTGAGAATGGTTTCGCTTATGAATCAAACGGGTCAGTCTACTTTGATATCAGCAAATACAGCGAGAACCATAATTATGGCAAGCTAAGCGGAAGAAAGATTGAGGATTTGTTGAATCAAACCAGGGCTTTGGATGGCCAGGATGATAAACGCAATCCACTTGACTTTGCACTGTGGAAAAAGGCAGCTCCGGAACATATTATGAGATGGAAAACCAAGTGGAGTGAGGGCTTCCCGGGTTGGCATCTTGAGTGCTCTGTAATGAGCACCAAATATTTGGGACAGCAATTTGACATACATGGAGGGGGTATGGATTTGAAATTTCCGCATCATGAGTGTGAGATTGCGCAGTGCGTAGGGTCAGATCAAGTGGAGCAAGCCAAATATTGGCTGCATACTAATATGTTGACTGTGAATGGACAGAAAATGAGTAAATCATTGGGTAATTCGTTTCTGCCACAGGAGTTGATTAGTGGAGAACATGAGTTGCTAAAGCGAGGTTATAGCCCAATGACCATACGATTTTTTATGTTACAATCTCACTATGCCAGCACATTGGATTTTTCAAATGATGCCCTTGATGCTGCGCTCAAAGGTTATACTAAGCTGGTAAATGGATTGAGAGCGCTTAAGTCCATGGAATATGAAGAGGACGGGACTGAATTAAATCCCAAGCAATCAGATCAGATCTCTAAGATGTGTGATAATTGTTATCATGCAATGAATGATGACTTTAACACTGCTTTAACAATCGGTCATCTTTTTAATTTGCTTAAAAAGGTAAATTCGTTGAACACCAAGCAACTAAAGTTTTCTGAGATTGGCAAAGACGTTTTTGATCGCATGAAAGAAACGGTCATTGAATTTACCGAAAATGTGCTTGGTCTAAAGCAAGAAAGTACGATCAAAGGTGAGAACCTGCTAACTATTTTGCTCAAAGAATATAAAGCTGCAAAAGCTGCAAAAGACTATGATAAGGTGGATGAGTTGAGAGCAGCACTTAAGCAGGAAGGTTTGTTAGTCAAGGACATGAAAGATAGTGTCGATTGGGCTTACGAAGAATAGACAAAAAAAGGGGCTTTTTAGCCCCTTGAATTTATTTAGTTAGTTGTTTTTCCTTGAACTTCTTGAGTTGTCTCCTCAAAGCTTCAGCTGCTTCATCAGCCGCTGCTTCAAATGACTTGGCTTTTGTTTTGGCAAAAAGCTGGTCACCGGGTATGTTCATTTTTACTTCGACAATTTTATTCTCTTTTGCTTCGTCATTCTCTACTCTGAGTATTACCTCTCCATCAACGATTCTGTCATAAAACGTTTCTAGTTTATCCATTTTTCGCTGGATAAACTCCAAGAGTTTTACATCAGCATCGAATCTAACTGACTGCATGTGAAGTTTCATAAATGTTGAATTTAATAGTTAAACCATTTTAAGCTTTTGGATGAGCCTGGTCAAAAGTTGACTTCAGCTTTTCCAATGTGTTGTGGGTGTAAACCTGTGTTGCTGCAAGGTTTGCATGTCCCAATAAATCTTTTACTGCGTTTAAATCCGCTCCATTGTTTAACAAATGAGTAGCAACTGTATGCCTCAAAACATGCGGACTCTTTTTCGAAAGTGTAGTGACTTTACTCAGGTAGCTTTTTACTTTTCTCTGTACAAAGACTGGATACATTTTTTTCCCTGAATCAGTTACCAGCAGATATTCACAAGGAGCATCCAGTGCTTGCTCTCTAATTTTTAAATAAGTCTTAATGTTGTTTACGATTTCTCCGGTCAATGGGATTACTCTTTCCTTATTTCTTTTCCCTAAAACTTTAATTGTGCCGTTAAACAAATCCACGTCACCTAACCGAATTCCAATTAGCTCTGCTAATCTAGCTCCCGATGCGTAAAGGAGAGCTAAGATTAGTTGGTCGCGCAATCCAGCAAAATCGATAGAGAAGAACTCCTGATCAAATAGTTGATCTAGCTCCTTCTCCTTTACAAACTGAGGCAATTTCTTGTCAGTTTTTAACGGTCTGACTCTGGATGTCGGATTTTGTGTGATTTGTTCTCTAGATAGAAGAAACTTAAATAGAGATTTTAAACTGGCCACTTTTCGATTGACCGTCCTGGGTGAGTTGCCTGATTCGACCAACTCAACAATCCATGCTCTTACTTGAACATGAGCAACATCTCTAATGTCCTGTAAATCGAACGTTTGGGAAATGAATTGAGTGAAAGAATTGATATCCTCACGATATGCCTGAATGGTATGAGGACTATAGCGTTTCTCGTATTCGAGATATCTCAGAAATTGATCAATCATAAACCAGTCTTTACCACACTCAGGGTAAAGACTAACTTACGAAATAATGAAATGAAAATACTGTTTTGAACAACTTATTTGTCGTTCAAATCCTGCATTTTTTGCTTGTATCTGGCCTTGATTACAGTTTCGCGCTGCTTAACAGATGGTTTTGTGAAGAAAGTTCTTGAGCGAAGCTCTCTTAGCACACCAGTTTTTTCAAATTTCTTCTTAAATCTCTTAAGTGCCTTGTCAATTGACTCGTTTTCTTTAACGTTAACTACGATCATCGTTATAAATTTATTCGGGGCGCAAATCTATGCATTAATAATGAAATATCCTCAATAAGCAGCCGATTGAATTTAGAAATAAAATTACAGAGTATTCCATGTGTAATAATTTATTGGTGTACTTAGATTTGCGCAAAATTTTACAACATGAAAATAGCAGTAGTTGGAACTGGATATGTGGGCCTTGTTACAGGTACATGTTTTGCTGAGACAGGTAATCATGTTACCTGCGTCGATATTGATGAAGCAAAAGTAAAAAAGCTCCAAGGTGGAACGGTGACTATTTATGAGCCGGGTCTTGAGCCTTTATTCGAAAGAAATATAAGACAACACAGATTGGATTTTACAACCAATCTTGCTGAAGGTATCAAAGGAGCAGAGATCATTTTCCTTGCGCTTCCAACACCTCCAGGTGAGGATGGCTCGGCTGATCTGCAATATGTGCTGAAGGTCGCTCAGGATTTGGGTCCATTACTGGAAAAGTATACTGTCATTGTTGATAAAAGTACAGTTCCTGTTGGAACAGCTGAAAAAGTGCACGCAAAAATTGCTGAGAATGCTACAGTGGATTTTGATGTAGTTTCAAATCCAGAATTTTTGAGAGAAGGAGTTGCTGTTGATGATTTTATGAAACCCGATAGGGTAGTGGTTGGTGCCGAATCGGAAAAGGCCAAGGCTCTGATGACAACCTTATACGGACCCTATGTGCGCCAAGGCAATCCAGTAATCTTCATGGACGTACGCTCTGCAGAGCTGACGAAGTATGCTGCAAATTCATTTTTAGCGACCAAAATTACGTTCATGAATGAGATTGCTAACATGTGTGAACTCCTAGGTGCTGATGTTGATGCGGTAAGAAAGGGCGTTGGTACAGATGATAGAATAGGCAAGCGATTTTTGTTTGCAGGTATAGGTTATGGCGGAAGCTGTTTCCCAAAGGATGTTCAGGCATTGGCCAAATCAGCGTCTGAAGCAGAATACGATTTCAAAATATTGAAATCTGTAATGGAGATCAATGAGATTCAGAAAGGAAAACTAATTGACCCATTGTTGAAGTATTTTAATGGTGATATTAAAGGTAAAACTATCGCAGTGTGGGGACTTGCATTTAAGCCGTACACCGACGATATCAGAGAGGCACCTGCGCTTGAGAATATTAAGAAGCTGCTGGAACTAGGGGCAAATGTCAAGACCTATGATCCGGAAGCAATGGAGAATGTAAAAGCGATTTTTGGTGATGATGTTTACTTTGCGGAGGATGAGTATGATGCAGCTCAAGGTGCAGATGCGTTAATGATTATGACCGAGTGGCCAGTGTTCAGAACACCTGAATTTGATAAGATATCTGAAGGCATGAACAACAATGTCATTTTTGATGGCAGAAACTTGTATGAATTGGATCAAATGATATCTCTAGGCTTTGAATACTACAGTATTGGAAGAAAGAACGTGGTGAAATAAAATAGCATTTTCAAAATATATGAAGACCACCTTTCCATTTCGAGAGGTGGTTTTTTTATTTTAGAGGATGTCCTCACATCACATCATTAGAGAACATCAGGAGCCGGCATTAATCGTATATGATTTCACTGGCTTTTCTTTCGAGTATCTACAGCAATTGTTAGGGTGGTCTCCGTTGGTGGTGGCATCAGAGCGGAGTTTCTCAGAACTGGTTGAACTTGGAATCAAGGTTGATGTGCTCATAATAAATGGCCCAAATCATAAATTCGGGAATTTGATTGATGAGCAAGTACCAATTGAGGTAGTCTACGCTCGGGATTTTTTAAATGGCGCTATCGAGTTGCTTGATCGTAAACGACATTACGCATTTTCTATAATTCTGAATGATGAACACTCAATCAATCAAATTCCTATAAATGGACTACCTGAATTTTCCATCAGTGCATATTGCGAAAAAAAAAGATGGTTAATTATCAACGACAAAACCTTTACAAAATGGTATCCAAAAGGATGTCAATTAGAAGTTCGCAATCTAGCTGGACAGCAACTTGAGTTTCAAGGAACATTAGGTCCTGTTGTTTTAGAAAATGATCAGCGGATATCAGTAACTCAAAATCCACCATTTGCGGTTATAGAAGACTTAACCCAGGAAGGTTAATATGAAATAGCCAATGGTGGAGATGATCAAGGATGAAATCAAGTTAAAGGCAAATCCGGCTCTTGCCATGTCTCTAATTTTCAACTGATTGGATGCAAATACGATTGCATTGGGACCAGTTGCCATTGGAAGCATGAACGCGCAGCTTGCCGCCATAGTGGCCGGCACCATCAGCAAATAGGGGTGTATGCCAATGGCTTCAGAAAAAGCCGCCAGCACAGGCAAAATGATCGATGCAGTCGCAACGTTCGAAGTAACTTCCGTCAGAAAATTGACTATCAAGGTAACAAACAAAATGATTAGGAAAACTGGCAAGCTTTCGAGACCGGTTAACTGATTGCCAATCCAGGCAGCAAGACCCGAACTTCTAAATGATGCAGCAATCGCCAATCCTCCCCCAAAAAGAAGAATTACACCCCAGGGTATTTTCACAGCCTCCTCCCAAGAAATCAATCCGAGGTTTTTGGCCCTTCTTGAAGGTATTATAAAGAGTGAAATTGCGGCAGCAATTGCCACAGAGGTGTCATTTAAATGTGGAATATACGTATTGAGGAAAAATGTCCTCGAGATCCATACAAACGCTGTGAGTCCAAACACCCAAGCCACCATTTTCTCTTCGTATTTAATCTTTCCTAGCTTGTCCAATTCTGCTTGAATTAAATCCTCTCCCATATTCAATTCAAGTCTGTCAAGTTTGAAAGCAATTCGGGACAAATACCACCAACAGAAAAGCACCATCAGTATTGAGAATGGCGCACCGAATATCATCCATGAAGCAAATGATATATCATCTGCATACAATTCACTTGCAAGTGCTGCGAAAATTGGGTTTGTTGGCGTACCCACAAGTGTTGCGACACCTCCGATTGATGCTGAGTAGGCAATTCCCAATAGTAGGGCTTTAAAGAATGGGTCACCAGCGTTACCGAGTTTTTCCCTGGACTGATGAATTAAAGCAATACCTATCGTTACCATCATCAAGGTTGTAGCGGTATTGGATATCCACATTGATAGTGCGCCGGTTGCTACCATAAACCCTAGTAAAATCCTATCGGGACGGGTTCCCATAAACTTTATGATGTTAAGCGCTATCCGCTTGTGCAAATCCCACTTTTCCATACCGATTGCTATTATGAAGCCACCAATAAAAAGGAAGAGCATTTTATCTCCATATGCTGCTGTTGTTTGCCCAATTGGGGCCGCACCAGAGAGCGGTAGCAAAACAATGGGAAGTAAAGAGGTTGCCGGAATGGGAATTACCTCACTGACCCACCAAATGGCAACCCATGCAGTAGTCGCTAAGGTAGCATTTGCTTCGACGGATAAATCATCAAACGGCGTGCCGAAAAGAATAATAACAAAAAGGGCTGGCCCTAAAGCCAACCCGCCGTATTTTTTAAGAAATTTCACCAGAATTAATCGTCCAGCTTTTCGAAATCGAACTCCTCCAGGAATTGCTTGGCCTGCTGAATATTCTGGAAGTCAAAATTCTTTATTTCACCTTTATTGCTGTGAATTTCAAGTTTAATTGTTTCAATTCTTCTGTCATGCGACAATGGATCATCAATCAATTTACCTGTACGGAAATCCTGATTGATTTTCTTGGTGATTTTGATGGTTTTTCTTTTGATCCTTCCACAGTAAGAGCAATTGAATTCCTGATGAAGCTCCCCATCTCTCCATTCTGTAGCCTCCCTCGTGATTTCCTCTTTCTTCAACCTGAGTGTCTGGAAACCGCATCTGTCGCATTGCAAGGCAGTTAAATGGCCCTGATATTTCTCAATCTTGGTAGCGCCAGTTTCAGTGTCAATCCATACGTCATAATCAACCGAAAAAACATCTTCTTCTGCTTGCATCCCTTCATCCAGATACGCATCTTCCTCTGCTTCACTTAGCAGCTTCATTTTATTACCCGTAAGCGGATTAACTCTAGGTGTATACCTCAGCCTTTCTAGACGCTTGCTTAAAGGTCCGGGATAATAGTACTTGAAAATCAAAAACGCTATGTATGCATGTAATGTGGCAATACTTGCTCCAATAAATACTCTAATGCCAAACCAAACCGGACTCAATTGGACGGTTTCAGTTCTAGCTTGATTGGCCACAAAGAAAAAGCTCAATGCCAACACATATTGAGCCATTTGCATTGCCTTGATTTCCTTTTCACTGGCCAGATCAAATTTGGCCTTTAAATCCTTCTTTGTGTGGTATCTAATGAGGTACGACAAGAAAACAATTACTGCTGCAGCCACTGCAACAAAAAACAGGATCCAGACAACTTGATCCCAAATAACTAAAAAATCCTTGTAGGCCTGCTTATCCATAATCTTGCTTAAGTATATAACGTAAAGGTATAGTTGATTTACTAATATGAAAATTTATTATCAAACAGCATTAAAATACAAGAACCTTACTGTTTGAACGTCTAAATTTCAAATATTCATATTTATAAAGTGCAATTTTTTATTCCATTCTGGCAATCGTCGATTAACTTCTAATAAGAAGTTGATTTGATTTATTAGATTTCATCAAAATTCCAGTATGTCTATGTCACCAAAAGGTCTGCCCAAGCAAATCGATAAGAAGTCCGTCTCCAAAAGTTTGTTAATTGAAATTGCCTGGGAGGTATTGAATCAGGTAGGAGGAATTTATACCGTGATTCGATCAAAAGTACCAACGGTTATCGAAAAATGGGGCGATCATTATTGCTTGATTGGACCTTATATGCCTCACAATGTGGCCAGTGAATTCGAACTCATTGAAGACGCGGATGACCCATATTTCAAAGCAGCTAAGCGGATGCGTGATCAAGGACTTAATGCTTACTATGGTGTTTGGCTGGTGAGTGGGCGTCCCAAAGTAGTATTGATGGACCTTGGTAGTGTCATGGACAGGCTTGGGGATGTCAAATATCACTTATGGAACGATCACGGCATATCAACTCCTGACAATGACTTTTTACTCAATGATGTGTTGGCCTTTGGTGAAATGATCAAAGTCTTCTTACAGGAGTTGACAAATCCTGAAATTACGGATAAGCATGTGATCGCACACTTTCACGAATGGATGGCCGGGAGCGGATTACCAGGAATCAAAAAGCTGAATATTCCTATCACTTCGGTGTTTACGACTCATGCGACCTTGTTGGGTCGTTATCTGGCCATGAATGATCCGCAATTTTATGATCATCTACCATTTACAGATTGGCAAAAGGAGGCTCAGCATTTTAACATTGAATCTAATGTAGCCATTGAGCGAGCCGCAGCACATGGTGCTCAGGTTTTCACAACAGTGAGCGAAGTGACTGCACAGGAATGTAGACAGCTATTGGGAAGAAACCCAGACTTGCTATTGCCGAATGGCATTAACAATGTGCGATTCGAAGCATTACATGAGTTTCAAAATCTTCACCTTGAATTCAAAAACAAGATTCATCAATTTACAATGTCACATTTCTTCTCCAGCTACACATTTGACCTGGATAAGACAATGTACTTCTTTACATCCGGTAGATATGAGTACCTGAATAAAGGATATGACTTGACGTTGGAGGCTCTTGCCAGACTTAATCATAGGTTGCAATCAGAAGGATCGGACATCACGATCGTAATGTTCTTTATCACCAAGCGACCCTTTAGCTCTATAAATGCAGAAGTATTACAGTCAAAAGCTATTTTGGAAGAGTTCAAGACAACATTGAATGCTATTCAGAAGCAGGTCGGAGAACGTTTGTTATTTGAGGCAATGTCGCATGAGGATACCAGGTTGCCAGAACTCAATCAATTTGTTGATGACTACTACCGACTAAGATACAGACGTACCTTGCAGTCATGGAAATCCAATAACCTACCGCCTGTTGTTACACACAATTTAATTGATGACGCTGATGATGATATTCTGAATTTTCTCAGATCGTCAAACCTCGTCAATCATAAACATGATCGTGTTAAGGTGGTTTACCATCCTGATTTTATCAATTTCACCAATCCACTTTTTGCGATGGATTATGAGCAGTTTGTTAGAGGATGTCATCTGGGTGTCTTTCCAAGTTATTATGAGCCATGGGGATATACTCCTTTGGAATGTATAGCCCGTGGAGTCCCGGCTGTAACAAGTGATCTGGCGGGTTTTGGTGATTATGTACTGAAAAATGTTAATGAGAGTGATAAAAGCGGCATTTATGTAGTCAAAAGAAACAAACGAGGATTTCATGAAGCTGCAGATCAACTTGCCGACCAAATGTACAATTTCATTAAACTGAACAGGCGCGACAGGATTGACCTTCGAAATCGGGTAGAAAACTCATCCGTGCAATTTGATTGGCAAAACCTGAACAAACATTATGATCAGGCGTATCAGTTAGCCCTAGATCGAAAATAATCACTCCGTCCAGCTCATCGGATACTTTGGATCAAGATACTTTTTAGCCTCTTCAGTAATGTAGATAGGCCCAAATGTGTCCAACATTACAGCCAATTCATGCGTTTCTTTTGCCCCAATACTCTTTTCAACAGTTCCGGGATGTGGTCCATGAGGGAGTCCTCCTGGATGCAATGTGAATGACCCTCGCTCGATCCCTTTTCTACTCATAAAGTTTCCTTCAACGTAATAAAGTACTTCATCAGAATCAATATTTGAGTGATTGTATGGAGCTGGTATTGCATCAGGATGATAGTCGAATAATCTGGGAACAAAAGAACAGATCACATATCCATGTGCTTGAAAAGTTTGATGAACAGGTGGGGGTAAGTGGATTCTGCCTGTAACAGGCTCAAAATCATGAATACTCAGCGCATATGGAAAAAGGTAGCCATCCCAACCAATCAAGTCGAATGGACTATGCTCATAAGTATACTCATGTAGGTAACCGCCTTTCTTGATTTTTACCAGGTATTCACCCTTGTCCCTTTCTGTAATCAATTCAGTTGGTGGGCGAATGTCTCGCTCGCAGTATGGGGAATGTTCCTCCAATTGTCCTAATTCGTTTCTATATCTTTTTACGGTTTCAACAGGATGCGCTGACTCAATAATCAACAACCTTTTTGGGCCCTCATCCCAATCTATTTTGTAGATGGTTGTTCTGGGAATCACGACATAATCCCCCCGCTTGATACGAATCTTTCCAAATTGTGAGCATAACCAACCGTTACCATCATGAATGAAGATTACTTCGTCCGCTTCGCCATTTTTGTAATAATAATCCATGGAGTTTGCGGAAGGAGTTGCAATTGCCATCGACACATCGTTATTTTTTAACAGCGTCAATCTGCTCGCAAGAAAGTCATCTCCGGTACTTTCAATCTTGCTGGTATTCAGATGAATCTGTTGCAATGGGAATGATCGGTCCTCCTCTGTTTGCCAGGGAATTGGCTTACCCATCTGTTTGATCCTTGTTGGGGGATTGATGTGGTAGAGGTTCGAGTAAATGCCGGAAAACCCCTTGCTTGAAACGAGTTCCTCTGCATATAGGGTTCCGTCTGGCTGTTTGAACTGGGTGTGTCGCTTAGGAGGTACTTCTCCCAGGCGATGGTAATAGGTCATAATGGGGCGTTTAGGGGTGTTGTTTTATTTTTTTGCCAACTGATCGGCTTTTCCAAACAAGTCTAGCGCCCTTAAAAATATTTCGTTTTGTTGATTTATCACAGGATAAAAGCCCGCATTGTCCCAAATACCGCGAGCGATGTGTGCTTTAACCAACAATGCTAATTGATTTTTTGATTTTTCGAATTGCTCCTTTTCGAATGCCACACCATTCTTTTCAGCCTGAGTTGACAATGATTTCAGATCCTTTTCGGACAATTCAAAATCGTTTATATAATTTTCAAGTCCCATTTTCTCAAGCTTTTTACGGTTTCTGTCAGCATAATTGAAGGCAAATTCTGCAACTGTGTTGGACGTGAAAAGCCTGTTGAGATAGCGACTATTGCCCACTGTATCCATTGGAACAAACACGTCCGGAACAATACCGCCTCCTCCGTAAACCAGTCGTCCTTTGTCGGTTTTATAAACCAACGAGTCATTCACCTGAATGCTGTCTTCATTGAATATTTCACCGTTTTCAAAACGGCTGACGAATTCTCTATGATATGCATCCTTGTCCTCATAGGGTTTTTGGATGCATCTCCCGCTAGGTGTATAGTACCTCGAGATAGTCAATCTAAGTTCTGATCCATCATTCAAAGAGATAGGGAGTTGCACTAACCCTTTTCCATATGAGCGACGACCAACGATCATAGCCCGATCATGATCCTGCAAAGCACCTGAGACAATTTCAGAAGCTGAGGCGGATCCCTCATCAATCATTACAACAAGTGAACCATTCTCAAAGTCGCCATCCTTTCTGGAGTAATGACTGTCATTGTATCTTGATTCCTTGCCCTGGGTAAATACTATCAGCTGCTCTCCTGCTAGAAATTCATCCACCATGTCTACTGCCCGATCCATGTAGCCTCCTGGATTTCCTGTAAGGTCAAGCACTAATTTTTCCATGCCCTGTTCATTGAGTCTTATGAGTGCTTCTTTAAACTCCAGATAAGTGGTGGCCGCAAAGCGGCTCACTTTGATGTATCCCGTTTTATCATCTACCATGTAGCTGACATCAACCGAGTATTGTGGAATGACATCACGAGATATTTCGAAATCAATCAGATTTGCCTGATTTCCTCTTTTGATGGAAACCACCACCTTTGAGCCTTTCTCGCCTCTTAGCCGAGTCACAACATCCCTGTTGGAAAACCCAACACCGGCCACAGTTTCTCCATCAACTTTAATGATTTTATCTCCCGATAAAATTCCTAATTTTTCTGATGGCCCACCACTCAGTGGAGCAACTACCATGATGGTGTCTTTGAAAATATTGAACTCTATACCAATACCCTCGAAATTTCCTTGAAGTTGTGATTGGGTGAGCAGTTTTTCCTCTTGTGAGATATAAACAGTGTGTGGATCCAACTCTTGGAGCATGTCTTCAATTACGCCTTCAACAAGCACGTCAGTATCCACCTCGTCTACATAGTCATTCTCAATGTAGGTCAATACTTGCTTCAGTTTATTAAGACTTTTAAACAACTCGGGTTTGGCCCCAGAAGTCCCATCGGCCATTTGCGCGCCTAACAAAACGCCAAATGCTATTGCCAAGCCAATGAAAATGGGTAATCGAATGGCACTCTTTGAATTCTTATATTCCTTCACGTTATCTCAGTTTAACCACCAGTAAAGATTACTGATAAATGATAATTAACCTAAACGCCTTTGAGTTGTTTTGGTTTGAATAGAATTGATGAACGGATCAATTGTTGCATTGTCCTAGTAATTAGGAACATGCAAATTAAAATGAGTTGATTTTAATACGGATAATATTTAGTCCTGGATTTAATCGGATTGATCCGAAATTGGGATTGATCTTGTCTTCATTCAAGCTAATGTCAGCATCAGGCTCTTGTGGAAGCATAAATTCACCTATCATATTTCCTGGTAATTTGATCTGATACTCCTGTTCCCGATCACTCTTGCGTTGATAAGATGCGTGAATTTCACCTCGGATTGTTGGTACTTTTAGCGTGCTCTTTTTGAGCTTTGAAAGCATAGGACGGATGATTACTGTCCCAAAACCCGGAGTTTTAGGTTGTATCCCCCACAAACCTCTAGGAATAGCATTGGCAGGAACAGCACCCCAGGCATGGTTCCAATCTGCATTGGGTTTATACTTCATGTCCCATGCTTCTAAGCTGATGGTCGAACCAATTCTAATCATGTTGTACCAGCTGCGGTCATCGGTAGATGATAATAAATCAAGTGCATAATCTGATTCACCAGCATGATACAAAGCATCCATTAAGTACTGCGCTCCATAGACACTGCATGCCATACCACGAGATTTAACAAAAGCGGAGACTTTAGGAATGTTAGCCTCAGGAACCAGATTAAAGGCTAGTGGCATCATGTTGGCATGGAGTGAGGCATGATCTGTCCCTTCACCGTCGACGTATACGCCTTGTTCTTTGTCGAATAATTTTTCGTTGAGCGTGTTTTTGGCTCGAGCTGCCAGGTATTCAAAGCGAAAAGCGTCTTCAGGTTTGTTGAGGAATTTGGCAAACTCGCCCATGATTCGCATATTTTCACAATAAAAACTATTGATAACGGTATTGATCGGTTTGAATTCAAAATCATCTGTTTCCCCCATGACTCCACCAAATCCACCTTTTTGAGGCCAATCTACAATGTCTTTAAGAAGAATTGATTCATCTTTGAATCCTAGCTTTTTCATGAATTCCTGAGAGACTTTCTCAGAACTGGAGCTGATCAAACCATCTTCACGATCTAGTGCCATCAGGGTTTTATGTTTTAGGTCCTCATAATAGCGCGCTATGAGCTCAGTGTTGCCAGTGTACATGTAGTCAGCATAGAACAACAAAGCCACATGTTGTTGCCATTCGGTTGGCCAGGTGGGATGTTCCATAAAATATTCAATAGTATTCCGGGCCATTGCATATTCCCGGTCGGTTCCGTAATGACTGAGCTGATTGAGATAGGCGTCTGCTTCATAAGGGATGCGCTCGCGATCTCCATCAATATACAGGCCTGCAAACGTGGTTGCCTTAATAGAGTATTTGCACATGTCCCAGACTTGATTTAGGATTGAGTCCGAACTTGAGAAAGCACTGGATCGATCTTCAAAATAACCGAAGTATGCGACCTGACTCACGTGCTCTGGTTTAATTTGACTTTTAGCTCCTTCTATTTCGCAATACCGAAAAGGCATTAAAATAGGAAATGAATCCGGCAGTGCAACTGCTTTTTCCGGCAGTGTATTTCGCTTGTCGGGACGTATGTTGACCTGATAGCTTCTTTGACCTGCTCCGACAGGTAATTTTACTTCCTGATAGCGGATATGACCCTCAGGATTTCGATTAATTCTCCCATTTGATAATTGCTCCCCAATCCTTATGGTAAGGGTATCGTCTTCTTGACTTTTGTAATCCAACTCAACCGTGGCAAAGGCGGCTTTTCCAAAGTCAACAAAAATTGTATTCCCAGCTATTTGCTTAAAAAGTCCTGGCCCAATTCGTTCGATCAAAAAGTAATTTGAACTGCTGATTTGATCTTTTGTATCAACCACTTGAAAACTTTGAGCCTCAGAATACCTGCTGAGTCTGTTATGTTTGTCCCAAATTCTCACTTTCCAGAAATATTGCTGTCCAGGTCGTAATTCATTTCCAGTGAAACTAACATTCGTGGAATTAGCTGATCGAATTTGGCCGCTGTTCCAAACGTCACCGACATTGTTGTTGATTTTCTCCTGAGTTGATGCAACAAGTATTTGGTAGGCCGACTGATAGCCAGCTGTAACAGGCACTACCCACCCAAATTCAGGATTAGAATCTGTGATTTTCACACGTCTGGGTTCTCGAATGCTTTCAACAGTTAATTGAGAGGGTGGAGCTGTCGATTCATCGCTCATTTCCAGGATCATTTGATTGGTTTTGATCCTAAGCGTCTCTAAGACATTTTGATACTTTTTGCTTCCTGCGAGGTTGTTGATCTCTTCAGGATCTTTCCCCAGGTGATAGAGTTCTTCAGCAGACATGTCGTTTACATATCGCAAATACTTCCATTCATTAGTCCTGATTCCTTCACTTGGAGGGATATGATCAAATTCCCAGAGGTGTTCGATTAAGACTGTATCTCGGTTGAGTTTTTTAGCCTCTCGTACAACAGGCATCAGGCTTTTGCCCTGCCAGGTCTTAGGAGGCTGGATGCCAGCCAAATCCAGCATTGTAACAGGAACATCAATGTTTAAGGCCATTTCGTCAATGTCCTCGTGTTGTTCAATTCTGGGATCATAAATGATCAGAGGCACTTTGATAGAATTGTCATACATTAACCATTTGCCAGCCAGCTGACGCTCCCCAAGGAAATGACCATTATCTCCCATCACAATAATCACTGTGTTTTCGGCAAGACCATTTTCTTTAAGACTTCTCCTGATTTTAGCAATCTCAAGGTCAATACCCGCGATCATTCGATAATAACCTTTCACACTATGTTGGTATTTCTCAGGTGTATCGTATCGCCAATCCCATCGAACCCTGTTGAATCCTGCTCGAACAGATTCAGGTAAGGCTTCAAAATATTTGTCCTGCGAGTTGCGAGCCTTTGGTATCGAAATTTCTTGCAACAAAGGATCAGTGCTGTCTTGCCAGAAATATTGTCCGGGTGCTCCGTCATGGGCATGAGGAGCACTAAAACTCAACGACAGACAAAAAGGTTGATTTTGATTAACACCTTCCAAAAAATCAATGGCCTTTTGACCCGTATATCTTGTTAAATGAACTGTGTCATTATTTAATGTTTTATAGAAATAGCCCCTACGGTCTTTGAATTGATTGTTTCGATCATAGACTTCATAGGTGTCAAAAAGTTGATCTTTATCACCGTAGTTAACTCCAAATTTCCCATAAAAAGCAGTCGTATATCCTGCTTCTTTTAAGAGCTTAGGGTAAGCGTTTTCCATAAATTCATTCCCAATAGGACCTGTTTGGAAATTGTAGGCATGTGTTCTTTCGTATAGTCCGCTAAAGATACTGGCCCTACTTGCCGCACATATTGGTGTTGTAACAATAGCATTTTTAAAAAACACTCCTGTTTCCGCCAATTGGTCCATTTCTGGTGTGGTCACATATGGGTTACCGGCATATCCAAGGGCATCCCACCGCTGATCATCGGTCAAGATGAAAACGATATTGGGCCTTGAATCATCTGCAAGCTGAGTTTGCCCGAATGCTTTGTATCCGCCTACGATTACCAGGGCAGTCAAAGCTAAGTTTCTAAGGGTCATATGTATTTTGAGAGCTTTTTTGAGTTAAACACACCTACATTCTGAGCAGGGTTTCAATTATTTGTTCAATGAGTAGCTAAAACTGTAGTTGCCTGATCCCACTTCGATGATTGCCGTCATACCTGATTGATCAGTGCTGATGATCCCCTTGGCTTTTGTCAATGAATTTCCGCCCTCGTTTACTTGGTCAACATTGGCTTTTGGCAATTTGACAGTAGCCGTTGTATTGGGGGGAATCGTGATGTTGAGGTTGAACTTGCCATCCACCCATTCCCATCCAGACTTTATCACACCATAGGTAGATTTATGGTCCGCTTTTGCAAATTTCAGTCGATCAGTCGGCTCTGGTTGGATAAGAATATGTTGATAACCAGGATTCACTGGGTCAACTTCAATACCTGCCACCACTCGATAGAGCCAATCGCCAATTGCACCATATGCATAGTGATTGAAGGAATTCATCTGAGTAGTTTGAAAGGAACTGTCTGGTTTGATGCCATCCCACCGCTCCCAAATGGTGGTTGCTCCTCGCGTAATCGGATATAGCCAGGAAGGATAGGTTTTTTGAAGTAGGAGGTCATAGGCCACATTGGTGTAACCATTTTTTGAAAGCACATGGCATATATACGGTGTACCCAAGAACCCTGTGGACAAGTGATTTTCTCTTGCTGTAATGTCTTTTACGAGGTAATCAGCAGCTTGGGATATTTGCGCATCGGTAAGCAAACCGAATTCTAGTGCTAGAATGTAGGCCGTTTGAGAATGTGGGCTTAATCTGCCATTTTTCGTAACAAATTCATTTTGAAAGGCGGCTTTAATTTTCAGTAACAATTCCTCATAGTTTGGGACATCATCAGTTTGGCCAAGTACTTTTGCCGTTTCCAGTGTGAGTTGAGTTGAATAGGCAAAGAAGGCAGTTGCAATAAAGTCAATGTCGGTGTGTCCTGGTTTAGCATTCCATGATGTGGGGTGAATGAAGAATAACCAATCGCCAAAATGAAATCCTTTTTGCACCAGATAATTCCCCTCTGACAACTCTTCTAAAAAACCCACCCATGCCTTCATGCTCTCGTATTGGCGCTCAAGAATTCTGTCATCACCATACTTCTGATACATGGTCCATGGTATAATGGTGGCTGCATCAGCCCAGCCTGTAGATCCTCCACTGTTGAGTACATCCGGAATTACAAATGGGACGCTTCCGTTATCAGATTGATCCGCTTTAAGGTCTTGCAACCATTTGGTAAAGAATGCGCTTCCATCAAAATTGAACATTGCGGTGCTCGCAAAAGCCTGTGCGTCTCCAGTCCATCCCATGCGTTCATCACGTTGTGGACAGTCCGTGGGGACCTCAAGAAAATTACCACGTTGACCCCACTCAATGTTACTTTGCAGCTGATTGACCATTGGATCTGAGCATTCAAATGTCCCAGTTTTCTCCATGTCTGAATAGATCACTATTCCGGTAAGATTATCCAAAGCCAATTCTCCTTTAAACCCTTCTACTTTTACATATCTAAATCCCTGAAAAGTGAAATGAGGTTCAAACTCAACCTCTTGTTTGTCTTTGAAAATGTATTTCACAATCTGTTCGGCCGATCTGAGATTGTCAGTATAGAAGTTTCCGGATTTGTCGAGTACTTCAGCATGAGATAGGGTAATGCTGTTGCCAGGTTCACCCTTTGCTTTGAGTTTAACCCAACCGACCATGTTTTGGCCCATATCGACTACAGTTTCTCCTTTTGGTGTGGTGATGATTTTTATTGGTTTGATAACCTCTCTTCGTCTGACCGGTATACCTTCATTCTCGACAATATTGGATTTGTCATGATCCTTGACCACAACACTGGCCCACGCTTTGTCATTATAGTTAGGGCTAGTCCAGCCTGCTTTCTCCAGTCTTGCATCATAAACCTCTCCGTCGTAGATACTCGATATGACAATTGGACCCGTAGCGGCTTTCCACGACTCGTCGGATATAATTATTTCTTTTTGTCCATTGGCGTATTCAACTTCTAACTGAAAGAGTAGGGAAGTCGTCTCTCCATAAATATTCCAGTTGTCACTCCAACCAAATTTTCCTTTATACCACCCATCGCCCAGGGTGACTCCAACGGCATTTCCTCCCGAATTGAGCTGGTCGGTAACATCATATATCTGGTACTGCAAGCGTTTATTATAGCTGGTCCAACCAGGGGTAAATAAGTCTTGAGTTATCTGTTGGCCATTTATTTGGGCTTCATACAATCCGTGTGCAGTGATGTACAATCTAGCCTTGCAATACTGGTTTCCAGTTGAAATTCTTTACGCAGCATCGGCGAAGGATTGTGTTGCTTGGATTGTTCTGCTATGCTGGATTCAATCCATTTTGCTTGCCATTCTTTCGAATCCAACAAGCCCATTTCCCAGGAAGCGACCTTGCTCCAGACTCCTTTTTTTTGTTGGTTGTCCCAAACCTGAACTCTCCAGTAGTAGGTCTGTCTGGCTTCAAGTTCAGGGCCTTTATATTCGATTTGAGTTGACTGATTACTTGCTGTTTTGCCGCTATCCCAAATTAAATTCTGACATGAGTTAAGATCTTCTGATGTTTTCGCCACTTGAATTTGATAGGCAGTTTGCATGACACCTCTTGATTTCTCATCACTTTTCAATTGCCAGCTGAGTCTTGGGTTTTGTATAGCTATTCCGACAGGATCGGTTTTATACTCACATTTTAAATTGCTGGGTGTACTCTGAGCAAAAAGTGAATGAGATAAGGATATGCAGAGTCCTGTTAATAAAAGAAAATAATTTTTCATGTCGCAAATGATTCAGACCAATAAAGTACTGAAATTCTGCGACTATACTGTGCCCCTGGAGGGTAACAATTGTCATCAATTGTTACCATCTGCCTACTGAAATAGGGTTGTTGACGCCTTGCTTCTGTGATTATTTCACAAGTGGAGTGGTTACTACTTCTTCACCACCAACGTACTCGCAATAATATCATGCAATGCCTGTTTCTTTTCTGTGAATCCGGCAATAAGAAATCCAATCATCATAAGCAGAGAAGATATGATCTTGGAAATATTTCTTAGCAAGGCCTTGAGAAAATCCAGGCGTTCGCCATTCATGCCTGTCACTTGCAACCCTAATGCTAATTTGCCAATGGTTGCCTGATGTTTACTTGATTCCATCAAGGAATAGTAGAGAATTTGAATGGTAGTAGATAGTAGTGCCATGGTGCTGATCGCACTGAATATGGCCACTAGCATTCCAATTGCTTCATCCTGAGGGATATCTTCAAAATTGAAATCATAGCCACTTGCAAAGGAGAGTCCAATCATTCCCAAGACAGGAATAATGATAAAGGATTGTAAAATATTGACGATGATGGTATCGATGATCAAGGCGACAAATCGTAACCAAAAACCGGCGTACTGTTTGGTTGACATGATTGAATATTTTAAGTGATGCCTCAAAATAGACAAATTGTACCGTCTTATGAAATAGCTGGAAGTTTTAGTGCCGATGAAGGGATTCGAACCCCCACGCCCTTGCGAGCACATGTCCCTGAAACATGCGTGTCTACCAATTTCACCACATCGGCTTATTAAGTCTGTTCGGCCTCTAAGAATTGGTTTTAGTCAAACAAATCTTCCTCTCTTTCGAGCATTAGTATGCTCGACTGTGGAACAATGAAATATTTTTCACCTTCATATGTAATCTCAAAAGAGCTCTTCTGGAGAAACAAAGCTTTGTCTCCTTCTTTTGCCTGCAAAGGGATGTATTTAACTTTTTCGTCCTCAGGTTTCCAATCATCTCCTTCATCCATTCCCAACGGCATAGGATAACCAGGACCAGCCTTTACAATATATCCTGTTTGGATTTTTTCTTTTTCCTGGACACCTGGTGGTAAGAAGATACCGGATGAGGTTTTGTCTGACGCTTTTCCAGGTTTTATTAGTACCCGGTCTCCGACGACTATTAGCTTTCTTAGTTTGTTATCAGCTGTTAATTCCATACGCTACAATTCCAGCGTGCAAAAGTAAGTTGCATTGTGATTAAGTCCCAAACAAGTCTGCTTGTTGATCGGACGCAGGTTCTATTGCGGGAGCTGCATCAACATCTGCACGATCCAGGAGTTTTTGATCCATTATTTTGGTGGTTTTCGCACCCAGCTCACGCAACCTCTCCGTCTTTCTGATGAGGTTATCCTTACCACTATGCAGTTTTTTCATGGCCTCCTCGTATGTGCTTTGTGTTGACTTGATAGACTGGCCGACTTTCACCAAGTCATCTACAAACGCCTTGAACTTATCATAAAGGGCACCACCCTGCCTCGCAATTTCCAGCGCGTTACGATTTTGATACTCATGTTTCCAAATACTGGCAACAGTCCTGAGCGTTGCAATAAGCGTAGTTGGGCTTACAATGATGATATTCTTATCATGTGCCTCATTATACAGTCCCCCACCATGTTGAACGATAAGTGAAAAGGCCGCTTCAATTGGAATGAACATGAGCACATAGTCTAGTGTTCCGCCATCAAACAATTGGTTGTAGTTCTTTTCTGATAGGCTTTTGATGTGAGCTTTTGCAGCGATTAAATGATCCTTGAGAAATTGTTCCTTTTCTTCGTCAGTTTCAGCATTGGCGTATCGCTCATAGGCAATCAGTGTCACTTTTGAATCAATGACAAGATTCTTGTTTTCAGGAAGCTTTATGATCACGTCGGGACGTAATCTTCGACCCTCATTTGTGTTCAATGATTCTTGCGTGAAATACTCTCTGTCCTTTTCAAGACCTGATTGCTCCAGGATTCGCTCCAACACCACTTCGCCCCAGCTTCCTTGCAACCGCGTGTCACCCTTCAATGCTTTCGTGAGATTTTCGGCTTCCTTGGTAATACGTATGTTTAAGTCTCTCAGTCCAACGATTTGCTCGCGCAATGCTGTATTGCGTTCGATACTTTCTTTGTTAGTGAGATCAACTTTTTTCTCAAATTCGGAAATCTTCTCTCCTAAAGGTTTTAGCAGATCATGCAGGTTAGTTTTACTCTGCTTATTCTTCTCTTCGAAAATATCATTGGCAAGATTTCGAAACTGTAGTGCAAATCGATCCTGTAATTCGCTGATTTCTTTTTTCTGCTCCACCAAACGTGTTTGAAGGTTTTGATAATTGGCTTCCAGCGTTGCTTTTGAACTGTTGAGATCCAGCACGTGAGATCGTTCTGTCTTCAGTTGATCATTGAGATCGATTAAGTCGGCATTGAGGCGTTCATTGGACTCACGCTCCATGCTCAACTCTGCTTTTGCTTGTATCAAACCTTCATCACTGGTGTTTTGAGAGCTTGTTAATCGCGCAACAAGAAATCCAATTGCTCCTCCTGAGACTAACCCAACTGCCAAAAGCACGATTGCTGTCAAATCCATGTTTCAAAGGTAAGGATTATCACATTAGATCACATGCCCTTGAAGGTATCCGATGATTTCCATTAGCCATGCTACGCCCACATGAACCAGTATTCCGCCCCAGACGTTTTCAGTTCGCATTGAAATGATCCCCAATATATAACCGCCGAATATCGAACTGATGGACTCCCCAATAGGTTTGCCAAAATGTAAATAGCAATACGTAGCTGCCATTGGGAGCAAGACATGCGGTCCGACCGTTTTCAGAAAAGCCAAAACAAGGAATCCTCTGAAGAAAACCTCAACGCTTATAAAGTCCAGCCCATATGAAATTTCGTAGATGATCAGTGATACCCATTTCGGGAATTCATGTCTTTCAGCGAATGCGTCCCCACCCGATTTTAGAAATCTTGGATAATATGCTTGCATGTCAGACATGAACGAGCCAATGAATAAAAATAGACTGGCCATGGCCAATAGTATCAGGTAAGGTTTGGGATCAAAGGATCTAGGACGCAACCCATAGAAGTGACCTTTTCTTTCTTTTAACCAAAAGAAAATAATCATTGGAATGACAATGGTGATAAAACTACTGGCATACTGAACAGACCTGGAGACAAATTTGGCATCAACGTATTCCAGATGTGGTCTCAATGTTCGATAAGCACTGAATGCACGATCACCCGAAAGAATGATAAATCCAATTATGACCGTCACCCAAAATTCCTTTGATTTCAGCCATAGTGTTGACTTACCCGTAGATTTTAAAATAAAACAGACCACCAGGAACGGTCCAATCATGAATAAAAACATCCACAGCCATTTGATCCATTGACCAGTGTACTTATCAATATAGCCATCTTCAAAATCCAGCCAGTAATTGAGCGCAATGCTGATCGCAAGAAAAATTGCTACATATCCGTACAACTTGGGGTCAAAGTATTCTTTAATGTAGTCGAATATGTAGCCTTTTATTTTTTTCATTTGCAAGTGAGCTTCCGCAAATATGTGTCTAATTGTTTTTGCTAAAAACTATCATCCTGACTATCCATTTATTTTGATAGCCAACCGTGATGAGTTCTATGAACGTCCTACAGCACCTGCTGAATTTTGGGAGAGTAGCGCGCATTTACTCGCGGGAAGGGACCTCAAGGCAATGGGAACCTGGATGGGAATTACCAAATCAGGTCGGTTCGCAGCTCTAACCAATTATCGAGATCTTGAAAATATCAATCCTGAGGCAAAAAGTCGAGGACATCTCTGCACTGATTTCCTGCTGGATGCTCGATCGGGGGTAGACTTTTTAAAAGATGTCAACTCCCAATCAGACCAATACAATGGATTTAATCTGTTGGTAATGAATGAAGATGAAATGCATCATTACAGCAATTATGAGCATAAGATCAACGTTGTTGATCCAGGAGTATTTGGACTTAGCAATGCCCTGTTCGATACACCATGGCCAAAAGTGACATTGTTGAAGGAACGATTTAAGACATTGATTGATCAGGAAGTAAGTCATGACGGATTGTTGCAGTTACTTGCTGATGATAAAAAGGCAGAAGATGAACATTTGCCAGCAACTGGGGTCAGCTATGAGTGGGAAAAGGCGTTATCGTCGATTTGCATCAAGACGGAACAATATGGCACGTGTAGCAGCACGGTTTTGACTATGGATCGGTCAGGTTTAGTAAAGTTTACTGAAAAATTATATCCAGTTGGACAAAGAATTGAGAGCCAAAACACATTTGAGTTTAAGCTAGAGAAATGAGAGTATTAAGTATTTTGTTGATTCCGTTTTTAGCCGTCTTATGCATGGGTTGCAATGAAGATGGGGGTAATGAACCAATTCCTCATCTAGCCGGTATCATTGGAGGAGAAAGTTGGGAATATAAGTATGTGAAATCCAATTTTAATAGTCTTGATAATGTGTATGATGCTGAAGTGTTTGGTGAACAACAGTCTGAAAATGACCCTTGTAGCATCTTTATATCTGGGGAAGCACATTTAGCGATACAAGTGCCTTCTACCCCTGGCACCTATTTTATTCCGTCTGACATCAACCTGATTTTTGAGCAATCTGGCGTTGATAATACCAGCTTCACGGCCACTTCCGGAACAGTGGAGGTTGTGGGGGTTTTAGATGGAATCGTATCCGTATATATCCAGGCAGATTATGATGAATCCAATCACGTGGAGGGCAGTGTACAGTTTAGAAAATGTAATTAGGCCATTTCATCGGTAACTACCTTGTAGGTTGGATCTTCCATCACATTCACATCGATGATTTCATCAGCATCATTTAGCAACCCTCTACAGTCAGCACTTAAGTGCTTTAAGTGTAAGTGCTTGCCTATTTTTCGATACCGCTCTGTGATTTTGTTCAGTGCCTCAATGCCTGACATATCAGCAACACGACTCTCTGAAAAGTCAATGATGACCTCATCAGGATCTCCCTGTACATCAAATTTTTCAGCAAATGCTCCTGCAGAACCAAAAAAGAGCGGTCCAAATATTTCATAATGCTTGATGCCCTCATCATCAGTAAATTTTCTGGCACGAATTCTTGTGGCATTTTGCCATGCAAATACCAATGCTGAAATGATCACACCAATTAATACGGCTAATGCCAGGTTATGAAGAAATACGGTAATGAGCGTAACCAATACGATCACTAGCACATCCGCCTTTGGCATTCGATTGATGGTTTTTAAACTAGCCCATTCAAACGTCCCGACTGCTACCATTACCATTACGCCGGTAAGTGCTGCCATTGGAAGCTTCTCGATTAGGTTTGCCCCAAACATGATAAATACCAATAGCATTACAGATGCCACAATACCCGATAATCTTGCCCTGGCTCCAGAGGAGATGTTAATCAGACTTTGACCAATCATGGCACATCCACCCATTCCTGAAAAAAGTCCGGTGACGATGTTTGCTGTTCCCTGGGCCACACATTCCTTGTTACCCCTTCCACGGGTCTCGGTGATTTCATCCAATAGATTCAGTGTCAAAAGACTTTCTACTAATCCAACTCCAGCGACAATCAGCGCATATGGGAAAATAATCTGTAGTGTTTCCCAATCGAAAGGAATAGAAGGGATGTGAAATGGGGGGAACCCGCCTTGAATAGAAGCAATGTCCCCAACTGTTTTGGTTTCGATTCCCAACCCCAATACAATTCCAGATACCACTAATATGGCGACCAGGGAGGATGGAATAGCTTTTGTAAGTTTTGGCAACCCCCATATGATCAACATTGACAATCCGACGAAACCAAGCATGATCCATAATGAACTACCTGTCAACCACTCCAACTCACCACTTGTTCCAACAGCTTTGAATTGATCTAGTTGCGCCATAAAAATGACGATGGCCAGGCCGTTAACAAAACCAAACATAACCGGATGAGGAACCAGTCTAATAAATTTTCCCAGTTTCAAAACACCAGTTAAAATCTGGATAACCCCCGCCAATACCACTGTAGCAAAGATGTACTCAACACCATGTGATTTGGCTAGTGCCACAATGACAACAGCAATAGCTCCAGTTGCACCGGAAATCATCCCGGGTCTTCCTCCAAATACGCTTGTTACCAAACCAATTGTGAAGGCTGCATAAAGACCTGTCAAAGGAGATAGCCCTGCTATCAATGAAAACGCGACAGCTTCAGGAATGAGCGCTAGCGCCACTGTAAGACCAGAAAGAATTTCGGTTTTGTAATCAACCTTTTGCTTGAGGTCAAATAGATTAAGATAGCTATGCATGTCGGAATAGGTAATGCCTGTTAATGGCTGATTAGATTGTTCTCAAAAAACAAGGCGCAAAATTAGAGATATTATCAGTGAATGAGAAGTTTGTTTGAAGAATTGGTAAAATGGAAGTTGACACCCGTAATAAACTTGTTGATCCAGATTGGTGTTGCTTAGATGATAGATGATTGTGTCACTAGGAGGATTAATATAAATTGGTAGCAAACAACAACGTAGTGGCAACATTAGATTTAAGCACACAACAACGTGAGGAATTATGGCAAATGCTCACCGTGCAATTGGAATCACACTATCAAGAGTCGCGAGGCATGAAGGTTGCACCGGACCTGGATCTTAAAGCGATTAAAGATCTTGTACGAAAATTTTCAGTTACGCAATCCAATGATCCTAAACAGGCCATCCAGCATGTGATTGACGGATTAAAGGAGTTTACAGTGCATACCACACACCCGGGGTACTATGGCTTGTTCAATCCCCGTTCCAATTTTGCCGGCATAGCTGCGGATCTCATTACGGCAGTATTTAACCCACAAATGGCGGCATGGAGCCATGCCCCTTTTTCAGCGGAAGTCGAGCATTTTTTGGTGGAGGAAGTTGGGAAAAATTTGGGACTAGCCGAGGTAGATGGTGTGTTTGCAAGTGGTGGAGCGGAAGCCAATTCAACAGCAGTTTTGTGTGCGCTAAATGATCAATTTGAGCATTTCACTGATAGAGGCTTGTTAGGACTGAAAGAGCCTCCTGTTTTGTACACTTCTATAGAGTCTCATCACTCGATTACTCGTGCGGCTCGCAATGCAGGATTGGGTGATCGATCAGTACGACTAATTGAAGTGGACGGTAAGTTGAGGATGGACGCTCAAGTATTAAAGCAAACCATAGAAGCTGACCTTGATCTAGGTATGAAGCCGTTTATGCTGGCTGCCACTGCTGGGACTACCGGGTCAGGCGCTATCGACGACCTGGTAAAACTTGGAGATATTGCCAGACAGTTCGATATGTGGTTTCACGTTGACGCGGCTTATGGTGGTGCTTTGATGGCGGAGGATCAATTGATGCGTCATCTGAAAGGGATTCAACAGGCAGATTCAATCACTTTTGATGTGCATAAATGGTTTTCAGTGCCAATGGCTGCCAGCATGTTTATTAGCTCAAACACTGCGATTTTGGAGAAAGCTTTCAGGATGACAAATCCATATATGCCAAAGGAGGCTCGTGATCTCGAAATCGTTGATCCATTTAATCATTCGATCCAGTGGTCCAGGAGATTCATTGGCCTTAAGTTTTACATGACCTTATTGATTTATGGCTGGCAGGGTATCAGAGAGACCGTATTAAATCAAATCAAAATAGGAGACCTGTTGAGGAAGTACTTGATTGAATGTAGATGGCAAATTGAAAATGAAACAGTCATGCCGATCATCTGTTTCAGAAAGCAAGATTTGACCAATGGTCAAGTGCAGGAAATATGTGATGCAGTGGTCAAATCAGGAAAAGTGTGGATTTCGACTTATCCAATCAAGGGTCAACTCTGTTTAAGAGCTTGTATCACAAATTATTTAACAGAAGAAAATGATTTGAAAGTACTAATCGATGTACTCGAAGAAGCATATCAAAAGACCATAAAGTAAGCCGATTGACACATCAGAGTATAAAGACAATTCCCCTGAGCAATTGTTCGTTTCGTCTGACCAAATTGCAATACATGTTTAGATCTTTTGTCCTATTCACAATCATCACAGGTTGTACACAGCTGAATCCAACTGCAAAGGGAGATGGAGACCAGATGGATCATTCATTATTTACCAAGGTGCTTCAACGAGTAGTGAGAGTTGATGGAATGGTTGATTACCAACAATTAAAAGACAACCCCGACGATCTATTGGTCTATTTGAAAGCACTTTCGTCTAATCTTCCATCGGAATCGGATCCTGTCAAAGTAAAGATGGCTTATTGGATCAATGTATATAATGCCTATACGCTTAAACTGATCATTGATCATTATCCAGTACAAAGCATCAAGGATATTGGTGCTACGCTACAGATTCCTTTGATCAATACGCCCTGGGATATTGAGCTGATTCCAGCAGGTGATGAGTCGCTAACTCTGAATGATGTCGAGCATCGGATTTTAAGAAAAATGGAGGACCCACGGATTCATTTTGCCATTAATTGTGCTTCAATAAGCTGCCCGGTGTTAAGAAGGGAAGCCTATACTTTAGTGCAGTTGGACAGACAGCTCAATGAACAAGCAAAATTGTTTTTGAATGACGGTAAACGAAATACCATTAGCCAGGATCACCTGCGTTTGTCACCCATCTTCAAATGGTTTGGAAGCGATTTTGAATCAGGAAAGGCATTTCGACAGCAGATAGCTGACTGGAGTGGAATGGAAATTGCCCCAAATGCAGAAATTGACTATTTGGATTATGATTGGGGACTGAATGACAAAATTAAGTAAACATTAGACCAAGCCCTTTCTTCATTCATGCCTCGATTCCTCTGGATAATCTTTATTTTGCCTTGAATGCAAAATCAATATCTGGACATACTAGAACTTCAACCGGGAGCCTCAAAGTCAGAAGTCAAAAAGGCTTACCGTCGGCTATCAAAGAGATATCACCCGGATGTAAGCAAGGATCCTCATGCGAAGGAGCGGTTTATTGAGATTAGCGAAGCGTATCAATTTTTAACACAAGTAGGACCCGCTCCAAATCAGGAGCCGATTACATACAACTACGATCCTCAAGTGGATCATTTTGAGGAGGCAAGGCGCAGCGCCAGACAGAAGGCCTATCAGCGAGCAAGAGAAGTCGAAAGAATGCAGAATGAATTGATCAAAAGAATTTTGCGCGGATTTGACTGGTTGGGCTATCTCATGCTTGTTTTTAATTTTTTGCTTGCAGTTGATTATTTGATGCCCTGGAATGACGTTCAGCAAAAAATCGTTGATCCTCCCAGAGAGGAAATAGATGCTTCTCGAATGAAAAGATACCACCCCTGGGAAGTAGTGTATTTTGAAGACTACAGGATGGAATTTGATTATACCAAAATCGTGGGAATGCCTGCAGATAAAATCATGAGATTACAGGTGACACCTATATTCAACAAGCCGATGACTGCCTCTTTTGTTCGCAATGATGAGATCATCCAATACAGGCAAACCTATAATGTATTCTACATGTATGGGTTTATCATCGTCCTGATATTTCCGATATTCTTTCTTTATAGATTTATAGTGGGGTCACTGGACACGAAACTCACCCTGGCTATTTTTATGTTGTTCCTTGCCGGCTTACAGTTGATAATATTCAATCAAGCCTGATTAAAGCTCCTCGTCGTACAGTCTCTTAGCCTCAGCAGCAATTTCAGGACTAAGCCTTTGGCCGAGACTACTCACTGCTGCCACATTAAAGAAACCATATGCCCTCACTTTTGAGTTTTCATTGGCGTTGAAAATATTGGTGCTCACATTAGCGACAGGTTGAGCAAATAAGGCGGCAAAGCCACCATCTCTGTTGGTTTGAATAGACACCTCAAGAAGGAAGTAATATGCTATGGGACTGATTGAATGAATTTCAACATACACCGAGTCATCAACGGAATATGGAGGCAAAAAGGTATTTTCTTCATCCGGATTTTCGTCAAATGGATTGATCGCATTTTGTACTGGCTGAATAAACACCTGTCCATCCACAATATTGCCCTCACTGCCTCCTGCATCAAAAACATAGTTGAGCTCAGAAGGCTTATTCAATTGTTGTCCGTTTTTCCATGTTTTAATCCAATAGGTGTCTCCCGGACCAACCGGATCTGTTGCTACAAATTCAGCAATATAAAAAGGCGAGGTAATGAAATTATCCGCTGGCTCATAGGTGAATTTGATTGAATCAACAGAAGGCACACGTTTCAGTTGCGTCCAGCTATTGAACTGTTCACCATCAACATTGACGACCAGTGCATAATAATCTCCTATTGTCCCAAATGGCTGACCTGTATTGTTGGCCCAGGTGTATCCCTCTGCCGTTTCTTCAAAAATGTAAGGTATGCCAATTGAATCAATCACAAAAACGGAAGCACCTGATATCTTAGTGGGAAACTCATTTTCAAAATAGGGTTGTGACCTGGTCACATGGATGTGCTGATCTTCTGCGGTATGAGTGAGCCAGGCATCTATTATTATGGCCTGCTGCGGATCGTCCAACTCGACTGTGATAATGTCGTCACAGCTTAATAGAAAAAGAATGGAGAATATGAATATAAACTGCTTCATCGTAATCAAAATTTAAAGTTGTAAGCGACAGCTGGCACAATGGTGCCTAGAATAGAAACCTGAGCGGCCTGTGTAGGGGCCGGAGACCCGGTGGGTACCCGGTCCTGACCTTGACTGAAGTAGATGGAGAATGGATTTTTACGAGCGTATGCATTGTATAACGAGACAACCAGGAAGTCACTGGCACCCATTTTCTTTCTTCCTAGAAATAAATTATCAATCGTAAACGACAAGTCCAGTCGATGATAGTCAGGAATTCTAAAATTGTGACGCTGATTATCTGTCAGTGGAATCACCATCCCTTGTACCGTATATCGATCTGTCGGAAAAGTAGCTGGCGTGCCACTGATGTAAGTGAAGACAGCTGATAAATTGAGACGCTCGTTGATCTGATAGTTGGAGGTCAATTTCAAGTTGTGCCGTTGATCGTATTTTGTAGGATACCAGTTTCCTTTTCTTTCCTTAAAATCATCCTGGAAATTGATGCCGTCTATCAATACTTCTGTTTTACCAAGTGTGTAGCTCACCCAGCCGTTGAGTTTGCCCTTTGTCTTCCTCAAGTAAAGCTCCATGCCATAAGCCCTTCCTTTACCGCTCAGGAGTTCTGCTTCCAGTAATGGGTTGATAAAGATGGATGCTCCATCGATGTAGTCGACTTGATTGACATTCCACTTGTAATAAGTCTCGATTGAAGTCTCAAATTGATTATCCAAGAAGTTTCTGAAATATCCTATTCCTACCTGACTGCCACCCTGTGGTTTGATGTTATTGGTACTAGGTTGCCAGATGTCAATCGGGGTGGAAGCAACAGTGTTGGAGATAAGATGAATGTATTGGTTCATCTTGTTGTAGCTAGCCTTTATTGAAGACTGTTCATTCAATTGAAATCTGACTGATGCCCTCGGTTCCAGGTTTTGGTATGTTGCAATTGCATCCCAATCATCGTGTTCTTGTGAACCAATAACGGGTCTTCTCATTCCAGGAATGGTATCACCCAATTCGTAAGAGGTACCCGGTCCCAGGTAGGTAAATGTGCTCAATCTTAGTCCATATTGAGCGGTTATGTTATCAGTGATCTTATGATCATTTGCAATGTAAACTGAGGCTTCAAGTGATTTCTTTTCCTCCAGACTTATATTGGTCTCGACACCATCACTTACACCGCTAGCCACAGCTGGCTCGAAGGTGTACAACAATGTTTCTCCCCCAAAGGTCAACTCGCTCTTTGGACTTAAGAAATAGGTGAATTCCGGCTTGAAATTGATGGTTTGGATATGTGAGTCCCACTCAAACTTGTCTAAATCATTTTCACCAAAGGCAAATCCGTAATCATAGTTGCTGTAGTAGGTCGTAAAATTTGAGAAAAACTTATCATTGAAGAGGTGATTCCAGCGAAAAGTGCCAGTTTGATTGCCCCAGTCAAAGCCTTGACGCTCGTCAAACTTGAATACGTCACGACCAAAGTATCCAGACAGGTAAAGCCTGTTTTTGTCGTTGAGATCAACGTTCGTTTTGGCAGTGAGGTCATAGAAAAACAATCCGGCTCCTTCATCAAACAAATCTGTGAATGGTCGTGCTAGTATATCAATATAAGATCGTCTACCGGCAACTATGAATGACGCCTTGTCTTTGACAATCGGCCCCTCAACTGCCAAACGGCTAAAAACGGTACCTACTCCGCCAGAAACTTCATATTCCTTTTTATTTCCTTCTTTCATCCGGATATCAAGAATAGAGGACAATCGACCTCCATAATTGGCCGGAACGCCTCCTTTGTAGAGTTTCACATCTTTTACCGCATCTGGGTTGAAGACGGAAAAAAATCCAAACAAATGTGAGGATTGATAGACAGGAGCTTCATCTAAAAGAATAAGATTTTGACCAACACCTCCACCTCTCACATTGAACCCTGAAGCACCTTCGCCAACTGTGCTCACGCCTGGGAGAAGCTGGATACTTTTAATGATGTCGACTTCACCTGCAAAAGCCGGCATTTTGGTAATGGAGTTCACATCAAGTTTCGCAGTTGACATTTCCACACTTGAGACATTGGCATCCAGCCCTTCCGCAGATACTATGACTGCTTCGAGCTCTGTGTCCTCAAAGCCAAGTTCGATATCTTGTCTTACGTTTTGATCAAGGGTGATTGTTTTGACCTGAGTATCAAACCCGATGTATCGAAATTCTACTGTATAGGTACCTGGCTCCAAGGTGATAGAATAAAATCCGTAAACATTGGTGACTCCACCAGCACTAAGCTCTTGGACGAATACCGTTGCGCCGATCAGGTCTTCGCCGTTCGCTCCATCTTTAATATAACCGCTCAGTGTAAATTTATCCTGACCAAAAAGGCCAAGTGTGCTGACCATCAGCAGGACAAGTAGTATATGTTTCATTGTGACTAATTCCTAGAGAATGTTAAACCCCTCTTTCCAACCCAAAGACGTATTAAAATGTTATTTGTTACCAGAATTGGGTGATTCAGTGATTTTTTAAAAAATTGATAATTATATCCGCATGTTCCCGCGAATTTTCGATAAACCATTTGTTGGTTTTGAGACCTCCGCAAATCACACCAGCAAGAAAAATGCCATTGACATTTGTCTGCATTGTTTCGGAATTATAGTTAGGGGTCATCATTTCATCAGTCCCAATTTCAATGCCTAGTGCCTTTAAAAATTTAAAATCCGGTTGATAGCCGGTCATTGCCAGGACAAAGTCATTTTCCAATTTCAGCTCAGTTTCCGGTGTTTTTACGAGAATTTGCTTCTCCTGAATTTCAGTGATCTGCGATTCGAAATATGCTTTGATACTCCCTTCTTCAATTCGATTGATAATATCAGGCCGCACCCAATACTTAACACTCGGTCCAATTTCCGTTTCCCTGATCACCATTGCCACTTCCTTCGCCCCCTTCCTGTAAGTTTCGAGCGCCACATCAACTGCGCTGTTTGCAGCCCCCACAATGGCAACCTTCATGCCGAAATACGGATGTGGCTCATCATAGTAGTGCTTGACTTTGGGCAGGTCTTCACCAGGCACATTGAGCAAGTAGGGTAAATCATAGAACCCAGTTGCCAGAATAATGTTGGCCGCCTGATAAGTTTGTTTGCTTGTCTTAATCTCAAATACACCTTCCGATCCTACTACTGATTCGACCGCTTCATAGAGGTTGACAGGAAGTCCCCAACTTGATGCCACTCTCCGATAATATTCCAGCGCTTCCGATCTGGTAGGTTTAGGATTGTGTGAAATAAAAGGAACATCACCAATCTCCAACCTATCTGATGTTGAGAAAAAGGTCATGTTTTTGGGATAATTGTAGATCGAATTGACCAGACATCCCTTATCAATTATCACGTGACTCAAGCCCGCTTTTTTAGCGGCGATTCCACATGCCAGGCCAATTGGTCCTGCTCCAATTATCAATATGTCAGTCATGATACCTCAATATTTCATTTGGGGTGATGCACATATCCAGGGGTATGTCGTGATTTTCTGCAAAGGGAATAAAATCAAGTGGGCTACTCAAGCTAAGGCCAATCTTTTTGATTTGGTCATTTGTTTCACTTAATAACCTGTCATAGTAGCCGCCTCCGTATCCTATTCGATTTCCTTGTCGGTCTGCTGCTAATAGCGGGATAAAAATTAAGTCTACTTCCTCCAGGTTGGTAGGAAAAGCACCGATTGGTTCGGGTATGCCTAAATCATTTTCTACAAGCCTGGTATTTTGATCAAAGATAAAATGCGACATTTTTTTCGAATCAAAATCAGTTTGGGAAATCACAACAGGAATCTGGGTTTGCCAGATATCATCTATTAATGGCTGTAAGTCTGGTTCGTTATTGCGTCGAATAGGCAAAAATGTATGTATTCTCCTGTGTTGATGTTCATCCATTACATGCTTTATTCGCATTAGCAGACTAGCATTTCTAGACTGGAACGTGCCTTGATCCAATAATCTTCGATAACTGAGGAGCTGTCGGCGTAAATCCTTTTTGGATGAGCACTTCATGTCATTCCCAGAACTTGTAAAAATTGAATTCAAAAGGATCGAATTCTGCTAGTAATTGATCTATAAATTTAGGATTGTTAAGGTAAAAATTCAGGAAATTGTCAGAGCGCTCCTGAAGTCCGCCACCGGGAAATAATTTGTCCTTAATGGCATCAATTTGATTGAGTGCCGTTTCATTTTGACTCTCCTGTGCTTTCTTCAACCGTTTTTCAATATTTTCAAACGCTTTTAGCGCCTTGGCATTTTCAGACCCAATGAAACCTTCCAATGATTTATCAATGCTTCCGGCTTTTTGCTTTACGCGATTATAAACTTCGGTGATGTGCTCCTTCTCTTCATCCAATAAATGTTCATTGTCGCTATGGGTAGAAATGTACCACGACTTAATGTCATGCGTATCCATGAAAAGCATCTCGCTATCCAGGCCTAGTTTGTCGATCTTCTTTTGCTGTCCTTTGTTGATGATCATGCCAAAATTACGAGGCATGAGAATAGGAAAAGAAACATCGTAATGATCGAAAACATCTTTAAGCTGTAGCCAGTATACAATTTCTGCTGGCCCACCTATGTAAGCAAGATTAGGTAAGATCACCTCCTGATATACAGGTCGCATAATCACATTGGGACTAAATTTCTCCGGATTACTGTCCACAAGCTTCAGGATGTCTTCCTCGCTGAATGATTCGTCACTATTGTTGATCTTGTAATTGCCTGATTCCTTGACGATGCGCTCACGATATCCGTTGAGCAAAAAGAAGTTGATTTCGCGACTAAAAGCCTGAGACTTGTAACCAGCATCTATCAACTTTTGATTGGTTGCCTCGACTAATCGATTGGCGTGGTGGTTTTGAAGGTCGTCTTTGATGATCGATGTAAACTCTGCCTTCAATTTTGGATTATCAGCGTCTACTACTACAAGGCCATGCTCCCCAAACAGTTCGTTTACATAAATGCGTGCTGCCTCGGCCAATGAAGAGCTGTCGAGGTAAGCTTTTTCGAATAACTCTGGACATTCAGGCATCTGCTCTAGTACTGTATTAAGTGACTGAGGGGCAAATCGACCGACAGCACCCGTTTGCTCTGTTTCCCAGGTGTATTTCTTGCCAAAAAGATTGAAATAGCTGATCTCTTCAAAATCATGGTCCTCAGAAGCCATCCAGTACACTGGAACAAAATGGTAATCAGGGTACTCAGCTTTGAGTTTTTTAGCCAGATTGATGGCAGTAGCGATTTTGAAAATAAAATAGAGAGGTCCCGTGAAAATGTTCAACTGATGGCCAGTTGTGACGGTAAATGTCTTGGCATCCCTAAGCGCATGAATATTGCTTTGAACTGATTCATGACATTCCAATGCGCCATATTCGGCTTGAAGTTCTTCACTTAAGGTAATTCTGGTCGAACCAGAAATTTGATGATTTTCAATGATTTCCTTGAAATTCTCAATGGCAGGAGAGGCCCGGTAAAAAGAACTGAGCGATTCACTTCCTTCCAGGTATTCCAAGAACATTGAAGAAAATTTACCAGTTTCCTTCAATGAGATTTTCGTCGTTTTCATAGCTGCTTGATAGGCTCTCCGTATAGATCAAATGCGGAAGCTCCATTAATTTTGATGTTTGCAAAGTCTCCAATGCGAAGATAATTTTCGGGGGATTCGATGATCACTTCATTATCCACCTCCGGGCTATCGTATTCCGTTCTGCCAATAAATTGTCCAGATTCCAACCTATCTATCAACACCTTGTACGTTTTACCAATTTTCTGTTCGTTTATTTCCTGCGAAATGCCCTCTTGCAGATCCATCATTAGATTCATCCGTTCCTGTTTCACCTCTTCAGGGACATTGTCCTCCATGCTGTGTGCATGTGTATTTTCTTCATGAGAATAGGTAAATACGCCCATTCGCTCAAATCTACTTTTCTCAATGAAAGTCATCATTTCCTGAAATTCTTTTTCTGTTTCTCCTGGATGACCTGCAATCATGGTTGTACGAATAGCGATATCTGGAACCTTGTCACGGATTTTTTCCAAAAGGGCTTCCGTTTTTTCACGAGTGGTTCCTCTGCGCATTAACTGGAGCATATGCGTGGAGCCGTGCTGCAAAGGAATATCCAAGTAGTTGCAGATATTTGACTTTGCTGACATGATTTCCAGTATATCTTCCGGAAATCCAGTCGGAAAAGCATAATGCAATCTGATCCATTCCAACCCATCCACATCGCTCAATCTGTCCATCAATTCGGCAAGGTTGCGCTTTTTATAAAGATCAAGACCATAGTATGTTGAGTCCTGAGCAATTAGTAGTAGTTCTTTCGTGCCATTAGCCACCAAAGATTTTGCTTCTGACACCAACTCCTCCATGGGTCTGGAAACATGTTTCCCCCGCATTAGTGGGATTGCGCAAAAGCTACAGGGGCGATCACAGCCTTCTGCTATTTTGAGATGAGAATAATGACTGGATGTGGTAGAAATACGCTCGCCGAGTAACTCTTTTTTGTAGTCCGCCTTCAGTTTACCTAAGAGTTCTCTCAACTCACCAGTCCCAAACCAGGCATCAACTTCAGGAATTTCTGTTTTCAGATCGTCGCGGTAACGTTGTGAAAGACAGCCCGTGACATATACCTTTTCGACTATCCCTTCCTCCTTGGCGTCAACATAGCGAAGAATGGTATCTACTGATTCCTGTTTGGCATTATCGATGAATCCACAAGTATTGACCACAACAATATTGGCAGTATCATCCCTGGCTTCATGGGACGCATCGATCTTGTTGCCTTTCAGCTGAGTCAGCAATACTTCCGAGTCAACTAAATTTTTCGCACAGCCCATCGTTACGATGTTGACCTTATGCTTTTTATGTCCCTTTGTCTTCACTTACCAAATTTTCGTGCAAAACTAATACAATTGACCCCCATGTATTGTTCCCCATTGGACCCTTTAATTAACTTTGGCGCCCAATGCGAATTCCCCTGTTAGTTTGTGCTCTAATCGTGCTACTCAATTCTGCTTGCAATGAGCTCGAAGATTGCCAGTTCAATCCATACCTGGATTACATGGTAATTGCTTTTAAAACGGAGCAAGGGGCCAATAAATCAGTCACATTTAATCAAATCGTAGTTGATAGCCAATATAGAATTCCTTTTGATGATGTTCGGGCGAGTGCTTTTGCAATTCCTATGGAGCCTTTTGGAGAGGAAGTGGACTTGATTTTCTATACGGACAGTATTAATTATTCGATGACCGTGGCGTATCAATCAGCGGCACTCATCTATGATCCACAATGTGATGCGATCACTCGATTATATGGATTAACTATCCCTGAGACCACATTTGATTCCACAGCGGTTATTGGAGGAGTAGATAGTGAATTAAACAGTAAAACCTATGCCGTCAACATTGAGATATTCATGTAGCCTGTTGTTCGTGTTGATGGCCATCATGGGGCAGGCTCAGGTGGATACGCTTAAGGTAAAACCTGAGAAAGATTGGAAACCTTCAATGATCAGACCTTATTGGAACCTGGCTAGAACAGTAGGTAGTGCCACCAAGGATTTCCGCAATTCGGGAGAAGTAGGTATTGAGTTTGATACACACAATTTTTTGATTTCTGCCGAAGGAGGTATTGAGACAAATCATCGCGTTGGTGAAAACTACGATTACACCAACAGCGGAACTTATTGGCGAGTCGGAATTGAAAACAATTTCATTCCCTGGTCAAAAGAGAGAAACACAGCTACATTGGGTATAAGATATGCTCAGAGTCGATTTTCGGATGAAATAGTCTATGAAACCAACAGCCTATTCTTTCAGGATATTAATGCCCTTGAGTTGAGGGCTATGAATGAAAAAGTAAAGGCTTCCTGGTTGGAATTAAGTGGTGGTATCAAAGTGAGAGTTTGGAAAGAGCTGTATCTGGGTGCCACAGTTCGGGTCAAAACACGAAAGCGGGTGAGTGATACTGACGAATTAATTCCTTATGATATTCCTGGTTTCGGGCGACACAAGAAGAATGGTGTTGATGTAAAGGATTCCAATGCTGGTTTCGACTATTATGTAGCCTGGCGATTCGGATTCAGAGAAAAAGAGATACCTAAGAAGCTGGATTTTTGATTAGCCAAACCTCACGTCTTCGACAATTCCCGACCCGATTTTTTTACTGATCACTTCCAGCACTTTTGTTTTGGCTTGGGTAAGCTCTTGCTTGAGCGGAGCAGATGTGAGATAGACGAATAAAATTTTATCTCTGATAAAAAGCTTGGTGGTTCGACTTGCAATAGGATTGCCCATTGTCTCACCCCACATAGAGATCAATCGCTTCTCATTAAACTTTTGATCAATGCGCTCTTCCTTAAGGAAGTTGCCAAAGGCTTGTTTAAAACTTTTTATGCTGTCCTCTTTCACTTGATATTCCCTTCTTCAACCTCAAAGATCGCGCTATTAGGAGTGTCCACAAAATATTTCTCAGATCGCTCTTTTCGGGCGTCAGTAATAAACACCTGACCAAACCTTTCAGCATCTTTGATCAATTCAATAATTCGAATGATCCTGTCATCATCTAGCTTGTCAAACACGTCATCCAACAACAGGAGAGGTGTTTTTTCCTTTTTCGTTTTCAGATAATCATATTGCCCTAACCGAAGGGCAATGAGAAAACTTTTTTGCTGACCTTGCGAACCGAATTTTTTTAGGGGTTTGCCATCTAGCGTAAAAGTGAAATCATCCTTATGGCAGCCAACATGCGTGCGTTGCATGATCAGATCCTTCTGCAGGTGATCTCTAAATAGCTGAGCAAAGTTCTCGCCGAGCGTTTTCGTCTGATAATCTAACCCGTGAGCTTCGCTACGGTCCACAATGCTTTTTAAATTTTGCTCAAAATGGGGACTGAATTCATTTACAAACTCCTTTCTTCTAGCACCAATTTCCTGACTCCACTCGACGATTTGGGTATCATATGTGTCTAGTAGGGAAGCTACATTGTTGTTGATGTGACCATTGATTTGCTTGAGCAGCGAATTGCGTTGTTTGAGCGTGCGCTGATACTTTAACAGCAGCATGAGATAATCATGATCCAGTTGACTGATACACCCATCTACCCATTTTCTTCTGGTTTCGCTACTATCCCTGATCAGGTCAGTGTCGTAAGGGGTAGAGATAATCAGTGGAATTTTTCCGATATGATCAGTAATCTTCTCGTATTCCTGTTGATCATGTTTTACAATTTTCTTCTGGTTCTTTTCAAGGTAGCAGAGAATTTCTGCAAAGGACTCGTTAGAAAAATGTCCCTTAACCATAAAATAGTGTGCGTCGTGCTTGATATTCTGGCCATCTACATTAAAGAAGGCACTTTTGGTGAAAGCAAGACAATGAAGCGCATCAAGCAGATTGGTTTTTCCCGCACCATTGTGACCGACAATCAGGTTGATGCCTGGTGCAAAATGAACTTTCAGGGAGTCATAATTTTTAAAGAATTGGATCTCGAGTGAATCAATGATCATATGCCTGAAAGCAGGTGTGTTTTCGTTATTTACAGGTAAGATTTAAGTGAATGTACACTTCACCAGGTCAATATCTTGGAAATGATTGTTCAGACCTCCTTTCAATTATTTTGAGGAAGAGGCTTTTTAAACTAATTTCGCAACACTTTTTGCCTGGCAAGGCAAATCTAATTGATAAATAAGAAGATAGAATGGCAGCCAAATCGAAAAGCAAAAAAGCGAAAAAAGCGGGATTTTCGAAAGAGACGTATATGTTCTGGTATGAGTCTATGATGCTCATGAGAAGATTTGAGGAGAAATCAGGACAGCTCTACGGGCAACAAAAAATTCGGGGGTTTTGTCACCTTTACATTGGACAGGAGGCTTGTGCTGCGGGCTCGGTATCTGCCCTGAAGAAAGGAGATAAGTATATTACTGCCTATCGCGATCATGCACATCCACTTGCATTGGGTACCGATCCGAAATACATAATGGCTGAGCTCTACGGCAAGGTTACAGGTGTGTCGAAGGGTAAGGGTGGCTCGATGCACATTTTTGATAAAGAAGTTGGCTTCATGGGCGGACACGGTATCGTGGGTGCTCAAGTGCCACTAGGGGCAGGGATTGCCTGGGCCGAGCAATATAAAGGAACGGATAACCTGTGCATTTGCTACATGGGAGATGGAGCCGTCAGACAAGGGGCCTTTCATGAGGCATTGAACCTGGCCATGTCGTTCAAACTACCAGTGATTTTTGTAATAGAAAATAATGGGTATGCAATGGGCACTTCTGTCTCCAGGACGTCTAATGTTACAGACTTATACAAACTTGGTGATGCGTACTACATCCCTTCAGCACCTGTAGACGGTATGGATGTTGAGGCAGTTCATTATGCTGTCGAGGAAGCAGCAGAGAGAGCAAGAAGAGGAGACGGGCCTACTTTGCTGGAATTTAGAACTTATAGATATAAAGGGCATTCAATGTCCGATCCGGCCAAGTACCGTACCAGAGAAGAGGTGGCCGAGTACAAGGACCGTGATCCGATTAGTCAGGTAAAAAAGGCTTTGTTGGACAATAAATATGCAACTGAGGAAGAATTGAAGTCAATCGACGACAAAATCAAGGAGAGAGTACTCGAGTCTGTAAAGTTTGCTGAGGACTCTCCTTATCCAGATGCTTCTGATGCTTATCAGGATGTTTATGCAGATAGTGATTACCCTTACATTATAGAGTAATTGGTAATTGTATTATTCTTTTATCTTTGCGACCTCAAAAAAAATTAAGTAATGGCTAAGACCAAAAATGGCGGTGATGGGCTGGATTTGATTGAGAATCCAGATGCAATTGTGAGTAAGACTGAGGAATTCTTTAATGACAAGAAAAATCAGAATGTTGTTTTCGGAATTGGGGGTGTATTAGCAGCCTTGGTTTTAGGGTATTTAGGATTCAATTATTACACGACCAATCGAAATATTGAAGCGCAGGATGAAATGTTCCAGGCCGTTTACTATTTCGAGGCAGATAGTCTTACAAAAGCGCTTAATGGAGACGGCAATAGTTATGGATTTCTTGATATAACTGATCTTTATTCTGGTACAGCTGCAGCCAATTTGTCCAATTTTTACATCGGGACGATTTATCTGAGACTCAAAGAGTATGATAATGCGATTCGTCATTTTGGAGAATTTAGTAGTTCTGATGCCTTGGTTCAGGCTAGAGCATTTTCGCTGATCGGGGATGCCTACATGGAGCAAGACGACTTTGACAATGCAGTGAATTACTTCAAAAAAGCAGCAAGCCATAAACCAAATAAGGATTTCTCACCAGTTTACTTGAACAAATTAGGTTTGGCAAGTGAATTGAATGGTGATTTGGCTGGTGCGATTGAAGCATACAATGAAATAATAGATAAATACTTTGAGTCAACCATGTTCCAGGAGGCGAAGAAACAGAAAGCCAGGCTGGAAGGGCTGCAAGCAGAGTGATCAATCGATAATCAAAAAATATTGAAGGGGTAAGATTGATCACAGTCTTACCCTTTTTTGTTATGGCAAGTTCACAAAAAAACCTAAGTGATTTTCAGACCGATGGAATTCGGGATGTATCCGGATATAGATTTGCAATTGTCGTCTCGGAGTGGAATACAGAGGTGACTGAATCTCTTTATTCCGGCGCTTATAAAACACTACTTGATTTGGGTGCGACCCGCGAAAATATTGAAAGAGTGGATGTTCCAGGAAGCTTCGAATTGACCCTTGGATCGCAGTGGATGGCCAAAAAAAATGACATAGACGCTGTAATTTGTTTAGGCTGTGTCATTCAGGGGGAAACCCGACATTTTGACTTCATTTGTCAGGCAGTGGCAGATGGGATCACCAACGTTAGCCTTAAATATGATAAACCCGTGATTTTTGGTGTCCTTACCCCGGACACGCAGCAGCAAGCGATGGATCGCGCTGGAGGAAAACACGGAAATAAGGGTGATGAAGCTGCAGCTACTGCAGTGAAAATGTTGATGATCAGAGAATAATAATGAAAGTACTAAAGTTTGGAGGAACCTCTGTAGGTTCTCCGGAAAGAATGAAGCAAGTGTCCGAACTCATTCAGCGAGATGAGGACAAAAAGATTGTTGTATTGTCCGCAGTTTCTGGGACTACCAATGCCTTGGTGGAAATTACGGATCTGTATGCTGCAGGCAAATCTGAGCTTGCTCTGAAAAAAACAGATGAGCTTCATACGAAGTATTTACCATTTGTAGATGAGTTGCTTTCGACTGAAAACGGGAAGCATGAGGGCCGAGCAATTGTTAAAAAGCATTTTGAGGAGTTAAAGCGACTTATTTCACAACCCTACTACGCTCAGGTATCGAAAATCATTGTCGTTCAGGGAGAATTGATTTCCACTAATCTTTTTCAGGCATTTATGGCAGAACAGTTTCCGGGTAAATCCGCACTGTTAGCTGCTGCCGACTTTATGACCCTTAATGATCAACGTGAGCCAGATCTTTCGACCATTGGAAAGAAGCTCAATCACACACTGAAGGATTACAATCAGGACATTCTGATTACTCAGGGTTTTATCTGTCGCAATGCTACCGGAGGTATTGACAATCTGGAAAGAGGAGGTAGTGACTATAGCGCCACTTTGATCGGATCAGCGCTTAAGGCTGAAGAAACTCAAATCTGGACAGATATTGATGGTATGCACAACAATGATCCTCGTGTCGTAGATAAAACCAAACCCATCTCGCACCTCTCATTTGAAGAGGCAGGAGAGCTTGCCTACTTTGGCGCTAAAATTCTTCACCCCAATTGTATCATCCCTGCTTATCAGTGTGATGTGCCAGTAAGAATTAAAAACACCATGAACCCCGAAGCTTTTGGAACCCTGATCAATTCTGATCAAACGCCTGAAGCCGTCAAAGCCATTGCTGCTAAGGACGGCATTACAGCCATCAAGATCAAATCATCACGGATGATCATGGCCTATGGTTTTATGCGACGTGTATTTGAGGTTTTTGAAAACTTCAAAACACCGATAGATATGATTACCACATCTGAAATTGCGGTTTCGCTGACCATTGATAACCCGCAATACCTTAAAGAAATTGTGCAGGAAATAAAGCTGTATGGTAAGGTTGAGGTGGATGAGAATCAAACGATTATATGTATCGTTGGGGACATGGTGGCTCAAAGCAAGGGCATCAGAGCAACGATCTTCAGCGCCCTTGAAGGCATTCCAATCAGGATGATTTCATATGGCGGGAGTCGTAACAATATCTCCGTTCTAGTGGATAGTTCGCTCAAGAAAGAAGCCCTTAAGAGTTTGAATAAGCACTTGTTTGATTTGTAAGCTGCTGTTGACTAACTAGGCAAAAGCAAAGAAAATCAACCAAACAAGAAAGAGGATTGGGAGAAGTATAGGTATGGAAAACCTAATGATATATCCAAAGAAGGATGGCATGGTGATACCAACCTGTTCTGCAATGGATTTAACCATAAAATTGGGACCATTTCCAATATAGGTCATTGCCCCAAAGAATACAGCTGCTACGCTTATGGCCAGCAGCTCCAACACAGAATTTGGATACTTCCCTTCTGTATAGGCGATCACTTCGCTAATCGAATTGATGCTGGCACCATCTGCAGCCATACCAGCCGTTAAAAAGTTGATATAGGTTGGGGCGTTATCCAGAAAACCTGAAAGCAATCCTGTTCCCCAGTACAATGTATTGTGTGTAACCATCTGAGCCCCTTCTGGTGATTGTGCGTAAGCGCTCACCAACTCAAGTGCTGGCATCATGGTTCCAAAAATGCCAATGAAAATAAAAGCCACTTCTCTGATGGGCTCAAAATTGAATTCATTGCCTGAAAGTGCTTCCTTGTCAGCCATTTTGTAAGAGACAAATGCTGTAGCCAGCATGATGACCTCTCTGATAAAGGAGAATTTCTGTCCGTGATAATTAATGGCTGGAACCCATTCAAAAACATTTGGGTCAAGGAAAACAGCTCCTACTACTACCGCCAGAAAAGCAAAATTTCTTCCGCCTGTCATTCCTATTTTGTTAGTAGGAACAACTTTCTCTTCTCCAAAAGTATAATCGGCCTTGTTCCTTCTGTCAATGACATAAAAGATACCAAGGAGGAGCAGTACCGCAAATCCCCATGGCAGGAAGTTGTTGGTCAGTGTCCAGAAAAACGGCACTCCCTTCAGAAACCCAAGGAACAAAGGAGGATCACCTATAGGCGTCAAACTACCTCCCACATTGCTCACAATGAATATGAAGAAGATGATGTGATAAGCTTTGATTCGATTTTTATTCAGGCGGATAAATGGTCTGATCAACAGCATTGAAGCACCAGTGGTACCAATCACATTGGCTATGACCGCTCCGATCGCCAAAATGGCAATATTGATTCCAGGTTTAGCTTCTTTGTCTACCGTTATCATAATGCCGCCTGATGCGACATAAAGTCCCGTAAGTAGTGCTATAAACTGGATATATTCTGCAAGTGCATGTACCGGACTATGTTCATTGTGTAACCCAAAAAGGTAATATGACACCACAATGGCCGCAAATGCCATAGCAAAGTAAGGGTAGGACTTGTGCCAAAAATGCTCATAAAACAAGGGCCCGGTTGCAATCATGAGCAAAAGCAAGACAAAAGGCAGGACGCTCCAAGTTGCAGGGCCAGCGTGATCTGCCTCAGCACTTTCAGCTTCTAGTATGGAAGTGATTTCTGCAGAATTTGTTACATCAGAAGACGCTCCATAGATGTCTGCTGTGCAAAAAAGTAAGCTTAAAACAATAAAAAACTTCGCGAATAACTTCATCTACGGTGACTCTGATATTTAGACTGGCCTACTAAAAAAGCAATTCAGTGGATGAAAACCAAATCAAAAAATTAAACTAACTGTTCCAACGACTGTCTAAATGCTGTCTCAGCCAACAATGTCGTATTGCTATTTTCATTGTTGATCTTGACTAACGATTGCCGAATCGTTTCGGAAATATCCTTAAATATATCATCATCCGTGATTTTCTGGTCATTTTTCGGGTCCATAAAATATGCAAATGCCCTTGCCATGCCGCAATTGGCTAAAAAATCTGGTAATAGTGCCACATTTTGGTCAACATATTCTGCAATTGGCCCATAAAAGATCTCTTCATCATCAAATGGGACATTTGCACCACACGCAACTGTTTCAAGACTCGCGTTTATCATCTGATCTGCCTGTTGCTTTGAAACTAATCGTGAAGCAGCTGCCGGAATAAATATCTCTGCACCCGATTTCCAAATGGCTTGATTGCATTCATCAAATGTCATTAGGTCATCTGCTACTAATTTGTTGCCGTCCCGATCATAATACAATTGCTTGATTTCCTGAAGGCCCAAACCTTTTTCTGAGATCAAACCACCGGCTCGATCAATGATGCCGGTAATCTTTACGCCATATTTTGCCAAATAAAGCGCAGCAGTTGCGCCCACATTACCCCAACCCTGAATGATGGCTCGTTTTTGAGTAATATCTCCCCCCCAGAGATTATAGAAATGTCGCACTGATTCAGCCACACCAAAACCCGTGATCATATCAGCCACAGTATATTTCTTGTCTGAAGTAGGGATATAGTCCTGGTCTTCAATGATTTTGGAAACACCTTGTCTAAGTCTGCCTATCATGTGAATCTTCTGCGGTTTTGGAGCTTGATAGTGTCCATTAACCACGCCTTCTTGTGGGTGCCATAACCCAAAGCTTTCCGTTATCGGAATGACGTCATGGATTTCATCGATATTAAGGTCTCCTCCGGTTCCATAGTAGCTCTTCAGTATTGGGTATACAGCCTTGTACCAACGTTTCAAAACTTCAAGCTTTCGTGGGTCCCTGGGATCAAAGTTGATTCCTGATTTGGCACCTCCTATCTGAGGGCCGGAAATGGTAAACTTTATTTCCATGGTCTTGGCCAAAGACTCCACTTCATGTCTGTCAAGTCCAAGCCGCATGCGTGTACCTCCACCTGCCGCACCACCGCGGAGTGAGTTGATTACGATCCATCCTTTTGCTTCCGATTCTGGGTCATGCCATTCAAATACTATTTCAGGCTTTTTTTCTTCAAATTTCTTTAATAGGGGCTTCATTAATGTTGTTTGTTTAACCGAATATTTTTGCTCATCCGGAGATTAGGTTGGGTCAAATCTAATCAAGGATAAAAAAAGTTGCCAGAACAACTATCTGAACTTGCTCCTGTGACTTCAGCCAATACATTGTTCTCACCAATATTCCGGAGGACACCTAGCAATCCAAAAGTGATGGCTTCCTTAAAGTCGATGATCTCTGGATTGGGGATTTCAATCTTAGTCGCGGGCATTGCCAATTTGATTTGATCGATAAGAAAGGAATGATAGGCACCTCCACCTGTTACAAGCATTTTCTTAGGAGCAAACTCTTTGAGTTGAAGAGCCATTTGATCAGCAACGAAACGACAAAAAGATGCTGAGAGATCAGCAGGATTACTGTCAGGGAGTTGATCAATTACCTCTCTCGTGACCCATTCATTGCTCATAGACCTTGGTGGTGACTGCTGGTAGTAGGTATGCCGAGACCATTTGTCAATTGCTTTTGAGATTATTTTTCCACTCTTGGCAAGGACTCCACCTTTATCATATGATTTACCACTTAGCTCTGCCAAATGATTTAGAACCTGATTGGCAGGACAAATGTCCCAGGCCAATATTCTTTCACCAGCCCGGACGGTGGCATTCGCGATTCCTCCCAGATTCAACCAGGCGTCATATTCATTGAATAAGTGGACATCTCCAATTGGAACTAATGGAGCACCTTGCCCTCCTTTTAGCACATCCTCCAATCGAAAATTGTTGATCGTGAGTAATCCGCTCTGAGAGGCAATGGCTTGACCATTTCCGATTTGGACCGTGTAGCCTTCTCCAGGATTGTGAAAAACAGTATGACCATGTGATCCAATCAAGTCTGGTGTTTCTCCTTGGTTTTCAACAAATATTTTGATTTGTGCGCCGATCCATTGGCCAAGTTTAATGTCTAATTTTTGGAGTTCGAGTCCGCTAAGATTTCTACAATCTTTTAACTTGTCTATCAGAGAATTTGAGAATGGGATTGTCGCACCAGCTTTGTGCTCGTATGTCCACTTACCCAATGAGTTTTGATAAGTTCCGAAACTTATATCTAGTCCATCCAAGGATGACCCTGACATGACTCCTATTGCGCTGAATCGTTTCATTACTTTTGCGAGTTAACAGGTTTATTGGTGGGACACAAAGCAAATTATGTAATTGACATTGGAAATACCCGAATCAAGTCTGGTTGGGTAACCGGAGATGTTGTTGAGGAAGTTAAGTTTTGGAAACATGAACAATCGTTGGAAGCGCTTATTCCTCACAATTCAAAGACCATTATTTGCTCTGTAGGACAGACCGTTGACAAACTCAAAAACATTAGTAGTGAAAGTTTAACCATTTTTAACAGGGATACTCCAATCAATCTTAAATTGAATTATGATACGCCCGAAACACTTGGTTTGGATCGAATAGCTGCTGCAGTTGGGGCCCATAGTTTAAGTCCCAGAAATACATGTTTGGTCATTGATCTTGGAACCTGCATTACTTATGATATTGTAACATCGGATGCGGTTTTTCATGGAGGCATAATCGCCCCTGGTTTTATCATGAGGCTAAAATCCATGCACCAACAAACTGCTAATCTTCCCGACTTATCTGAAAAATGGGAGATGATAAATGATTCGCTTCTGGGGAAATCAACTGCTGAATGCATGGTTTCGGGCGCATTAAATGGCATGGTCGAGGAAATGAAAGGAATTATTCAGCGTTTTAAAGCGGAATATCCAGATTTGTCCATAATCGTAACAGGTGGTGATGCTGAAGTCTTTGTTTCCAAGATAAATGATCACATCTTTGTACGCCCAAATCTGGTGATGGTGGGGTTGAATCAAATTTTGATCTATAATGAAGACATGTAGAGGCATCTTTTTAGCTGCCCTTTTGCTATATATTCATCCAGTTTTTTCTCAATCAGTAACAAGTCCATATTCCTATTATGGCTTAGGGGAAATTCATGACTATTCATTGGCTCATAATGAGGGGATGGGCGGTTTGGGCATTGGTCTGCCTAATATTTATAGCATTAATAATGTGAATCCGGCTTGGTTGCCTTACAATGTGCTGAGTTCGTTCAATGTAGGTGTTAAGAGCGATTTAAGGACATATGCTACTGACAGTGTCACGGGCTCTGATGGAACGGGTAGTATTCGTTATATGGTGCTTTCACTTCCATTGATCAATGGCAAATGGGGAAGCAGTGTTTCACTTTTGCCATATAGTACAGTGGACTATCGACTGAGGAATATTTCTTCAATCGTAGGGGCTCCCAACGGAGAAGTTGTTTCGAATGAGTATTCAGGTTCGGGTGGGTTGAGTCAGGTTTCCTGGTCACATGGCCTTAAGCTGTTCAAAAACTTTAGCATAGGATTGAGAACTTCTTACATTTTTGGATCGATTATCCGTAACACCAGCAACTGGATCAGTCAGGACACGGTGCAAAATATTTCTAATTTCTCAACGGATTATCAGATCGAGGAGACCTACAGGGACTTTGCATTCTCTGCTGGTCTTGCCTACAAATTAAAAATTGGGGAATCTAATTTTTTGAATATCGGGGCTACTTATGATATTTCGACGGCCTTGACAGGTGTTTATACTGATCAATTGAGGAGACTTGATCCTTCAGGTCTGGAACAAAGCAATATTTCCATTTCTGAGGATGCACCTATCAGTTATCAGTTGCCGCAACAAATTGGATTGGGGTTTTCGTACGAGAAGGTCAATAAGCTTAAAATAGGGGCTGACGCTAAAATGGGGCAATGGTCCGACGGAAATGATGCGATTTCAACTCAATTCAAAGACGTCTTTGGGCTAGCTGTTGGAGGCGAAGTGACACCAGAATACAACGATGTAAATAGCTATTTAAATCGGGTTACATACAGGGCAGGATTTAACTATGATCAGCTCCCATATGTGATTAATGGAACCGATGTTAATGAAATTGGTATTAATTTTGGTGCTTCTTTTCCGGCAGGTGGTGTTTCGACTCTTGAAACCTCCTTTAGATTTGGAGCTAGAGGGACGACAGACAACAACCTGATAAGGGAAACATTTTTTCAAATAGTAATGGGAATGACGATCAATGATCGTTGGTTCGTTAAACGTAGATATGACTAAAAAATCCAGACGATGAAGCATTTGATAAGAACAATCACCGCGGCTGTATTTTTCGTTGGCTTTGCTGCCACAGCTCAGCCAGGATGGAACTGGGGAGAGCAGGTAGATAAAGCTAAGGAGCAAAATGCACTTTATGTGGATCTCATGAAGGCCGGCAAAATGAAGGAGTCGGAGGCAGCACTGAAGTGGTTGCTTGAGAATACACCGGATCTCAATGTGTCATTGTACCAAAATGGCATTAAGATTTATGATGCCCTGGCTAGCAAAGAGACCGATGCAGCATTGAAGGCTCAGTACGTGCAAACAGGTCTCGACATGCATGACAAACGAATTGAGTATTTCCAGAAGGAAGATTATGTAACTGATAGGAAAGCAACTTTTGCCTATAAATACTACAATAAGGATCGTGAGAAATACGAATATCTCTACAATCTCTTTGCAAAATCTTTCGAGTTGAACGGCAATGATATGCTGTCAGGAAACCTGGTTGCTTATATGAACATGGTTTATAAGTACAAAAAGGTTACTAAAGGAGACATCAGCGAGGAAGAAATCATTGAAATCTATTTCACAATATCTGATGCATTAAACGCGCAGAAGGAATCGGCCAAGGAAGATAGAAAGCCACGTTTAGACAAAATGCTGGATCAGGTAGACAAGCTTCTTGCTGCTACGGTTGAGTTGGATTGTGACATGGTGGAGCAGGTACTTGGACCCAAGTTTTCTGAAACCAAAGATGTGAAGATTGCAAAGAAAATCTTTCAATTGATGTTAACAGGTAAGTGTACAGATCGTGCGTTAGCTTTTGAAGCCGCAAGAATCATCAATGAAGATGAGCCGACCTACACCATCGCCAAATTCCTTGGAGTAAGAGCAGCGCAGAACGATGATCCTGCTACTGCCAAGCAGTTTTATGATCAGGCGGTTGACTTGACTGATGATAACCTGGAGAAGGCGGATATCTACATGTACCTTGCTAAGCAAGATGTAGGTGCAAAAGATAAAGTAAGTGCCAGAGGTAATGCGCGTAGAGCTTTGGCGTTTGATCCGTCAAGGAAAGATGCTTACAGCCTTATCGGCAATCTGTATATGGGCAGCTTTGATGATTGTAAGCAAAATGAAAAGAAAACGCATGATTATGCGATCTTTATTGCGGCATACAACATGTACAAAAGAGCTGGGGATTCAGATGGAATGGCAAACGCAAAAGCACTTTTTCCATCTATTGAAGACATATTCAATGATGAGTACCAGGAAGGTCAGAGTTACCAGGTTGGGTGCTGGATAAACGAAACAGTGACGCTTGAAAGAAGATCAGAAAGTAACTAATCGAATCAAAAAATTAACCAAGACGGTCATGGAGTTGGTCCATGACCGTTTTTTGGTTTTAATCCTCATGGGCCTGCTGGCCATGTCATGTGAGGATCGTAAAGATCTACTCGAGGCAGAGATTTACGAAGGACCGATCATGGAAATGGAGGATATAAATGTCCTGCTTACAGATTCAGCCAAGATGGTCATGCGGTTGATTGCTGAAAGGCAGTTGACATATGAGTCTGGAGATAAAGAATGGCCAAAAGGCATGTTGCTTCAGTATTATGGAGCTTTTGATACCCCTCAGGTAACTTTTCAGTCAAATATTACCAAGTACATCGCGTCAGAGAATCATTATCAGGGTATTGGCAATGTTATGGTCAAAAACCTGCAAAATGGTGACGAATTAGCAACAGAAGAACTATTTTGGGACCCGTCAAAGGAACAATTTTATACTGATAAATTTGTGACAATCATTTCCGATGGAGAAATACATAAAGGAGAAGGGCTGATTGCAAATCAGGAATTCACCTCATACCAAATTAAAAATCCGTCTGGAACAATCAATATTGAAGAAGAGAATTGAAAAAGCTAGATGCAATACTGTTCTTTTTGGCAATGGCTTTATTTGTAATTGGCACTTATGAGGCAATCGTCACATCGATCGCCGAATCATATTGGATTTTTATGTTTAGCCTAGGCCTCTTATTTTTATACGGGTATCGAAAAAACCAAACAAAAGGTGACCGCACCAATACTCCCAAATAATGGACGACCCCCAGCATTTTAGTATCATATTGCTATGCTTGCTTTTCTCTGCATTCTTTTCCGGAATGGAGATTGCATTTTTTTCGGCTGACAAGTTGAGGGTAGAGTTGTTGAGAAAGAAAGGGGCCTACATTGGTCGAATTCTTGCTTTTTTTCAAAAAAATCAATCACACTTTATAGCGACGATCCTGGTAGGAAATAACCTGGCGCTTGTGGTCTATGGTATATTCATGGCGCAGCTTATAGAGCCCTGGCTCGTCAATGCCCTGCCAGATCTATTCAATGGCGATATCGTTGTGCTGATTTTTCAAACGCTCATCGCCACATTTATCGTCTTGCTTTCAGCAGAATTTCTACCAAAAAGCATCTTTTTGTTGAATCCGGATTTTTTGCTTCAGTTGTTTGCTGTCCCTATGGCGATGTTGTATTACCTCATGTACCCAGTAGTATTGGTGATTGAGCAATTATCAAAGCTGATCATTGTAGGAGTATTGAAAATGCCCTATTCGGAGGATAGAACTGTATTTGGCATTACTGATTTGAATGAATTCATTAAGAAGAACACGGAGGAAAAAGATGATGAATCAGAAGTAGATGCCAAAATTTTCAGTAATGCTGTAGAGTTTAAGGAAATAAAAGTAAGGGAATGCATGGTGCCACGAACTGAGTTAGTGGCGGTGGATATTGAAGCTACTATCGAAAATCTGGAGTTTGCATTTAATGATTCGGGGCATTCCAAAATCCTCGTTTATAAAGATTCAATAGACGATGTTGTGGGCTACTGCCATTCTATTGAAATGTTCAGAAAACCAGAGTCTATCAAAAAAATTCTTTCGCCAATAAAGATTGTTCCGGAGACTGTTTTGGCAAATGAACTGTTGATCCAACTGATCAATGAGCACAGAAGCATTGCTTTGGTTGTGGATGAGTTTGGAGGCACCTCTGGAATCGTGACAATAGAGGACGTCATCGAAGAGATTTTTGGGGACATTAAAGATGAACACGATGACGAACAATATCACGAAGAAAGAATTTCGGATAGAGAGTTTGTGCTAAGTGCACGTCTGGAGGTCGATTACCTGAACGAGAAATATAAGTGGGGGATCCCTGAGGGCGATTATGACACTTTGGGAGGTTACATCTTAAATCACAATGAGAATATTCCAAAGCAGGACGACATCATTGAAATTGACGCTTTTGTAATTCAGGTTTTAGTGACGGAAGAGAACCGCATTGATCAGGTAAAATTGACCATTCCGATGAAGCCTCTGGTTGATTGAGCCGGTTTCAAAAAGAGCTAAGTATAACTCACTGAAATTCAAACTAATTAGCTCAATTCTCTGTCAATATTTCCTGCTAAAAAATTACCAGTGAAAATAGATTTTTATATTCCAATCAAGTCTGTATTTTTGCCGTCATTTCATTAAAATCAAGTAGCAACAAATGGCGTTGATAAATACTCTTAGAATGAAAGCCGGAAAGATAGTAGTGGGAGTGGTGGCTTTCTCTATGGTGGCTTTTATACTTACTGACTTACTTCAAGGTAACTCATCTTTATTCGGTGGGGGAAATAATGTAGGCGAAATAAATGGTGAGACCATATCGTACCAGCAGTTCACCCAAAAGCTAGACCAAATGGCGTATAATTTCCAGTTAAATACTGGAAGAAGCCCTCAATCGGAGGATATTGAGCAATTACGTCAACAAGCCTGGCAAGAACTGATCGTTAACAATGTATTCCAACCAGAGTTTGAAAAACTAGGGATAGAAGTTACAAGTGCTGAACTTGTGGACATGGTGCAAGGAAACAATATTCACCCTCAAATTCAGCAGCTATTTGCTGATCCTAATACCGGGATGTTCCAAAAGCAAAATATCGTTAGCTTTTTACAGCAAATCAATAGCGCACCTGTCCAGCAGCGCGAATCGTGGTTGGCTTTTGAAGCATCTCTTGCTCCAAACAGACAATTAAACAAATACGAGAATTTGCTTGAGTTGACTAAATACGCAAACAAGTATGAAGCTAAGTCTGAATATGAAAAAGGGGCTACTGTAAATCTGGATTATTTATATGTTCCATTTTTTAGCATTAGTGATTCGACCGTTGATGTTGCTGATTCAGAATTGAAAAGCTACTTGTCAGAAAACAGTAATGAATATCAGAGAGAAGAGTCAAGAGATGCAATCTATGTTGCTTTCGATATTGTTCCTTCAGCTGATGATAGTGCTATAGTTAAAAATGAGGTAGCTGACTTAAGAGATGGTCTAATCAACAGTGCTGACGACAGCACATATGCCCTGATCAATTCTGAAGGTCTTACGCCATTCGGTGTGTACAAGCCAAATAATTTTCCTTCCTGGTTATCTACCGAAGAGGAGGCACTTGAAGTTGGTTATGTTTCTGAACCAACTTTGATTGATGGTACCTATACTTTTTACAAAGTCACAGACATTTATGAGGGTGATGAGCAATTTGTGAAAGCAAGTCACATTCTGGTAAAATGGAACGATGAGTCTGCGGCCTCAAAAGCCACAGCAAAAACGGAAGCAAGAAGAATCCTTGATGCCATCAAAGGAGGCGCTGATTTTGGTGATCAGGCACGTATCTATGGAACTGATGGCACAGCACAAAGTGGTGGCGATCTGGGCTGGTTTGGAGAAAATTCATCATTTGTTCAGGAATTCAAGGATGCTGTTTTTGCATTTGACGGAACGGGACTTCTTCGAGATGTGGTCGAGACAGATTTCGGTTTTCATATCATTGAGGTAACCGAAGCAAAAACTAGCGACGTATACAAGATAGCATCTATTGAGAAGCCGCTTTTTGTCTCAGACGAAACACAGAATCAGATTTACAGAGAGGTTCAACTCTTCGCCTCAGATGCTCAGTCGATCAGTAATTTCCGAGCAAAAGCATCCGAAGTTGGGGCAGCAATAAGAACAGCCAGCAGGGTTGGTAAGAATGACAAGCGATTAGGAGGAATTGCTGAAGCTCGTACTGTTGTATTTTGGATGTACAACGAAGCGTCATTGGGCGATATTTCTGAAGTATTTGAATTAGCGAACGATCAGTACATAGTGGCAGCCCTAACTGGTGTTCAGGAGAAAGGAACGGCCAGACTTTCAGATGTTCGCAATGAAATCAGCCGAAAGGTGCGCGATGAGAAGAAATCGGAAATCATTGTAAACAAGCTGAATGGACTTTCAGGTACATATGAGGAAATCAAAACTGCCTACGGTGAAGGTGCCAGAACAGGAACGACCGACATTACTTTCAGTACTAACAGCTTCCCGGGTATTGGATTTGCTCCTGGAGCAATAGGGCTTGCATTCTCATTGGAGGAGGGAGAGTCAACCAGAGCATTCAAAACACAAAATGGTGTGCTTTTGATGACAGTCAACACCAAGAACTATCCGGCTGAAATTGCGAACTATGATGCTTATAGAGCAGTGTTCGTTGGGAATCAGCGCTCTTTTAGAAGACGAGAAACTCCATTTACTTTTCAGAACATTTACAACGCGCTCTCAGAAGGAGCCGATATCGAAGATGAACGTTATAAGTTCTATTGATAGCAAAAACATTGATAAATTGAAAGTCCGCCGAGCGCGGACTTTTTTCGTTATATAAAGCATGAGTTGGGATTCAAAATCATTCAGAGAAAAACTTGAGGCCGAGCATACTTTTCCCGGGCCATATGTATTTAAGTTCATTGTACCACTGGCAAAGGAATCAGAAGTTACCGACTTGCTGCCCAAGGGATCATTAAGCGCTCGCCATAGCGCAAATAAGAAATATGTTAGCATCACTTTAAAAACACGATTGTCATCAGCAGACGAGGTGGTTGGAGTGTATGAAAAAGCTTATCTTGTGGAAGGAATCATTTCGCTTTAATTGTGTGGCAAGAGGTCAATAATACGTTAACCCGAGAGTTTAAATTCAGCGATTTTCAAGAAGCATTCGCCTTTATGACACGTGTGGCATTCCTTGCAGAGGGCATGAATCACCACCCGAACTGGAGCAACGTTTACAATACTGTGGTCATCACATTGACCACACATGACGCAGGCAATGTCGTTACTGAGAAAGATCGTCTGTTGGCCCAAAAAATCGATCAGTTGCTGAATGTCTGAGACCCAACTCTATCTGGTGCCTACTCCTATTGGTAATCTTAAGGATATCACATTTAGAGCCATTGAAATTTTGAAATCGGTTGATGTGATATTGGCGGAGGACACACGTACTTCTGGGTATTTACTTAATCATTATGAAGTAAAAACTCCAATGAGAAGCTTTCATGCGCACAATGAGCATAAGAAAGTTGATAGTGTGGTAGAGGAATTGAATAGTGGGGTTAAAATGGCCTTGATCTCAGATGCAGGAAGTCCCGGAATTTCTGATCCTGGATTTTTGTTGGTAAGAACTGCCTTGAATAGCGAGGTGGTCATTGAATCTTTACCCGGACCTACAGCGTTGATCCCGGCTATCGTGAAGTCAGGTTTCCCTACAGATCGTTTTGTTTACGAAGGTTTTTTGCCTCATAAAAAGGGAAGACAAACAAGGATCAAGCAGTTGGAAAATGAGGAGAGAACAATAGTTTTTTATGAATCGCCTCATCGACTGATTAAAACACTCAACCAGCTAAAAGATCATCTTGGAGAAGAACGCAGGGTCTCAGTATCAAGAGAGCTCACAAAGAAATTTGAAGAGACGATTACGAGCACCTTATCTGATCTGATCGGTCACTTTGAATCGGTTTCACCAAAAGGTGAATTTGTTATAGTAGTTGAAGGGAAAACAAAAAAATGAATTTAGCAGCGGTTATCGAGCAGGCGGCCAATGTTTGTGTAGAGACAGGCAATTTTATCCGCAGGGAGTCTGAAACATTCAGTAAAAATGATATTGAAATCAAGGGCAAAAATGATTTGGTTTCATATGTAGATAAGCAGGCTGAACAGCAGCTTGTTGCTGGTTTGTCGGATCTTATCCCTAATTGTGGTTTCATCACTGAGGAGAACACCATCGCACAAAAGAAGGAGACTTATACCTGGATAGTAGATCCACTTGATGGCACAACAAATTTTATTCATGGATTACCCGCTTTTGCTGTGAGCGTAGGATTGCTTCATGACGAGGAATTAGTTGGAGGTATTATTTATGAAGTAAATAGAGAAGAACTGTTTACTGCCTGGAAGAATGGAGGATCATTTTTGAATGGCGAGAAGATCAGTGTCTCTAATGCTGAGCACATTGGTGATAGCTTGCTTGCAACTGGATTTCCTTACTATAATTTTGAAAAGCTCAACCAGTATCTCGCCATATTAAATGAGCTTATGAAAAATACACACGGACTGAGGCGAATTGGTAGTGCAGCTGTTGACCTTGCGTATGTGGCATGCGGAAGATTTGAAGGATTTTTTGAATACAACCTTAATCCATGGGATGTTGCGGCCGGGATCCTAATTGTAAAGGAGGCGGGTGGAAAAGTCACAGATTTTTCTGGCGGTGATAACGCGCTATTTGGGAGGGAGTTAGTTGCTGCAGGACCTGTACACCACGAATTAATCCAAGTTATACAGGAGCACTGGTAACTTTTTGTTCAATAAAATCTGCAAACTTTAACAAGGAGTCCTCGGCTTCCTCTTTCCTGCTATAGTAAGTGAAAAGAGTAATTTCGCCATTGTCCGTCTCGAGGATCAGTGATTTGCGATAATCTGTGTTGCCTTCCTCATAAGCTGACGTGCCTCCATTTACTGCCTTAGTTGACAGGGATACCCCTTTGAGGGTTTTGTATCTCAACTCAATAGGTTTCAGGAATGCCAAAATGGGCTTCTTCACGATATGTTTGGCACTGAGATCAAATTTTGTTTCGGGATACAATCCTGCGCTATTCATGTTCCAGACAGCAATCGCGATAATGATGGCCAAAACCCCGAATACAGTACCATCAACATAAGTTCCCAGTGTTAGAAAAAAATATGAAGCAATTATTAGGGGAATCCCTATAAAAATCCCTAAAACCAGGGCAAGTACATTTCGCTTTTTCCTGCGTTTTATGGAAATTTTTGCCTTGTCAATTGAGACATCTAGGGTCTTTAAGAAGGGATCTACATAAGCGGACATTCTTTAAATCTACAGAATCATGCCCAAATTTTCGCTCCTTCTGTGCAGTTTTTGCAGATATCAACTTCCTTTCTTGACTTCAGGATAAGTTTTCTAAACATTTGATAGTTTGACCCATACCAAACCTCGTACATACTGGCGCTGCTGAGATTACCCATGACATGTGCTGCATCTTTGTCAAAGCAGCAAGGTACCATTCGTCCATCCCATGTGATGACCGCACTACTCCACATTTTCCAACAATGATCCAACAGTTGGTTGTTGAGACGATATGATCCATCTGCACCTTTTCTGTACCTGGAGTATTTGGGATTAGTGGGAATCAAGTCATTCCCTTTCTCAAAATCATAAACCTGAGCTGTTTTAATGGCTACCTTGTCCACACCATATGATTGAGCAAGCGCTCGGACCTCATCCACTTGATGTTCATTTTGACGAACAACCAGAAACTGCCAAATCACCGATAGATGATTTGCTTTCAACTTTTTTTTCCATTTGTTGATCAACCTGCTCGCCTTAAAAACTTTCTCCAGATCACCTCCTTTTCGATAGACTTCATATGTTGTCTGATCCGTGCCATCAATACTAATGATTAGCCTGTTGAGGCCTGAAGACACAATGTCTTTAGCCATTTGATCGTCAATGTAATGTGCGTTGGTAGAGGTCGCAGTATACATTTTCTGGTCTGATGCATATTTGATTAGCTGGTTTATATCCTTATGCAGAAATGGTTCTCCCTGAAAGTATAGGGTCAGATATGACGTATAAAGACTCGCTTCTTTGATGATTTTTTCATAAAGTGTGGCGTTTAACATTCCGGTAGGGCGCGTAAATGACCTTAAGCCACTTGGACATTCCGGACATCTTAAGTTGCAGGAGGTAGTAGGTTCTATGGCAATGCTGATAGGTAGACCTGCCATCATCGGATTCTTCACAACTCTGGAAAAAAAATAGCTAAACAGAACCTTTAAACCATTAATTATTCTAGGAAAGGTTAGTTTTGATATCAGTAAAATTGTGTCCCTGAGGCTAATGAACATAATGGTAAACCTAATGAATAGTTACACGAATCGATTACTGTTTTTGCTGACCATTGCAATCGCCTTAGGCACTACAGCAAAGGGTCAGTCACTTTTCGATTTATCTGATTCTGCTGAGATCAGTGTGATCACCATTGGCCCATATCAGGGTGAGTTGTATTCTGCATTTGGACATAGTGCAATTAGAGTTTATGACCCACAACGAAATATTGACTGGGTTTATGATTATGGACGATTTGATTTCGACCAGGAGAATTTCTATCTGAATTTTGCCAGAGGCAAGATGCTCTACAGCATTGGTTTACTAAAGAACTTCAAAAGATTCAGAGATTACTATGCCGGTGAAGACAGATTCGTTTATGAACAGGTCCTAAATCTTGAATATGTCGAGAAAGTAGATTTTTTCAAGTTCCTTGAAAACAATAACAAACCGGAAAATCGGCAGTATCTGTACAACTATGTATATGATAACTGTGGAACAAAGATTCGAGAAGTCGTAGATACTGTGGTAGAAAGTGAAATCATTTATGACTATTCCTATGTCGAAGAGGGTAAAACGATACGCGACCTGATGGACGACTATCTAGCCTTCCAGCCATGGGGTGATTTAGGAATAGATTTAGGACTAGGGATGCAAATAGATCATGAGGCTCCTGCCGATGTTTATATGTTTTTACCGGATTATGTTTTCAAAGCATTTGCAACAGCAAAAATTCAAAGGGATGGAGGGACATTGCCCTTGGTTAAACAATCGAAAGTTCTATACGAAACGCAAAGTGAACCTGATCCTATTGGGATGTTTACCCCTTTCAATACTTTCCTGATCCTGTTTTTTGTTGTTGGTTTGGTTACAAACCGGAATTTCAAAACAGGCAAAAGAAGTCATTGGCTGGACATTATTTTGTTTACAGCAGTCGGATTTGCAGGATGGTGGTTTGTTTTTCTCTGGACAGGCACTGAACACCTGTCTAAATACAATTGGAATCTGGTTTGGGGATTTCCATTTTATATTCCTTTGGTTTATTTCCTCAACAAAGAAAAATGGCAACCAAAATTGGCTCGAGTTTTCAGATACCTGTCAGTTGTGCTTGTATTAACATTGGTATTTTGGGGGTTGATTCCTCAACCGCTTCATTTCTCACTTATTCCGCTGGTGCTGGCACTTGCCCTACGTGGCTTTTACATTAGTTATGATCTGTCAAGGATTTGATTTCATCCATAATCACTAGGATTGTTTCAAAGAAGTAGGACGGATATTGCAATTTGAAACGAGCGCTTGCCCTTTGTCATTTACTTGACTATCATTGATAATCGAGTAAAGTGCATATGGAGTTTTTATCAATTATTGCTGGAATTGCCTTGTTGTTGATACTGGTTACAGGAATCAAAATGGACACCTTCATTTCTTTTATGCTGGTCTGTCTCTTTGTTGGCTTGATAGAAGGACTTTCCATTCAGGATTCATTTGCAGCTATCCAAACGGGCATTGGAAATACGATGGGAGGCCTGGTGATCATATTGGGCCTTGGCGCAATGCTGGGAAAGCTTGTTGCTGAAAGTGGCGCAGCACAGGGTATTACAGACAGTCTGGTTGCCACATTTGGTATAAAACGAGTCCAGCTGGCATTAATGACCACAGGATTTATTGTAGGAATTCCAATGTTTTATACTGTAGGTTTTGTGATCCTGGTTCCATTTGCGATTACCATAGCACACAATACAAAACTGTCTTTGCTCTATGTTGGGCTACCGATGTTAGCGTCTTTGTCAGTGACACATGGCTTCTTGCCTCCACACCCAGCTCCAACTGCTATTGCAGAAATGTATGGTGCGGATATTGGATTGACATTGATCTATGGAATGATAGTAGGGGTTCCTGCGATCTTGCTTGCCAGATGGTTATTGATGCCCACGATGAAGAAGATTGTCCCAACTCCTTCGAAGGAATTTGCTCCAAGCGATGTGTCTCAGGAATTTAAAGTTCCGGGATTGACCATAAGTTTTGTGATTGCTTTGTTGCCTGTTATTTTAATCGGTGGTTCCTCATTGTTGGGGCTGATCATCGACAGCCAGGTCGTTGCGTCCATTGGCAATCCAGCGATGGCAATGCTGATTTCGGTATTAGCGGCAACATATTTTCTGGGTGTCAGAACAGGTAGAAATCCACAACAAGTGGTGAAGTTACTTCATGTAGCAGTATCAGGCGTGGCGGTAGTATTGCTAATCATTGCTGGAGCGGGCGCATTGAAGGAGATTTTAATTGTGACAGGCATTAGTGAGCGATTAGGCGACACACTGGGCGCATTAGGCTGGTCACCCTTGATTTTGGCCTGGACAGTGGCAGCCATCATGCGAGTCAGTGTAGGATCAGCGACGGTAGCGGGGTTAACGGCTGCAGGTATTATGATGCCGTTGGTCGAATCAAGCGGTGTAGCCCCGGAACTGATGGTATTAGCTACGGGCGCTGGAAGTATTATGCTCTCTCATGTTAACGATGGTGGGTTCTGGCTATTCAAAGAATATTTCAACATGTCAATTGCGGATACATTGAGATCATGGACCTTAATGGAAAGCATAGTCTCAGTTTCTGGATTGATAGGCGCTATTATCCTCAACCTAATTTTATAAAATGATGATTGAAAAAATTAAAGAGCTTGGTCTTGTTCTGCCACCAGCGCCACCTGCCGGAGGCGTTTATCATTCTGTTTTGGTGACCGGAAACCTACTATTTGTCTCAGGTCAAGGACCGGTCCAAAGTGACGGAAGCCTGATCAAAGGTAAAGTAGGAATTGATCTAGATACAGATGAAGCATACAACGCTGCAAGACAGGTTGGACTGACAATGTTGTCAACGATGCAAAAACATTTTGGTGAACTCAATAGGGTAAAAAGACTGGTTAAAACACTAGGAATGGTGAACAGTGCCATGGATTTTTATGAACACCCAAAGGTGATCAATGGGTTTAGTGATTTAATGGTTGAGTTGATGGGCGATACAAATGGAAAGGGTGCCAGAAGTGCTGTCGGCATGATGTTGCCAGGTAATATTGCTGTTGAAATTGAAGCAATTTTCGAAATAGCATAAGATGAGCTGGTACGAATTGAGGCATACTGACCAAATTTTATCTCCTGCTTTGATTTTTCATAAAAAGCGAATTATTTCTAACATAGAACAGATGATTCGTATAGCAGGTACGCCAGAGCGATTAAGGCCTCATATTAAGACGCATAAATCTGCCGAACTGGTTCTATTACAAATGGAGCGTGGTATTAGCAAATTTAAATGCGCTACCCTAACAGAAGCCAAACTGCTGGCATCCATCGGTGCACCGGATGTTCTAGTCGCAATACCCCTTATTGGCCCCTCTCAGGTGGCTTTTCTGCGATTGCAAATAGCCTTTCCAGAGACAAAGTTTTCGGTCCTGATAGACAGTGAAGCAAGCCTAATGGCATGGGATGAGACCATGATGGATGAACATATTAATGTCTTTGTCGACATTGATCTTGGGCAGGGAAGGACTGGAGCTAAACCATTGGTTGTACCAAATTTGATCAGAAGGATTCAAACCAAAGAAATATTCTCATTAAGCGGATTGCATTGCTACGATGGTCATATTCATGAGATCAAACCCGATAAAAGAAGCGAGATGGTCTCGCGGGCATTTGCCAAGATTAAGCCGATTGCATCAGATTTGCTCAAGGAAGATGACAGCATAGAAATCGTATGTGGTGGGAGTATCACATTTCCAATCCACGCTGAGTACAAGGAGAGAACATTATCCCCGGGAACCACCGTGTTATGGGATGCAGGATACAGCGTTTATGAAGACTTACCTTTTCAATCAGCAGCTGTTTTGCTCGCGAGGGTTATTTCAAAGCCAGATGACGATCAGCTTTGTATTGACCTGGGAACGAAGGCTGTTTCCTCTGAAATGCCTCATCCACGAATTCAACTACCGGACATTGGTACGTTCGAAACCATCATGCACAATGAGGAACACATGGTGATCAAAACTCACCTTGCCGACAACTACGGAATCGGGGATGAGCTTTATGCAATACCCGTACATATCTGTCCGACAGTAGCAATGTATGATCAGGTTGTAGTTGAGGATGATGATATAATTGACACTTGGGAAATTGGTGCCCGCAACAGACAATTAATACTATGAAAATGCCTTTCGTCTTTGACGCACATCTGGATTTAGCCATGAACGCCATGGAATGGAATAGAGATTTGCGTAGTTCTATTTCTGAGATTAGAAGTATGGAGGAAGGGCTTGATGACAAGCCCGATAGAGGAAATGGGGTTGTTACGTTTGAGGAACTGCGAAGGGGAAATGTTGGGATAGTAGTGGGTACGCAAATCGCTAGGTATTCCAAGTCGGCCGCAAAAATGCCTGGAGCCAGCTGGAGTAGTCAACAGCAAGCCTGGGCACAAACGCAGGGACAACTGACATGGTATCAAGAGATGATAGCCGATGGACATTTGTCTCAGATTACCAATCTTGATTTGCTCAATGAACATTTGAAACATTGGGAAGAAAATAGCGATACCACACCTATCGGATTCATTTTGAGTCTGGAAGGGGCCGATTCCATCATCTCAATGGAGCACCTGGAGCGTGCTCACAAGTACGGTTTACGCGCAATAGGTCCTGCACATTATGGACCGGGTGTATATGCACAAGGAACCGATGCTGTGGGCGGCATTGGAGAAAAGGGCCGACAGTTACTGTCGAAAATGGAGGAATTAAATATCATTCTTGATGCCACACACCTATGTGACGACAGCTTTTGGGAGGCAATGGATCATTTCAATGGACCGGTTTGGGCGAGTCATAATAACTGTAGATCTATTGTCCCTCATCATCGTCAATTCTCAGATGAACAATTAAAGGTATTGATTGATCGGGGAGCAGTGATCGGAGCGGTCTTTGATGCTTGGATGATCAAGCCTGGTTGGCAAAAAAGAGTTTCCACTCCTCAGTCAATGAATTTAACCATGGAGGATGTGGTGGATCATATTGATCACATCTGCCAGCTGGCCGGAAATAGTCGACATGTCGGTATAGGATCAGATTTGGATGGAGCATTTGGTAAAGAGCAATCTCCAATGGACATAGAAACGATTGCTGATCTTCAAAAAATTGTGCCAATACTTCAGTCAAGAGGATATTCAGAGGAAGACATTGCAGGGGTTTGTGGACAAAACTGGATTGAGTTCCTGCGAAGGGCTTGGAGCTGATTAATGCTTAAGAAGCTTGTGTTGGATAACATGGTCACCACCAGATAGTCTGATAAAATAGATACCCGTTTCCAGACATGACGTGTCTATGCTTTTTTGCCACTCAAATGTTTCCTTATGCGACTGAATCTCAATAATTCTGCTCCCAGAGGTGTTAAACACACTGATGTTTAGATCGCCAATATATTCGTCTGACCATGAAATATTGGTAACATCAACCGCCGGATTAGGATATATATTCGAAAGAGTTGGAAAACTCTGTTCTTCAATCCCGGTCACCTCTCGCACAAAAACAGTGATAGAAGCCAAATCATTGCAGAGCTCCTGTCCACTTCCAGTTACCGTATAGGTAGTGGTTTTTGATGGGCGAACTTTGAGTTGTGGTCCTATATAGTCGTCAATTTCTTCGTCATCTGAATTCCAAACAAAAACAGAGGCCCCTCTTGCCTGCAGAATCACTTCCGACCCAGGACCAATGACTTGTCGTGATGCGGAAACCTGCACGGAGTTTTGCATTCCAACAATCGGTTCGACACTGGCTGTAGCATTTATACCCAAATCAATGGCGAATGGATCCCATGAAGCTGATTGCTTTTTCCAGGTGCTGATTTTCTCAGCCTCGCCGTTCGCGCTTGATACAAGGGCAACTGTGTCACCTTCGTACTCAAGCTCTATTCCAACGTGAAAGGGAGCACTGAACACAGGTGTTTCTCTGTCAAAAATGATTTCCGTCGGTCTATTATGAGCAATATCTTCCAATATCTGAGCAATAGGAACAAGTTTTTGCTCAATGATCGCACCTGGTGCACCTTGAGGACCTCTTGCATTCCATACGTTTATTTTTACTGAGGCATCATCCTCAGCGGCATATGCGTATCCAAATCTCATGTTGACACCACTGATAAAGCTGTATCGGAACGGGTTCGCAAAAAACTCCGAAATACCTTCAAAACCGGCGCTGTTGTGTCCCATCAAATAGCCATTGTAATCACCAATCTCATTGGCTTTCAATGTCATGTTGGAATATGATGCTTTGAAGTTGCTTAAATCGTTGCAAACTCCTTCGTCCAATACCTTCATATAATCCGCAAGAATCAATGTATCCGCTCCAAATTCATTGGTGGCGATAAGCGATACATCATATGCGCCTGAGTTTGGATAAGTAATTTCCGGATTCTTTGCTGTCGATGTATTCGGCACTCCTCCTTCGAATGTCCATGACCAGGAATCCGGGAAATTCGAGGATAGATCCTTAAATGAAACCGTCCCGTTGCTCAGTGTTGAATCAGGGCTTGACGTGAATGAAGCAACCGGAGGACCATCACCACCTGAAACACAAATTGAGTTTTGCCTAAGAGAGTTTCGACGAGGGCTCAATTCCATTACGGCTAGAATTCGGTCTTTTTGATCTTGAGTGAATATGTTCATACATGAGCCGTCAGAATAGTCCATGTAATTCTCGACCATGTCGAGTGATCCACATGTTGATTTTCCTATTTGACATCCTGATGTAGGCCCGTTTTGTGTTGGTGTATCGGCACAGTAATCATCGGCGCTGCAATCGCCATCTCCCCAAATGTGTCGTAAACCAAGCCAATGACCAATTTCGTGGGTAAGTGTTCTGCCTTTAGCAGTGGGCTGTAACGCGCTAAAATCACCAACATCCGTGCTACCAAACCAATTGTATTTCACCACAACGCCATCCGTGGTTGATGAGCCTCCATTGTCCGGTAAACCCTGCAACCCTGAATTATCTGGGAATTGAGCATAACCCAGCAGACCTGCTTCTACGTCATCAAAATTGACGACCCAAATGTTGAGAAATAATTCTGGGTTGAAAATGGTAGTAGGTTTCAGTGACCCTTCGATTTCTGCCCTGGTCCATCCGTCTTTGCCACCATTATAGCGGTGAACGCCCGGCTCATCCATCACTCCCCCATCTTCATTGACCGGAGATAGACAAAACTCTATTCCAATATCAGCTCCATTGGGGTTGTCGTTGAATCCCCTTGTACCTTCTAATCTTCGAAAATCCTGATTGATGACATCAAGCTGTGATTGTATCTGCTCATAGCTGATGTTCTTACCACTGCCTATTGGCTCTCCACTGTGAATAACATGAACGATTACCGGTAAGGTAATTTCGCTTTCTTCGAGTCGTCCGGAAAGCGCCCTGATTCTTCTTTCATGAATTTTATCTTGTAGCTCCGCTTCAAAATCAGACAACAATCCCATCTCACTGTACTTCTCCCTATTCAGCAAATCTTGTTCGACAGTAGCACATTTTTCCTGTCCAATAACGGACTGGATAATAGATAGCATCAAGAATATTATTGAGACCCTTTTCATCAGCCTTCCTCTACTAGTTCAAAAAAGATGTGAATGCTTTTCCTGTTATTGAGGTAGAACGAAATCTCAAAATCTTTCTCATCTAAATCTTCAATGGTCCAGGGAATTTTTTCGCTTGATAAGAAGGGGACGATAATTTCCAGAGTAGCCCGGGCATTGATCACTGCCCATGTTGATTCTACGAAAATGTCATCCTCATCACCACAAGCCAAAATATTGCTGTGTATTTCATATGTGCGTGAGTCATTGGCATAGAAATAATACTGGTCGTCATAGTCACACGCCTGAAGCCCATATGTTTGATCTGCTTTCCCTTCTTCTCTGAAGGTGTAGTAGGACACTTGCCAGACCTTATATTCATCACCACTGATTGCAGAGCTGAAAGTATACGGTTCTGGAATTCTTTCCTCTGTGCAACCCAGCATCACTACTATAGACATTAGGCAATATGTTGATAAGCTTCTCATCAATCTCTTGTTAAGTTTATCACGTAGGACGTATCCACATCCACCAGATCAATATTGAAAGTAATGTCCCCAGTTGTTGGGTTGACAATTCCAAAACCTTCAATAGTTGCCAGGTCTTCAGGGAGTGTTGGGTCTTCCTGCTCAGGAACTGTTAAAGTATTGTCATTATTATCAATGAAGAATAGGGGTCTTGTTCCGAAGAACGTAAATCCATTTAAATCCCAATTGGTCAGCACATATTCTTCGCAATCATTGCTGAAGATGTACAGATTTTTTTCAACGACCGGGTCACCTTCCTTGTTACCTTTATATCTTCCTCCCAGTATACAATCATCTTCAATGGTCAACGTAAAAGTTTTATTTGGACCATTTTCATTTTGCCCAACCCTGACAGAACCAGGGGAAGCGGCGACCAATGATAATATCACCTCTTGAGACCTAAGGATGTTGTTAGCATTGTTAATCAGCCGAATTTCAACATTGCCTGTGTGCTCATCTTCAGGAATGATGACTCGTCCTCTTTCACCAAGAATTTCGTAATCCACACCTTCTCTTGCATTGCCATCCACACTGTAGAAGACAGTAATATCTCTATCAGCCAGTGCTGGCCCATTGAAATGAACGGGTATTTGTATGATATCAGAATCACTTTCAACAGCGATCAGCGTGCTTTCTGAAAACTGAACGTAATACGGTCCTTCGTAAATCACAGGATCCTGCACACAACTTGACACGATCCAAAAGAGTCCCAGTATCGAAATTCTTCCTATCATTTGTAGCCTGGATTTTGTTGACCAGCCAAGGCTGGATTGTTCCTGATTTCTCTCAAGGGAATTGGTAATAGCTCATAGGTGTCTTTCCAGTTTTCAGAAAATGAGACCATGACATCCCCTGTTCGATTTGTTCTTACCAAATCATACCATCTATGTCCTTCATAGGCAAGTTCATACAGTCGTTCAAATTCCACCACTCGCAGTGCCTGACTCTGTCCCGTAAGACTAACGGTCGGCGCATTGGCGCGATTCCGGAGTAAGTTGATGTCATCCTGAGCACCTGCAAGGTCATCTAGTTGTGCTCTGGCCTCAGCCCGAATGAGATACATTTCCGCCAATCTGAAAACGACTATGTTGTTGTTGTCCTCATCGGCGGTTCCATATTTGGCAACTGACCAACCATTGTCCTCTCCCTCCAGCAGTTGCGAATCAAAAGAGATGGTAAGTTCCCGGTCCCCTGATTCATCACTTGTCAAATAAAACGCGGCACGATTCGAAGGAATGATTTCTCGTCTACCAATGAATAAATTGTTCAGGCCAGTGGCACTGGTACCCGGATCGTCCGAAACGGAATAACCTAATTCGAAAATTGCCTCATCCGTAAAATCTGATAATACAATGTCTTGATAATCTTCTTCCAGTTCATACTCTTCCGAATTAATAACCACATCAGCATGTTGTGCTGCTCTTGCCCAATCCTCCTGGTAGAGGTAAAATCTTGCCAGTGCTGCGTTCACAACTTGTAAACTGGCAAAACCTGGACCAATACTTTCTTCTGGAAGAAGATCTTGTGCTAGTCGTAGGTCGTCTTCAACCAGGTCTAAAATTTCTGACTCAGCCGTTCGCTCAATATTTTTATTGGTTTCGATATCTGTTGTCAAAACCATTGGGATGTCACCAAAACTATGGGTGCCAATAAAGTATGAAAGGCCCCTTAGGAAATATGCCGTGCCCATCACTTCATTCCGCTGTGAAGGAGGTACGCCTGGAACATCATCCAATTTTTCAATTACAAAATTGGTGATATAAATGGTGTTGTAGATGTTTCCCCAAAGAGATGCTACAGCCGCATTTGAGCTGGTAATCTGTTTGTTACCAAACTCGAGATACTGTGTAAAAGTGCCGTTGTGTTCGAGCATGTCAGCCGTGAAATCACCTATCAAGACCGTAGGCGCTCCAACACCTCTGAAAGAGGCATACATACCCAATTTAATAGGTTCCACATCAGCAGCTTCATTCAAAGCCACTTTGTCAATTAGCAAGTCGACCGGCTCTGGTTCAAGTATTGTTTCGCAACTCTGAATAAGGAGTCCGAAAATGATGGCGATATAGTACTTATTCACATTCATAAACCAATACTTAAGCCAAGGGTGATTGTTCGTACTTGTGGAAGTGTGTAAAAATCAATGCCTTGTGCGGATGTAGAGCCGTCAAGCGTACTTACTTCTGGGTCGCTTCCAGTGTAGGACGTGAGTGTCCATAAATTGTCAGCAGTCACGAACGCACGTGCTGATCTTAATTTTGCTACTTCAACCCAACGTTGAGGAATGTTGTAGGAGGCTCTCAAGTTTTTCAGCCTCAAATATGAACCATCTTCAATAAACCTTGAAGAATGGAGATTGTTGTGCGCATTACCGAGTTCATATTTTGGGATATCAGTAACATCCCCTGGTTCTTGCCATCTACGTCTGGCATCTCCATGTTGATTGTAATCCAGATTTTCACCAAGATTTAGCGTTCCTGTTTTTGTAAAATTCAAAATTTGATTTCCATATGAGAATTGAAAGAAGATAGAGACTTCCAATCCTTTGTAAGAAACAGAATTTGTGATCCCTCCAATGAGGTCCGGCTGTGCATTACCGATTACCGTAGCGTCATCAGGTGTGATTTCTCCGTCCCCATCTAAGTCTTCATAAATAGCATTTCCAGTACCTATGTCGACTCCTAAAAAATTCAACCCCCAGAAGGAGCCTAACGGTTCCCCTTCGCGGATTACATTGGTTCCTGCAACCCCATTGCCAGAATATCCTGGATTAAGGGGAATGGTATCTACCAGGTAGACCACTTTGTTTATATTCTTACTGAGATTGACATTTGTTGTCCATTTGATATCTCTGTCCCAATTGACAGAGAACATGTTGAATTCAATACCCCTGTTGGCAACTTCTCCAATATTGCCGGTAACACTTCCAAAGCCAGTAGTTAGTGGAAGAGGCTGAGAAAACAATAGCTTATCGGTCCGGTTGTAATAGACGTCAACGTTAACCTGAAGCTTACTTTCTATCATGGACAGGTCAAATCCGGAATTGAACTCAGAAGTATTTTCCCATTGCAAAAATTCATTCCCCAGTCCACCGGGTGCCACCCCTGATGCTCCATTGTAGGTCACAGCACCAAACGTTCCCAAGAATCGGAAATTACCAAAGCGTTCATTTCCAGTTAGCCCATAACTAGCTCGCAATTTGAAGTCTTCAATCACTCCAATGTCAAAAAACGCCTCGTCAGAAATTCGCCAGGCAAATGAAGCTGACGGAAATATTCCGAACCGATTACCTGATCCAAACCTAGAACTTCCATCCGCACGTACGGTGGCACCTGCAAAATATTTTTCCTGATAATTGTACTTGGCTTCCGTAAAGAATGAAAGGAGTCCGCTTTCTGAGATGCCGGAACTACCAGCATCGACTACCCCCGCACTCGTGATATATGTGAAATCATCACTAGGGAACAATCTCCCTTGAACAGAGGAAGTTCTGTTTTTCTTGTAGAGGGCTTCAGTGCCAGCCAATGCGGTAATCGTATGGTCGCTGAATTGTTTATTGTACCTGAGAACAGAATTAGCAATTATCGAACTGTATACTCCGGTTATAAATATACCATACCCTGACCCTCCGACTGATTGTAGAAATCCACCAATAGCAGTTTTGCTCGATTCAAACTGATCTTCCGTGACGCTATTGAAGTCAACACTCGCCTGAGAGCGAAGTGCAAAATCATCGTTGATCTTATAATCAGCAAAAAGACCTCCCAGGAATTTGTAGGCGATAGTGGTAAATCGAGGTATAACTGCTTGGGCAACCGGGTTAAAATTTGGGAATCCGGGATACTCGGAATCTCCGGGAGCTGTTAACTCACCCTGCTCATTATATACAGGGTAGTAGGGTAAACTTTTGATTGCGCCAGAGTATACGCCATCTAGAAAATTGTCGCCCTTGACACGTTCATTTCGAGTTCTTGAAATTGACATGTTGGATCCAAGGCTTAATCGCGCATTTGCCCGATGATCGAGGTTGATAGTTCCAGATAATCTATTGAATTCATTATTGAGCTGCACACCCTCTTCACCGCGATAGTTCAGACTGATAAAAACACGGTTTGTTTCGTCACCACCTCTGGCAGAAAATTGATATTGTGATAAAATGCCGGTGCGTAATACTTCGTCCTGCCAATCTGTATTCACAACATCATTGATGCCTCTAATCAAACCAAGTGCTTCAGGGTTTTGGCCAGCGTTGATAGCTGCTTCACGTTGAATTTCCAGGAGCTCCTCCGAGTTGAGCATGTCGATTTTATTCGTTGGGTCGATGATACCACGTTGCACCTCCATCGAAAATTGAGTTTTATTTTGTGACCCTCTTTTCGTAGTAATAAGAACTACCCCATTGGCAGCCCTAGACCCATATATCGCTTTCGAGGAGGCATCTTTTAATATTTGAATGGATTCAATATCATTCGTATTCAGGAGCGCCAAGGCATTGTCACTTTGGCCTCCAAAACTTCTTAAGGACAATCCGCCATCTTCCACCGGAACTCCATCAATGATAAACAAAGGTCGGTTGGATGCGGAAATTGATGTGCTTCCTCTGATTCTGACTGAAATACCACCTCCTGGTGTGCCGGAAGATTTCACCACTTGAACTCCAGCGGCCTGCCCTTGAAGGGCCTGATCCATACTGCCAGCATTCAGCTCTGTAATGGCGTCTGCCTTCACCACAGCAATTGATCCTGTCAGATCTTTGACATATTGAGTCGAATATCCTGTTACGATTACTTCTTGAAGTTCTGTCAGGTTTTCTGACAGTACTATATCCAGTGATATATCCCCAGCGTATATTCTTGTTTGCTCCTGATAGCCAATAAAGGAAAACTTTAGTGTATCACCGAAATCAACTCCCAACTGGTAGCTTCCATCAATATCGGAAATTGTTCCAGTACCCTTATTTAGAATAAGTATGGTTACGCCAGGAAGGCCTTCACCTGACTCATTGGTGATAGTGCCACGCAGAGCAGACTGACCGAAAGTCGCTGTGGTAGTCACTAAAAGAATGATAAATGCTAATTTCCTCCCTATCGCCAAACTCTTAATGGTTTTGGTAATACTAACAATTCGCAATCATAAAACCTTTAGGGGAGATTAAAAGTTTTAAGTAACGAAAAATACTTTTATGATTTGTAAATCAAAACAACAGCATGCGCGGCAATGCCCTCCTCTTTTCCGACGAAACCTAATTGCTCTGTCGTGGTTGCTTTTATCGATATATCCGACATATCAATCTTCATAGTTCTGGAAAGAACTTTTTTCATTTCCTCAATATGAGGCAACAGTTTTGGCTTTTGTAAACAAATCGTAGCATCTACATTTCCAACTTCAAAGCCTTTTTCTCGCACTAAGGACATCACATTTTCTAAAAGAATTTTGCTGTCAATACCCTTGTACTTTGGGTCCTGATCTGAAAAGTGAAAGCCTATATCACGTAAATTAGCAGCACCCAGAATTGCATCGCAAAGGACATGAATCAACACATCGGCATCTGAGTGTCCAACTGCACCCAAATGATAGGGAATAAGAATCCCACCTAGCCAAAATTCTTCGCCTTCGGCAAGTTGATGAACATCATATCCATATCCTACTCTGATATTTGGCTTCATGTCAATTCTCTTTTTTGTAATACAAGGTTGTACAATTATCCTTCTTCAAAACCTGTTCTCCTATTTGCTTGACATCATCAGTTGTAACAGCCCGAATGTGTTCTAGTTCCTGATTAATCAAATCTGTATTGCCCAGTGCTGTTGAAAATGCCAGGTTCATGGCGCGATTGAGTAGTTCAACTTCGCCAAAGACCATTGAAGACTCAGCAAGATTTTGAACTTTTTGAAGGTCAGCATCAATACCATTTGTTAAAGCTTTTTCAATGACCTGCTCAACAGCGGCATTCGCATCATCAAGGCTTATGCCTTCGCTTAATTTACCTGCCACTGTAAAAAGTCCCGGATGATAGTTTCCGGTTACACTAGCAGAAACTGAACTGAAGAGTTGTTGTTTTTTGACAAGTTCCAGATATAATCTGGATGATCTTCCATTCCCTATTATATCACTCAATAGATCAGTCGCCTGGTAGTTATTGTCGTTTCTGCCACACATGTGGTAAACTTTATGCAGACTGTCTTGCGGAACTTTGCCGGATAGCTCCAGATGTCTGGGACTAGTCTGAATAGGTTCACCAGGGATTTGGTCTTGAGGAACATCATTGGCAGGAATTGGTGAAAACCATTTTTCTGACAATTTTTTGGCTGTGTCAACATCAATATCACCGGCAATGACCATTATGGCATTCTGCGGTCCATAGTATCTGCTGAAAAATGTCTTAACATCCTCCATGGTTGCCTGTTCAATGTGTGCAACTTCTTTACCAATCGTTGGCCATTTATAAGGATGAACTTCATAGGCTACTGGCCTTAACCTTAACCAAAGATCACCATACGGCTGGTTGAGATATCGTTGTTTGAATTCTTCAATGACTACATTTCGTTGCACTTCCAGCACTGTAGGATCAAAAGAGAGACTCAACATCCTGTCTGATTCCAGCCAAAAGGCCGTTTCAATATTGCTCGCGGGCACTGTTGTATAATAATTGGTAATATCCGCACTTGTGAACGCATTATTATCTCCTCCTACAGCCTGAAGGGGTGTATCAAAATTTGGGATGTTTTTTGACCCGCCAAACATTAAGTGCTCAAACAAATGGGCAAAGCCGGTTTTGTCTGGGCGCTCGTTTTTTGATCCAACTTTATAAAGTAGGTTCAAGCAGACAACCGGACTCGTGTGATCGGGATGAACAATCACCTCCAGACCATTGCTCAGTTTGAATTTTTCGAAACTTATCATAAGAGGAGTCAAAATTAGGGAATTAGATATTGGATATTGTCGGAAGATGGCATCTTTACGCTTTTAAGTTAACCCACCCTCACAATATGAATTTTGAAAGAAATGAGCGTTCTGATGAGGAGCTGCTTGAGCTGTTTGATCACCTGGTCACCCCACGTTTGATCGAAGAGAAAATGTTGGTATTGCTTCGGCAGGGAAAAATCAGTAAATGGTTCTCTGGAATAGGTCAGGAAGCGATTTCTGTAGGTGCTGCACTATGTCTTGATGTGGACGAGTACATTCTTCCCATGCACCGAAATCTTGGAGTGTTCACCTCTCGGGGAGTTCCCATGACGAGACTTTTCAGCCAGTTTCAAGGGAAGGCCAACGGGTTTACAAAGGGGCGAGATCGATCATTTCATTTTGGCACACAGGAATACAAGATCGTTGGAATGATTTCTCATCTCGGGCCACAACTTAGTTTGGCTGGGGGTATTGCATTGGCCGCAAAATTGAAAAACGAGGCAAAAGCAACCCTAGTGTTCACAGGAGATGGTGGAACTTCTGAAGGTGATTTTCATGAAGCGCTCAATGTAGCTTCAGTTTGGCAGCTTCCTGTCATTTTCGTTATTGAAAACAATGGATATGGTCTTTCTACACCAAGTAGAGAGCAGTTCAATTTTGAATCATTTGTTGCCAAAGGTCCTGCCTATGGAATGGAGGCACACAGCATCGATGGAAACAATTTATTGGAAGTAGTCAATACCTTGGAAGATATTGCTGAAAGTATTCGAAAAAACCCACGACCTGTTCTTGTTGAAGCAATGACCTTCAGGATGAGGGGGCATGAAGAGGCCTCTGGCACTAAATATGTCCCGAAGGATTTGATGGATCAATGGGCCAAAAGAGACCCCATAGAGCGATATGAAGAGTACTTGTTGCAAGAAGGAATTGAGGAAGAACAGATGGAGGCAATCAAGGCGGCCAAAAGAAAAGAAATCAACGACGCTGTGAAAAAGGCCTTTGCAGAACCTGCTTTGGTCTCGACAGTGGAGGAAGAACTGGAAGATATGTATGCTCATTTTCAGCAAGAGGTGTCTGAGCCTGCGGGCTCAATTGAGGAAATGCGCTTTGTAGATGCTATTTCGGCAGGATTGAGGCAAGGTCTGGAAAGATATCCAGAATTAGTATTCATGGGTCAGGATGTTGCCGATTATGGTGGAGTGTTTAAGATTTCTGAAGGATTTGTTGATCAATTTGGGAAGGACAGAGTTAGGAATACACCCCTTTGTGAGTCCGCCATTATTGGGGCAGGTCTTGGTTTGAGCATTTGCGGGATGAAGGCAGTTGTGGAAATGCAATTCGCTGATTTTGTAACATGCGGGTTCAACCAAATCATAAATAACCTTGCGAAAATTCATTATCGTTGGGGCCAGCGAGCCGATGTTGTCATAAGAATGCCAACAGGAGCTGGTGTGGGAGCCGGTCCGTTTCATTCGCAATCGAACGAAGCATGGTTTTTTCATACACCCGGTCTGAAAATTGTTTATCCATCTACTCCGGAAGATGCCAAAGGACTATTGGCTGCAGCCATCGAAGATCCCAATCCATTTTTGTTTTTTGAGCACAAGGCATTGTATCGTTCAATTTCCGGAGAAGTACCCGCTGATCACTATACCATTGAGGTGGGAAGGGCTCGGATAGTGCAGTCAGGAGATCAGATGACCATAATCACTTATGGAATGGGTGTTCATTGGGCCCAAGAAATAGCAGCAGAACATGAAGCCGATATTGAGATCATTGATTTGCGCACATTGCTGCCCTGGGACAAAGAAGCTGTTGTCGATTCCGTTCGCAAGACAAATAGGGTATTGATCCTGCATGAGGATTGTATGACTGGAGGTATTGGCGGTGAAATAGCGGCATGGATCAGTGAGCATTGCTTCGAATCACTCGATGCTCCGGTAATGAGAGAGGCTAGCCTCGACACAGCCGTGCCATTCACGAGTGCTTTGGAGGGCAATTTTTTACCGAAAAATCGTTTATCTGACAAGATCAGCGCCTTATTGACCTATTAAGTGTCATCTTTTATTTAAAGTGAGCTTTTTTTTGAATCTTTGGAGGAAATGACGCATCACGTTTGAAGTTTTGGCTCAAAATATTGTTTCCAGTTTTCATGCTACTATTTGTGGCAGAGGTAAGTTATGCCCAGTTGATAACGGATAGTGACGCCAGACTCAAAATGCTCAAAGTTGAAAAAAAGCCCAAGAGTCCGGGACTAAGTGCAACTTCAGGCCCTGGTCAGGGAGTTAGAGGGCCAGCACCCAGATACTCTGGCGGTAATCCATATGGTGGAGTGTTATCGGTCAAGTCACCTCGTTACTCAAAGGACACACCTTGGCAAGGAGTCCAGCTCTCAAAGATTAAATATTCAAAGGGTAATCCATTTGGTGGTGTATTGTCGGTGAGTCCGCCAAAATACTCTAAAGGAAATCCATATGATGGGGTGCTAGCGGTTGGCAAGCCTAAGTACTCAGAGGGGAATCCTTTTCATCCTTCGGACTATAAGATCAAACCAAGATATTCTCCAACTACTAATTTCAGCTTGTACAACTTCACGATGGGTTGGAAATATATGCGATACGGAACCCTCGCAGCATACGAAGGGCCATACAAGATCAAGCGCAGCATACATCCGGCTAGTCACCCGGCTGCCAATTTACAAACGTCGCGACTAAGACGTCCGGCATTGTTCTGGGCAAATATTTCTAACAGAGGGAACAAATATCAACCCAATGCAGTTACGCAGAAGGTGAAAGAGCCCGATTTTGACAAGAAGGAAAAAGATATTTGGAATAATTAGATGAACTGGAAAAGTTTAGAGGCCACCAATCAGGTGGACAAGATCAAAGACGAATCAAAGCAAAAAAACGTACTCATCTTTAAGCATAGCACCAGATGCTCTATCAGTGCGGCATCATTGGATAGGCTGGAAAGAAAGTGGGATAGTGATGAAATGGGTCATTTAGAAGTTTATTTCCTGGATCTCATCAGATACAGAGACGTCTCGAATTATATCGCTGATACGTTCGGAGTAGCACATCAGTCACCTCAGGTGCTGGTCATTAGAGATGGAAGTAGTATCTATGACCAATCACATTTCGGGATTGATTATGACGAACTGAGGACGTTGGAGCCTGCTTAAAAATGAAAGGTTACATCCTGAACTAAATCGGGATGTAGGGATAAGGCCACCGGGCATGTGAGTGCCTTTTGTTTTAAGTGAGTTCGACGCTCGTCAGACAGCTCACAAGTTTCCCAAAAGAACTCGATTTTCACCTTTGATACTTTTCTAGGTGAAATGCCCATGACCTTTTGAGTACTGGCTGTAATGCCTTCAAGTTCGATTCCCAGTTTATTGGCTTCAATGCCCATGATGGTAATCATGCATGAAGTAAGGGCCGTTGCGACTAAGTCTGTGGGTGAGAACGTTTCACCTTTGCCGTGGTTATCTGTAGGTGCGTCAGTTATGATTTGGGTATCAGAGGCTACATGTGTAGCTTGTGTTCGAAGTTGACCTAAATATGTAGTTTTAAAATGCATAGTGAAAACAACTAAATTTGTAATGCGTTGTTAATTAAACAACAAAGATATGAGATCGACATATGCCATACTGATTTTATTAATTTGTTTGACACCCCTGACATCTATTGCCCAATTTGATAACAATCAGGAGTATGTCAAAGAATTTACCTGGGGGGTTACAAAAAACACCAACAGTTGGTTGATAGGTGGAGGTTTTCTTAAGTTTTCAAGACAGAAGAAAGAATCGTGGTACGAAACGTTCGCTTTGGAAATCGTGAATGTGAAGCATCCCAAAGAGTTAAAATACTCTACATCCGCTGGCAAAAGATTTATTTGGGGGAAGGCCAACTACCTCTACTCAATACGTCCACAATATGGTTTGGAAAAAGTATTGTTTCAAAAAGCACCTCAGCAAGGCGTTCAAATCAACGCAAATGCAGCTGGCGGATTGTCCATCGGACTTGAAGCTCCTTATTATGTGCAGTCTCTGGGAGGTGAAAAGGTAATTTATGATCCAGATCTTTATCCCAGTCCATATTATATCAATGGTACGGCTAATCAATTTAGAACTTTGGGCGAATCCAAAATACGCCCGGGTTTGAATGCTAAAACAGGAATAATTTTCGAATTTGGAACTTTTCGCAATAATGTGACTGGTATCGAATTAGGCCTTGCCGCCGAACTTTTTATCAAAAAGGTCGAAATGGTGTATCAGCAAGAGAACAAAGCATTATTCACTTCCGCCTTTTTTTCATTCTTTTGGGGAACTCGGAAATAGTTAAACGAGTTTGTTAGTCTGTGGCTCAGCCACTTATTTTGCAATTCATTTCAAAATGGCATTTTTATGATCGAGCTTCCGGTAATTTCAGAAAAACCTAAAAGGAAGAAACCTGACTGGTTGCGCGTAAAGCTTCCTGTGGGAAAGGAATACGCCAATGTGCGTAAGATTGTCGATCAGAATAAACTCCACACCATTTGTGAAAGTGGGAATTGCCCAAATATGGGTGAATGCTGGGGAGCAGGTACCGCAACCTTCATGATTCTGGGAAATGTGTGCACCAGAAGTTGTACTTTCTGCGCAGTTGCGACCGGCAGACCGCCTGAATACGATGAGCAGGAGCCACAAAGAGTGGCAGAAGCTATTCAGAAGATGGGAGTCAAACATGCCGTATTAACAAGCGTCAATCGAGACGAACTGAAAGACAAGGGCGCAGAAATTTGGTATCAGACAGTTGTCAAAGTAAAAGAGCTTAGCCCTGAAACGACCATCGAAACATTGATTCCTGACGTGAAGTCGAATTGGGATGCATTGTACAGGATGATAGATGGCGGTCAGGAGGTAGTCTCTCACAATATGGAAACTGTGGAGAGGCTCTATCGTCGCGTTAGACCTCAGGCCAAATATGGCAGAAGTCTTGAGCAAACCAGGCTTACCAAAGAATTCGGTAAAAGAACAAAAACCGGAATCATGCTGGGTTTAGGCGAAACCAAAGATGAGGTATTGAAAGCCATGGATGATTTGGTCGAGAATGGTTGCGATATATTGACATTGGGTCAGTATCTTCAACCTACGAGGATGCATATTGAAGTGGCTGAGTTTATTCACCCCGATCAGTTTGATCATTACCGGGAGGAGGGCTTGAGTCGCGGCTTGAAGTATGTAGAGTCAGGACCGTTGGTTAGGTCTTCGTATCATGCGGAGCGGCATGTAGATGTACCTATTTGATGACTAAATTTTGTGCGCTCTGACCATTTCTTTTTTACCAAGTGCACCCGGAAGTATTTCAACATTAAATCCGATTGATTTTAAGTTTCTTTTGAACTGGCCTTGAGAACAGTAAGTGACCAATATGCCTCCAGCTTTCAAGGCGTCATAGCATTTGATCAAATTCGCCTCTGACCAAATATCAGGTTGTTTGCTTGGAGCAAAAGCATCAAAAAACACAACATCATAGAAATTCGAAGCAAGTTCCACCGACTCTAAGCCTGTTTCCATTTTTTTGAGCGCGAACTGCTCAAAAACAACTTCTTCTTCCCATTCACACTGGTGCAATGACTCGAACAACCCTTTCATGTCTGATGTGTAGTTGAATAGCTTAAAAATTTTCGAGCTCAGTGGAACAGTCTCCACAGTGTGAAAATGGATAGAAAGTTCTTTGGAAGTTTTTCTGGCACACAAAAAAGCGTTTAATCCTGTGCCAAATCCAACTTCAAAAACATTGATTCGAGTTGGTTGTTGTTTTGTTATGAGATATTGAATCCCCATTTCCATGAAGACATATTCTGATTCGGCCAATGCGCCTTTGGTCGAATGATAGGTCTCATCAAGGTCTGGGTTGTACAATGAATGTGAACCATCTTTCGTTAAAATAATTTCAAGTGAAGCCGACATTATTAAATGAAATACTTAGGGGTAAAGCCTTTTTATATTGATATTACAATAGATTAGCAAAATAAACAGTAGTGTAAATGAAATTAAGAAATATTGTTTTATTGGCCTTCGCGCTTCCATTTTTTGGGTTGGTATCATGTACGGAGGAAGAGCCTGCGCCAGATGTTTTAGTTGGGGAATGGAAAGCAAGGGAATTTGTGATCCAGGAGTTGCCAGATGGATTTACTTTTTGGACTGGAGCCACGCAGGAAACATGGTTTGGAGAAAGTGAATATCGGTTCAAATTCAACACCGACAATACCTATAAGCGAGAATTGTTTTTTGACGGAGCACAGGATCTGGAAGAAGAAGGGACATGGGAAAGGACTGAAACAGAGTTGGAGTTGGACATTGAAGGAACCAAAGAACCATTTCTGACCTATGATTTTGATATTGTAATGCTCGATGAAGACGACTTTGATGTAAGTAGCGTGCAACAACTGAACTTGGTTTCGGACGCAACACTTGATGACTATAGTGATACTTTGACAAGAGATTTCACGATCAACGATCTTTATTATTTGCAAACAGAGCATGCTTCTTCTGTTAGTGCAACCATTCTCTATAAGTTTGATAACATCACTCCGGCAGCTGCTCCTCAGTAACGAATAGTAAACTGATGCAATGGCCCAATGTATTGGGCCTCCTTTATTTTTCAGCGGTACCGAAAGACGTTATTCATCGAGCTTACTGTTTATTTCAGTCTTTTTAGTGTCCGGTTGTCCGGTATATTGGTTCTGCTCTAAGCACCCTTTCTACCAATTTGTTGGTGAATATCCAAAGTTTAGGATGTATTCATCTACTTTTGCGCTCTCAAATTTGAAAATATGATAGCTGCAAGCAACGTTTCACTCAGGTATGGAAAAAGGGTACTCTTTGATGATGTTAATATCAAGTTTACTCAGGGTAACTGTTACGGCATAATCGGAGCGAATGGAGCTGGTAAGTCAACTTTTCTCAAAATTTTATCAGGTGATGTAGATCCTAATAGTGGAAGTGTAAGCATTGAGCCAGGTAAGCGAATGGCAGTACTTACGCAAAATCACTTTGAGTTTGATGAAGTAAAGGTGCTTGATACTGTTATGATGGGGCATGATAAGTTGTGGAGCCTGATGCAGGAAAAAGATGCGATCTATTTGAAGCCTGACTTTTCTGAAGCAGATGGTGTTCGTGCATCGGAACTTGAGGCAGAATTTGCTGAAATGGGTGGCTGGAATGCTGAATCTGATGCTGCTGCTCTACTGAGTGGCTTAGGGATTGTAGAAGCGGATCATTACCGCTTACTAAAGGATTTAAGTGGAAATGAAAAGGTCAGGGTACTACTGGCACAAGCCTTGTACGGAAATCCTGATATCTTAATACTGGATGAGCCAACCAACGATCTGGACATTAAGACGGTGACCTGGCTAGAAGATTTTCTGCTTGATTTTGACAATACGGTTATCGTTGTTTCTCACGATCGTCACTTCCTTGATACTGTGTGCTCACATATTGTGGATATTGACTTTGGTGCATTGAAGCAATTCACAGGTAATTATACCTTCTGGTATGAGTCAAGTCAGCTGGCATTACAGCAAAGAGCATCAGCAAATAAAAAGGCCGAGGACAAGAAAAAGGAACTTCAGGAATTCATTTCCAGGTTTAGTGCGAATGCATCTAAGTCTAAGCAAGCAACATCCAGACGAAAACTGTTGGATAAGATTAATCTTGACGACATTCAACCATCAAACAGAAAATACCCGGCGATTATTTTCAAAGAAATTCGAACAGCCGGAGATCAAATCCTGGAATTAAAGGGATTGAGCAAAAGTATTGATGGAAAGACGTTATTTGAAAATGTTGACCTCTTTGTTAACCGAGGTGATAAAATAGCCGTACTGGGCGACAGTATTGCTGTAACAGCATTCTTTCAAATTCTCAATGAAGAATTGACGCCAGATTCAGGAGAATATAAGTTTGGTCAAACGATTACCAAAGCTTATCTGCCGAATGAAAACAGTGAATTCTTTAACACTGATTTGAACTTAATCGATTGGTTGAGACAATTCTCAGATGGAGAGAAGGATGAAGTGTATATCAGAGGGTTTCTTGGGAAAATGCTGTTTTCTGGGGAAGAGTCATTGAAGAAAGCTGATGTGCTTTCGGGAGGTGAAAAAGTGAGGTGTATGATTTCTCGTATGATGTTGTCAGGAGCCAACCTGCTGATGCTTGATGAGCCAACGAATCACCTTGATCTGGAATCTATTACGGCCTTTAACAACTCATTGAAAGAATATACAGGCACCATATTATTTACTAGTCATGATCATACGTTTGTGCAAACAGTGGCTAATCGCGTATTGGAGCTGCGACCAGATGGATATATAGATTCGTTATTGACATTTGACGAATACATGGCCAAGAAAGCAGCTGTCACGACATAACAGATACATACTCGGGTGCTTGACGATGTACTGATCCGAATTATTCGTCTAGATTAGTGCGCCAATGAAAAATTTGCCCCCAAATGTATGGATTCTGACTTCCAGTCAGGCCTTGATGATGTCGATCAACTCAATGGTCGTTTTCGTTGGCGGTATACTAGGAGCCAGGTTGGCTCCTGAGGAGAAACTTGCTACACTGCCCACCGCCGTGATCATAGTTGGAACGGCTTTATCAACAGTTCCGGTGACCATGCTGATGCGCAAATTCGGACGCAAGCAGATATTTCTAGGAGTAGCCATTTATTCAGCTATTCTCGCATTAGTCGTGAGCTATGCCATTTACCTGGAGGATTTTATCATGTTGTGCGTTTCGATGATGCTCTTTGGCGTGACAAGCGCGACCATTCAGCAGTTTCGTTTTGCGGCAATGGAAAGCGTAAATGCGGAGCAAACCGCTTCTGCTGCTTCGACAGTATTGATTGGAGGAATAGCTGCAGCATTTATAGGACCCGAGATTGCAGTTTTTGGTAAAGATTTGATGCACAGTGAATTTGCAGGTTCTTTCGTGCTAGTAAGTGGACTTTTTTTGATCGGTTTATTTCTATTGCTTGGGTTTAAAAATCCTGAAGTGAAAGCGGTTCACACCAGAGATACAGGTCGCAGTTTGAAACAGATTGCCCGTCAAGGGAAATTCTGGGTCGCTGTAGTAGGCGCACTAGTGGGTTATGCGGTGATGAGTTTTGTGATGACTGCTACACCAATCGGCATGCATGTAATAGACAAGCATTCCCTGGAAAGCACCAAATTTGTTATTCAAAGCCATATTCTAGCCATGTTCATTCCTTCCTTTCTGACAGGATGGCTCATCAAACGCCTAGGAATATACAAGATGATGATTGCTGGGGTGGTTTTGTTTGCCCTTTGTATTGCAATTGGTGTTAATGGTGATTCACTCACCCATTACTGGCTTTCGCTGGTACTGCTAGGGGTTGGATGGAACTTCTTGTTTGTCGGAGGTACTTCTCTATTACCGCAGACATATGAGACAAGGGAGAAGTTTAAGGTCCAGGCATTAAACGAATTCATCATTTTTGGAGGTCAGGCGGTTGCTGCACTTTCAGCTGGCTGGTTTATCTACGCCGTGGGGTGGGAAACAATGCTAATGTTCTGCGCTCCTTTCCTGATTTTCTTCTTGTTGATAATGGGATTTGCAAAGAGAGCTTAGGTGATTATCTGATCGATTAAAGACTTCATCGTTTCAAATTCACTATAACCCCGGGCGACCACATACAATTTTTTCTCCTTTTCAACAAGGACTGTTGGATATCCTGTCACACCCCAATTGCGGTTGAGCATAAATTCTTCATGTGTTTTATTCACGGCATCCTGGGACTCAAATTTTTCCGAGAATGCTTCAAAAGGTATGGCTAGCTGATCGCATATCGACTGATAAAAAGACAATTCATTCGGGTCCTCCGACTGAGCGTAAAATTTATATTGAACCGCTTCAAAAAACGGCATGATATCATGTCCTAACCAATTTCGAGCCACGACCACAGCCCTGCAGGAAGGTTCAGTGTCATAGTTGAAGGACTTTCGATCCATCAGATCATAACTGAAGGGCTGCCCTGATTTTTCATGGACCTGCTGCCAATGATGTGATAAGAAATCCTTCATTTGATCATTCCAAGGGTCTCCACCTCCTGGACGCAATCCTCCAACTACTACTTCGAAGTTATCCACACCATAGTGCTCCTTCAATTTTTTTAATTGAGGAGCGATTCCCCAACACCACGAGCACATAGGGTCGCCGACGTATATTATTTTCGCGTCCTCTGGAGTTTTGACAACTGCTTTGTCACTGGTTAGTTTTCCAGGAGTACAGACACCTGTTTCAGGGTCGCAATTTTCTATTGAATTAGCCATCTTCACCACAACCCCATTTGAGTTAAGATTGTTCATTTTGGCTCTCTTTTCATGCACCACAATGTGATCCCCTCGGACTCAACCTCCCATGAATGATATATTTCGAATCCGTAGCGCTGGTAAACTCTCATGTTTTTGGGCACGGAAGTTTCCAGGAAGATTGATTTTTTTTCACGATCAGCTTTAGCTAATAACTCATTTTTAAGATCGAGTGCATCTCCCTGGTTTCTTTCGTCAGTTAAAACACCAAAAAACCAGAAGTAGTAATAGTTCCCATCGGAAGGTCGTATTTTTTCCAAATAGCTCTCCCTATCAAGAATTGCTTTCACCCTTAAAAGACCAACTACCTGTATCGCCATTCTGGCCTGCCAATACAAATCCTTCAGGATATTGTATTTCGAGTTTTTTTTGAAACAGATAGCAACGCCATTCCCAGCATCAGATATGTACATGCCCTTTCGCCCCATCCCTGTCTCAAAGGCATAGGCAGAAAACACCAATAACCTTTTTGATTTTCTTTCATCTTGTTTGATTACCCAGTTTACACTTGGATTACGTGCAAAGGAGTCAGCAATGATATTGATAATATTATTTCGGTCTGAGAAAGCAGCGTGCCTCATCTATCATAATTTGGCACCAAACTAATTGATATGCGAGATGTTTCAAAGTTTTGATTTTGACCGACTATAGAAGCTAAATAGGCAATTCATTTTCTTATATTTGAAGTTGTATGAGTGTGCTCAATAAGACGGTAGGAACGCTAATCGATGAAAACTATATCTATGCTAGGGCATTGCACTATCTGGGTATTGATTTTTATCAATATGAGCATGAAACACTGAACACAATTTGTGCTTTACGAGGCATTGATAGAGGTAGACTGGTTAAAAGTCTCTATCAATTTGACAGCAAGTCAAGGGTTTCGTTTAAGGAAATTGAGCAATATCCATTACAGCTAATCTTGGAGTACCTGCGTTATGCACACCACTCTTACATCAAACAATACCTTCCTTATGTCGCTGGTCTGATTGAAAAACTTGATCAAGGAAATGACGCAGTAAGAGATCTTGTAGAGATATTTCCATTGTTTGTTGAAGACTTCATCAAGCATATTTATGAGGAGGAGGACGAACTGTTCAAGTATGTTCAGCTGCTGATCAATATCCAGGGAGGCAGAATTCAGAATCCTGTTGGAGCAATGTGGAAATTTAGCGACTTGTCTTTGCTGGAAAGGCAACAATATCATCTGAATGAAGATGAAATGGTTGGATTAAGAAGTTTGATGGATGAGATGCCGGATGATAGTCTTCACTTGCAGGTCATCAAAAAGGAAATTATGGCGTTTGATCGAGAGATACTGTATCATTCTGAAATAGAGAATCAAGTGTTTTTTCCTAAGGCCATTACAGCAGAGGCATCCGTGAGAGCAAGGTTAAGAGAAATTAGTCTCCTCAATTGAAATGGGAAGACTGCTTGCTGTTGATTTCGGGACTAAGAGGACCGGGCTTGCTGTGACTGATCCGCTGAAAATTATTGCGACACCCCTTTCGGGAGTAATGACACATGTGCTTTTCGATTTTCTGACAGATTATCTTCAAAAGGAGGAAGTCGAAAGATTGATTGTTGGATGGCCTACTCAGGACGATGGAAGCCCCACGAATAATACTCCACATGTTGAGGCATTTGTAAATCGTTTTAAGAAGATATTTCCGCAAGTGCCCGTAGATTTGCAGGATGAATGGAACACTTCCAATATGGCCATGCAAACTATGATTGCCGGAGGTGTTAAGAAAAAGAAGCGACGTGACAAGTTGGCTATTGACAAGCTGAGTGCGGTGCTAATCTTACAAGCTTATATGGAATCTAATTTATGATTTACCCAATAATTCTCTTTGGAGATCCAGTTCTTAAAAAACCAGCAGAAGATATTGTCAAGGATGAAATTGATGTGGCTGAATTGGCAGCAGATATGTACGAGACTATGTATCAGGCCAATGGTGTTGGATTAGCGGCACCTCAAATTGGAAAGTCAGTCCGTATGTTTATCATTGATAGTTCTCCTATGGAGGAGGAAGAAGAGGGAATCAAGCAGGTTTTTATCAATCCGGAGATCATTGAAGAGACGGGTGAGGAATGGGCGTTTGAGGAAGGTTGTCTGAGTATTCCGGGTATTCGAGAAGATGTGATACGTCAACCGGACATCAAGATCAAATTCTATGATGAAGAATGGGTTGAGCATGAAAAGTCATTTTCAGGGTTAGCGGCCCGCGTAATTCAACATGAATATGATCATGTTGAGGGTATATTATTTACAGATCACTTGTCTGCCTTTAAAAAGCGGCTGATCAAAAGTAAGCTGGCCAATATTAGTAAAGGAAAGGTGAAGGCCGATTATAGAGTCAAGGCACCACGTTAATAGATGAAAAATCTGAGGGTAGCAATTCTTCAACACGCGCTCTGCTGGGAGCAAATTGATGCCAATCTGGCACAATTCGAAGAACAGATCTGGCAGATAGAAAAGGAGATTGATCTTCTGGTACTTCCCGAAATGTTCACAACTGGATTTACAATGACGCCAACCAATGTTGCAGAGCCGGTGAATGGTAGAACCATGACCTGGATGAAACAAATGGCGAAACAATTAAGCGCAGTTGTGATGGGTAGCTATGTTGTGAACGTGAAAGGGACATTTCGTAACAGAATGTATGCTGTTTGGCCGAATGGTGAAAACCTGTTTTATGACAAGAAGCATCTATTCAGTCTGGCAGGAGAGGATCAAGGATATGAAGCTGGACGAGATCGAGTCATTTTCGATATCGATGGCTGGAGAGTAATGCCGCAGATATGCTATGACTTGAGATTTCCTGTGTGGACTCGATCAAAGAGCGCTGTAGAGGAGTTGTATGAATATGATTTGTTGGTTTATTCTGCCAATTGGCCATCTCCACGAGTTCATGCGTGGAATACTTTGCTTCAGGCACGCGCTATTGAAAATCAGTGCTATGTCATTGGTGTAAACAGAACGGGATCCGATGAGCTCAATAATGACTATCCAGGGAAGAGCGGAGTTTACGATTATCTGGGTGAAGGTATTGAGGTGTTAGACCATCAACCAGGAAACATTGTTGCTGAGCTAGATGGTGCTGGGATGCATTCTTTTAGAAAACGATACCCATTTCAAGTGGATGCCGATGGGTTTGATTTGAGTTAATCAGATTTTATGAATCTTTTTGAGTTCTTCAATATCAGCCAGATCTCTATGTCTACCGCTGGCCTGTTTTGCGGACATTAGATCATGAAGGTCGACAATTGAAATTACCAAGCCCCTTGATATAGTCAATTGGTCTCTATTGCTGAATGCGCCTTCAAAATCGAGCCCTTTACATTTTGTCATAATGTCAATTTGAATCGGGGATACGCCAAAGGTATAAACGTCGTATGTGTCTGTGTTCAGGAAGTTTTCAAGCCTCTCCATTTCTCCCATGTGCATGCCGAATTCGGAGTGGACTTTTTTCAACTTTTCATGATTCTCGGCTGTTGGGTTAATAAATAGGTCCATATCACCTGTTGACCTACGATAACCGTACATGTTTACAGCCATCCCTCCAACCAATAAGTATTGAACATCATACTTATTCAGAAGAAGTAGATAATCTTGAAAATCTGTATTAAGATTCACACTCTTTTTTTGGCACTGTTTACCTGCTTGTTAAGACGATCTTCTCCATGTTTAATTCCATGGTTTTCAAGGTGTAGTCTCCAGGACTCACATAACCTTTCGTATGGTGTTTTACGAGACCAATAAATGATATCAATCTCATCTTTGTCTTGTGCTTTCCCCGCAAAAGTGGGTTTTCTAATCATTTTCATTACAACCGGGTTGGCTATCGCAACCTCAATTTAGGAATTAACGATGTGTTTTAGCAATTCAGAGAGTTCATCTTTTTCAAATCTATCAATGGTAAAAACATTACGCATTTTCTCGATCAACTCACTTGATCCTAATGAAACCACATTTTTGGATTTGTGATGTACCAATTCATTTAAAATTTGCACCAAACCATTCGAGGAGGTGGCTTTTCTGAAGTCAAGAACAACAAGGATGTGCTCAGATTTCTGAATCAATTGTACAGCCAATTGAAAGCTAATGGTGTCTGAGAAGCTATCGATTACGAAAACTTCACTAGCAGGGGATAACTTCTGCAAATCGTACTGAAAGCTGGATTGTGATGGAGCATCAATGGATTGATAAATCAAAATAGGAATCGGCATTAGCAGGTATCTTTACTGCAAGATTATCTTAGATTATGGAAAATTTCATTGAGTTCCTCTACTCAAAGTTTTTGCAAAGCGATGGTGTTTCCACAGATACAAGGACAATTGAGAAAGGAAATCTTTTTTTTGGATTAAACGGGCCCAGCTTTCGAGGGGCGGAATATGCCAATATAGCACTTGAGAAAGGAGCCAATTTTGCGGTAGTAGATGATCAGATTCTGGCAGCTCAGGACGAGCGTATGATTTATGCACCGGATACCCTGAGTGCATTGCAGGAGCTGGCTGTTTTTCATCGAAGCAAATACAAGCGGGTTGTTTTAGGTCTTACTGGATCGAATGGTAAAACGACTACCAAGGAGCTTATTACTGCTGTGTTGAAAAAGAATTATATCGTGCATGCAACACCTGGGAATTATAACAATCACATTGGGGTTCCATTGACTCTGCTTCACATCCATCCTCAAGTGGAAATGGCCATTATTGAAATGGGTGCAAACCATGTTGGGGAGATCGCACAGCTTTGCGAATATGCACTGCCCACTCATGGTCTGATTACTAATATAGGTCATGCTCATACAGAAGGATTTGGCGGATTTGAAGGAGTTATTCGCGGGAAGAGCGAGTTGTTTGATTATCTCAAAAGATCGGAAGGAGAGGTATTCATTAATTTGGAGGATAAAGTGCTTTCAAATATGGCCAAGCGTTTTGATCGGCCACATACGTATCAAACTGATGCATTCAATTTCCAGCATTCTGGGCAATTGACTTTTGAGCTAGCCGGCAAGCAATTCAAATCAAATTTGGTTGGAGCATACAATGCCATCAATATTGCGGCAGCTATTGAAGTGGGAAGACGCTTCAACGTTTCGGATGAAATCATTGGCGAGGCTATAGCCTCATATGCGCCAGACAATATGCGCTCACAATTAATCCAATCCGGGGATATTGTGCTTATTCTGGATGCTTATAATGCCAACCCAGATTCGATGAAAGTAGCAATTGAAAACCTGGGCTGTATGGAAGGGAAGAGAATAGCTATTCTTGGCGATATGAAGGAATTAGATGATACAGAATTACAACATAAAAAGCTCGGAGAAATTGCAACAGAGGCTGAAATAGACATGGTGTATTTTGTAGGGAAGGATGTAAGAAATGGGCATAAAGTGGCAACAAGGTCAAAATGGTTTGCCACGAAGAATGAATTAGTAGAACACTTGGTCAGCCATCCGATTTCGAATGCCACGGTGTTGATCAAAGCGTCCCGTAGTGCACAGCTTGAAACACTCAAATCACTATTTATAAAATGAATCAGGTATTCAAATTTTTAAAGAACCTTGAACAACATAACAATAGAGAGTGGTTTCATGAGCACAAAGAAGAGTATTTGACTGCTAAATCAGTATTCGAGGAAGTGGTGGGTAAGTTGATTCTTGAGATATCGTCATTTGATAAAGCTGTCGAGGACCTTGAGCCGAAAAATTGTATTTTTAGAATTCACCGGGATGTGCGATTTGGGAAAAATAAGTTGCCCTATAAAACAAGTTTTGGTGCATCCATCTCGCCTGGAGGCAAACAATCAACCAATCCTACCTATTACGTTCATGCAGAAGTAGGGAAATCAATGATAGCAGCAGGAGTCTACATGCCTCCGGCTGAAGAGTTAAGAAAAATCCGTCAGGAAATCGACTACAATGCCGAGGGACTCTTACATATTTTGGAAGAGGATGACTTTAAGTCAACTTACGGTGAACTGAAAGGAGAAGCGCTGAAGACAGCCCCTAAGGGTTATCCAAAAGATCATCCGAATATTGAGTTGCTGAGATTTAAAAGTTTTATAGTGTGGACAGAGGTGAAGGACTCGCTGTTTACTCAGCCGAATTCAGTGACGGAGATAGGACAGATGTTTAAAATCGCTCAACCGTTTAATAAGTATCTAAGTGTCGCTATGAGTTGAAAATATTTGGTGTTTCGTTTGGAGAATTACAAAACAACACTACTTTTGCAATCCGATTTTTCGGGCGCTTAGCTCAGTTGGTTCAGAGCACCTCGTTTACACCGAGGGGGTCGGGGGTTCGAATCCCTCAGCGCCCACATCAGAGCAACTCATTTGAGTTGCTCTTTTTTTGTGCTTGGTGTTTTTGAGGCTAATATTGTGTCGGAACCATTAACGCTAGCGAAGTGTATTTTTTGTCATGTTCCCGCGAATTATTTTTTCTTTTATTCTGCGGAATCTCATTTATTTCTTTTGGGCAGCAAGCGATTATCACTGAGGTAATGCCCTCCAATTATATGACCATTGAGGATGAATTTGCTGAATATTCTGATTGGTTTGAAGTAACCAATCAACGCGATGCATTAATTAGTCTCAAAGAGTATCGGATCTCAGATCGAAACAACTTTGACAGTGCATGGGCCATGCCAGACATTATCCTTGACTCAGGTTCCAGTACTTTGTTTTTTGCGTCAGACCGAGACCTTAAACAGATTCCATTGCATTGGTATACCATCTTGGATGAGGGTGATTCCGGTAAGTATTTAGTTCCGGATACAATAGTGCCTGATGATTGGATTCAGCCACACTTTGTCGACACTTCCTGGTCAGGTGGGCGCAGTGGCTATGGATATGATGATGGAGATGACAACACTGTCTTGGATGGAGCCTTGTCCGTTTATGTCAGGATGCCATTCACTGTTAAGGAGCTAGGTAATATCCGGGCGATGCTCCTTCACATCGATTATGATGATGGTATTGTTGCCTATATCAATGGACAGGAAGTTGCAAGAGGCAATATGGCTGGAGAGGGTATGCCGTCATTTGACACCTTTGCGGATGATCATGATCACGAGGCAGCTTTATATCAGGGTGGTCAACCTGATACATTTTTGATCGAGAACTTCAGAGAGATCATTAAAGAAGGAGAAAATCTACTGGCCGTTCAGGTTCACAACGCCAATCTAACGTCTTCTGATTTGTCATTAATTCCTTTTATCTCTTTCGGAACATTAGATCAATCGAAATCCAACTTGTCTGACAAGTTGAATGTGACATCCGCCTGGTCTCACACTGACTTCAAACTGGATGCAGATGGAGATACTTTGTATTTGTTCGATCCTCAGGGAACATTGATTCATCAGCTTTCCTTTCCACCATTGCGGGCGGATGAATCCTATGGAATCGATCAAGGAGGAGTGGAGCGACATTTCCTGACCGCTACTCCAGGAGAAAGAAATGCTGGTGCTTATCACAAGATAGATGATCAACCATTGTTTTCTGTCCTTGGAGGTGTTTATGCTAAAACTCAAGCTCTCGAGCTGCAAGGTCCTCAAGCACAAGACAAAGTTTATTACACATTGGATGGTAGCATGCCAGATACATCGAGCTTTGAGTACTCCGAGCCTATCGATATTAATCAAACGGTACTCGTTAAGGCCAGGGTAGTGCGTGGGAATATTGGAATGGGACCAGTTGTTGCACAATCATATATTTTAAGAACCCCACATTCACTTCCTATTCTTTCGTTGGCAGTGGAACCTGATCATTTCTTTGATTACCATACTGGAATTTATGCTCATGGACCCAATACGACATTCGATTTCCCGCATTTTGGTGCCAACTTTTGGAATGATTGGGAGCGACCCATTGTATTGGAAATGTTCGAACCCAATGGTGATATGGCTTTTAGAGTACGAGCAGGGACCAAAATTTTCGGAAATTATAGCCGTGGACAGGATCAAAGATCTTTAGGTATCTATCTCCGAAAGGCCTATGGGGATAAGGAAATCAAGTATCAAATATTTGAAGACAATATCCTCGATGAATTTTCGAGAATTGTGTTGAGAAACTCAGGGAATGACTGGAACAATACAATGTTTCGTGATGCGCTAATGGCTACCATGTTTCATGAGTCAATAGATCGGCAATCATATCGCCCCGCAGTGTTATATATCAATGGTGACTACTGGGGGATTCACAATATACGAGAGAAGATCAACGACGAGTATGTTGAGTCTCATTATGGATACAAGAAGGGTGAATTTGCCATGCTAGAGGGACATTTCGAGGAGGTCGAGGGACATGCAGATGAGTACATCTCACTGATGGAATATATCAGCAGGAATGATCTATCAGAAGAAGCTCATTATGCTTACGTTTCTGATCGTATCGATATTGACAATTATATCTACTACAGCATTGGCAACATATTTATCGATAACGGCGATTGGCCAGGCAATAATATCAAGTACTGGAAACCCAATGAAGCAGGTAAGTGGAGATGGATCGCTTACGATGCAGACTTTGGCTTTGGTATCTGGAATGCTGCCAAAGTGTTTTCCAATACGTTGGAATTTGCATTGGAGGTAAATGGTCCCGAGTGGCCAAATCCACCCTGGTCAACTTTTCTGTTGCGATCACTACTTACGAACGACACTTTCAAAAATCGATTTGTCACACTCTTTGCCGATCAGTTGAACACAAGACTTAGAGCAGAAGAGACGAGTAAAAGGTTAGAGCGAATGCTGGAGAAGATTGAAGATGAAATCCCCAGACATTTAGCGCGATGGTCGAGCAGCATTGGTTATTGGCGTCAGAATGTTGATGATATGAGGGAGTTTGCGCGTCAAAGACCTCAAATCATGTTTGGTCACCTTAAACAGTACTTTGAATTGGGGAGTTCACATGACATAACATTGAGTGTTAATATTATGAATTCCGGTCATATTAAAGTCAATTCCATTGAACCTCAAAGCTATCCTTGGGTAGGGCATTATTTTGCTGGGATTCCCGTACAGCTAGAAGCAAAAGCTGCACCTGGTTATCGTTTCAAGTACTGGATAGGGAGTCTAGAGAGCAAGGAAGCTCAAATTGAAGTAATAGCCACAGATACCACATCACTAACAGCAGTTTTTGAGCCTGCAGATGATCAATTGCGATCAATGGTGATTAACGAGATTTTCTATAAATCCGGTGAGGAAGAGATTGAAGATTGGGTAGAATTGTTCAATCGAGGAGATGAGGTTGTTGATGTTAGTAACTGGATTTTCTCGGATGAGAAAAATAGTTTTCGACTCCCTTCGGGTGTGGAAATTGCTTCAGGCGAAACACTTGTCCTCACCAGGAGTGAATCCAATTTTTATGACCATTATGGAAGCACGGGGATGGTGTCTGGTGACTTTGATTTTGGGCTGTCAGCTGATGGAGAGTGCCTAACCTTAAAAAATGAATCTGGGGTTATTGCTGATGAGGTTTGTTACGAATCAATCAGTCCTTGGCCTAACGCAAACGGAAATGGCTATTCTATAACATTGGTCAATCCGCATGGCAACAATGCCTTGCCTACTAATTGGACGAATGTTGCCGATAATGGAACACCTGGAGTGCTGGATCATGTGGTCTTGAAAGTGGAAAGCGAAAACACCAGTATTTACCCAAACCCAGGGAATGCGTTGATAAACATTCAAAGTGATAATCTTCGTGTTGGGCCTATTCAAGTAGTTATTTATCAGCTTGATGGCAAGCGGGTTTTTCATGCTGATCTTCTTTATAGTATTAATAAAGGTCTGCAGTTCGATCCCGATCTACCCACGGGGAAATACATGCTTAGGCTGAAGGACGAAAGTGGGAACGTGTTTAGTGGAAAATTACTGAGACAGTAACTGCTAGAAAATCTCAATGCCAAAGCCAAATGTTAATCGATTGAACCAAACGTTGTATTCTGTGATAATTGGGAAACCAAATTGATCTGTTTCTCTGTTTGATCCGGAAGTATGAAAGATCGTTTGCGCTAGAAAGAAATGCCAGTTGAACGGTAGCCGGGTGGCAAGGTGGACGCCAAATCCAGGTTGAAGGAATATGCCACCACTATGCTCATCACCAAAGGCTGTCGGATTGTGTACACCATAACCCAATTTAGTAAATCCATATAGCCTTCTTCGTTTATCGGTAAAGTAGTGACGACCGTAGGCATAAATGGGAATGTAGGAGATGGTGATCCAGTTACCACCAATGTACATATCTCCCTGACTAATAGAAACTCCAGCGCCAACACTGTTGCGAGCAGATAATCTGTATCCGCCTTGAAGAGACCCGTGTGCCATGTACTGGCCCTGACTATCTCCACCTATGTCAGTGGAAGTGAGTAAGTAGATACCGCTTTTTTTATGCTGTCTTAAACCCTTGAACCAAATTTTATGGTTGGTGCCATCCATTCTTTGGACCAGGTGATTGATCAATCTGATGGTATCTCCTGTGTTGAGTTTTAGCTTGACTTGACCATGGCTTTTCTCAATGAATTGTCCATGAAATACCGAACCATCTCGGTACCGAACAACCACTTCATCCCCTGATTCGATTGATTTTTGGGCCAGGCTGCCCGTGATCGAAATGATCAGGATGGCAAATAATAAACAGAATTTTCGACTCAATAGGAAATCGTACTTAGGAGTTGCAACTCAAAATCGTTTCCAACTTGAAACTGGCTAAATCCTTCTGGACCAGCAATTAAAATCATGTTCTTATTGACAGGATGGGCAATGATATCGTAGGCAGCTACAGTTGTAATAGTCCTGGTGAGGACTGGATTTCTCACATCACTGATGTCAAAAACTTTAAGTCCAGCTGAACCTTCACCTACAAATAATTCATTGTCAACTATCGTCATGCCAAATGGACTTTCCATTTCGATTTCGTGTAATTGCTCTATCCAACCATCTCGCATACCCAAAACATGTAGTGCATTGATATCGCCCGGGCAGTCTCCAAATTCTTCTGATCTCAGCGTTAAATAAGCAGTTTCACTGCTAACAGGCATTACCGGATCGCAGGAGGTCTCATGCCAGTATTCAGATTCATGTCTCGGGTCCCATGGAGCAGTAGCATTGAAGACCGTCATAGAGCTTCTTGAGCCGATATATAGCTTATCTCCTAAGGGGTAAATTGTTTCCATTTCCCAACCAACACTATTCTGACTTACTAATTCAAATTGCGCTGCATCGCTGAATACATTCATGTTTGACTTGCTGATCAGATATACATGGTCATTTAAATACGCAATGCGATTGACAGAGCCAATGTCACTATTATTCCCGGCGAAAGACGATGGAAGTGCTGATGGTGGTATCAGGTTATTGGCATAATCGTAATAATGGACCGACTCGCTGTTCCAAAAATTGATGTCAACATTGTCGTTGAGTTCAATTTCTTCTGTTACCCGTTCATATTCAAATCCAAGTAATGTTTCTCCCTGTTGATTCTGTATCTCGCTCCATACACCTTCCTCAATTCTTGTAACGAGGTATGGATTCGAAATGTCAGAGATGTCAATTTTGAGCATATCATAAACACTCTCGGCGAAAAGAATATCACCCTGGACAAAGAATTCTCTGTTGCCAGGAATGTTGATGAATAAGGTATGGGTGGGGTTTTTAGGATCTGTATTATCCAATACATGAATACCTTCACCTTCTTCACCGATGAGAAGTATTTGATCTGAAACAAATATTTTACCCGCATCATTGATCGATCTGACAGGACCTGCCAACGGAGTATTTCTGAGTGACTCAACATCTCCATATTGAGCGGTAGCCCTGGTGTAGGTAACAGTAGCTTTACCCAGATCATGACCACAGGAGGAGATAAACAAGACAATTACAAGAGCGACTAGTGAGTATGCGGTTAATTTCATGGCGATGCAATTTAGTTACTTGTAAAGAACGGAAATTATCCGCACATGTTGTATCAAAATATGTTAAATGTTCTGATTACAAGGTAGTTAGCCAGCGCTTGGAAATATGATGATTCAGAATATTCTTTTTATCTGTTTGATGATTTTGGTTGCAGTCAAAACAAACTCAAACCAGAACGAAAAAAGATCAAAATATTCTGTTTTCAAATTGTTCATCATTGCTGATTGAATAAAATGAGAAGTGGGTTGCCTTAGAGTGGTGAATGTTAATTGATAACAAGCCTCGCTTGGCAAGCAACCCACTCTTGATTAGAATTTGATCGTGATTGTGGGCCCTGCTGATATCTTTTGGTTGGATACAAGATTTTGGTATCGAATAGGCTTGATGCCAAATGTCAGTCCGTAATCTCGATTCAGCTTAGTGGCAGATACTCCCGCATCAATGGTGGACCAAAGCCAGTTGAGTGAATAGATGACACTGCCTGCAGTGGATAAAGCGGCGGCTGTTTCAACGTCATCTAGATAATCATAATAATCGTAGTAATCGTCTTCATATAGGTATGACAATTGACTTACTCCGGCAATCATCATTGATAAACCCGTTACTCCAACAACGGTAGCTATTGCCCCCTTGCCGGCTTGTTTATTATAGTATTGACCTCCTCCAGGAAATAACCCTGAAAAAAGCACAGCTAGATAAGGCTCTCTTCTGGTGACCCCTTGGTATTTGAAAGGTCTGTCGATGTTTGAGTTTCCGTTGGAATAGGAGGAGTTGGCGCTTGAGCTTTCAATGATGTGATTGGTACCATTTTCATATCTGATCATCATTACGTCACGATTGAAAATCGCTATTGTTGGGCCATCCGGATTTACAAATAGCTTGTACTTAATCTCAGTGGTTCCTACTTCCAGGACTTTAGCACGAATTTCTGATCCGTCTTTTTTTATAATATAGTCTTGAGCAAACAGCAGATATGTAGACAGTACACAGACTAGTGTTAAAATTGATTTTTTCATGTTTGGTTTAGTTAGATTCAATACGTAGATATCTAAAGTTATTCACTTTGATTCTAAAATTATGAACTAAATCTATTTATAGCAATACCCTTTTTTACTGATTTACGAATTATTTCTGACTCATCTGATACCTGACAGTGGAGCTGGCTACACCAAAATGATCTGGCAACAAGATGGATCTTTCTAAGGATCGAACACCAATTTTAATCAAGGCCATGTGATGGATGGCATGCTCAATATTGTAGGCAAGCTCCCGATAAAAGCTGCTTCGAAAACTCAGCGCCTCACCTTGTTCAACATCGTAGTTAGCCTCCATGGTCAGGTCAAAATCAGTCGGATTCTTATCGAGAAAGTCTGTAATTGATTGGCAAACACTCATGGCAATTTTCACGTCCTGTTCGATGATCGCATCATGCTTGCGATTGTCATAATTGATGCTGTTACCATTTGCGCCATCAATCAGACAGATAAAAAATTCCAGTGTGTGTCTGATGTGTTGTCCGACGGATGATCCGCTCAATACTTCCAGGGGTTGGCTAAACTCCTCTGGTTTTAGCTGATTCATTACTTGATTGAGCTGGGCGATCAGGTGGTTGGCTGAGGAATGTAATGACATATGATGCTGGGTATTCCGAAAAGATAAAACTTTCTAACTTTTTATAATATCCGCCCAGTAGGAATCTGCTTTTTCCTTTAGATTTTTTTCATCTTCGTTCCACATTTCCAGTGTATCCGTCCCCCAGAAGTTGTAAAATAGATACAAACGGCCCTCAATGATCTTATAAGATTCTGGATGTATTTTCACTTTGCTACCGTCATCACCCATGGCATATGCACACCAGCCTCCATATGCAGGGACATATTTATCTGGATCTGAGTCAAATAGATTTTTGTTCTCTGTCGAGGCAAAAAAATAGGTACCCCCCTGGTAGGTGGAACTTATATTTTCAGAGCCTTCTATGGGCTGATCGTTATGATAGCTGACTACATCCCAGCCACCAATCATGACGTCTTTTTTGTTTTTATTGAGATGGTTGGATTGCTGTGGAAATGTTAGAAGAAGTGTTAAGAGTAAAATCATATTTTCAATCTAACAAAAAATTAGCCGGAAATCTGCAGCGAATCATTCGACAAAAATCAATTGCAATGTGGAAGACAGATTAGAAGCGAAATTTGATTCCTATTTGATTCATTTTTGGCAATGATGAAGACTGTACCCGTTGAATTAAATCCAAATCGTCATCAAACCATCATGTTTAAGGTTTTTTTAACTTCTTGATGACTATTTAACTCGACAATGGTAGTTTCAACTAAATGGACTTAGATATCTCCTGCCGTCGATATGACCTAGGAGGGTTAAATACCCGGAATGAAAAATGAATGGATGTCTCCTATCTTCTACATGACCAGGGGTGTGTGAGTGGATTGTTAACAGGTTTGACTTTATTGGAGAGCGTAATTCTATTGTTTAATGCTGGTGTGAAAATGAATAGATATCTCCTGCAGTTGATATGACTATGGAGGGTTAAATACCTGGAATGAAAAATGAATAGATGTCTCCTTTCGTCGACATGACTAGGAAGGGTGGAGCTCCTCCCATCGATATGACTAAAGAGGTTTAAATACTTGGGGTGAAAAAATAGATATCTCCTTTTATCGACATGGCTAGGGGCGTTATGACGATTCAGTCAGATGGTTCACCGTCTTCACAGCCAAGTCACTTTCAAATCCTTTGCCTAGTAAGAATCGAATGGTCTTTTGTTTTTTTATGAAATCGTCGGATTCACGAGATAGGGACGTCCATTTCTGTTGGGCCAGTCCCATGATGATTTGTTGATATTCTGATAGATTAATTTCATCCAAGGCATTTGCAATCAATTGGTAGTCGATTTGCTGATTAGCAAGCTCCATTTCAATGCGCTTTTTACCCCATTTATTGAAGCGAAACTTGTCCTTGACAAAGGCGTTTGCGTAACGCTCCTCGTTGACAAAATTGAGTGCGATCAAATCTGCAAGGACTTGTTCACTTTCTTCATGTTCAAGTCCATATTGCTGGAGTTTCTCTAATACTTTTTTAGGAGATCTTTCCCCTCCTGCACAATAACGTGCAGCTTTGTTTTTGGCCGCTTTGATTCGCTCGGCACGAGACATTATTTGATGAATTCCTTCCGCTTAAGAACGGTTTTTAGGAATTTGATTTCATTCTCACTTTTGAAAATTTTATAAGGCAGATGAATCAATTGCGCTTTGCTGAGGAAGAGAACAAAGAAATCTTTACCGACTCTTACTCGCTTGATTTGATCCCATTTCACTGGCATTCCTTGTCGCTCACTCAATTTGATCAATATTTGCTGACTTGTGATTTCATAATTCATGCGCTGAAATAGAAACTTCCCTTGTTCGAGTTGTGTGACCCCAGCAAACTGTATCAGCCAAAACAGAAAATATACAGCAAGTGCAATGGTAGCACCGATGATCCACCACCAATTAGGGATCAAGAAATATCCTGCGCAAATTGCCAGGTAAATACCAAAAACCCACCACTGCTGCTTGAGCACACCATTGAAGGCGAGACCGATATATGTTTTGGTTGTTAACTGATACTTTTTAGTTCTAATAATCATTGTTTACTCACTGCTTTTAAGCTCATGTCCATACTCTTGTAGGAGTGTGTAAGCGCACCCACAGAAATGTAGTCCACCCCTGTTTCTGCTATTTCCCTGATAGAATCCTCTGTGATTCCACCCGACGCTTCAGTCTCATACTGACCGTCAATCATGGTGATAGCTTGTTTCATGTCTGAGGGTAACATGTTGTCCAACATGATCCTGTGTACATGACCTGCCTCCAGCACCTCCTCCAATTCGCGCAAATTTCGCACTTCAATTTCTATTTTTAAGGATTTACCACTTTTTTCTAAGTAGTCGTTGACGGATTTAATGGCTTTGGCAACCCCGCCAGCGAAATCAATGTGATTGTCCTTGAGCATGATCATATCATAGAGACCAAATCGATGGTTAACTCCCCCACCTATTGAGACAGCCCATTTTTCTGCCATTCTAAAATTGGGTGTCGTTTTGCGTGTGTCAAGTAATTTGGCATTGGTGCCATGTAGCATGTCTGTCATCTTGCGCGTATATGTCGCAATGCCACTCATGCGCTGCATGCAGTTTAGGGCTAATCGCTCTGCTCCTAATAGTGCCCGTGCACTTCCAGAAACTGTAAAAGCAATATCCTCCGGAGAGACCGTATCACCATCACTTAGTATCTGGTTGAATTCAACTTCCGAATCGATGTGATGAAAGATTTGCCTTGCCAGCTCTACTCCTGCCAATACACCATCACCTTTGATCAACAGCTGAGCAGTGTCCAATCTGCTTTCTGGAATGCTTCCCATAGAGGTGTGATCACCATCACCATGATCTTCGGCTATGGAATAATTGATAAATTCAGTGATCTTCTCTGATGTTAGGTAGTGTGGAGACATGGCGACAAAAGTAAAGAAGAACTGCTACTCCTTGTTGAAGGAAATCGTATCGATCAAAAATTGATCATTGGATTCTTTCAATAACATATATACCCGAAAACTCGCACCACTTATTTTGTACTGCCCGATGCAGTATACCAATCCACCAGGCGAGGAGCCACGATGTGTGTACTGAAATTCCTGAGCTGCATTTTTCTGGAAAAAGTCTCTCAACACTGCCTCAGCCTGAGGTTTGCTGTATACTTTGTTGTCACCATTGATTTGAAGGCGAACAGAACTCAAACAATATTTTACCAATTCTTTAGCACTCCCTGCACTCAAGGCAGTCTCCACATCACTCAATACCTCATCCTGACCCATTACCGGACTGATGATATATAATCCCAATATCAGTGTAATTATCTTTCGCATGCTTTTGTCAAATCCATAATTGTGCCAGAAATTCAGCCACTTAATTTACAAATATTTAAGCAAGCCTGCGGTCTGCCCATCTTATATTTGCCCCATGAACAAGAAGGTAATACTCATGATCCTGGATGGCTGGGGAATCGCCAAAGATAAAAAGGTGTCTGCCATCGATCAAGCTAACACTCCATTTATTGACAGTCTATACAGCAAGTATTCAAACAGTACACTGGAGGCATCCGGTTTGGCTGTTGGTCTACCTGACGGACAAATGGGAAACTCTGAAGTAGGTCACATGAATCTTGGTGCCGGGAGAGTGGTCTATCAAGACCTGGTAAAAATCAATAATGCAGCAGAAGATGGAAGTCTGGCTAAAGAACAAGTATTGGTTGACGCTTTTGAGTATGCCAAATCAAATGGTAAATCTGTTCACTTTATAGGTCTCCTGTCAAACGGGGGTGTCCATTCTCATATCAATCACTTAAAGGGATTAATTGATGCGGCACAAGCTAATGCTTGCAGTAATGTATTTGTTCATGCATTTACCGATGGACGAGATTGTGATCCAAAGAGCGGATTAGGATTTGTGAAAGAGCTAGACCAGCACATGAGTGAACGGGTTGGGAAAATTGCCTCTATTACGGGTAGATACTTCGCGATGGACAGGGACAAACGCTGGGAAAGAGTGAAACTGGCCTATGATGCAATGGTCAACGCTACTGGTGAAAAGGTAATGAATGCTGCTCAGGGAATTGAAGCATCATATGCTTCAGATGTGACTGATGAGTTCATTAAGCCTATTATTGTGTCAGATGAAGCAGGCAATCCGAACGGTACTATTCAGGAAGGCGATGTTGTGATGTGTTTCAACTTCCGGACAGATAGAGGACGCGAGATTACTGAAGTTCTTACTCAGAAGGATTTTCCTGAACAAAACATGAAGGCGCTTAAGCTCTACTATGTTACCATGACCAACTATGACGACACCTTCAAAGACGTCAAAGTGGTATTCGATAAAGACAATTTAAAAAACACACTCGGAGAGGTGCTGGAAGGGGCCGGAAAACAACAGATCCGTATCGCTGAAACAGAGAAGTATCCTCACGTAACATTCTTTTTCTCCGGGGGACGAGAAAGTGAATTTAAAGGTGAAAAAAGACTACTTTGTCCATCTCCCAAAGTAGCCACCTATGATTTGCAACCAGAGATGAGTGCGAAGGATATTCGTGATGCTATCATTCCTGAACTGAATAAGGGTGAGACCGACTTTGTCTGCTTGAACTTTGCTAACCCGGATATGGTTGGACATACAGGCGTTTTTGAGGCGGCTGTCAAGGCATGTGAGACTGTTGATCAGTGTGCTGAGCAGGTAGTGGAAGTGGCACTTGAAAATGACTATAATGTTCACATCATAGCAGATCATGGCAACTCGGATATTATGGTGAATCCTGATGGTAGCCCGAATACGGCCCATACTACTAATTTGGTTCCACACTTCCTGGTGAGCAATGACTTCAAGGGAGAATTGAAACCAGGAAAACTGGGTGATTTAGCACCTACTATACTAAAACAAATTGGAGTAGACATTCCGCCTGAAATGACGGGTAATATTTTGATCTAAAAAACTCATCCCCGGAGTAATTCGGGGATTTTTTTTGATCCTTACATCACATATCATTGTAATATGAAAAGATTGATATTGTTGTGTTTGACTGGTCTTGTGCTGGCCTGCGAGGTGCCGGATAACAGCAATCTGCAAAGCGATTTACCGGATGTCAAGCAAAGCGTAATGGAACTGACAGCTGAATTGGTCAAAGGAAATGCTGAACTCAAAAAGCGAGCAAATTTTGATGGGAAGGAGGAATTTTGGCAATACAAGCCTAGCCAAGAAGAGTGGGAAAAGGAACTTGAAATATTTCATCAATTAAACCTTAACAAGCCACGATATATTGGTGCCATGGACATTGAATTGTCAGATGGGATGCAGGTTTACACTCCTCGACCAGGAGAGAACATCGACATTGTATATGTATCGATATCAGAAGATAAAACCCAGGTGATCTCGGGAGAGGTTAAAAATGACAATGCAGCCATTATTTACACTACTTATAATCGACTGAAACTCGTCAGCTCAGAGAGTAAATTGCTTGAATATGAGATTTCCGGATTTCAAAAAATAATAATGAGCGACACCAGCTGGTATCAAGTGCATGGAGCCATACTTTGGGAGGATTAAGCCAACAGCTCTTCCTGTAATTCCTTTTTATAGGTAGGCCCATCTGAAGGTAGACTAACGCCAGGAGGCAAATCCAAATCAGGGTCATGCCAAATGGGAATGCCTCCATCATCATCATCGTTATCGTTACCTGAATTCCTGGATTTCCTTTTCCAGATAGTCAGCCAGATCAATATACTATAGGTGAGCAGGCAAAAGAGTAGATCGATATAAAAACTCGACATAAACTTCAATTTACTAAAATCGACGCAGCTCTCCCAGAGGCTTGGTATAATTTAGATCAAGTCTAATCTGAAAACTGATTTTCCATTGGGGTTAGTAAACACAAAAAAACCCGGCATGGTGCTAATGCCGGGTCTATCTTCACAATTAGATAGATCTAGATGAAAATAATCTGTGATCCTTCTTCTTGTGCGCGATTGTAGAAATCGCCAACCGTAAGAACTTCCTCAACTCCATCCCAAAGATCTTCCTTGTTCAAGTGGAACATCTCCATGGCTAGTTTACAAGCAAACACTTTACCTCCAGAGGCTTCATATATTTCAAGAAACTCGTCTACAGGAGGAATGTCTAACTTTTCCATTTCTTTCTTCATCATTGTAGTGGCCAGGGCTTCCATTCCAGGCAGACCGCCGAGCATGGTTGGCATGTGCATAGCTGGATTACCTACTGTGTTGATATGTAGGTTGTTCATGTGCTTCTTCGTGATCATTTCTAGCCCGAAGAATGTACAGAAGATTTCAGATTGAATGCCTTCCATTCTTGCGCCATTTGCCATGATAAGTCCGGCATAAACAGAATCTATTGTTGCTTTTGAAACAACAATCATCAATTTCTTAAGATTCTTCTCTTGTTTCTTTTTGCTAATTGGTTTTTCTAAAGTTTCCATGATTGTCAATTAAAAGGTTAAAAAAGGAACGTTGGCCAGCTTATATACAGCTGGCAGGTTTTGGAATTCCGGCAATTCTAGAAGCCTTTTTCAGTGGGCCTTCAGGGAATAATGCGTAAAATTCTTTAATGTCAACCACACCAGATTTACCCACTCTACGAATGGTTAGGGCAGTTCCTTTTTCCTGTTCAGCACGCAGATAGTCAAGTACTTCAAAGTGTCTATCAGATAATTCGATTTCCTCATCTTCTGCTATAGCACGGGCAATTTCCTTGTCCCATTGGCTCATATCAAGTAAATAACCTTGTTCGTTGGTCTCTACTGGTCTGTTGGCTATTAATGCTTCCATGATTATATTATTTACGGTTAAAGATATTTTTTATGCGTTTTGTAATTCAGGCATTTTCTTGCCGGTTTTGCTCATTCTTGCGTTGATAAATGGGATCTTACGGCCTTTCATCAACATATTCCAATACACCCACTGGAAACCTAGCTTTCCGTAGTGATTCATCTTGGTTTCATTCAACAATTGCATGGGACCTACTCCAGGAAATGGGAATACTCCTTCCAAAGGTTCAGTCTCATAATTGAAGTCAATCAACATCGCTTTGCCATGACCTGTTTCAACAAAACAGTTGGCATGTCCATCAAATTCGGGTATTAATTCCTCTCCGTTGATGTATTTCACTATGTTCTCAGTCAATACTTCAGCTTCAAAGTGTGCTACAGAGCCTGCTTTGGAAGTAGGAAGATTTGTTGCATCTCCAATAACAAAAATGTTTTCCTTAGCCTCTGACTGTAGCGTGTTTTTATGAGTGGGGACAAAATTCAAGTCATCACCTAATCCACTTCTTAGGATTAGATCATCACCCATGTTCGTAGGCACAGTAACCAGTAGGTCAAAGTCTACTTCTTTATCGTCCCAGCTAACAATTTTCTTACCTTCATTATCGACCTTTGCAATCGCGAAATCAGTTACCAGATTGATTTGCTTGTCGGTAAGCAAATGTCCTAACTTTTTAGCTGCTGTAGGCTTGGTAAATGCCCCATCCAAAGGAGTGACATAAGTAATGTCTACCTTATCTCTAATCCCCTTGTCAAGGAAATAGGAGTCAGCCAAAAATGAAAATTCGAGTGGGGCTACAGGGCATTTGATTGGCATTTCAGTGATATGCACGACCATTTTACCACCTTCCCACTCTCTAAGGAAGTTTCTAAGGTTTCTTGCTCCTTCAAAGGTGTAAAAGTCAAATACGGACTTGTGCCATTGCTCTCCATCCATGCCTTCCACTTCTTCAGGGGCAATCCTTGTACCAGTGGCAACAATCAGAATATCATATTGAAGTTCTTCTTCATTTTCTAATAGTACAGTATTATTATCTGCTTGGATAGATACGATAGGCTTTTGAATGTACTTTACACCTTTCGGGATGAAATCTTCACGTTTTTTGAAAACGTCCTTTTCTTCGTAGATATCGAATGGTAGGAAAAGGAAGCCTGGTTGATAGTAATGTTTTTCGAATTGATCAACGATGGTAATTTCCCAATCTTTTTTGTTCAGTTTGGGTCTTAAATGATTAGCCATCATTGTTCCTGCTGATCCTGCTCCGAGTATGACTAAATTTTTCATTTCTTACGGGTTTTAATTTCTATTACAAAGGAAATAAGCGCTGCAATCCCGAATTATGACGCTCGTCATATAAACAATATGATTAATGTACATATGAACGTATATTCATGTATGTATACAGTGAAACTCTTCCAATCTAACAACGTCTAATAGGGCATGAGCAATTTTCAAATGATAACTGCAATACTATTTTTTCTCCTAGTGAGTTGTAATGAGAGTGACCTGGAAGCTAAAGTGCCGGGATGCATCCAACAAGAAATTGATGAAATGACAACATGTGGAGAGGAAGCTGCTGTTGAGGAGTACCTTTTCCAAAATGATACGGTTTTTGTCTTTCATATGGGCAATTGCCCGGATGCAGGGTCAAGTGTCCTTGACAGTGAATGCAACTATCTTGGATTATTGGGCGGGATTGCAGCCCTGAGAGAAATCAACGGTGTTGATTTCTGGGAAAATGCTACTTTGATCAGGGTTGTTTGGGAGGAGGAGTAGGGATATTTATTGAGGACCCATTTGAAATACCCACTCATCAAAGGAAAGATGGAGGGATTCTCCAATTGAAATCACCAGTGATGCCGTGTCTCCTGGTATTCCTTCCATAATGAGTATGCTGATGACCGCATTGCACCTACAGTAGCTCATTGGCCAAGTTAGCCAGTTCTGATCTTTCTCCTTTCTCAAGGGTAACATGTGCGTAAAGTGGATTTCCTTGTAATCGGTCAATCATGTAAGACAGCCCATTACTTTGAGAGTCAAGGTAAGGTGTGTCGATTTGGTAGATGTCACCTGTAAACACAAACTTGGTACCCTCACCTGCTCGGGTGATGATCGTCTTGATCTCATGTGGTGTAAGATTTTGTGCTTCATCCACGATGAAGAAGATATTGGACAAGCTACGTCCTCTGATATAGGCCAACGGGGTGATCAATAATTTTTCTTTATTGACCATGTCTATGATGTGCTTGTGTTCTTTTTCCGACTCTTTATATTGATTTTGAATGAACTTCAGGTTGTCCCAAAGTGGTTCCATGTAGGGATTGAGTTTAGACTTGATGTCTCCGGGCAAATAGCCAATGTCTTTATTGCTGAGAGGCACAATCGGTCGGGCCAGGTAGATCTGCTTGAAGTTTCTTCGCTGTTCCAGCGCGCTGGCAAGGGCGAGTAGTGTTTTACCTGTTCCTGCCACACCCGATATGCTGATCAATCGGATTTCTGGATCCAACATGGCTTGAATCGCGAAAGTTTGTTCTGCATTTCTTGGTTTAATGCCATAAACGGACGTTTTGTCTACTTTCTCAATGATATCATCCCCAACATCATACCTGGCCAGTACTGAGTTTTTATCACTTTTCAGTATGAGGTATTCATTAGCCAATGGCTTGGTTTTGTCAAAAATCTCGTTTCTACCGATACGTCCATCTTTGAATAATACATCAATGTGTGTTGAATCAATATTTTCTATTTCTTCCTTTCCCGTATGAAGCGAGTTAACATTCTTGATCTTACCCGTTTCATAGTCTTCGGCATTTAGATCCAAGGATTTTGCCTTTAGGCGAAGGTTGATGTCCTTGGAAACGAGAATTACCTTTCGTTTTGGTTCTTCTTCTTTGAGTGCTAGCGCAGCATTGAGTATGCGATGATCATTTTTATCATCGTTAAACACCTTGCAGGCATCAACAGTACTGTCTGATTCCATCAGAACTTTAAACTTGCCTTTGGTTTTGCCATTTAATGGAATCCAGTCTTGAAGCATTTGACCTGCTGCGAGCTTGTCAATCAATCTTGTGAATTCCCGCGCTTCAAAGTTTTTGGAGTCATTGCCTTTTTTGAACGTATCCAATTCCTCGAGCACAGTGATAGGGATGCCTACGTCATGTTCATCAAAATTGAGAATTGAATCGTGAGAATAGAGGATTACTGACGTATCAAGAACGAATATCTTCTTGTCTTTCTTTGATTTTGCCATTAAAAATCAACGGATTTAGCGTGTAAAAAAAATTAGCAAATCCCGATCAAGCACCTCTCTCCCAAAGGCCTTGATGACTTGGAGTCCTAGGAATTTCACAAAGTCACTTCTATTGATGGAAGCTTGTTTAATATTATGTATTTGACAGAAAAACACACAACGATCTTGAAAAAATTATTTTATTAAGATGTAATTCTTGTCAGACAAAGCCATTCTAAAAAGTTGAAATGAATTGTTTAGTCGATTGGTTCAAACCAATCTCCATTTTCAGCGGGTATCGCTCTCAATACTCTGGAGACTGTAAGATCCACCAGAATGTTGGAAGCCAAATCTCTGGGTAGATTAGTCAGTTTTCGGAATTCAGCTAAAGTGATCCGCTGGTGTTGACCCAGGTAATTCATCAATAATTTTTCATTCTCACCATATTGAAACATTCCTCCTTGTTCCCTTTTGCTCAACTTCAGAATCTTGCGCATTTCTCTGCTCGCTTGTACGGACTTATCTGCAACACGAACAAATGCCCGACCATATCGGTGCGTTTTTTTCAGAAACGCAAAGTGTGGTTTCTCATCACTTGGATGAATAAAGTAATGAATGACAACCCGCCCATCTTTTACCTTGATAAACTCTTTTTCAAACTTGATTTCTGGCTTGCACAAGTCAGTCATTGACTGCTCCATGAGAAAGTCATCATCGTCAGGATGCTTAAGACCCGGGATCAATCCATTGTCATCCACACCAATTAGTAAGTGGCCTCCATCTGTATTGGCGAATGCCACTACCTCCTTCATAATTTTTTCAGGATGTTGTACTTTACGTTTGAACTCGACATGGGCATTTTCCCCGCCATCAGTTAGTTTTTTCAGTTCGCGGAAGGTCATTATCTATCCGTATTAGCAGTCTTCGAAAATAATCGATTCAGCCGTAAAATAGTTTCATTGTTGATCGAAAAATGTGGTAACTGTACCTTTGTCAATATGCTTAGACGTCCAAGAAGAAATCGCGCCTCTGAGGCAATCAGATCAATGGTCCGTGAAACACAAGTCACCACCGACGATTTGATCCTGCCTTTGTTTTTGCTGGAAGGCTCCAGTCAGAAGTCCGAAGTAGCCTCTATGCCTGGCATTTTCAGGTTGACACTCGATCTAATGCTCAAGGAGATCGAAACATGTATGTCACTAGGAATTCGGTCATTTGATGTATTTCCTGTAGTTGAAGAACGACATAAGGATAAACTAGCGACGCGCAGCTATCAGGATGATTTTTTTTATATCCAGGCATTACAGATTATTAAGCAGCAGTTTCCGGAGGCACATATCATCACTGATGTGGCAATGGACCCGTACAGCTCTGACGGACATGACGGAATAGTCGAGAGCGGAGAAATTTTAAACGATGATACGCTGGAGGTGCTTGGAAAAATGGCATTGGCCCAAGCATCAACTGGGATTGACATGATTGGGCCCTCTGATATGATGGACGGAAGAGTGGGCTATTTGCGAAACTTATTGGATGACAATGGTTTCAAACAAGTCGGTATCATGAGCTATACCGCCAAATACGCAAGTGGTTTTTATGGGCCATTTCGAGATGCCCTGGACTCGGCACCAAAGTTTGGTGATAAGAAAACTTACCAAATGGATCCAGCTAACCGAACGGAAGCCTTAGTCGAGGGACAGCTGGACTATGAAGAAGGAGCAGATGTACTAATGGTAAAGCCCGCTCTGGCTTATTTGGACATCATATCTGATCTTAAGGAAAATTTCCCGCTCCCTATCGCAGCATATAATGTTTCAGGCGAATATGCCATGATCAAAGCAGCTGACCAGAAAGGATGGCTGGATGGAGACCGGGTAATGGAGGAGCAGTTGCTTTCTATTAAAAGAGCCGGAGCTGATATCATCCTAACCTATTTTGCCAAGGAGTTTGCCTTGAAGCGCAAGACCTAGCTGACAACAATCTTTGTCATTTACTGACATGCGTCATGAAAAAAAGATGAAGATTTTTGAAACTTCGAACCAGAAATCAAACCCTCTATGTCATGAAATTGAATAATTCAATATTAGGATTCACATTTATTTGTTTTTTGATCACTATGCTTTTCGTTGCATGGATGCCGGCCCAAGAGCCGTGGGATGTGCCGACGAAATACATAAAAATGGCAAACCCAACGGAAGTTGACGATAGCGAAAATCAATTGATTGGTAAGCAGCTTTACATGAAGCATTGTAAATCTTGTCATGGTAAAACCGGACTAGGTGATGGTCCAAAAGCGAAAGAACTTGACACGCCTAGTGGAGATTTTTCTTCGGCCGATTTTCAGGCTCAACCAGACGGTGCATTGTTTTACAAAACCACTTTTGGACGGGATGATATGCCCGCATATGATAAGAAAATCACAAGTGATGAAGATCGCTGGCTGGTTGTTAACTACATGAGAACGCTTTCCAAGTGATTAATTGAGGCCATCTCAAAGTTCGAGAGTTACTAGCGTATAGTACTTTGGAATTTTGAGATGGTTTTTTATGTCATGCGACCACTTCCCCTTTTGCTATTGATTGTGTTTGGGTGCGGATCTAATGTTGATCATGCGCCTTTGCGTGTATATTACTGGGAAATAGCCGATATGGCAAACCGGGAATATTCTACGGAGGACATTGACTGGATTGTATCGGAAATACCTAAGTACAAGTATGCCATTACCTACACATCAGGAGTCAGCTGGCCATTTTATGAGCCCTATGATCTTGATCATCCGGTTCCCAAACAAGACCTAATGCCCCCTCACGTTCATGTCCATCAATACTTACCATTTAGTGAGTATGATCCGGCAGATCAGGATGTCATTAAAGTGAATATCGCGTACAGTATTGACAGTCTTAACCAGCCAATTGTATCTGTGATGATGGAGAAAAGGGCAGATGATGGTTGGAAAAAGTTAGTTGACACTGGAAGTCATGTTGTGTTGGCCAAACATTTTAATTCGCCATCCGAGCGTCGAAAACGCACTTTAGAGACCATTCTGCGCAATTCTTTCAAATAGAAACGCGGTATTACGGAATAGTTGGAACTCAGTTCTTTGAGATTAATCATGTTATTCGATTGACGATCCTCATTAAAAGGGAATAAGATCGCTGCTAGCTTCACATCATAATTTAATCGACAAAATACATTTTTAATAACTCTTTATAATCATGAAAAAGCCTATCGTATTTTTCCTTAGCTTATTGCTATCATTTTCTGTTGCCACGCTTTTGACAAGCTGCGAGGGAGATGGAGACGATGAGCCTGCCGTGGAGTACTTCTCCTTTAGCGGTAATGTTACGTACCCGGACTTCAGTGGTACAGCTTCTGGAGCAGATGGGGCTGTTGTTTTTCTAGCAAAATCAGATGTTGCTACTACCAATTATGACTATTCGACAGTTGCCGATGCAAATGGAGATTTCTCATTTGAGAATTTAGAAGTAGGAAACTACTTTGTATTTGTCAACTTTAACACCGCCAACACGAACAACGCTGGACGCGTTTCAGGTATCAACTTTGATACTGGAGAAGGCATGACCTTCGAGATAGTTGATGCAAGTGTTACCCAAAATCTTGAGCTTACGATGATAGATCAGGATGTACAGTTTGCAGTTAACAATACTGAGTCTGGTGATTGGAGATCAGATATTTCTCACTCAAATGTCAACTTTAGTTTTCCATATGATAATGCCAACGCTACGTATGTTGGTAGATTCAATTCATTCGCTATTGATGTAGTTTTTGATAAAGACAATCTCGCAGGAAGCTCAATAGAAGCATCAATTGACCTTTTATCTATCAATACCAGTAGTCCTGGTGGTCGAGATTCATACGAGAAAGAAGACGGCACATGGGATTATGGCTGTACAGGTGGAACTTTCGCCGTACTCGATACAGATGGTAACACAGTTTCTGATGGCGGCAATATACCTGATGAAAGCACTAGATATGCCACTTTTAAGAGTAGCAGTATAGAAGCATATGGAGATGGATTCCTCGCTCGTGGTACCATGATGGTCAAAGGGTCAAGCAACGAAGAAGTGCTGTTCTTTAGATTCATCAACGGTTTTGAGGCGGAAAGTCGCTCTGGTGCTTTAACGAGATATTCAAGCTTCGATGGTCAACTTGAGTTTGATGCTCTTGGCAACTATGGCATAGAATCAGGTCACCTTGCTGACGCTCGTGTCACAATAGACATTTCATTCCAGGTTAACAAAGCCCTCGAATAAAACTTCTAATCAGTGGGAGACTCAAAAAGTCTCCCACATTTATTTATAAGTCATGTTGAAATTTATCAGAGATATTTTACTGGTCTTGCTGGCATTTTCGTGTACCTACTACACCAATGAGCCAGTGAAAATACCAGAACCTCCACGGTCCGATGAAACCGAGCATCTCATTGCTGAGTATGTAGCCACTCCTCCAAATACCATTCGATCTGCCTATTGGACAACAGCGGATTATTTGTTGGTTGATCTACAAAACCTGGTCGAAGGTCAGCAACCGGCGGAGGAAAATTATTTGAACATGAGTAACATGTTCGATGGAATTGGAGATTTCAATCGTGGCGATTCGAGTGGGCTGAAACTAAAAGCTGCATACGATGATGCATTTGTATACATACTAGCCGAGTGGACTGATCAACGTTTACATGCTTCGGGCCCAACATGGATGTATAATGGTCCGATTGATCCTCGACAACCTGCAGCAGACACAGCTGGGTGGACACTACAAAGAGCGAGTGATAAACTGATTCTTTCATTTGAAGGAGCTTCAATAGAAGACATTTGGCAATGGGATCTTGCGCTATCAGAGCCGATGGGATTTGCTGTTGATAAGGTCGTTGAAAACGGAAATGAAACCTATGATGCAGGCGACAGAATGTTCATTGAAAATGGTGAAGAAGGTCCTGAATTTGAGTGGGACGGTGTACAGCAGGAGCTGACTAGAGAACCTGGTGGATTTACACTGTTGGATCCTGCATATTATATACTCAATAAAACACCTTTTGCCGGAGATATTGAAAACGGTTATGACATATATGATGAGGAGTGTGCCTTGTGTCATGGGTACAACGGTGACGGGCAAGGATATGATTGGAATACAGGCCTGAGATTGAATGTAGAGGGTGTGTTGAATCGGATGTCCAGAAACGGATTTGCATTGTTCGCAGGAGCCAATGAGCACTCAGGTGCGAGTCATTTCACTCCACTATCTGATACCGAAAAGGATGATCTCATTGCTTACATTAGAGGACTTGCGGGAGTGCCGGGTTACTACCTGGATAGTCCGACTGGAAGCAGTGCTGATATTCAGACTATATCTAGTATCAATTTGGCCAAAGTGTCTCGCAGCACTGATAATCCTGGCATAACTGTTCTTTTCAGAAGAGCACTTAATACTGGATCAAGTGATGATATAATTTTTGATCCAGTAATTGGTGAGTACACTTTCAGTGCCGCATTGTCTGACGGAGATCTCCTCAATAGAGTAGGTGAAAATGAATTGACCCTGAAATTTAAAACCCGCTAGGCATGAAAGAGATTACTAAAATCATATCGATCGTCATATTGGCCATCACATTTGGGGGCTTTACGAGATGTACATTTGATCAAATCCCACCCGAACCTGTATTGGTTCCGGATAGTGTGAGTTTCAGTGTGGATGTTGTGCCCATTTTCGACATGAGTTGCAACAGTGCAGGTTGCCACAATACAGGTGGTGTTGCACCTGACCTTACAGCCGACAACAGCTGGGTCAATCTGGTATACTTTGCCTTTGTAGACACTGCAGCGCCAGACGAAAGCATATTAATGAAAAAAATTACGGCACCTGGAACAATGGCTCAGTTTGTGACTGATCAGGAACATGCTGTCATTCTCCAATGGATTACTCAGGGAGCGCCCAATAACTAACCACAAGAATTATGAAGACATATAAGCAAATATTGACATTCGTCTGCATAGCCATCATGATTCCTGTGATGGGACAAGATGAAGAAGACAAAGGAAAACGTCCAGCTCGACCAGCATTTGAAAGCCAGGTAGTCATAGACAATCAGACAATCAAAATTCCAACAAAAAATACCTTGGTATGGAATATCCAGCACCGATTTGGTTCGATGCAAAATGGTTATTCCGATTTGATAGGGTTCTATGCTCCGTCAAATATCAAACTTCACTTTACTTATAGTGTGCTTGATAGACTGAACTTAGGAGTTGGGTTAACCAAATTTGGACATGTGCTTGACCTAAGTGCAAAGTATAAAATCCTCACTCAGACAAGAGACAATAGCATGCCGATTTCCATGGCTTATTTTGCATTAGCTGGGATTGATCAGCGAAATGTAGACTTTGTAAAATCGGTTCATCGGCTTTCTTATTATCATCAATTGATGATTGCAAGAAGACTATCACCAAAGTTGAGTTTGCAATTAAGTGCAGGCTACTCGCATTTCAATGCGGTGGATTCACTGCTAAGCAACGACATGATTGGAGTAGGTATGCTTGGAAGATTCAAAGTTTCTGGAAGTGGATCGGTGGTGTTTGACTATACACAGCCAGTCACCCAGCATGATGACCTGGTTACCGCAAAACCCAATATTGCGCTAGGCTATGAGATTGCAACTTCTTCTCATGCATTTCAGATTTTCCTAACCAATTATCAGAAAATCTTGCCTCAATACAACCTACACTTCAGTGAAAACAATTGGAGTCTGGAAGGATTGTTTATTGGATTCAACATTACAAGACTCTGGAATTTCTAAATTATGAAGAACAACCGACGCAAATTTTTAACGCTCGCAGGTGCACTTGGTATTGCTCCAATTGGGAGTGCTTCCGGGCAAAAGGCCAAAATGTTGACGCAAGATGGTGAGCTCGTTGAAATTGACATGGAATTGCTCAATGGAGCCAAAAAGCAAAGTGCCAGTCAAACTGAAATACAAAACTGGATCAAACCGAAGAAGTTATGAAACCGGATAGACGAGAATTTGTAAAGACAGGACTGGTGGCTGGAGCCGCTTCAGCTGCTGGCATCATGGCTTGGGTTAAGGCTCAGGATGTGGTTGAATCAGGTGAGAAGGTGAAATTATTGTCTACAGACGGTGAAGTCATAGAGGTTGACAAAGCCTACCTTAAGATGGCCTCTGTTGATAATGCTCATGCTATGCACAAGCATGCAACTGGAAGAGAGCCGATCCCTGGGAAAAAGTTTGTGATGGTGATTGACCTTGGTCGTTGTAGAAACGCCAAGAAATGTATCATAGCCTGTCAAAAAATGCATCACCTTCCAGAGGATAAGGAATGGTTAAAAGTGAAATTGATGCAGGACAATGAACAAGCAGCGCCTTATTGGTTTCCAAAAATGTGCTTCCACTGTGACAACCCGCCATGTACAAAAGTGTGTCCGGTTGATGCAACCTTCAAACGTCAGGATGGACTGGTATTGATTGATAACGAAAGATGTATCGGTTGCAAGTTTTGCATGGCTGCATGTCCATACTCAACAAGAGTGTTTAACTGGGACAATCCTGAACAACTAGAGGTCACAGAAGGACAAGTAGCAACGCCCGAGACAAGTACACCAGGTCAGCACGGAACAGTTGAAAAATGTGACTTCTGCCCTGATATGGTAAGACAGGGAAAATTGCCTGATTGTGTAACGGCCTGTCCAAATGGCGTGTTCTACTTCGGGGATGAAAATGAAGATGCTGTAACCAATGGTGATGAAACATTACGTTTAAGTGACCTGTTGAGAGATAGATCCGGGTACAGGTACATGGAAGAACTGGGTACCAAACCAAGAGTTTATTATCTACCACCTACCAATAGGATGTTTCCTGTTGAACGGGGATATAAAGATTTAAGCGAAGAAGAAATGAAGCTTTATAACCAATCAAGTCATGACTAATCAATCGAATACATTGAGTCAGCCCATGTCGTTAAGTCTTAAGCTGCTTATCGGCAGCTTGCTAATGGTAATTGGATGGGGATGCTACGGATTATTTATACAGTTGACGCAAGGTCACATTGTGCTGGGTACCAGGGATAATGTCGTATGGGGAATATACATTGTCAATTTTATCTTTTTCATTGGCCTGGGCTATGCGGGAGCTGTAATTGTTGCACTATTATGGTTGGGTAAATTTACGTGGAGAGGTCCGCTTGTCAGATTGGCATCTATTATGATGTTGATTTCGACGATTATAGGACCTATTTATATCCTCTTGGAGATTGGTCGATTTGATCGATTGCATTATCTCTTTATGTATGCCAGGATCCAATCTCCAATATTCTGGGATGTCATTGCTGTGCTTACGTTTTTGGTGGGGTGTGTGCTGTTTTTTCTTTTACATAACATTCCTGATTTTGCACACTTTGCAAAAAGTGATAATATTTCAAAACGTCTTCAAAGCATTTATAGCTGGTTGTCTTTCAATTATAAGGGGACGTCCGAACAAAAAGCCTTATTAACAAGATCGATCAATATATTGGCGGTTTTGATCGTGCCGATAGCCATTATTGTGAGTTCTATTCTTTCCTGGATTTTTGGCATGACTTTAAGGCCAGGCTGGCATAGTTCGATTTTTGGTCCATATTTCGTGTTAGCCGCGATTTATTCGGGATTGGCAGTTGTGGCAATTCTGCTCTGGATTTCTCGCAAAAGCTTCGATTTGCAATCGAAGATTCGGGATGATCATTTCAAGTATCTGGCATATGGTATCGTCATAACCGGATTAGGATATGGCTACTTTACTTTCTCAGAGTATTTCACTGACTGGTATACCTCCAAAGAGTGGAATGCTAAACTTATTGAGAGTTTGTTTGATTTCAACCAATATGGCGGCTGGACAGCCTTTGCCAATTTCGGAGGCATACTGCTACCTATTTTGTGGCTTGGCATTCCAAAATTTCGGAACCCAACAAGCACAACCATCATGTCCTTGCTAATAGTAGTGGCCATGTGGGTGAAACGATATTTGATCATCATACCAACATTAGAAAACACCTTATTACCTACCCAGGATTTGCGAGCTGAATATGTTGCCTATACGGCAACCTGGGTTGAGTGGTCATTGATCGCCGCTAGCTTTGCCGGTTTTGCATTGTTTTTTATTCTGATTGTTCGATTTGTTGGGGCCGTACCGCAGCGTATCGAAGATTCAGAGCATGTAGATGTTACACAGTTAGACCCAATAGTGAAATGAAAACGCTATCTATAATTTTGTGCTTTTTCATCGGACTCAGTTTGCAAGCTCAGGAGGATGAACGAATAGGTCTTGATATGACACTTGGTTATGCCATTGACGCCAACGGAATAGTGACTTTGAGGGCTGAGGTATATGATGAAGAAGAGTATGAGCCTGTCATGGACATGGATTTTAAATTTTTCGCTATTTCTGAAGATGAGGAATTATTGTTGGGAACAGCTCAGTCGAACGAAGAGGCGATCATTGAATTGTCGGATCTGTCTGCAGACGAAATACCAAAGTCTTCATCAAACTTGATGACGTTCAAATTAGTAGGTGAAAACGAACAGTATTTCGGAGAGTTGGTCAAAGAAGTACAGCATGTTTCGCTACGTGTGGCATTTGAATTGAATGATGATTCGGTTCAATTGGTGAGTGTTTATTTAACGAGCATGGAAGATGGAGTCCAAGTAGGCGTACCTGATGGAGAAGTGTATCTATTCATACCAAGATTGTTTGGTGACTTACCGATAGGTGATGTATGGACCGATGATGATGGTTATGACAAGTTGAAGTTCCCAACAGATATTCCAGGAGATGTGGACGGCAATGTCGAGGTTATCGCCAGGATAATTGACAGTGATGAGATGGGTTCAATTGAATCAAGAAATACTTCTGACTGGGCCAAGCCGAAGGCGACCAACGGAGAGATTCCAAGAGCGCTGTGGAGTGGTAGGCCACCCATTTGGATGATTGTTACTTTCAATCTTTTGATGATTGGGGTAATCGCACATTACGGATGGATCGTTGTAAATCTGTTGCGCATAAGAAAATTGGGATCAAAGTAGACGGTTCATTATCGCGATTTAGCAGGTTTAGATTTTTTGATGTGAATCCCTTAGAATGGCTGTTCTTGTTTGACTTGAAATAATTTCTTCTGTTTTGTAGAACAAAGAGACATTTTCTTGCGTATTAGTTCTTGTTTGTAGATCAAATAATGGGGTGATTGACACTGTTAGTTTGAATCGCACAGAATTGAACGTTTGAAAAATGAAAGGAATTTATTTAGGTGAGTTCGAAGAGCTTGTGCTCTTGCTAGTTGGCATCATGGGAGAGGAGGCTTATGGTTTGGCCATAGTTGGACAACTACAGGAGCAGGTAAACAGAACAACAACAGTTGGCGCGGTGCACTCCGCACTCAATAGGTTGGAAGAAAAAGGATTGTTAGTGTCCAGGCTATCCGGAGCAACCAAAGAACGTGGTGGCAGGAGAAAACGGGTTTTTGAAATTACTGCGACAGGCAAGAACGCACTGGAAATTTCCAGGCAGGCAAGAACCAATCTTTGGGACCAGTACGCCCTCAAGACCATTTAACCTGTGGGACACAATCCTCCAAAATGGGCTGATAGGTTACTATCATCTATGTGCAAAGATCATTTGCTTGAAGAAATTCAGGGTGATCTGTACCAGCAGTTCCACATGAAAATGGAAAGCCATGGAAAGTTCATAGCTTCTTTGGCTTACTGGTATCAAACACTACATTTCGTCCGCCCCTACGCACTCAAGAAAAGTCAAAACTCAAATAAAATTATCATGCTCAAGTACAACATACTGATTGCACTGAGGAATCTCAGAAAGCAAAAGTTTTATTCAATCATAAATATATCTGGTCTGGCAATAGCTGCAATAGCATGCCTGCTGATAAGTATTTTCATCGTGGATGAACTCAACTACGACAAGCATTTTGAAAATCATGAAAATATCTATCGAGTGAATAGTCATATCCATTTCAACGACACGGATATGAAGTTCGCGAATGCTCCAGCGGCTATGAAAGAAATGTTAAAGGCAGATCTTCCAGAAGTCGTAGAGACGGGAAGGTTCAGAGATACAGGCCCACTTTTATTGCAAAAAGGAGATCAGTATGTGAAACAAGAAAATGTAGCATGGGCAGATGCTGACATTCTCAACATTTTCAAACTGGATTTTGTTTATGGAGGTGAGGGCAATGCCCTTGTCGATGGAGAGTCGATGCTGCTTTCTTTGACAGCTGCTCAGAAATACTTTGGAAATGAAAACCCTGTAGGGAATACGATCAAATCAGCCGATGATCAACAGTTCAGGATCGATGGGGTATATAGAGATTTACCCTACAATAGCCATTTTCATTTTGATGTACTCAGGTCTATGGAGAGTCTGGAGCATAGCCGAAACAAACAGTGGCTGTCAAACAATTATAAGACCTATGTATTGTTAGATGAGAAAGCTAGTGTAGCAGAGCTTAATGAAAAACTTCCTGCCGCTCTGAGAGGATATCTGGAGCCTAAGCTCAATGAAATAGCAGGGGTTACATATGATGATTTTTATGCCGGGGGCAACTTCCTCGATTATCAATTAGTCCCTATGACAGATATTCATTTGCATTCTCACAGGGAGTTTGAGATTGAAGCCAATAGCAGCATCGACAATGTTTACATATTCATAGCTGTCGGTGCAATGATTCTTTTACTTGCGGCATTCAACTTTATGAATCTCTCTACGGCGAGATCAGCTAGCAGAGCAAAGGAAGTAGGGATCCGAAAGGTGATGGGCTCTTTGAAAAGAAGCCTGATAGGACAATTTCTCACAGAGTCAATCATCATAAGCTTATTTGCATTTGTTGTAGCCATTGCGTTGGTTTATCTGGGATTGCCATTTTTCAATGACTTTACGGGTAAGGAAGTCACCAATCCAATTTTCGGAGAAATGATGCTTTGGCCTTATGTGCTATTGGCCAGTCTGATTATTGGTTTAGCCGCTGGTGCTTATCCTGCTTTTGTTCTTTCTTCGTTCAGTCCCAACAAAGTACTGAAGGGAAGAATGGCGCTTGGGACAAAGAGCAGCATATTCAGAAATGTACTGGTTGTGTTTCAGTTTTCCATTTCGATTCTTATGATCATCGGGACTAGCATTGTCTACAAACAATTGCGCTATAATCAAAACAAGCATTTAGGTTATGATCGTAACAAGGTGATCATCCTTGAGAATACCTATACCCTTGGGAATGGAATGGACGCCTTTATCAATACGTTGAATGCGGATCCAGATGTAGAACGCGTTACCACATCCTATTTCCTCCCATCAAGAAACACTCGATCTGATCACACATTTAACAAAGAAGGGGACAATGGTGCTGACAATGCAGTGAACATGCAGACCTGGTACATTGATGATCAATACATCCCTACACTTGGTATGACGATGTTGGAGGGGCGCAATTTTGACAGGACGCTGGCTAGTGACAGTTCTGCCGTCATTATCAATGAGACTGCAAAAGCAATGTTTGGTTTTGGTGAATCGCTTGCAGGATTAAAAATTAAGAACGTTGGGGCAAACAACAAGCTACAGGTAATTGGAGTAGTCGAAGATTTTTATTTTGATACTTTCAAAGAAAAGGTAAAGCCACTAGTGTTTTTCATGAATGGAGGAACAAGTACAATGGCACTTAAATACGTCTCTGAAAATCCACTTGGATTGGTCAACCGAATAGAAGGAATGTGGAATGAACACAATGCCGGTCAACCATTTGAGTATACTTTTATGGACCAGGAGTTTAATGCCAATTTCAATGAAGATCGACGGTTAGGAACCATTCTTGGATTCTTTTCGGTACTCGCCATAGCCATCGCCTGTTTGGGATTGTTTGCACTTGCTTCATACACAGCACAACAACGTAGAAAAGAGATCAGTATTAGAAAAGTGCTAGGAGCTAGTGTTTCGGGCATTATGAAGTTGTTGTTCTCCAGCTTTTCAAGATTACTTGCGATCTCTGCACTGATTTCAATACCCACAGGCTATTACTTGATGGATCAGTGGTTGTCCAATTTTGCCTATCGAACCAATATTAGCGTGATCGTTTTACTGACTGCAGGATTCATTGTTTTTATCATTGCATGGATCACAGTGGGGACACAAACACTTAAAGCAGCTCAGTCTAATCCTGCAGATATTTTGCATAACGAGTAAGGCTGACTTAAATCAAAGATGTCAAATAATAATGCCCAACAAGGTTAGGAATTGGGTCAATTCTTAACGCTCAGCAAATCATCCACAAGTGTCCTGAGCCGTTGAATGGTTAATTGATCAACAAGATTTCCTTCATCGCTAAACTTGCCCTTCACTCCTTTGATGAGCAGGCATCTATGTTTACAAACTTTGGCTTGTAGTGTTTGCAATATGAGTTGTAGTTCCTCGTGTCCCTTTTGACCGTGAGCAGATGCAGTGATTATTGTTACAGGCTTATCAACAAACGCTGTAGTGGCAACACACCATTCAAGTATATTTTTCAGACCACTCGGTATGCTGAATATATACTCTGGTGTACTGATAACTACATGGTCAGAGTCAGCGATTTGCTTTCGTAGTTATGAGACAATATTTGGAGTGTTGCCGTCGGTTTTTTCGGTATCAAAATGTGGATATGGTGAAAGATCATCGATGATGTTCATGTCAGCTTTTGTGGCTATCATTTTTTTAATTGCATTTAGCAAAGACAGGTTGGAAGAGTTGGGACTTGCACTTCCATTTATTCCTAGGATTTTCATAAAAGACAGCTCATTAAAAGTCAAAGATGAGGGGTAGGTTTTAAATCCAATAATTTATCGTGTCCGTCAAATTGCATTTGGATGATTCTTCTACTCCATGAGAGGAATTTTGCCAGCCATCATCAGCCTGTAAACTATAATACTTACAAAAGTGAAACAATTCATTTGTTTTTGAGTTAATATTCCTTACAATTGTAAAAGATATGGAAAAGATCAAATTGGGAACGTTGGAGGAAATAGTATTACTAATGGTCGGTCTGTTATATGATCGAGCCTATTCGGTAGCCATTGTTGAGGAGTACAAAAGCCAAACTGGAAAAACGATTAACATTAGCGCCATACATACGGTGCTCTACCGATTGGAGGACAAAGGGTTTTTGGAATCAAAGCTGGGAGAAGCTTCCGGCCAGCGAGGAGGTAAGAGAAAGCGTCTCTTCTATGTTACTCAAGCTGGTAAAGCAGCTATGGATGAACAACAGACTTTGCGGGACTCGATTAGAGTACAAATACCCGAAACAGCATTTCAATGGAAGTAAAATCGAACCCACCAAAATGGGCCAATAAGCTATTAAAGTTGTATTGTAGGCCTGATCGATATGAAGAAATATCTGGAGATCTTGAAGAGTTATTTGACTTGCGTATAGGCAAAGGAAATAATGCCTGGTGGACCAAAATCAGGTATTCATTTGAAGTAATCCGCTGTTGTAAGGCATACGCCCGAAAGTCTGATCACAATTGGGATACATCTGGTGCCCTGGTCCAGTCGTTCATCAAACTGAGTTGGCGAAGGATGCTGCACAATAAGTTTTCATTTGCTATCAATATTCTAGGATTGGCTTTCGCGCTCAGTTTTTGTATGGTTACCTACTCATTCTTTGGGTATAACCAGGAATTTGATCAAGACTACACCAACGAGCACGTGTATCGGATACATGTGACTCATGATGACGTTTATGATCAGACAGCTTACGAACTCACACCTCTTTCAATTGGTGAGTCAATACTTCGGAATCATGCGGGCGTTGATAAATGCACTAGTTATTTGACAGCAGGGATCAATTTGGGTAAGGGTAAATACTTTTTCAACACGCAACTTTCCTTTGTCTCTCCTTCATACCTGGAAATGTTTCCATTGGATGTTCTCAAGGGCAGTGCGGAGGAGTTCGAAAAAAACGGTCTCTATTTGACCCGCAGCATGGCTGACAAGTTGTTTCCTGATTCTAATCCGGTTGGGGAGGTTTTATCGCTTTACTATTTCGGAAATAAAATGCCAGATGTAAAAGTGTTAGGCGTACTAAAAGATCCTCCAGCCAACTCCACTTTTATTTTTGAAGGTCTACTTCACATCGATCAACTCGTTGATCAATTCAAATTAGACAAAAAGGGTTGGGGTTCTCGAGGTTTTACATTTGGCCAATATATTCAACTACAAAATGAGGATTATAAGGAAGCGGTAGAGCAGACGTTAACTGAAAAAATTACTGAGTACAATGAAGTCGTGGCGTCAAGAAAGATTAAGGAAATCAGGTTGGTTCCATTCCATGATCCGTCATTAGAATCTGGTAATTTTTATTCGTATACCAATACACGAAAAAGCAGCACTGAATTGCTAATGTTTGCGGCTATCAGCCTGCTTATTCTGGCAATTGCTTGTTTCAATGTTGCCAATACCCAAATCGGTTTGATGGTAACCAGGACTAAGGAAATAGGTGTTCGGCGCACCATAGGGTCACAGCAGATCATGATATTTTTGCAGTTCATTGTGGAGATGAGCATGATCATGTTATTTGCATTTGTGCTGGCGCTGAGTCTCACCAATGTCATCAGTGCTCAGGTTTGGCAGATGTATGGTAATCCGTTCCTCATCAATGAGCTGGATCTATGGCGTCTGGCAGGGTTCAGTTTCCTGTTTTTGGTTTCTGTGAGCATTATCACAGGGTTGATTCCGGCCATCTACTCACTCAAGTTCAAGCCTGTCACCATCATCAATCACAGGATGAAATTCTCAGGATTGGGTAAAACTCATTATGCATTGGGTGTGATGCAACTTACTTTGTCCGTCATTTTACTTGTTGTGGGGGCTTCTTTCATGAAAAATGTCTCCTTTATGGCCAATGCTGATTTTGGGTATAATCCTAAAAACCTAATGGCCATCAGAGTGTCTGGAGAAGAAGAGTACAATATGCTTCATCAGAAATTTGAGACTGCACCCTTTGTAGAGGAAGCATTTGGATCTTCGCACTATTTATCAGGTTATTGCTACCGGTCTACCCTAAAAAAGGAAGAAGATGAAGTCTCTGTCGATCATTATCAGGTCGGACCGGATTACCTGTCCAAAATGGGCGTATCCTTTCTGGAGGGTAGAAATTTCAATCGGAGTATGACAACCGATTTTGAAAAAGGAGTGATTGTGAATGAGGAATTTGCAAGACAATACATGTCCGATAAAGTGGTTGGTGAGTCCTTATTGATTAATGACAAAACTTATCACGTGCTGGGGCTGATCAAAAACTACCAGGACGGAGAATTGTTCAATGGATATCAAAACCTGCCATTGCTATTTACTGCTGCCAGACCTGACGATTATGATTTCATTTTCCTTCGTACAACAGGTTATTCGCAGGACGCTGCTCAATTAGCTGCGGAAGCCATTTGGTTTGATTTGTTTGAAACACCATTCATACATCACTGGCAGGATGAAATGGCCTACAGTGGCACGGTCGAAACAGCCAGTCAAATGCGCGATATGCTAGGTGTGTTGACGTTGATAGCATTCGCTTTATGTCTTTTGGGTATTTATGCAATGGCCGCTATTCAGATTGGAAAGTCGAGAAAAGAAATTTCTATTCGCAAAGTATTGGGCGCTACTTACAACGAACTGTTAGGCTATTTCAATCGACCCTTTCTAATCATGATGGGATTGGCAGTTACCATGGGATTGGTGCTTGGAAATTTCTTAACCGATGAAATATTGGGAAGTATATTTAGTCGCTACACCACACTGAGCGTCATGACAGAAATCGGCATTACTGTAGGCATAGGAGTGCTTGTGATTTTCTTCATTGTCATCGCCATTCATAAGCCCATAAAATCAAACCCAGTAGAAGGGTTGAGGACGGAATAGCAGGCTAGATTTAAGCTGGAAGACTTTTCACAAGAATTCAGATGGCGTTTTGTAAAACTTTTTGAAAGATTTGAATAAAAGTCTACCCGAATTTGAGTCCTGCAGCGATAAGCAGCGCAGGCATAGTATCAGAACGAGTTTGGAGCCGATGTGTTAAGGATTATAATTGTTGACAGAAAAAGTAACATTTAGGTCTACTACCAATGGTCGATGATCGGAAGCAACTGGCTTATTCAAGAGTTGGATACTCCTGACTGAGAATTGAACCTGATCGGAGTTTCTGAAAATCAGATGATCTATTTCTGCCTGACTATCTCCCTGAAAACTCAAATTGTCAAGCCCTTTTTTGACAAATTCAAACCCCTGCTCATCGAAATATTTCATGGTTGGTGATTCAGGTGGACAGTTAAAATCTCCGGTGATGATAGAAGGCAAATCCAATGAATCCAGGTATGCAAGTAAAGCTTTTGACTGAAGTAAACGGTTCCTGCTTCCTTCTTCATCATCTATCCAATCAAGGTGCACATTGGCAAAGGCAATCAAGTATCCATCAGCAATTTTTATTTCATGTATCACAGACGAACGAGGTTCATATTTTCCATCTGGTAATCGCAACACTTTCGTCGATACAATTGGCAAGGCTGTCAATGTAGCTAAACCATATTCGCCTCCCTGATAATCCATGAATTTCCCAAATGTGCCAACCATATTGGTGTGCTGAGCGAGGTAGTTGATTTGTCCGATACTGTCTGTCCTCAAACAAAAATTATCGACCTCTTGTAATCCACACAAGTCTGGAGCTTCATTCTGAATGATTTTTGCCGCTCGGGACAAATCCAAAACACCATCAACCCCCTCTCCATGACGGATATTGTACGACATGATTTTTAGATCAATCGTATTCGTTTGCTGACATGCAGGAAGACTGAGTATGGCGACTATTGAAAAAGTCAGAAATAGGGTTGAATAGATTGTTTTCACTTGATGGATTTATTGGGTGATTTTATTCGAGTCTTTTCAGAATTTCAAGACCTTCGTCCCAATGCTTAAAACCAGCGTCCGGATTAATATGCCCTGCATTGTTTAGTACAACTAACTCACTTCCCCAGGCATTTGCAAAATACTCAGCTCTTTCCAGCCTGATCCAGTGATCATTAGAACTGGCAACCAAAATAGAACGAAATGGCAGTTGAATTTGAGGAATTGGAGTGAAGGATTTGAGTCCTAAATCCTCATATGGGTTTTCCAAATCAGGAGGAGCAACGATAAATGCCCCCTTGATTGCCTTGTTGTATTGTTTTGCCCAATGTGCAAGTGCAATACCGCCCATGCTATGGGTTATGAAAATCGAATCAGAAAGGTGTGCATGCCTGACACTTTCGTCAATTCGCTGGACCCAATCACTCATTACAGGTTCGGTCCAATTATCCTGAACAATTCTTTGACAGCTGACTAGTTTTTGTTCAAAGTAGGTTTGCCAATGTTCTTTGTCAGAATTCCCATACCCTGGAATGGTAAAGAATGAAGTTGTCATTTTCGTTAGGCTTTATAAAGAAATCACTATCAGTGATCATCAACATTCCGTTTTTTACAAAAGTTCCAGTTGCTGCTGGTGATGGAATTATGGGATGTGAATAACGAATCTTTTTAGAAGCCAATCTTCTTTCCTCTCCATCCATTTTTCTCTAATGTCTCAGCACTTTCCAGCACTTTTGACTTGAGACTTGCTTTATAAGCGGCCAGGTTTTTACCGATTTTATCATCAAATGCCCCGATTATCTCTGCAGCAAGGATGCCTGCATTTTTTGCTCCGTCCAGGGCAACAGTAGCCACTGGAATGCCTCCTGGCATTTGAAGGATTGATAATACAGAATCCCAACCATCGATTGAATTTCGAGATTTTACCGGGACTCCAATAACCGGCAATGTAGTCAACGATGCGACCATACCGGGCAAGTGAGCTGCACCACCCGCACCGGCAATGATCACTTTGATTCCACGGCTTTTTGCCTGCTCAGCATAGTCCAGCATGCGATGCGGTGTTCGATGTGCTGACACAATGGTCACCTCAATTTCAACTCCCAATTCTTCCAAAATCTCTGCTGCTTCGGACATAATGGGTAAGTCGGATTGGCTTCCCATAATGATTCCTACCTGTGGCGTACTCATGCTATTACTTTTAATGTTTCTTTTACTTCTATTGCTCTTTTCTTCAGAACCTCTATGTCATGATCGGTGATAGTCACATGCCCCATTTTTCTGAATGGTTTGGTTAGTTTTTTACCATATAAATGTACGTAAACGCCTTTCATAGTCATGACTTCTCTCATGCCCTGGTATTTTGCATTGCCTGTATAACCCTCTTCGCCAAGCAAATTGACCATTGCGGCAGGAACTACGATATCCGTGTTGCCAAGTGGAAGATTGAGAATGGCTCTTAAGTGCTGCTCAAATTGAGAAGTCACATTGGCTTCAATGCTATGATGACCACTATTATGCGTACGCGGGGCAACTTCATTGACCACCACGTCTCCCTCTTTGGTCAGAAACATTTCTACCGCCAGGAGTCCGACCATGTTGAGTTTTTCTACCACATCACAAGCCAGGTTCTCAGCTTTTTTTTGCTCTTCAGGTGTCAACGTGGATGGGCTAAATAAAAATTCGACAAGATTCGCTTCCGGATGGTAAGACAGCTCAACTGGAGGGAAAGCCTTGGTTTCACCGGCTTCATTACGAGCGACGATCACGCTTATCTCTGTTTTGAAGTCAACCAACTCTTCTAACAGGCCGGGCTGATCAAATGCCTTGTCCAAATCCTCAGATGTACGGATCATTTGTACGCCCCTGCCATCATAGCCACCCGTTCCCAATTTATTTACCGCAGGCAGCATGTCAGCATGTTTGGCTACTTCACTTTTGTTTTCAGTAAGCACAAAATCGGCTGTTGGAATTCTATTTGATTTGTAAAAAGTCTTTTGCTTTCGCTTATCCTGAATGAGTTCTATAACAGCCGGTTGTGGAAACACCTTAACCCCTTCGGACTCTAGCCTTTTCAACGCTTTGACACTTACATACTCAATTTCTATAGTGATAAGATCTTTGTCTTTGCCAAATTCATATACGCTATCAAAGTCCTGAATCGAACCGCAAGTGAAATGCTCCACCATATGCGCACATGGGGCGTTTGGGTCGGGATCGATAATTGAAATATCAAGGTTGTAGTTGATGGCAGATTGAATCATCATTCGGCCCAACTGCCCTCCTCCAAGTACGCCGATTTTGATGTCGGTAATATCTCTATTCATAGCGTCGCAAAGATGCTAAATCTGATTCAAGGAACTAATGGCCATTTTGGTTAGTTTTAATAACATGGCTAAAAAGCAAGGTCCGAAACCTAAAAAACCTGAACCTAAGTTGCCATCTATCACTTCAACTCAGGATATTGATATGAAAAAGGTGATTGGATGTGGATGAAGGAAAAGCTTCGATAGTTTGGAATTTGAGAGGGTCTATTATAAAAATCTCATTCAGACAGATTTTTTTCTTCACAGGTCTTGAATATGTCAAGGCTTGTGTTAAATTTGCAGTCCTTTTTGGAAGGAAACAAGCGAGAGTAGCTCAGCTGGTAGAGCATCCGCCGATTGGCGGACCAAGATTGGGGTCACCCCAACTGGAAATGTTCAATCAGTAATCTGCTTCTCAAAAACAAGCGAGAGTAGCTCAGCTGGTAGAGCACAACCTTGCCAAGGTTGGGGTCGCGAGTTCGAATCTCGTCTCCCGCTCAATGAAAGTTAGTTGCCGTTTCGATATCGAGACGGCTTCTTTTTTTCAGATAATTTTGGCTTATGCCACATCTACTCGGTAGATGACGCCTTGGTGGTGGAATTGGTAGACACGCAGGACTTAAAATCCTGTGGCCGTTAGGCCGTGCGGGTTCAAGTCCCGCCCGAGGTACATAAACCCCTGTTAATCTTTGATTTTCAGGGGTTTTGTGTTTTAACTCATAAGGGATTCCTTTGTGATTAAAAATTAAGCTTATTCCATGAAAAACACTTCCTCCAGGGGCGTTGAAATGGGTGAGTTATCGTCATTTACTTCCATCAAATCCGCCATATGAGCCCACCACTTTTGGACAATAGGGTTATTGGCTAAATCCTGAGAGCCATGATCACCAGCAACTTGTTGACAAGCAAACAATGTGTTGGTAGATTCATCCAGGAAAATATGGTAATTACTAATCCCAGATGCCTTCAAGAGATTCTTAAGTTCAGGCCAAACCTGATCATGCCTTTGCTTGTATTCATCTTTCTTTCCAGCACGTAAGTGCATTTTAAAAGCAACTGTTTTCATGATTTTCTTGGTTAAACTCCTATTTGATTATAGGTTTTCATGGCCAAATTTCTGGTATAAAGTAGTTGGTTCACTAACCAATGGCCTTCATTTCATTCAACACAACTTCTTCAATGGCATGCTCAGTTGCTTCCGAAAAAGCAACTAAATGACTATTTACCATATGAGCTTGCCAGAGCGCTCTGCTTTTCCAGTTTTCGTAAAATAAAAATAGATTCGGGTTTTTGAGGTCTTGATGTAGATCGTAGTTGATGCATCCCTCTTCTTGTCTGGTTGGGGCTATTAGCTTGATTAACTCTTTTTTAACAAATTCCCTCTTTTCAGCTTTGGCCAGTATCCTGGCAACAATCGTCAACTCTTGATTAATCATTGGACTAAATTAAACTCAGGAATGCAAAGAAGTTCACAAAGTTGCAGATAGTGTTGATGGGAACATTTCTAAGTCGGCTCAATTAAAAACTCTATTCGAAATAAACTTCTTTATGCCAGCAGGGTGCTACATATTTGCAGGACACCCTTTTTTCACATAATCGTATTTTCTTATAATGAATTATCTATGGAAATTGTTGGTGGTTACGGTCCTTTTCGTCCAGTGTCAGTCAACAATACAATCGACACAAGAACTCTCTGTTGCACCCAACAAAGCCAAGTTTGAACCTGAGGATGGTAAAGTCTTACTTTTCGTTGGTCAGGAGCTCGATGCAATTGGAGGACTCGATGATTATAATGATGGTTATCTTGATCATTTTGACCCCCCAGCCGGCTTTACAATGTACACCAAGATTCGGCCTGGCGATGAATCGTATGGATTTACAATAAGCGGTCTAAGCGGTGTTGTGACCACTGATGATTGGGGTGACGGGGACTCCAATATGCAAATGCAAATTGACGATGAAGATTACGCAAATATGGCTTTGGCCATTGGGTTGGAACTTGTCAATCATGAAATAGACATAGCTGCGGGCAAACAAGATAGTTTGGTCATTGCACTGGGTAAGTGGATAAAGTCACTGGGTGATCGTCCGGTTTTCTTACGAACAGGCTATGAGTTTCATGGCGAATGGAACCATTACGATCAGCAAGGATTCATTGATGCCTATCGAAGGATTAAAGATACCTACGACTCTATGGGTATCGACAATATAGCCTACGTATGGCAATCGCATGGCTTTGGAGAACCATTGGAATTGCTGGAGTCATGGTATCCCGGTGATGACTATGTTGATTGGTGCGGTTTTTCATTTTTCAATATGTCCCGGGATCAAAATATGGTTGAATTTGCACGCAGTAAAGGGAAGCCGGTATTTATTGCAGAGGCAACACCTACACTCACGGATGAAGCTAATGGAGGTACAATTGAATTGATTTTGTCCAATCCAGACCAGGCAGAGGTGGCATGGCAAGAGTGGTTTGTGCCTTTCTTCAAATTGATCGATGACAACCCTGAGACAATCAAGGCCATAAGCTATATCAATGCCAACTGGCTTTCACGTCCTATGTGGAAGGAAAACCCTACTTTCATGGGCGTTGATGCCAGACTTCATACTAATGAAGACATTATGACAAAGTGGCAAGAAGTGATAGGTCAGGATAAATACATAAAGTCTGATCCTAACTTGTTTGACTACCTCAAGGGAAAAGAGTAAAATTCACAAATTGAGGCTGGATGTGATTTTGTCCAGTCTTATTTTTAGAAGCCTCCTCTAAAAGTGTATGTTTTAGACACCTTGTCGATTGCAACAATATATGCGGCTATTCGCATCGATACATCATACTTTTGAGCAGCCTGATAGACACGGTTAAAGGCTTCTTTCATAATACGATCAGAACGTCGATTGACGCGCTCTGCTGTCCATTTGTATCCTAATCGGTTCTGCACCCACTCGAAGTAGGAAACTGTAACTCCGCCAGCATTGGCAAGAATATCCGGAACAGCCATCAGATCCTTTTCCTGCAAAATTTTGTCAGCCTTTGCCGAAGTAGGACCATTCGCTCCCTCGACAATCAATTTTGCTTTGATCTTGTCTGCGTTTCGTGTTGTGATTACATCTTCGACTGCAGCGGGGACAAGTACATCCACATCCAACAATAGCAATTCATCGGGTTCTATTTTTTCGGCTTCAGTATATCCCTCCAGGCTACCATTATTATTGAGGCGGTACTCATTGGCTTTAGCAATGTTGATTCCATTTTCGTTGTAGTACGCACCATGTAGATCGCTAATGGCGACTATCGTTACACCTCGTTCTTCAAGTAGCTGAGCTGCCCATGATCCAACATTCCCAAATCCTTGAATAGCGCATGTAGCTTTGAATGGGTTTATCTTGAGTTTTTCCATCGCTGTTAGTGCAGATATCATCACTCCACGACCGGTGGCTTCTGCGCGTCCCAATGATCCTCCAAGTACCAATGGTTTACCTGTTACCATGGCATTGACAGTCATGCCCTGGGCACGCGAATACTGGTCCATCATCCATGCCATTTCTCTGGGCCCAGTTCCCATATCAGGAGCGGGGATGTCTCGGTCAGGACCAAAAATGTCAACAAGATTTTGTGTATAGACCCGTGTCAGACGCTCGACTTCACCAGCGGACATTTCACGTGGATTACACTTGATGCCTCCCTTGGCGCCACCATACGGAATATCGACGACTGCACATTTCCAGGTCATCCAGGCAGCTAGTGCTTTCACCTCATCCAGGTTCACATCCATGTCATATCTGACTCCACCTTTAGAAGGGCCCAGTATATTGGAGTGAATCACGCGATAACCTTCGAACACCTTGATGGAGCCATCGTCCATAGTTACGGGTAAATTCACGATTACTTGCTTCACGGGAGATTTGAGCACGTTGTACACTTGCTCTTCCAGGCCTAGATGCTCAGCGGCAATCTGAAACCTTGACATCATTGACTCAAAAGGATTTTCTTTATCCTTAATCGGGGCAGGTTCAATGTAAGCCATTGTAAATCTTTTTGGGGTTAATTATTGTCTAAAATCGACGCAAAGCTAATGTTTTGGGCGATTTACTTGAATGATTGAACGATATTTTGATAGGGCAGTTTTTTGATGATTTACCTAATTTCCCAAAAGTTGAGTTTAAATGATTTAAACCTACAATTATATCAGCTTTAAGAAGACGACTACAAAAGGAACAGCCAGTATCAAACTGTCAAATCTGTCCAGAAAACCACCGTGTCCGGGAATCACATTGCCAGAATCCTTAATAGACATTGACCTTTTGAACAAAGATTCTACTAAATCTCCGTAAGTCCCTGCCACCACGACAATACCAGCCACGATGAGCCATTCCAGCATGTTGAGGTCAGTATAAAATCGACTCAATACAATGGCAAACGCAACTGAAGTCGCAGCACCTCCAACACTTCCTTCCCATGATTTTTTCGGTGAGATGCGTTCGAAAAGTTTTGTTTTCCCAAAAGCAGTGCCAGCGAAATAAGCTCCGGTATCACTCGCCCATATGATGAGCATCAGTCCAAACAGGATTTGATAACTGTAATTTCCATTATGCGAGAATACAATTACATTGATGAGCGTAAATGGAAGCGCTACATAACAAATACCTAGATAGAAAAAAGCAATGTTGACAAATGGGTTTTCGTCCTTCTTCTTGTAGAGTTTAATTAGAAAAATGAGTGAAGCAAGCGGAAAGAGTAGAAAGTAATAGTTGCTAGGTAGAGTGCCACGTTCAATCAAAAAGCTGAGCACAAAGAGTATTCCTCCAATGGCTACACCGAAGTATCGAACGGGTATATAGCTCTGCATTCTCACCAGTCTGTAAAACTCCCATTGGGCCAGCAAGGCAATGGTGAAGAAAACAACGAAATAACCCCATTCTCCATAAATCAATGCAGAAATGATCACCGCTGCGCCTATCAGAGCGGAAATGATGCGTCGATATAATTCGGAGAACCTACTCAAATTTTATTTTTTCTTTGATCAATTTAATGGACGGGATAACTGATTCTGCCTGTACATGTAATTCGTATTGGCCAAACTGGTAGTTGGTATCTTTTTTACTTACGATCACGGCATCATAACCCTCAGTTTCCAGAATTGCTTTGACGATTTCGACACGATACAATGTGGAGTCCTCAAATACTTTTTGCCAATCAGACATCTTTTGAATAGTACCTTTTATAGGTTGTGAGCAGAACTGCCGTTAAAATAAAGAAAAGAATTAAGACGAATGTATTAGGGACGTATTCGGTTTCATTTAAATCGATATCTATCACCCCAAGTTTGAACAGGTAGACCATAACCACCATAAATGCATTGTTGAGAAAATGAGCAAACATTGCAGTACTCAGCTTACCGGACCAATGATACAGATAACCAAAAACCACGCCCAGGAGCATTCGAGGCACCAGTCCATAAAACTGCATGTGAAATGCTGCAAACAGGAATCCGGTCAACCAAATACCGATGTGAGGATTCTTGGTAATTTTTACAAATGAAGTCTGAAGGAGCCCTCGGAAAAGGAGCTCTTCACCAACCCCTGCAACCCCCGCAACAATTACCAAAGCAAGAATGAATTCAAAAGGATTTTCAAAATCAGTTAGAAAAATGGTGATACGTTCTAATTTTTCTTCATAGGGTTTGGCAATGTTCTCAAACCACTGCAAGCTTTCAGGGAGTATTAAGTTTCTGTTCCATTCGATTACAATCGAATTACACAACATTACTGAAAACATGATCAGCACAATCAAACCCAATCCTATTTCAGGTTTCTCAGGTAGCTTGAAGTAGCTATTGATGGAGTTGATCTTGTATTTCCAGATAATTAAAAGCGGAACCACTACAAATGATCCGAAAGAAGCAATTCCTTGCATGATCAGCAGAGCTGGTCGAGCATTCTCAACTAGTTCTGGTGACATGGTTATTCTGGTCATATCCATTGAATCGAGACCGTAAAGTCCCATGACAACAAACATTCCAATAATATTGAAAACGATGATGCCTGCAAAAACAAAACCAATGACGACTGCCAACATGAGCCATGGGTTGTATGCTCGGTATTGTTGATCTTCAAGGTGATTCTCCATAATTGACCTAACTTTGCAGTAAAAATAAGGATACTATTTTGGTAAAGATCGGAAACATAGAAATAGGTGAATTTCCTTTGCTGTTGGCGCCTATGGAGGACGTAAGTGATCCGCCGTTTCGGGCTGTATGCAAGGAAAATGGTGCGGACCTGATGTACACCGAATTTATCTCAGCTGAAGGGCTGATTCGAGATGCAGGTAAGAGCGTTCAGAAGCTGGATATTTATGATTATGAGCGTCCGATTGGGATTCAAATATTTGGTGACAAAATAGAATCCATGCGGGAAGCTGCTGCAATAGCTGAAGAAGCCGATCCTGAGATCATTGATATCAACTATGGCTGTCCAGTCAAAAAAGTTGCTTGTAAAGGCGCTGGAGCCGGTATTCTGCTCGATCTTCCCAAGATGCAGAAAATGACTGAGGAGATTGTAAAGGCAGTGAACAAACCGGTTACAGTTAAGACCCGGCTGGGTTGGGATGACAATACAATCAAAATAGAGGAAGTAGCTCATCGTCTCCAGGATGTAGGCATTCAGGCATTGACCATACACGGACGGACACGAAAGCAAATGTATAAGGGTGAGGCGGATTGGACCCGAATTGCCAGGGTGAAGGAAGATCCGAACATTCAAATTCCAATTTTCGGGAACGGTGATATTGACAGCCCACAGAAGGCTAAGGCATACAAGGAAGAATACGGAGTAGATGGAATCATGATAGGTCGTGCGTCCATTGGATACCCATGGATTTTCAACGAAGTGAAAGCCTTTATGGAAAGGGGTGAGATCTTAGAACCCCCTTCATTGGAAGAGCGTGTGTCAGTTGCAAAACGTCACCTTGAGTTTTCATTGAGTTGGAAAGGGGATAAGCTGGGTATTTTTGAAATGCGCAGGCATTATACCAACTATTTTCGTGGCATTCGTAACTTCAAGCCCTTCAGGACAAAGTTGGTAGAGACAGCAGATCCTCAAGAAGTAATGAACCTGCTTGATCAAATTCTGATTGAGTTCGGAGATGAAGTGATGGCATAAATTGCAAACTCTTCACCTTCACCAATTTTGATCAAATGGAATGACACAACAGAAAACTCCCGCGCTTGCCTGGATTTTGCTTATTTCACTGGCATTGGTTTGGGGAAGCTCCTTTATTTTGATTAAGAAAGGACTAGTCGTTTTGTCTGCTGGTGAAGTAGGAGCACTCCGCGTATTTTCAGCAGGCGCATTCGTGTTTTTCCCAGCTCTCTACCAGCTTAAGCATGTTTCTGTTTCACAATTGAAATATATTTTGATTGTCGGGCTCTTCGGAAGCCTTATTCCATCATTTCTCTTCGCTATTGCACAGACCAGGGTGAGCAGCTCGATAACGGGGGTTTTGAATGCGTTGACCCCTTTTAATACAGTGCTCATTGGACTTCTTTTTTTCAAAATCAGGTCCAAATCAATTATCTACTTTGGAATGGGGCTTGGTCTTGTGGGAACGGCCATTTTAATCCTAACGGGATCCGATGGGCAGCTTCAGCTCAACGCTTATGGTTTGTTCATTATTTTGGCAACTGTCCTATATGGTGTTAATGTCAATGTCATCAAATACAAACTTGCTGGAGTGAATTCTATGACCATAACCAGTCTGTCCTTAGCAATGGTAGGCCCAGCAGCAGGAATCTATTTGTTTGGATTTACTCCGCTTGTTTCACACATGTCTGACGAAGGCGGTCCGTTGGCGATTGCTTACATCTGTGTACTGGGAGTAGTGGGTACGGCAATAGCGCTTATCATATTCAATAAACTGGTTCAATTGACGGATCCTGTGTTTACAGCTTCCGTTACATATTTGATCCCCATCGTGGCGATCAGTTGGGGGTTGTTAGATGGAGAACGGCTTTCTTTTTATCACCTGATCGGGATGGTCACCATTCTTGGAGGAGTGTACATAACAAATATTGCTGGTAGATCGTAATAAAATTCCAGTTGAGTATTTCTAAATTGAAGAACTCATAACAACTTCTTAATTTCACTGAAGTTTTCAGCAGGACTTAAGATTTTAACGCATTGGACATATGCTAACCGACTTTCAGGAGAAAAAAATTAATCATCTCTTTCGTATCTACGATCAGGGTAGAAACGGGTATCTGCAACTAAGAGATTTTTTGGATTTAGCTGGGAAGATTTGCCTAAAGATGGAATACCTGCCAGGTAGTAGGCATCATGATGGGTTGATTACGAAGACCACCCGATTGTGGGACAAGTTGATGACCTACTTTGAAGATTCAAAAATTGAAGTGATTTATCCGAAGGAGTGGAACTTGTTTTTTGAAGAAAACATAGTCAATTCACGAACAGAGGAGGTATTGGATGAATATGTGGACATGCTCATCGGATTTGTTTTTGACTTATTTGATGACAATCATGATGGTTATATCTCCATCAAAGAGTACAAGAATATGTTCGAAGTGTTCGAAATCAAGGACAGCAGCATTGAAGAGGTGTTTTACGGGCTTGATCTTAACAAAGACAAAAGACTTTCGAAGTATGAAATGGTAAGGGCGATGGAAGATTTTTTCACTTCTAATGACCCTGAGTCCAAAGGAAATCGGCTTTTTGGGGAGCTGGATTAACAATCATTTGACTAAACCAACCAATAATTCAATTTACTGGAGTCATTGCCGGGATCTTCGCTATTGATCAAAATCTTCCCCAAAGTCTCTCTCCAAATCAAACATGCTACTCATCAGATCCTTGAACTGCATGCCTTTTTCCAGAGAACGCTTGCTCAACATGCTGTATTCGGCCAGCCCATAGAGGGCTAACTCCATGAGAAAGTATTGATATTGAATATTTTCTTTCTTGTATTTGCGCTCAACGAGTTTCTTTAGGCCAGGAACACTCAGCAATACTTCAGCATATTCCTTGTCTGTAGCATCATGAAGGAGGTCTATCATATTCCCATCACCAAACCAATCTGTTATTGCTTTGTACGGGCTGTTAGGATCTTTTTTCTTCCTGATTTCTTCAGGATCAGGGAAATATGAAGTGAATTGAGTCCTGATCGCTTTTCCGATCAGGTTTTGAGCCACAATACCTGCGCCTTCCTGTTCACCTTCGTAGACTAGTTCTACCTTGCCGGTGATAGACGGTATCACGCCCTGGAAATCAGAGACTCTTACGATGGCTTTGCCAGAACCATTGATTAGTGCGCGTCTTTCCGCTGTGCTGATGAGGTTTTCATAGGCAGAAATAGTGAGCCGGGCAGAAACACCGCTTTTTGCGTCCACATATTCGCTTTCACGTGCTTCAAGTGCAATCTGTTCAATCAGATCATGGGCGATTTCATAACTATTTACCGCTGCTACTTGAGCTTTTTCAAGGCTTGCTTCTTGTTGCGTAATCTTTTTCCCAATAGCAATTGACTTGGGATAATGCGTGATGATTTGACTATCAATTCTGTCCTTCAGTGGTGTTACAATGCTGCCTCTGTTGGTATAGTCTTCAGGATTGGCTGTAAACACAAATTGTATATCAAGCGGTAGTCTTAGTTTGAAGCCTCTGATTTGAATGTCTCCCTCCTGAAGAATATTGAATAGCGCTACTTGTATTCTGGCTTGCAAGTCGGGTAATTCATTGATGACAAATATGCTACGATGTGATCGCGGGATCAAGCCGTAATGAATCACTCTCTCGTCGGAGTAGGGCAATTTGAGACTAGCTGCCTTGATAGGGTCAACATCTCCAATCAGATCGGCAATCGAAACATCAGGAGTGGCAAGTTTTTCCGTATATCGATCGGATCTGTGCATCCAGGAAATAGGTGTTTGATCGCCGTGTTCTTCAATTTGGTCCAATGCGTACCTGGAAATAGGCGCAAGCGGATCATCATTGAGTGGTGCATTTTTGACTACTGGAATTAACTCATCCAATAAATCGGTCATCATTCTGGCGATTCTGGTTTTAGCCTGACCTCTCAGTCCTAAAAAGTTGATGTTGTGTTTAGCCAGAATGGCACGTTCGATTTCAGGAATTACCGTATCCTCGTACCCCCAGATGCCTTCAAATATTTTCTTACCTGATTTGAGTGCCTGAATTAGATTTTCTCTGAGCTCATCCTTAATACTTCTGGGTTCATAGCCAGTTGCCCTCAGCTCACCAAGGGTGTGGATTTGATTTAATTTGTCCGTGGGGATATCCTGATAATTCATAACTAGAAGTTCTTTCTTCTATTTCTTTTATAGTCTTCAAAAATTAGGTTGCCTAACCCATTTAAGTCACTGTAATAGGCATTGCCACTGTTGGCTTCAGTAAAATCCTGAACAAACTGCTTGAGGTAAGGATCTGATGCAATCATAAATGTTGTAACCGGAATGTGTAACCTCCTACATTGCTGAGCCAGATTCATGGTCTTGTTGATAATCTTTGGATCCAGCCCAAAACTATTCTTGTAGTACTTGATCCCTACTTTCATACATGTTGGCTTGCCATCAGTAATCATAAAAATCTGCTTGTTTCGATTTTTTCTCTTCCTAAGTAGGTCCATAGCTAACTCGAGACCAGCGATTGTGTTGGTATGATAAGGTCCAACCTGAAGATAGGGTAAATCTTTGATGGCAATTTGCCAGGCATCATTCCCAAAGACAATAATGTCCAGTGTATCCTTAGGATATTTTTTGGTGATCAATTCAGCAAGCGCCATTGCCACTTTTTTGGCTGGAGTGATACGGTCCTCACCATATAGGATCATGCTGTGACTGATGTCTATCATCAACACAGTGCTTGTTTGGGTTTTATACTCTCGGTCCTGAATTTCGAGATCGCCTTCCGTAAGCATAAAACTGTCAAATCCATGATTTACCTGGGCGTTTCTTAAGCTTTCGGTCATAGCAATTTGATCGGGAGAATCTCCAAATTGAAAATCACGATAGTCGGTACTCAACTCGTCACCTTGCCCACTATGATTTGTTTTATGATTCCCTTTCCCAGATTTCTTAAGCTTGCCAAATATCTCTTCGAGCGCACTTTTTCTGATCTGCTGTTCAGACTTGGCAGTGATTTTGAAAGTTCCGTCCGGGGTGTTGTCCGTTATGTACCCTTTGTCTTTGAGTTCATCGATGAAGTCCCCAATACCATAATCTGATGTACTCAGGTTGTATTTGTTATCAAGGTTTGTCAGCCAACTCAATGCTTCTGATACCTCACCGGAGGTCATGACCATCAATTGCAAAAACACATTCAACAAATTATCAAATGCGGATTGATTAGGATCCTTATCTGGAATGAATTCAGTGAAGCGATGGCCTATCATCTAACCGACCGTTGTTTTGATTTTGGCGAGTACTTTTTCGTACATCTGCTCATATAGTGGCAGGATTACACTCACGTCAAAATCCTTGGCACGATTTAGTGCTCCCGTTTTGAAGGAAGCCAGATTTTTATCATCGAGTATGTGTATGGCTGCTTTCGCCATTTCGTCTACATCACCAACCTCACATACTCGTCCTGATTGTCCGTCGATGTTGAGTTCAGGCAGACCGCCGGCATTTGACGAAACGACAGGTACCTCACAGGCCATTGCTTCTAAAGCGGCGAGACCAAAACTTTCTTTTTCTGAAGTCATTAGAAAAAGGTCACTAACTGATAAGACCTCTTCTATTTGATCTAATTTCCCAAGGAATCGAACATCATCGCAGTATGGGCCATTGCGACAAATGTCCTCCATATGAGACCGCTCAGGACCATCTCCAACCAGAAGCAATTTGGCAGGAACTAACGGCCGTATTTTTTTAAACACAGCCAAGACGTCTTCTACGCGTTTTACCTTCCTGAAATTGGAAGTGTGTACGAGCAATTTTTCATCATTAGGACAGATTGCCAGTTTGAAGTGGTCTTTTTTCTGCTTTTGGAATCTGGTGAGGTCTATGAAGTTGGGGATTACATCAATCTCTCTGGTGATATTGAAATGATCCAGTGTATCCTTTTTCAAATCTGCCGACACGGCAGTTACGCCATCTGACTGGTTGATTGAAAACGTGACAACCGGCTCATAGGTCGCTTCCTTGCCCACAAGTGTTATGTCTGTGCCATGAAGGGTAGTCACAAACGGCACCACAATGCCCTTGGTTGCAAGAATTTGTTTGGCAAGGTGAGCTGCCGATGCATGAGGTATCGCATAGTGTACGTGTAGAATATCCAAATTCTCATGTTCTACGACATCCACCATTCGACTGGCCAATGCAATTTCGTAGGGAGGATAATCGAATAACGGATAATTCTTCAATGATACCTCATGGTAAAAAAGGTTTTCAGAAAAGAAATCTAATCTAGTAGGCTGTGAATACGTGATAAAGTGTACCTCATGACCCTCCTTGGCAAGTGCCTTTCCTAATTCTGTTGCAACAACTCCACTCCCACCGTAGGTAGGATAACATACTATTCCTATTTTCATCTTGTAATCCCTTAAACTGCAAAGATTAGATAATTGTTCCCAGACGGAATTAATATTCCATGAGCGATCTATACACCATGTCGTGTATACGCCTTCTTATATCAAGGGTGATTAGTTTATTGTTCCTGCTATCAGGAAATATTCTGTTGGATAAAAAGATGTAGACCAAGTCTTCTTTAGGATCTGCCCAAACCATCGTTCCTGTAAATCCGGTATGGCCGAAGCTGGACTTACTAGCATTCTTTGAAATGTTGGGATTGTAATTTCCTGGTTTGTCCCATCCAAGCCCTCGTCTGTTTCGAGCAAAATATTGCTGATTGAAGTAGTTGATCGTCTCGGGTTTCAAGTATCTCTTTCCTCCATAATAGCCATTCTGGACAATCATTTGCATGAGCGTGGCAAGGTCTTTGGCTGTTGAAAACAGGCCTGCATGCCCTGCTACGCCACCAAAAACAACCGCATTTCGATCATGGACATTACCCCATACTTGTTCTTCTCGTAAGTAGTAGTCATATTCTGTAGGTGCGATTTCGTAAATTTCAAAACCCTTGTTCAGTGGATTAAAGTGTGTTCGATCTAATCCAAGTGGTCCGTAAAATTCATCGAAGAGAAAATCATCAAAAGTTTTTTGAGTTACTTCTTCCACCAACTGATGAAGCATCATGAAGCCGATATCACTATACCGGTATTTTGGATTGGACTGATCTCTTAAGGAAGATGCTCTGATCCAGCTTTCGAGACTGTCTCTCATGACCGGATGTGGTTCATAGCCATAAGAACGGTTGTCCTCATCTTTATCAGTCGTAGAGCGATAATAAAAGGTTTCCATCATGTCGCCGTTGAGCGAGCGTTTCCAAAATGGGATATACGTTTGGATTCCGGACTGATGCGCCAAAAGCTGTCTTATGGTAATATGACTCTTGTTGGTTGTCTTATAGGCAGGATGATAATATGCAATCGAGCTATCTAGATGTAGTTGGTTGTTTTCAACCAATTTCATAATGGCCAATAATGTTGAGGTGGTTTTGGTTAATGAAGCCAGGTCATACAGGGTATGCGGATGAACTTTGATTAAACTGTCATAGGTCAGGTACCCAAATGCCTTGTTATAGATGATCTTTCCTTGTCTGGCGATTAGCACTTGTCCTCCAGGGCTTGCGCCTTTGTTGATCATTTCGGTGGCAATTGCATCTATGGAGTCCAGCCAATTTGATTTAGAGCCTACCCATTCAGGTTCGGCAAATCCCAAAATCTTTTGTCCTACAATGGGATCATTCAGGTAGTCTGTTAAATAAGGGGGAAGCGGCTTTACATTTTTCCCGGAAATTGGATGTGCACCTACGAGCATTTCAGGTATGATTCTGTTATGCAATTCATTTTGCTCATTCATGCACAGGATGGCGGCTGCATTGACATTGGTGATTTCCTTGGTTTCACCAATCCATATGATCGGATTGAATGCCTGGAAAGCCAGGGCATATTCCAGTGCGTCAATGGGGTTGCTTCGTGCATCAATGATCACTGGAATGCCATGAGGGATATTGTCGTATTTGAGATTTAGCGTAGACGAGAAGTATTTCCCTATCTCAGTCTTTAAGGCACTCGATTCACGACTTACCCAAATACCAACGGTATCGGTTTTTAGGGGAAGAATATTTTTATTTGATTGTAGTGGGACAATAGATTGTGTCCATAATTCAAATAAAAAAGAGGGTGTTACCACCGGCTCTTCCAAATGCCTTGTCTCAACCAATGTTTTTAAATGAGCGAGAATGAGCGGTTTGATGTCGTTAACATCTTTTGGTATTTTTTTCAAGGCTCTGCCGTAATCAAGAAGATTATTGTTGGCCAAGACAACCGCTTTTCCGTCTCCGATGGTTTGGTAGAATTCTTTTCTTTTGGTTGGTGGTTCAAAATCAAGATCGCTCATCATAATGAAGTAGAGGCTATCAAATGACTTAATTCGTTCAAGTGTAGTTGACAGATAGGACTGATCTCCTTTTAGTTCAGGCAACACCAGATAGTGATACCCGTTGTGCTTTCCGGATTGTCTTAATATTTGGCAATATTCATTGAATAGATCATTGTCCCTAATTGTAGATAGTGTGGCCAATGATGGTAGTGGCTTATCAGAAGAAATGAGTTGGTCAGTAAGCTGGAAAGCATGGAGTTGATTATTGGCGCCACGAGTTATGAATTCATCCGTATGATAAACCCCGCCAAAATTGAAATCAATTGCCTGCAGGGCCTCAGCTGAAACATGCTCATCAACCCAAATCAATTGGCTGATTCGCTGCTGATTATCCATGATCGAATAGGCGCTATCCGCCCTATTTTCGACAGATCCAATCGCAAATTGCGCCGAAATAATTAGTGCTAAAGTCAATATTTGTTTTACCACCTGCATTCCATAGAATTGAACTAAATTTGGTGGTTTAACGTTCAGAAAGCTGGCTTTCATGCGTTTATCAAAGCTGAATATTAAGCGTTTTTCATGAGATTTCCATCATTTATTAAACTTCCGAGAAATAAACGTTTCACTTTCGAAGCTAGACACTATGATCCGATCAAGGAGGAAATAGAGGAACGTACCCGCATGATTAAGCGTCAAATGGAAACAGGGGATGAGGATTACAAGCCAGGTAAAATTGCGTTTGAAAGGCGAAATATAAAGGCGCCAAATGCCAGTTTACTACAGCTTTTTATCGCTGCAATACTCGGTTCGTTGGTGATAGGTTGGTTGTTTTATGGCAATGCTATTTTCCAGGTACTTTGGTTGGCAGTTCCAATCTATTTGTACTTTAGGTTACGCAAACCGAAGAGAAGAGCTGAATAGATGAAAGATGTCATTCGATTATTACCTGATAGCATAGCTAATCAAATTGCTGCAGGAGAAGTAGTTCAGCGGCCAGCATCTGTTGTGAAAGAATTGCTCGAGAATAGTATTGACGCAGGAGCAACCAGTATATTCCTATCCATTAAGGATGCCGGGAAAAACCTTGTTCAGGTCATTGATGATGGGAAGGGCATGAGTGGAACGGATGCAAGGATGAGCTTTGAGCGACATGCTACTTCAAAAATCCAGAAGGCAGAAGATCTTTTTAAAATCCGTTCGATGGGTTTTAGAGGTGAAGCGTTGGCTTCCATTGCAGCTATTGCTCAGGTGGAATTAAAGACCATGAGGAAGGAGGATGATCTTGGGAACCACCTGATCATTGAGGCATCAGAAGTGAAAAAGCAAGAGCCCATTCAATGTAAGCCGGGAACGTCGATTTCGGTTAAAAACATTTTCTACAATATTCCAGCACGAAGAAATTTTCTGAAGTCCAACCCTGTAGAGCTTCGTCATATCAATGACGAGTTTCAACGCGTGTCACTAGCCAATTCGGACATTAAGTTTTCCATGAAGCACAACGATCAGGAATTGTTTCGATTGGATGAGGGTAACCTGAGTAAGCGCATTGTTCAACTTTTTGGGAAAAACTATCAGAAGCAGCTTATCCAGTGCAATGAGGAAACACCGTCAGTAAGGGTGACAGGTTTCATTGGAAGACCTGAATTTGCAAAAAAGACCAGAGGTGAACAGTTTTTCTTTATCAACAATCGATTCATCAAGAATCCATATCTGAATCACGCAGTTACTACCGCTTTTGAAGGCATGCTGGCTACAGACCATCATCCTTTCTACGTGCTTTTTATTGACATGGACCCTAAGCATGTAGACATCAATGTGCACCCCACAAAGACTGAGGTGAAGTTCGATGATGACCGACTTTTGTACGGTGTGGTTTCTGCTGCGGTAAAGCAGTCACTGGCGGCTTTTAACGTCTCACCCAGTCTGGATTTCGGCACGGATGTGAATTTTGACCAATACATGCCAAAGCGCGAGGATCGTCGGGAAGGTTATGTGGATAAGGATTATGTTCAATTTAAATCAGTTGATCGACCGAATGCCAAAAACTGGGAGTTACTTTATCAGTCGGCTGATAATGAAGATCTGGCTAACCGTGAGCGGGCAAAAGAAGAAATTGAGCGGGCTGATTTGTCATCCCAAACAGTAACAGTCAAAAGTCGTATGGGTGATCCAGGGGCTGATGGAATGGATGATTTATCCAGAAAACATACCCTCAATATTCACGGAAGATTCTTAATCCGACAAGTAAAAAGTGGGATGGTTCTTTTTCATCAAAAGGCCGTTTACGAGCGCATTTTTTTTGAACGTTACCAAAAACGAATAGTCGGGCAAAAAGGATTGTCACAGCAGGTAATGTTCCCGCAGCAAATAGAATTGAATCCTTCGGATATGGCACTCGTATTAGGAATGAAAGATGAAATCAATCAGCTGGGATTTGACTTTGAAGAATTTGGCAAACAAAGCATTGTTATCAATGGTGTGCCCCCTGAGCTGGCAAATGCTTCAGAAAAAGATGTATTTGAAGGCCTTCTTGAACAATTTAAACTCAATAAATCCGTCTTGGAAGTAGATACAAAAGAAAACCTGACACGAGCAATGGCCAAGCGAACAGCCTCAAGACAATCTCAGTATCTTTCCTCGCAGGAGGCGGATTTATTGATTGAAGAGTTGTTTACTTGCGAACAGCCAAATTTTGCGCCGGATGGTAATCCAACTTTTGTAGTTTTGAGCCTTGACAAAATAGCATCCTTACTTAACTGATCTTAAATGTTTCGATTTACACCTATGGTCAAAAACATCCTGATAATCAATCTGGTTGTTTTTGTGTTGCAATCGATGATGAGCTTGAACCTGTCTGAAATCTTTGGACTTAGAGTAGTCTTTGCCGAGGAATTTCAGATTTTTCAATTTTTAACCTACATGTGGATTCATGGAGGATTTGGCCACCTGTTCGGAAATATGTTTGCGGTGTTAATTTTCGGACCAATGCTGGAGCAAATCTGGGGGCCCAAGCGATTCTTGACCTTTTATCTGGTTTGTGGTATTGGTGCAGGTATTTTATTCGGTGCTGTGGATTTTGCAGAAAAATTGTCTTTGAAAAATGACATGGAGGCGTATGTTGCTGACCCGAATCCAGAGGACTTCAAGTTGTTTATTTTGGATCATGCATCGTACTCAAATGGCATTACCTATCTCAATGACTTTGCTGATGAGTACTATGACAATCCGAATAGTGAGCAGCTGATCATGCAGTCCAAACAATTTGTCGAGGAGATTTTTTATGTTTTCTCAAACATCCCAATGGTAGGTGCATCTGGAGCTGTTTTTGGGATACTAATGGCATTTGCCATGTTATTCCCTAACACTACTTTGTATCTTTATTTTGCTATCCCCGTGAAAGCAAAGTATGTAGTATTTGCATATGCGATGTTTGAAATATATTCGGAGTTGAATCGCTCTCCAGGAGACAATGTTGCCCACTTGGCACACCTGGGAGGGATGTTGATTGCTTTTATCATGTTGAAATACTGGCAGAGAAATGCCAACAGATTTTAAAAAATGACTGGAAATAGCATACTTGAAGATTTTAAAAATGCATGGGATAAGCCCAATAATGCAGTTGCACAGCTTATCCTGATCAATCTGATTGTCTTCCTGAGCATGATGGTTATGCGGGTATTTTTGGTCATCGGTGGTGGTGATGATTTGTACAGCATGGTTATTTCCAAGCTCATGCTGCCAGCTCACGTTGGCACATTTTTGTTTCAGCCCTGGTCGATCATTACTTACTTTTTCTTACACGAAGGTTTTTTTCACATCCTGTTTAATATGTTATTTCTCTATTGGTTTGGCAAGCTAATAGCAGAATTTTTGGGTAGTCAGAAGGTCATTGCGCTTTATGTCCTTGGCGGACTTTCCGGAGGATTGTTTTATATGTTGATGTACAATGCGATTCCATTTTATCAGGATCGAATAGATGTGTCATTGATGATGGGCGCTTCAGCTGGCGTTTATGCAATCGTAGCAGGAGCGGCGACTTTTATGCCCAATTACACATTCTTCCTGATGTTTGTGGGTCCAGTAAAGATCAAGTACATCGCTATCTTTTATGTGATTTTGTCATTCTCTCAAACCATCGGATCAAACGCTGGTGGAGAGCTCGCGCACCTGGCAGGAGCAGCCCTTGGATACTTTTATATAATGCAGCTTAAAAAAGGAAATGATATGGGTTCCTGGGTGATTGGCACAATGGATTTTTTCAAAAGCTTTTTTGTTCGTCAACCTAAAATCAAGGTGACACATCGAGGTGATAAAAAACGATCGTCTACGAAGACTGCATCAACTAGTGCGACCGCTTCAAAGTCAGCAAACATTGCCAATCAGGATGAGATAGATGCCATACTCGACAAAATTTCTAACTCGGGATACGAAAGTCTCACAAAAGACGAGAAAGAGAAGTTGTTTAATGCGAGCAAAAAGTAAGAAGTCATAATATTTTGAGACTATGTGCGTTATGCGCAAAATAGTTTAGTCCGAAATATTTCATGAAAGTAAAATCAGTTCTTAAAGGTGTGGGAGTCGCACTGCCAATTGGCGCCATGCTTTTTGTTGCTCCTGTTTTTTACAATACCTGGATTTTCCTCCATACCAACACCGTTAGTTATCCTGATCGTACGCATCCTGAGTCCACCGAGTTTTATTTGATTGGGACAAGACATTATCTAACTCCAACCTTTAACAGTGATACTCTCTATCAGTATTTAGAAAAAATACAGCCGGATTTAATCCTAATGGAATTAACACCACCAAGGTTTAGAGGAGACCGGATCAAATGGATGTATAGGTTGGAGATGTCTTTTTATAGCTTTCTTCAGAAATACAAAGTCCTTGAACCTTTGGCAGCAACAAAGTATGCCAACCAGCACCCAAATACTGTAATAAGACCATTTGAGTGGGTAAACTGGATCAATTTTAGGGACAGTATTGATTATTATGGTGGGCTACAAAAAATGAATGAGAACTATGCCAAGGCTTTAAATGCAGGTATATTGAACCAAAACGATTCAAATATCCTTGAAAGATCCGCAAAGAGTCATCGAATAAAAAAGGGAATCGAAATCACAATGGGATCCATCAATAGCAGTCAAATGGATTCATTAATGACAATTCTTAACCATTACCGATTTCATGCACTTCCAAAATTCATTTTATCGCAAGATACCTTTCAAGACATACACGCTTTTGCGAATGTATTTCTTGGATATTGGGAAAAACGAAATACAGCGATGAAAGAGAACATTCTGAAAGCTATTGATTCGAATCGAAACAAAAGAATTGTTGTCCTGACAGGTTATGGGCACAGAAAATTACTTGGCGCGCTACTTTCAAAAGAAAGCAATAATTACGGATTCAAATTACTTGACTACAGGGTCAAAATCTGAGTTATTAACTATTACCCAAGCGCTTTTTTCACTAGCTCCAGCTCAGTCTCACCCAGAGGTAATTGTAAAGCCATTTCATGCCCTTTCTCCGTCATTTTTTCCCACGTCTTTTGCACTATATCAATGATCTTATCTTCTTGTTGTTCCTTCGAAAAGTCAGCAAAATAATATTGAAGAAATACCAGACAGACCACATCCTCAAGCTTTTTGGATGCAGCATCGGTCTTTAGTTTCTTTTTAGTAACCAAAGTGCTGACAGTATCTATCGATGACTGATCATATCCAGCCTGATCCATGATTTCGGACAATAGCCGACCATGCATGAGCTTCAGGTTAGTTCGCCATTTCAAGTATCCATTGCGGTCCATTGGAAAATCTTTTCTAGGAATATCCCATCGCTTAATATGCTGACCTCTTGCTGCGATTTGCAGTTCTTCAGTAGGGCTTTCCTCATACTTAAGGAGCATTTCAGTCATTCTTCGACTGTACAAGATTTCCTTTGGAACAGCCTGACCATTGTCCCTTTCGATATTAGGATCCTGCTGATTGATCGCATCTATAGCATCCAGTGCTGATTGAAGTTTGCTCATGGCTTTAAGAGATTAGGTATTTGCAATATTTCAAATCTAATGTCTTTTCAATTCTTATTGGCAAGTTGACCACAAGCTGCATCAATGTCTTTTCCTCGACTTCTTCTGACATTTACAACAAGTCCTTGCTTTCTCAAATATGCCGCGAATTGATCTAATCGATCAGCCTCAGTGTTCTTGAATGTTGCCTCAGCGATGGGATTGTATTCAATGATATTGATTTTGGAAGGAATCTTTCTGGCAAATTGGTAGAGTTCCTCTGCGTCCTGAATAGTGTCATTGAAATCATAAAAAACGATGTACTCGAAAGTGATCCGATTCTTCGTCTTTTCATAAAAATAAAGTAGCGCCTCTTTTAATGCTTCGAGTGTATTGGTCTCGTTAATGGGCATGATTTGATTCCGCTTTTCGTCATTTGCAGCATGTAATGAAAGCGCGAGGTTGAATTTTATCTCATCATCGGCAAGTTTTTTGATCATCTTTGCGATACCTGCAGTACTCACAGTAATCCGCTTTGGAGACATATTGAGACCATCAGTGATACGATCAATTCCCTCTAATACATTTTTGTAGTTGAGCAGGGGTTCTCCCATGCCCATGAACACAATGTTGGATAGGGGTTGGTCAAAATTCTCCTGAGCCTGTTGGTCAATCGCAACCACCTGATCATAAATTTCACCTGGATCCAGATTTCGTTTGCGATCCATATAACCTGTAGCACAGAATTTGCATGACAGAGAACAGCCCACTTGAGATGAAACACAAGCTGTCATTCTATCATCTGCAGGTATCAAAACACCTTCGACCAAGTGCTCATCAAATAGCTTGAAAGCTGATTTGATGGTGCCATCTTGGGATTTTTGGAAATGGTCAACTGCTATGGGCAGGATATTAAATGATTGCTCCAGTCCTTCTCTGAGGGTCTTAGATAGATTGGTCATTTGTCCGAATGAATGGGCTGATTTTACCCAAAGCCATTCCCAGATTTGTTTGGCTCTAAATTTCTTTTCGCCATTATCCTCCAGCCATGATTCGAGGGACTGAAGTTTCATGACACGAATATTCTGCTTCATTCCTCAAAATTATAAGTAATAAAATTATTTGAACTTTTTTGCTCCCTGAAGGTTGAAACCTGGATCATAATATGAATGATGAAACAGACCCTGCTAACAACTTTTATTCTTTTTCTCATATTTGGTACCATAGCTGTTCTGTTTTATCAACAGGAAATACGATACTGGTTGCCTACACCAATTCCAGCGGATTATGCGGATGTGAGTACCAGCACAAAAGTTACAAACTCCTTTTTCGAGGATAATCAACGACCAAAATTTGTTCATTTTTTTAATCCGGAGTGTCCATGTTCAAAATTTAATTTGACTTCATACAAAACACTTATCAGTGCGTATAAAGATGATTTTGAATGCTTCGCAGTTGTTCAAAACTCCGGAGAAGGAATTGCCAGTGATGATTTGAAGTTTTTAAAAGAATTGAATGTTACCCTGATTGTAGATCAAGACCAACATTTGGCAAAACAACTTGGCGTTTATTCCACACCACAATTGGCATTACTGGATTCAGATAATCAGCTTTATTACAGAGGCAATTATAATCAGGCCCGTTATTGCACTAACCCGCAGACCTTCTATGCTAAAATGGCCATTGATTCATTGATTAATGGACAACTATATACCATTCCAAACCCAGCTTTCGTGGCATATGGCTGCAGCCTAGAGAGACATACACATTAATTATTAAGTCATGAGTTCCAATAAATCTGAATTAAAAAGTAAAAATGCCTCCTTATTGAAGCGAAGACAAAGAAAGTCTGATGTACATATGTGGGTGATACTGATATTATACTTTCTGTTTGGTGTTGGGATCAGTTTTAAATACGAGACTTGGATCATAGGATTAGGGGTTGGATCACTATCATTTTTAGCTGTAGTGGTTTCAAAATGGATGCTTCCTAACAAGACTTTATATCAATATGTTTTTGCTTCAACTGTTGCCATTTTCATGGCTCAATTCATCTATCAAATGCACGGTCTTTTTGAAATGCATTTCTTTGCCTTTATCGGATCTGCGGTCTTAATAACGTATAAAAATTGGCGTCTTCAGATCCCTGTAACAGTGATAGTGGTAATACATCATGCTGCCTTTGCGCTATTACAATATTATTATGGATATGATGGAGTCTATTTCACCCAACTTGAATACATGAATTTGGAGACTTTCATTTTTCATGCATCGCTGGCCGCTGTAATGTTTGGAATTTCTGGTTTTTGGTCATACTGGTTTGAGAAAGACACATACGAGTTTTTAGAGCTTAATGATTCATTGGTGGGTAAACAGGAATTAGAAAAGGTGTTAACTACTGTTGAAAAGACAGCAGCAAACCTCTCTGACGCCAGTTCGAATAGTTTTAAGATTGTTAATAAGGTTTCTGATGAGCTAACTAGCACAGCGGCTTCTATAGAAGAGGTTTCTTCATCAATAGAGGAAATGCAAGCGAATATTGAAATGAATGCAGAAAATGCTAAAAACACTGTTGAAAATTCCAGTCAGATTGAGATCATTATCAAAGAAAATGAAGAAGTAATCAAGCAGAGTATTGATTCAATGAATCGTATTGCTGTTAAAACAAAAGTAGTAGAGGAAATTGCAGGACAAACCAATTTACTCGCACTAAATGCTGCTGTAGAAGCTGCAAGGGCGGGAGAATCAGGAAAGGGATTTGCCGTAGTTGCGGCTGAAATTAGAAAACTTGCTGAAAGGAGTCAAGATGCGGCGACTGAAATCAACGAGTTGACTTCAAGCAACAAGGAAATCAATGAGACGCTTAGTTCAAGTTTTATTGACATTCTACCCAGCTTTATTAAGATTTATGAAATGATTGAACAAATATCAGACTCTTCCAGTCAGCAAAAAATGAGTGTTGATCAGATCAATCGAGCAATTCAAACTATTAACTTGAGTACTCAAAACAATATTGGTGAGTTTGAAAATATCAGCATGATTTCTGAGCAAGTAAGTAAAAAATCAGCTGAATTAAAGGGATTGCTTGATTAAACTCTATATTAGTTTTTCTACTTGAAAAACTATGATTGTTATTGATCTTCTGGTTAGGTGGGTAGGAAGATTTGTTTCCTGGTTCACCTTGGTACTGGTTTTAGTTATTGTCGTTGATGTCTTTTTTCGATATACACTTAGCATTACATCGGCTGCAAGTTTCGAGCTAGAATGGCATTTGTTTGCAGCACTTTTCCTACTTGGCTCAGCCTGGACACTACAGGCAGATAAACATGTACGCGTTGACCTGTTTTATCACAAGTTTTCCGAGCGAGGAAGGGCAATAGTAAATCTAGTTGGATCCGTGTTTTTGTTACTGCCTTTTTGTTATGTTGGTTTTTCCGAAAGCTTGTCGTTCGTGGCAGGCAGTTTTGATATGGGAGAAACAAGTGCCGATCCGGGCGGGTTGCCAGCCAGGTATATTATAAAAGCTACTATTCCGAGTGGTTTTTTGTTGTTGGGTCTTCAGGGTATTTCTGAAGCGCTGAAGTCCTTTAAAACTTTGGTCAATGCTTGAGTATCTCCCTTTAATTCTTTTTGGTGCCATCTTTCTTTTGATCTTACTCGGGTATCCAGTGGCATTTACATTGGGGGGATTGTCTGTGATAGTAGGCGTGATTGTCTTCGATATTGATTTTTTCTATCTGTTATCGTTGAGGATTTATGGCACGATGCAAAATTTTGTACTGTTGGCTGTCCCACTGTTTGTCTTCATGGGTATCATGCTTGAAAAGTCAGGCATTGCGGAGAGACTGCTAGAGACCATGGCGATGATGTTTGGAAAGTTTAGGGGTGGACTTGCGCTATCTGTGATTATCGTAGGTGCGATGCTTGCTGCGTCGACAGGAATAGTGGGTGCCACAGTAGTGACAATGGGGCTGATCAGTTTACCAACAATGCTTAAACGAGGGTACAAACCAAGCATCGCTACTGGTACGATCGCCTCCTCAGGAACACTAGGACAGATCATTCCGCCATCTGTGGTACTGGTGCTGCTTGGCAGTGTGCTAAATGTCTCTGTAGGAGAGTTGTTCATGGCAGCCATTGTCCCGGGAATAGGGCTGGTGTTGCTTTACGCAGTTTATATTTTGGGATATGCTCAGTTATTTCCTGATAGCGTGCCGGCCATGCCTCGAGAAGAAATAAAGGCATTCCGGAAATTGGGTTTTACAAAAGAGATTGTAGTGACTTTTATGATGCCTTTTATGCTCATTCTAGCTGTGCTGGGATCAATATTTGCAGGCATTGCCTCGCCTACAGAAGCAGCTGGAGTTGGTGCATTCGGTGCAATATTGTTAACCGTTCTTCAGCGAAAATTGTCTTTTAAAATTCTTGCCGATGTAACACGAGAGACCACCTATCTCACTTGCATGGTGTTTATGATTTTTGTTGGAGCAACGGCTTTTTCATTGGTATTTAGAGGCTTGGAGGGAGATCGGTTCTTTCTGGATGTAATCGAGCAGTCCCAATTGGGACCTTACGGATTTTTGTTTTTGGTAATGGTCATTGTGTTTATTGCTGGATTTTTCATTGATTTCATTGAGATCGTCTTCATTATCGTTCCCGTAGTTGCTCCAATATTCTCAAGTATGGGTGTTGATTTGGTTTGGGTAGGGATATTGCTCGCAATCAATCTACAGACATCATTTTTAACTCCTCCGTTTGGATTTGCACTTTTCTATTTGAAGGGTGTTGCCCCAAAGGGTGTCAAAACATCAGACCTGTATCGAGGGATTATTCCTTTTGTGATAATTCAGCTGATATTCCTGGGATTGCTCATTTCTTTTCCGGAAATGCTGACCTTGTTTAAGGATTAATGGTCGGCAAAACCAGTCTGAATAAATGAAATGAAGTTTTCCAGATTGCGAGTAATGTGAGATCGTTCTGATGGGTTAATCACACAAGGAGGAATTCCGAACAGATATCAACTAATCAATCAGGTGTTGAGCCACTGCCAGAATCGTTGCAGTGCATTGCCAGAATAAACAGGTTTGTTTTGAACTTGTTGTTGGGCTGTTTTTTTCTTTTTGGATTTCTTAGGTTTCGGTGACTGAGTTTTCGCTTGAATGCTTTCTTCGTACCTTTTTCTTCGAAGCTCTTTTTGCCTTTTTGTTTCCTGAGCTTTTCGTTTTTCCGCTTCTCTTGCTTTTCTTTTTCGATCAGCTGCTAGTGGGTTGTAATCTTTCTTTTTCCTACTCTTTCGATCTTTGTTTCCTTTTGGCTGGCGCCCCTTTTTAGTAGATTCATCTTCCTCCTCTTCACTTTTTTCTACTTGTTTTGGCTCTGGAAGATCGATTTTACCCTTGACGGTTAACCCTTGTAAGGTTACTTTAGGTGCGCGGACTACATCATGCTGAAGCGCTTTAAGCTCTGATTCTGTGAGTTCGGCTAATTCTTCTTCCGAAAAATCTTCTAAAGTTTTTACCGGTTCTTCAATTATTTCAGCATCAGACGTTTCTTCAGAATGCTCTTCGGTTTCGCCTACTGATAAGTCAACTTCATCTTGTTTTACCTCATCATACACTGTTGGACCTTCGTCCAATTCAACTGTTGGCAATGTTGATTCAATCTCTTCGACTTCCGTTTGAGTCTCCTTGCTTTTTGCCTCTGGTTCGTCATCAGCCTCAGGCGTGATTTCCACCACTACTTCAGGCTCTTCAATAATTGAGGTTTCAGCTGTATCAACAAGAAGATCCGGGCTAAAATGCTCAATTGCCAGCGCTTCTTGTTCCAGTGTGAGTTTTGTATTGGTGCCACTGGGTAATGCGATTGAATGATCTTCGAAAAATTGTTGAAGTTCTGAAGGCTTTATTTTAATCTTTCTGGCTAAGGTACCAACGCGCATGTGGTGACTCGGTTTTTTAAAAAAGTATGCAAATATATGTTCTGTGCTACAACTTAAAAAGAAGCCTGTTTTTCAGGTGGCGGTTATCTCCTTGAGAATGCGAAGCTTTCTGGATTTTTAAAAGAAGCGGTAAGGGTTTGAATCATCACCAAGCAGTGAGGCATACTGGATTTGAACGGTGCAACGTTTTGTCGGAGCAACGTTTGCCCAGTG
>JAGDZR010000010.1:0-230249 GCA_049115695.1 Cyclobacteriaceae bacterium | reverse complement strand
GTTGACAATGCAGAACTGGTCAATAATCTATCTGTTGAGACGGCTGTTCCTGCTGGCGCAGTGTTTACTGATACTACGTTAACAGAAGCAGAGGTAGATGCGATGGTGAGCAACAATGGTTACCTGACCAGCGAGACCGGAGACATGGCACAAAGTATTTATGACACAGACGCAAACAGCATAGTTGACAATGCAGAACTGGTCAATAATCTATCTGTTGAGACGGCTGTTCCTACTGGCGCAGTGTTTACTGATACTACATTGACTGAAGCGGAGGTAGATGCGATGGTCGCGAATAACAATTATCTAACCAGTGTTAGCACAGGGGCGATTGATGACAATGCAGTTACAAAAAATAAAATTGTTGTGGATGCAATAGATTCCTCTCGCATTGCCAATGGCGGCATTATCAATGAAGATATTAAGGGAGATGCTGGTATTGATGGATCGAAAATAAATCCATCATTTGGTGATCAGACTATCGCTTCCACTGTAACGGGTGGTTCACAGTCAGCAGCAAGTTTGGCCAATTCTAATTCAGGATCAACCGGGTCAGTTGTAACCATTCAGAATGATGGATCAGGACGAGCATTGGACATTCTCCAAAACAACACAAGTGGCAATGCCATTTACGCACGATCTGCTAGTGGAAATACTGGGTCAACGGCTTACCTGGAAAATCAGGAATTAGGAGGTACTACGATGAGAGTGGTGAATTCCGGAGATGGTACAGCTTTGGATATGAGAGGGGATGTATGGTTTGATGGAGATAACAATCGTCAAATCAGAATCAGAAACTCAACTGGAGCTAATGCAGGGAGTAACTTGTCGTTGAGCGCAGGTAATGCGGCAACAGGTTCGGGTAACAATGGTGGAAATATAGGCTTGATAGCCGGCAATGGTGATGGAGCTGGTAACAGAGGCTATGTATCTATCAGTGCTGATAACATGCTGATGGGAACTACTGATGGGAACTATCAGGTAGAATTGTCTAATTCAAGTTCGGCCATTCATGATATCCTTTCCATCGGAAATTATAACCTCGCAGGAGATGGTGTTGGCTCGGCCTTGGCCTTTAGAGGTATCAAAAGTGGCACACGATATGATCTGGGAAAAATCACCTCTGAATGGACCAATGCTTATCAGTCTGGCAACCTGAAGTTTCAGGTGCTAAATGACTTCACAAGTCCTACCTATCTCACTGCGATGACCATCGATAAGGATGGAAATGTGGGAGTTGGTATTGCTACCCCGGGAGAAAACCTTCAGGTTCACGAATCTGCAAGTGAAAGAAATGAACTAGTGCTTTCTCATAGTACATCAGGAACTGGCGATTTTAATGGTGCTCGCCTAATCATTGATACCACCAGTGCAGCATTTTTTAATTACGAAAATGGAAACACATTAATAGGACCTTATACGCAGTATACCACCATTAACAGTGCGGGTGATATGAATGTAAATGGAAGTGTAACCGCAACTCAATTCTATGGTAATGGGTCTAATTTAACCGGCTTACCTTCAAGCCCATGGACATTGAATACAGGAAGTTTATATCGATCTACAGGGAATGTGTCAATAGGCACAAGCACACTCGCTCAAAAACTAAGGGTGGAGGACAATGCTGGTGCTTCTGCACGGGATGCGAGCAATTTCATTTTAACATCAAGTGCGGCTTCAGGGTCAAACTCAGCGATCTATGCACTCACTACTGGGTCAGGAACAGGTAACTACTCTGGTGGCTATTTTCAGGTAGACGGTACTAGTGGAGGGCAGACCGCCTTACGGGGGTTCAATACAGCCACATCTACAGGGGCAAAAATAGCAGTGGATGGTTCAGCCACAGGAGCAAATGGAGTAAACTATGGTCTATATGGATATGCAGCAAATGGCGGAACTAATTGGGCGGGATACTTTCAAGCAGGTAATGTGTTGGTAAATGACGACTTGACTGTAGGCACTACAACACCAACAGCCAAGCTAACGGTGAGTGAAGGGGTAAACGTTACGGATGGTACCGACGGGACTTTTATTGATGTCATCAATGCGCAGACAGGGACGACAATGTCTGGAGTTAGATTCAAATCCTACGGTGTAGCATCTGGTTACCACAAAGGGGGAATGTTTTTTCATGATCCTGTTGGGAGTAGCAATTTCGGCAGAGGAGATATTCATTTTGCTATCAACAATGCCGCAGATGGTACTAACGCTCAACTGTCAGATTCAAAAATGACAATTAAGTCATCGGGTGCAGTTGGCATAGGTACAACAAATCCTCAAAATCCTTTACACCTGGTTGAGTCAATAGCAGCATTGGATGGCTCTGACGGTTCATTTTTAGACATTCAAAATCTAAATAATGGGATCAATGCGTTGGCGGGTCTAAGATTCAAATCCAACACATCAATTGGGCCGGATGCTTACAAAGCCGGAATCTTTTTTAGGAGAGGGTCCAACGATGGAAATGCTGGAGGGTTTGGGGATATTGTTTTTGCTGTAAATACGGCTGACAACCTTACCAATGTATCGACAGCTGATGAAATCATGAATGTGGGAACAAGTGGTGTTGATATTACAGGGAACCTAAACATGACAGGGACTATTTATGGAGATGGAGCTTCATTTAGTCAGCAGGTGTCCATGAATAATGTCTTGGACGTAAATAACGAATTGCAAGTAGGTAATGGAGCAGGGACTTCAGGTTATGTATTACAGTCTCTTGGTGCGGGATCTGCACCGGTTTGGAATGCAAAAGTGTTTGACGTCACCTTTGGTACTACAGACTATATCTACTATGGAGCTGGTATTGCGGCAGCAAGATTAGGGTTGGGCACATCGAGCCCGAGTGCAAATCTGGATATTGAAGGCAGTACCACCACTATACCAATGGTTCAAATTAACAATACAAATACGAGCCAAGACGTTGGAATACAACTAGTTGGAACCGGGAATACTTATACTTTTGGTTTGGATGGATCCGATGGTAGCGCTTTCAAAATATCAGATTGGACCTCTTTAGGAACAAGTGATAGACTATCAATATCTAGTACCGGCAATGTTACAATAAATGGATATCTGGGTTTAGGTGTTGCACCTACAGCAAAATTTGTAGTCAGATCACCTAGTTCCACAACGACGACTGATATTGTTCAATTTCAAAACAATGCCGGTACGTCCGTTTTTGTTGCAGAGCAAAATGGAGAAGTAGGAATCAATGTAGGAGTTAGCCCGACTGCTCAACTCCAAGTGAGATCATATACGACTACTACAAGCTATGATGTACTCAATGTTGAGAACAACGTGGGAACGGACTTATTTCGAGTGGAGCAGGATGGAAGTGTTTTCGTACCTAATGTAACTCCAAATGTTGCGGGCCAGACTGATCTTTGGTTTAATCCAACGACGGGAGAACTAACCTATACCACAGGAGCCTGTCCATTTTTATATGTCGACAATGGTGATGGGTATAAAATTCAAACGACTGTAATTGAAGCTTTGGCGGGTAAGTACCTCGAGGGCACCCATATTTCACCAATCAAACTTAATGCTGACGCAGATGTTGTTAAGCTCAAAATCAAACTCGAAGAACCAGAGGTTTCACATCTTGATTATATAGCTGTAGTAATTGTAAGTGCAAGTCAAACGGATACATTGGAGCTTTTGTCAAGTTCGATTGATCAAAGAGTGCTTGCAGGAATCGATTCTGATTATCAGTTGCTTGAGTTAGGTGACGAGGTGGAATTGATTTTCAAGAGAAGTGACCTCATGGATGGTGAGTTTACAGCACACGTGGTTTCAGCAGGCTACTATGACATTGATTTTCAAGCCTACCAGAAACCTGAATGGAAAAGCCTCAAATACGAAAAGTTTGTACAAAAGACGATGGACTTAGATGCCAACGGAAATCTAATCAACTTTAGGCCTGTCCATATTATCAATCCTCAGTCGTACGGTTATCAGAATCCTGCCTCATTGCTCCAGGTGGACGGCAACCTTTCGGTGAAAAATGGTGGTGCTCTTTCGATCAATAAAAGTTTCAGTGTAGACGCTCAAGGAAATGAGTTTGTCCATTTGACTACATCGAGTGGAGCGAAAATGAAGATGGAGCAGAATAAAATCTTTTCACTCAAACCTGTGACGAAAGAAGGTGAATTCCTATTTGATCATATAGAGTTTGTAAAGGCATTTCCTGAATTGGTCAGTGAAGAAGGCAACATCAACGCGAATGAGCTAATTCCCTTACTGGTTGCAGCAATACAGGATCAAAAGCAGGAATTGGATGCCAGAGAAAAGCAAATTCAGGATTTGGAAGAAGAGTTGAGTAGTCAGGCATCCAGAGTTTCTCAATCGGAAGCTGAAATTGAGAAAATAAAAGCTTTGTTGGGTTTGAAGGCTAGCGCCAAATAAGATGAGGCGGTTAGTTTTATTAACACTCGGCTGGATATCAGCATATGCGATATATGCCCAAATCCACAACACGGGTTTGCCAATTACCATCCAATCAGGCGCTTTACTGAGTGGGGGAGATATCACTTCCAGCGGAAAGGTAAGCTTATCAGGAAGACTATTATCTACTGGAGACGTGAATTTGACTAGTGTGGATGGTCCTGGTACGATTGCGTTGATTGGGAGTGATCAGCAGTTATTCCTAAGGGACACAATAGGGACGTTGTACATTGAGGGAGGTATCAAAAAAGTGTCCACTGGTCTTGTGGTTGCTGATGGCCTGACTTTTTCATCAGGCAAAATTGAGGCTTTAGGCGATTTAGTACTGCTTTCTGGATCAGATGTAACAGGTCATGGTGATGATTCCTATGTCATCGGTCGACTTATTAGGCAAGGGGATAATGGATTACTCTTGTTTCCAATTGGATCTTCAACAAGCTATACACCCGTTAGTCTAAGTACCGTTAACAGCGGGGCGAGTCTTCAATTGCAGTATTTCGCTCAATCGACGGACGCATTTGCAGGTTGGGGACTGCTAGGGGTGTCTCCCAAGCAATATTGGGACCTTCAGGTCATAAGCGGAACTTTCGATGGATCTCAGGTTACACTTCCTATTCTGGATGAGTCGTTCACATCTCAAGATCAAATGGTCGTGGCATATGCCGCTGACGACTTTCATTTTAAGAGTGCAGGTGCCGATGAAGTCATGGGTAGCCTGGCAAAAGGCAGTATTAAAAGCCAGGAGACTGTAAATAGTGGCAGATTGGTGGTTGGAAGATATTTTGACGAACAACTTCGGGTTAATGATTCACTTGCTCTCGTGAAAATGTACGATGAAATGGGGGGATTGAGATGGCATAGAAAAGAGGGTTGGAAGACCGAAGCACTCAACGATTGGCATGGCCTGGGGTTAGTTGATAAACGTGTCAGTAGCATTGACCTTTCTTCTAACCGATTGCAGAACGTGTTTCCGTCGATGACAGCAGGATTAGAGCGGGTGGTCCAAATGGATTTATCGGATAATCAGCTTGTCAATTTTCAGGAGAATCTGCAAATGATGGAATTGACTGCCTTGGATGTTTCCATGAACAGGTTGCAATTTGGTCCATTAGAGAAATTGATTAATCAGGTACCAAGCCTTCGATATGCTGACCAACAAATGGCATTGGAAGAGGAAATTGCGTTGGTTGAAATTGGTAGCAACTATACGTTGGACCGGACCATATCCGGATCAAATAACACCTATAATTGGGAAAAGCAGGATGCTGAATTTGATGGTTCAGGAGAGTTGGTAGTGCTTGACATTGAAGGCTTTGACGCAGAGGGAAACTATATGGCTATTGTATCCAATAGTCTGCTTCCGGATTTAACAATCAGCACAGCTCCAATATTGTTGAGGGTGTCTTCATTGAGAAGGGATTCATTGTCGTTAGTAGCACTTTACGATGGTTTATTAGGAGACAATTGGGCCAATAACGCTGGGTGGAAGACCGGGCCTTTAAGCAATTGGGAGGGTGTGGAGATCAATAACAATCGAGTGACGAGTATTGATTTAGCAGCAAACAATCTCAGGGGAGTAGTTCCTGTGGACATCAATTTTATTGCTGATTTGAGCAGCATCGACCTGGAAGAAAATGCAATCACAGATGTCCCTGTCATGACTAGCCTTTCCAAATTAAATCACCTTGATGTGAGTGGTAACCAGCTTGATTTTGGTGACCTTGAACCTAATGCATTAATAGATGGCCTGGTTTACAATGATCAAGGCAAGATCGGTGAATATGAGTTGACCAAAATCAACCGTGGCAGTGACCATTTGGTATCAATGACCACACCTGGCGACAACAATACATATCAATGGTATCTCAACGATGAGGCGATAGCATCAGCCAATGATGAAGACTTTTTGATTCGAAAAATTGGTTATTCCAATATGGGTCGTTACTCCGTTCAGATTGCAAATACCCTGCTCCCAGGTTTGATACTTGAAAGTGAGGATCAGGAAGTGCTGGCATTGGCAGAAATTAACTTTACACCTACTTATCAGGATATTGATAATGTGTCAGCCGTGTTGGATGAAGGTGAAGCATACCTATTCAAAATCAATGCACCTGGGGTCCCGTATGATTCTGCTGGGAGCATGTTGATTGCTGATAATGGCATCAATTTTAAGGATGTTGTCCTCGATAATTATCTGATGTTTGTGCGCACGGACACCCTTTTACTCAAGGAAAAGAATGGCATAACAGACTCGGTTAAGTTATTGCCGACCTATTATTCAAACACCATTGATTGGGCAGAGGCCGATACGCTCTTTTTAAGAGATTTTATTGATGATACGCTGAAGATGCAGCAACAACCCAAATTGTTGACTGAACGGGATGGAGATGGGCAAATCGGACTGGTGGTTGAAAGCTTGCTGGACGAAGAGGTAACAAATGGACGAATAGAGTCGAGGAGAAGGGTCAAGAAAGCAGGTTGCTCCCTGCGCCGAAGAACCACCGGAGGTGGAGGCAGACTGGATGAAGAGGAGTGGGAGCTAGTGGCCTACAAGGAAACGGATGATAATGGGGAAGTTAACTTTGGCAACTTACCAGATGGTTTTTACAGATTAAACATCCAGTATCCAGGTGTACCAATGGATCCAAATTCTTTTGTTGAGTTTGAAATCTCGGATGAGGAGGAAGGTGATGGATATGAGTTGGCGGCAACTATCTCTACAGATGGCATTGTGGTTGAGGTAGTTGAAGAACTTGGAATCTATCGCAATTATTTCAAGAACTTGAGTGTATATCCCAATGCCGCTGATCAATATCTGATAGTAGCCTATGATCGATTAAATGCCGGAAGTGTTCAGGTTAGATTATTGAATTTAGAAGGAAAGGAGGTTCTAAATCAGAAACTCTCGAAAGGAGATCGACAAGAGCTTAGACTCGATGTTACCGACATAGTTGGAGGAATCTATTTGCTGTATTTCTATGATCCGACTAAAGAGGACACTACGATTTCTACGGTTAAGGTGATTATAAGACACTAATTTAATCTTCTACTTTCTTCATACTTTTGGGGCGGTAAACTATCGCCCTTTTTTATGGAATTTGACATCAGCCAAATCAATGAACTGATCGCATCGAGACGGTCCGTATTTCCAAAACAGTATACACAAGAACCAGTAGCAGATCATACTATTCAGCAGATGCTAGAAAATGCCAATTGGGCACCCACTCATGGGCTAACTCAACCCTGGAGGTTTGTCGTGTTCAAAGGAGCAGGTTTAAAAAAATTAGCTGAATTCCAGTCAGGACTTTATAGATCAATCGCAGAAGAAGCAGGGGACTTTGATCAGATAAAATTTGACAAGCTGGCAAAAAAACCTTTGATGGCATCTCATATTATCGCTATTGGAATGTCAAGATCATTAAAGGGAAAGGTGCCTGAAATTGAAGAGGTAGAGGCTGTCGCATGTGCGGTACAAAATATGTACTTGACAGCAACCGCTTATGGCGTAGGCTGTTACTGGGGTTCAGGAGGTATTACTTATAGGACTGAAGCAAATGCTTTTTTTGGTTTGAGCGAAAGCGACAAACTGCTCGGATTTCTCTATGTTGGAAATGTCGAGGGAGACTGGCCAAAGGGAAGGAGAAAGCCAATTGCTGATAAAGTAGAATGGATAAGTGAATAGTAACTAATCAATCTCCTGATTTAAATTTTACAAACGATTGTAAAATTTAGCGTCAAAAATTCATCGATGATTTGAGCCAGCTGATCGAAAATTCATTGCCCGGTAGAGTATTCTCCAGGAATTTCGGCTCAAGTCATTCAACTACTACATACAAATGAACAACCAAAAATTAGCACACAAAAGTGTACAGTGGAGGTCAATTAACCATACTGAGCATTTACAGTTCACTTTTCCTTCAACTTTCACTGTAGATGATGCAGTTAACTTTATTGAACAATCAGGGTCACTTCTTAACTATAAGGAAGATGTGATTATGATATGGGATTGCAGTCAGATGAGAAGATACCAGCCCGGATCGCGCGAGCTTTGGCAAGGGTTTATCAAAGAACATCAGTCAAAAATATCCAAGATATGGTTGGTTTCGGATTCAGTAATGATTCGAGGAGGAGCAAAGCTAATCGCCTTATTTACTTCACTTGACATTGTTACGGTGACTTCACTTGATATGATAGAAGAGACTAGTTATCTGGTATCAAGTAGAGCAGACACTGTGGGAGTTCAAAATTGATAAGCTGGTTATCTGAGTCTCGGCGTAATAGCCTGTCAGATCATTCGGGTAAGCCTGAACCTATATTCTAGCAACTGGTCATTTTTAATGATTTTTATTCTGACTTTTCTACCGTTTTTGCTTCTCAGCACGCTGTAAATGTCAGAAAGCTTTGAGTTTTGAAGATTATGTCCATTGATAGAAACGACTTCATCACCTACTTGCACTGGTAATTTGGAAGCAGGACTATTTTTCATAATACCTGTTACTTCAAGACGCTTTGGATTTTCATAGAATGATATCCGCATACCGCTCATGTCATATTCAAATTTTTCCCCGTATGACTTATTTCTAGTCAGGTAGAGCTTGTAATTCAGGTAATCAAAAATGACGTTGAACCGTGAAAGTGCATTGCCCCCAATTGTACCGTTCCTTGAACCTCTTTTGATGGCATTACTATATGCTCCAGGATCTGGAATGGAAACCAGTACATCATTGAGTGTGTAGTGCCCCATTTTTAACTGATCGATTCGGCCGATTCGCCCTGATATTTCACCTCCAAGGCCATGGCCCAGAGAGGTTTGGATCGTGGTGTCCGGAACGGTCAGGACTGACGACATGGTCAGGTCAAGCAATAGTGCATGACTTGCACCTGTGTCGATCATGAGTTTGACTGTGTCGCTTTTGTCACCTTGACTAATCAATGTGTTGAGGTAAGGTTTTGTACCATCTAGCATCAAATCAAACTCCCGGTACTTGCGTGAAGGTCCTTTGTACATCGATGGTTCATGGAATGTAACTTCACGGTTTTCATAATCGATCTCAACGATGAATCGCTTGAACACATCAAAACCGATGATGCCATATAGCTCCTCACCAAGATTCTTTTTCAATTCGATGTAATCCTTTTCCAATACGAGCATGGACATATTACGTCCGCGGATTCCGTTTGGGAGATTAAGACTAATGCCATTTGCAACATGTGCCTGGATGGAGTCGATCATTCCAGGTCCTGTGATCATCATGGTGCGAGCATATTCCAACCCCATGATATCGCCAAACAGGCGTTCGGTTAGGATGGGTGTATTGGCACCTGTATCCAAGATATAATTTAGCGTGATCTGATTATTGATGGTTACAGGCACGACAATCAGATTGTTGATGAACTTGAAGGGTACAGTAATGCGGGACTCATTTTGAGGCAAAAAGAGTCCTATTTTCAACTGAGCAATAACATTACTCAAGTTGGCAATCAACAAACATGCAATAAGAATAAGCCTCATATTCATCAGGTAAGTATTCTACTAACAAGATAGCGATTATTTATCCCTATTAATTAACCGGATATTTAATCAAATAGTTTGCTGATGTCGTCTTTCGTCAGGCTCTTAACGAAGCTTTCTTCTATCGTGATGAGATCTCCAGCCAGTTTTTTCTTGGCATCCTGGAGTTTAAGGATTTTTTCTTCGAGTGTATCTCGCGCAATAAATTTATAGGTAAACACCTTGTTTTTCTGTCCGATTCTATGAGCTCTGTCAATTGCTTGGGCTTCAGCAGCAGGATTCCACCAAGGGTCCAGCATGAAAACATAATCCGCTTTTGTAAGATTAAGCCCCACACCACCGGCTTTCAGAGAAATGAGGAAAACGTTAATGGACTCATCTTTTTGAAAATTCTCGACTTCTCTCTGACGGTCCTTCACAGATCCGTCCAAATAGCTATATCTAATCTCTTTTTCATCGAGGTGACTGCTGATGAGTTTGAGGTGTTTTACGAATTGGCTGAAAATCAATATGTTATGGTCCTTTCCTAATGCGTTATGGATCATGTAGATAATATCTTCCAGCTTACCAGAGTCTCCTTCGTAATGCTCATCAACCATAACCGGGTGATTGGCAATTTGCCTCAATCGAGTCAACCCCTGCAGCAATATCATCTGAGACTTTTGAATGCCATCAGTTTCAATGGACTCCATGATCTGATTACGATACATGTTCTTTTCTGCTTCGTAATACGCTCGTTGAGCATCAGACATTGAGCAGTACTTTACACTAATGGTTTTCTCTGGAAGGTCAGAAGCAACCTGACTTTTATCCCTTCTCAGAATGAAGGGTTTGATCATAGCATTGAGTCGCTTTGTCTTGTTTTGATCTCCTTTCTTTTCAATCGGAATCAGGTATTCGTTTTTGAAGTAAGATTTTCCGCCGAGTAAACCAGGGTTTACGAACGAAAGCTGAGACCACAAGTCAAGGGTGCTATTTTCGATCGGTGTTCCTGTGAGAATCAGTTTTCTCCTGGAAGCTAGCTTCCGAACAGCCTTGCTGATAATTGAGTCTGGATTTTTGATGGCTTGTGACTCATCCAAAATGATATAGTTGAAATAAAATTCTGAAAGAATATCAGCATCAAGTCGTGTAATGCCATAACTCGTAATCACTAAGTCATACTTGGCAAAGGTTTTTGGGTCCTTCTTACGATTTGTGCCTGTGTAAATGAGCGCTTTGAGTTTGGGGGTAAACCTCTTTGCCTCCATCTGCCAGTTGTAAATCAGCGAAGTAGGCATTACGAGCAAGTTTGTTGCTCCTTCGATATGCTCAGCTTGATACTGTAGCATTGCCAGGGTTTGGACTGTTTTCCCCAGACCCATGTCATCGGCCAAACAACCGCCGAAATTGAATTCATTTAAAAACAACATCCAGTTGAAGCCTGCTAACTGATACGGCCGAAGGTCCCCTTTGAATCCTTTAGGAAGGGTGTTTTCTTCTATTTGGTCAAAGTCAAGTAAGCGCTGAAGCTTTCTACTCATTGATACAGTTGCTGACTGGTTATCCTTGAGAGATTGTACAAGTGCTACATGGTGCTTTTCGAGTCTATTTTGCTCATCACCGGATTCCGAAAACATGAAAAGATCTTTGTAATCTTCAGCCCACGACGATGGGATTATGCCAATTTCTCCATTGGGTAGACTTATCTCGCTTTTGTTACCCAGAATTAGTCTCCGGATTTCCGAAAACGGTATTTCATAATCACCGAATTTCACCACGGCCTTTATATCAAACCAGTCGATCTTTTCTTCGATGCGAATATCAATAGATGATTCACCGAGGAAATACTTCTTAGACCCATTATTGGGTTGTTGTATGATAAAACCTTCTTCATACAATACTGACTGATGTGTATTGAGCCAATCGAACGCTTTAGACTCGTCAAGTGTAATCCTCGAATTTCGCATGGTCAGTCCACGCGCTTCAAGCATTTTTATTAGTTCTTTTTCTCTGGCCTTTTGACGCCTTATTCGATAGAACGTATAGTCATCATTTTCCTTTTGAAGAGAAACACTTACATCCTTTAAATGGTCAGCCCGAAATTTGTAATTGCCGTACTGATAACTCAGTTCGAACAACACCTTGTTATTGCTGACACCATTCGCATTCCCATTGTTAAATAAATTTCCTGAAGCAACCTGCTTAACTTCAGACAATGTGAGCACTGGTTGAGGCGTATGATTTTCAGTTTTTATTTCAAATCCTTTGGCATACACATCAAATGACTCCACTAACGGACCAACAAATTTTTCGTAATATGTTTCCTCAACCTTTTTGGGAATAAGGATGAACTTCTTCTTAATGAATGGCTTCATCTTTCCACCGCTAATGGGTTGAGCAAACGTAAAAAGCTGCCGGTCTACCATCATATAAGCTGGCTCGTTACTAATGACATAGCTTTCACGTCCACGAAATTCCATTTTCTCCCCGTGCAATTTGATTGTTGGAAAGTAGTGCGTATTATCTTCGTTTTTTCGGAAGTGGAAAAGGATAGTTGCTTCCTCTTCAAGGACATTTATTTTCTGCCAGGCAGGTTCTCCATCACTACCCATTTCATACACATGCTTACCTTTTAGCAAAGGCATGATGGTAGTTCTTCTTTTTTCCAGATAAGTATCTATTTCATTCTGAAGCAATTTGTCACCACTTTGTGCATCATAAACTTTTGGAAAGAACAGATCCGGCTTTGATTTTTTTGTAGAAAACCTGCTTACAATTACCTCCTGTTGCATGGCATCCATCGTTTCGATGAGTGTGTAGTCATGTTCATCGAGGTTGGCAGCAAACTCACTTGCATTTTTTGCTGAGATGTTCTGATGTGAAAATGTCAGATTACCTTTTTCATTTAGCTGAACCACGTATGATTCGAACAAAAATCCTAGGTATTGATGCTGGTAAAGCGAGTAAATAAGTTTGAACGGACGATCAGGGTTTACTTTCATGGAAGTAGTGCACAAACCAAGCTTCGAAACTAAACAATTCCGTTGAATTTAGAGGGTAAAATTTTATGATTGATCGCAGTGTTTATAGTTCTCTCATGGAGATGGTCTTAACTGCAAATCTGGCTGGTGCGATAGAGGCAATAATGGTAATGGTAATGATACAACCACAGCTAATCAACACATCAGTCCATGCTACTTTGACAGGATAGGCATCCATTATGGCGGTTTGCATACCCATTGAAATTATCCCAAAGTATTGTTGAGTGAATGATATGGCAAGCCCTAAAATGAGCCCTAGAAATGCCCCGGAAAAGGCGATCATCATTCCTTGATTGATAAAAACATTTCGAATCAACCTTGGTTCAGCACCCTGAGCGGCGAGCGCCGCAATGTCCTTTTTCTTTTCTAATGCGAGCATGGTGAGAACAAAGTAAATGTTGATGGATGCTATACCTATAATGAGTGAGAAAATGATATACACAAACAATTTTTCGATACTCAGAATCTTGAACAAATCTTCGTGAATTTCCTCGCCAAGCCTGATTTGAAAGCGATCTCCAAAGATCGCTATTAAGCCTTTTTTGACTTCATATGGATTGGTTCCGGCTTGTAGAGAGAGTTCTAGACCGGTTCGTTTGTCCCCGTAACGCAGCAGTTGTGATGCAAAGTTTACTGGAACAAACATGTAGTTTTCATCATAATACTTCTCAATCGAAAAAGTGCCAGAAGGCATGATATGTCGAACGGAATAAATACTCGTAGGATCTGTGATGCCAGGATTGATATTTCTGGGATAGTAAACCTGAATGGTAAAGAAATCATTACTTGGCTTTATGGAAAGGTCATACTGAATGCCCATTCCCACGATGGCATAGTTTACGTCTCCTTCACGCAATTTTGCTGAACCATATACAATTGAATTGTTGATTCTGCCATCAACTAAAAACTCGTCTGAAACACCTTTCATCCTTACGACTCGTTCAGCATTGTTGTAACGAATCAATACATTGTCTTCAATGACCTCAGTTACATATTTGATCCCAGGTACCTGACTTAGTTGTGCCTTTAGTTCATCGTTGTATTCAAAAGACTTACCTGCCTGAGGAGTTATAATCATTTCAGGATCAAAGTCATTGTAAAGGGATCTTAATAGCCCCTCCAACCCATTGAACACAGACAGGACAATGATGAGGGACATAGTTGCGATCCCAACCACAAGCATCGAAATGATCGAAATGATGTTGATGAAGTTTTTCTTCTTTCCAGAGAAGAAATATCGTCTTGCTATGAAGAATGAAGTGTTCACTTAGTTTTCTGATGGATCATCTTTCGGAATCTCCAACCCATCAATCAAATTGTCAATTTGACTTGCTTTTTCTTCGGTATCGTCGTGGAAAAAAGCCAGTTCCGGCACTTTCCTGACTTGTTTGCCAATTTTGTTGCCAAGATGCTTTCTGATTTCACCCTTGTGATCGTTAAGGCCCTTCATGACTTTCTCGGCATCCTTAATAGGGAAAATGCTAAAATAAACCCTTGCTACACTCAGATCGGGAGACATATCCACATCTGTCACCGTGACCAAACTATGGCCAAAGTAGTGACGAGGATCACGTTGAAAAATTGTACCCAGATCCTTTTGGATCATTCTGCCATATTTATGTTGACGTTTCGATTCCATTGTGCAAAATTATCCATTATTTATTTGTTAATTTCGGCTTCCATTTGATCCAAATTCATCAATCCCTTGTTCCGATTTTTTAAAATCAATGATCCGTATAGACTGGTTTTTGTGCTAGCCATTTTGGTGGTAGTGCGCATAGTCATCGGCTTAATAGGATTGCCCATTTCCTTACCTGAATTCACGTGGTTACTCACTGGCGAACGACTTGCAAATGGGTTTTTGATGTACAAGGAAGCTTATACCTACCTATCACCATTGGCGGGCCTGATTTACAAGTATTTGGACTTCATGTTTGGGAATAGTCGAATCGCTCATTGGGTTTTCTCAACATTAGTCATTTTCATCAACGCCACCATATTCAGTGTAATGATGGTTCGGAACAAGGCATTTAAGGAGAATAACTATCTCATTGGATTGTTCTACGTGTTGTTGATGATGGCGATTCCTGATTTCATGTCGCTATCGCCAATGTTGATGAGTTCAACTTTTATACTATTGGCCCTTAACCATGTCATTCGCAGGATAGACAACAAAGTAACAGACGAACTATTCTTATTCGCGGGGATTTATCTAGGTATTGCAACCATCATTTATGTACCGGCAGCCATTTACTTTATTGTTTTATTGCTGTCATTCATTCTTTTCAGTGCACCAATCGCAAGGCGAATATTGCTTTATTTCTACGGCTATTTGCTGCCAATTTTGATCACAGCAGGCTTGTATTACTGGAATGATGGTTTGTCTTATATGATCTATTCGGTTTACAGTCGAGGATTGCTAAATGAACGAATCTGGTATGCTGACTTAGTAGGAATGTTGATAGCCTTTGCAGTTCCATTGTTTTGGATAGTGATTGCCATGTACAATACTTGGGTCAAAGGAAGGTACACAAGTTTTGGTAGCAAGATTAATCAAGTCATGTTTTTGATATTTTTATCAGGCGTGATTGTAGTGTGGATTGATGTCGAACTGTCTACTCCACAATTGGCATATTTTGTCATTCCCGGAGCATTTTACCTGACCCAATATGCGCTTCTTTTGAAAAAAAGACTGTTTCTTTTTGTGTTGCCTTTTTTAATAATTGGAAGTTTAATCGCGACTCCTTTTTTCATCTACAACTATATTGACAAATCCATATTGTTGACCCAGCCACTTAACCCTGCAGGTTCAACAGGACAGAAAGTTATGGTATTGTCAGACGACCCAGGATTGTATTATGATCGGGCAATTGCAGGACCGGCAATAGATAAGGAATTAACCATCCGCTATTTGCAGGATATAGATCATTATCCCAATGCGCTTACCGTCTACAATGCGCTCATCAATGACCTGCCAGAGGTGATCGTTGATGATTGGGGTTTAATGGAGAAATTGTTTTTCAGATTCCCAATTCTGGCAGAAAAGTATAGACAGGGAAAAGGCAACCGATATTACCTGAAAACTAGCAACTAATTTTGTTGACTCTTGTGGCATGTCTACCCCCTTCAAACGGAGTAGAAATGAATGTGTCTACCATTGTTTCCGCAAGTTCGTAAGCAACAAATCGAGCTGCTATGCATATCACATTGCTATTGTTGTGCTGTCTGGATAATGCAGCCAATTCTTTTTGCCATACCAGTGCCGCTCTGATTCCCTGATGCTTATTGGCGGTAACAGTGACGCCATTTCCACTACCACAGATGAGAACGCCATAGTCAAGTTCACCTTTTTCCACAGCCTCTGAGAGTGGATGAACAAAATCTGGATAGTCCACAGAGTCAGCAGAGTGAGGGCCAAAATCCTTCACTTCATGACCCAATGCTGTTAAATGATCTACAAGTTTTGCTTTGTATTGGAAGCCTGCGTGATCTCCACCTAATCCGATTTTCATTTTGTTGTCAGTTCTTGTGATGCTACTTTTTCTTTCTTCTCTACTCTCTTTGCAATGATTATTCCCAGCTGATAAAGGAACAACAAAGGTATTGCCAAAAGCAGCTGGCTAAAAGGATCGGGAGGAGTTAACATAGCTCCCAGGATTAATATAACGATAATGGAGTGTTTGCGATATTGACGCAAAAGTGCGGAGTTGACAATACCAGCTTTTGTGGTAAAATAAACGACTATGGGTAATTGGAACAATATGCCACAAGCCAGCACCAAGGTTGTAACGGTGTTGACATAAGAAATGATGTCAAACTCATTTAGAATGGTCGGATCAATCTGATAGTTCGCCAAAAAGTTGACCGAAATGGGAACCACCATGAAGTATCCAAAAAACACCCCACTCCCAAAGAGCAGTGAAACATAAAATGTAGCACCCCGTGCCGCTTTTCTTTCTGTTGGATAGAGCCCAGGTTTGATAAAACGCCATATTTCCCAAAAGGCATATGGGAATGCACAAATGATTCCAATCACAAATGAAGAGGTCAGGTGCATGGCGAATTGACCCGTCATTTGTCTACTCTGAATAATGAAAGGCAGTTGGTCTATGCAAAGCGCAGAGGAATTGAGCAGTTCGGATAACTTGCACAAATACTCGTACGTTATGAAATCAACTTTAGAGGGTCCTAGGATGATTTCGCCAAAAACTATGGTCTTGGATACAAAAGCGAGTATCGCAAATACAACGATGGCCAAAAGTGACCTTACTAAATGCCACCTGAGTTCTTCCAGATGGTCCAAAAAGGACATTTCACCTTCTTCTTCCTCGATTTGATCCAATGCCATATCCGATTAATTAAATAACGGAAATTGGCTCATCCATTGATTAATCTCCACTTTCACAGCGTTTAACTTGGTATCATTTTCCCAATTGGTGATTGCATTATCGAGGTATTCAACAATTCGCTGCATGTCTTCCTCTTTTAGTCCACGGGTTGTTGCAGCCGCTGTGCCTACTCTGATTCCAGACGTCACGAATGGTGATTTATCATCAAACGGGACCATGTTTTTATTCACCGTAATATCTGCTTTGCCAAGTGCCGCTTCAGCATCTTTACCTGTAATATTCTTGGATCGGAGATCAATGAGCATCATGTGATTGTCAGTTCCCTCAGAGATGATGTCATAACCTTTCCCAACAAGGGATTCAGCCATAACAGCTGCATTTTTTTTCACCTGGAGCACATAGTTCATATAGTCATCAGTAAGTGCCTCACCGAAGGCAACCGCCTTGGCGGCAATGACGTGCTCGAGTGGACCACCTTGTGTACCTGGGAAAACCCCAGAGTCCAACAACGAACTCATGGTTCTAAGTACTCCTTTTGGTGTTTTGATACCAAATGGATTTTCAAAATCATCCCGCATCATGATGACACCACCCCTAGGCCCACGAAGAGTTTTGTGAGTCGTGGTAGTCACAATGTGGCAATGCTCAAGTGGATCGTTTAACAATCCTCTGGCGATGAGTCCGCTGGGGTGAGAAACATCTGCAAGCAAGAGTGCCCCAACTTCATCAGCGACTGCTCTTAGTTGTTCGTAATCCCAATCACGGCTATATGCCGAAGCACCACAAATGATCAATTTTGGTTTTTCTTTCCTAGCGGTTTCCGCTACTTTATTCCAGTCTATTCTACCTGTTTCTTTTTCTACTCCGTAAAAAACTGGATTATAAAGTTTTCCTGAGAAGTTGACAGGTGAACCATGGGTAAGGTGTCCTCCGTGAGATAAGTCAAATCCAAGGATGGTATCACCCGGATTGAGGACGGCTAGCATTACGGCAGCATTGGCTTGAGCACCCGAATGAGGTTGCACATTTGCCCAAGTAGCCCCGAACAATTCTTTCAGACGATCTCTCGCAATATTCTCAACCTGGTCTACTACTTCACACCCACCATAGTAGCGTTTTCCTGGAAGTCCTTCAGCATACTTATTGGTCAGTACGCTTCCCATAGCTTCCATTACCTGTGGAGAAACAAAGTTTTCAGAGGCGATCAGTTCAATCCCGTTGATCTGACGCTTTTTTTCATCCTCGATTAGCTGAAATATTTGGTCGTCTCTTAACATGCGCGCAAAATTAATTGAATATCCCACAATTTTTCAGGTTTCGCTCACTGGGATTTTTAATTTAGCTGTTTGAATCAAGTCAACATGCTGGACGAACTAAGAAAATCGATAGATCAAATAGACGACAAACTGATCCAACTGCTCAATGAGCGCATGGAAAATGTCATGCAGGTAGGAAAGTTGAAGCGCGATACCAAAGCGGTGATCTATCGACCAGAACGTGAAAAAGCTATCATAGAAAGATTATCTGCGAATAGTCATGGTTTGCTCAATAGGGCAGCAATAGAGGCTATTTTTCTCGAGATATTTGCCGTAAGCCGAAATTATGAGTTGCCTGAGCGGGTTGCATACCTGGGCCCGGAAGGCACATTTACCCATCAGGCAGCTGAATCAAGATTTGGTGGGATGAGTGAATACATTGCATTAGATTCAATTGCAGGAGTATTTGAATCCGTTAAAACTTCCAGAGCAAGATTTGGTGTAATTCCTATTGAAAATAATCAGGAAGGGACTGTTCAGGAATCCATAGACTACTTGTCCCGTCACGAATTGTCCATTGTTGCGGAAATCGTTCTACCTATTCATTTTGCTTTCGCCTCCAAGGAGGAACATATCAAAGACATCCATACGATATATACCAAAGACATTGCTTTTAGGCAGTGTAAGAAGTTCTTAGACGACTATTTCGAGCATGAAGTAAAGTTGGTGCCGGTCAATTCGACAAGTAAGGCATGTAAAATAGCGCTTGAGGAACCAAATGCAGCGGCCATTTGCGCACCAATAGCTGCCAGACAATACCAACTACCGATTTTGTACAATAACATTCAGGACTCTGCTGACAATCAAACAAGATTTCTGATCATCAGTGAGAAGTATGAGAACGCTGTGAGCGGAAATGATAAAACATCTCTGATCGCTAGATTGCCCGATGAACCAGGTGCGCTGGTTTCGTTTCTTCAAAAATTTCAGGATGCTGGTATTAACCTATGCAAGGTTGAAAGTCGACCGGCTAAGATTGGCGCGAAATTTAAGTACTTCTTTTTCATAGAGCTGGATGGACACTACTTTGACAAGAATGTTCAGCAGACGATTTCTCCGTATCTCGACCATATCACCTGGCTGGGAAGCTATGTAAAAATGTGTTGATCAAAGGTTTAACCAATAGGTCAGCTTTAACACTAAGGTTCTGTTCTTTACATCAAGAGATGGAGCTGTATAGTTTTCAGCATACACAATAAAGAAATCTGACATAGGTTTAAATCTCCACTGAAACCGACTATTTACATTGAAGTTTTCGGCCTGAGTATTATACTGCAAGAAGGTGGTCCAGAACATTTTGTTGGTAAAACTGACCTCAGCTTGAGGCCCAAATAAATGTAAAGTTGTTTTACCATAAGCTTGTCCTAAGTCCACTCTGTTTTGGGTGTAGGCTAGTGAAAAATTTCCCCATGGCTGTTTTCGAATATTGATCGTTGTGGATAGCTGAGTTCGAATACCGGTATAGAACTTTCCCGATGCAGCTGACAATGTACCGCTTATAGTTTTTCTGGAGTCAGACCTCCATGTTATCGTTGTAAAATTGTTATGATAAAGTCTGGCTGGAAGGAGTTCATCTCCGCCTATCAAATCGGAAGGAACAATTAGTCGTATATTGGTAAAGTAGGAAACAATATTAACAACATGATTGCTCTTGGTAATTAATTGATTCCATAACCCTTTGTTGCTACGTAATTCCCGCCCTGACTCGTCTAGTGTCAGCGTAAACCAGGGGTTAAATTCAATGGAGTTGACTTTGCCTTCTTTGGGTCGATGAATGTAGCCAAACCATGAATTGATTCTGTTGAATCCAACTCGCAGTGTAGTGTCATTGGCTACATCATAGTGATAAAGCGAAGGGACAAAGCCCATGTCTGGCGTATAGTTTTCACCGACATGACTATAACTGGCGGCACCATAAACCTTACCGTTTTCATATTGTACATGGGTGGTATAGTAGCTATTATTTTCAGTAATGTCTTGAGCGAAATTTGAATGGTATTTTGCTGAACCTGTCCAAAACCCATTGGACGAAACGTAATCAAATTCACCACCCAATGTTCTGCCATAATCGTCAATATCGTTTGTTTCTGATTGACTGATCCCCTGTCTGTTGGTTGCCAAAAGTTTGAATTTTGAACGTTTCATGACATTGTATTGGGCAGCTGTGACAAAGTAATTATTGGCTGCCAGGTCATCTGTCGCTCGAGTTTGGACGTCCATGATGCCTATTCTGAATTTATCTGTCAGATTGCCTGAAAGCCGCCCACCAAACAGAATAGGAACAGGCGCACCATCTTTAAGGCCTATTCTGCGAGAGAAAAATGGAGTCACCCCCCAGGTTCCGAAGTTGGAAAACAGATCACTGTTTTCGAGGAAAAATCCACGTTTTTCTGGAAAGAACAAACTAAAGGTTGACAAGTTTGTTTGCTGTTGATCAACATCGACATTAGAAAAATCTGGATTGACTGTGAGGTCTAAATTTAGTGAGGAACTAAGTGAAATTTTGGCATCCATTCCTATTGATCCGTTTAACCGATTTTCTGAGGCATCATAATCTTTTGACGCAACTCCGGCGAGATACGGAATGACTGTAAAATTGCTGTTTGATTTTTTTGGAGGTGTGTCCCAGTGCAATTGCCCAAAATGTCCAAGATCTATCCCGCGAAATGCCAGGGGCACTTGAGCCCATGTCGAATACACATTGTTTTTCATGTCATTACGAACGAGGTTGATTCCCCAGGTGTCGTTGCTTTCGTTGAAGCGAATTGCTGTAAATGGTATTGCCATTTCTACCACCCAATAATCAGCGTAAACCTTGGTTGCTGAGAACCACTTGTTATCCCAGTTTTCGTCAAAATTGGTTTGGGGACCATTTACACTCAATGTTGCCTCAATTTGAGCACCTTCGGCATTTACTCCAAACAAAAAACCGTTGTTCTGTTGATTCATTGGATCAAGCAGTAATGCCAACCCATCACTACCCCAGTAACCATCAGGATTGTCTCGCTTTAGCGTTTGAATGACAACATCCTCTTTCTTTTGATAGTTAATGCCAGAGAGATAAAGGAAATTGGCATCATAGGTGATTTTCACTTCTGTCTGCGCCATCGCCAATCCGGAATCGACTGGCCATTTATTGATAAATGAGGAAAGGGGTGCTACGTGCGACCATTCCCCTTCGTCAATTACACCATCAATGACAATTTTCTGATTATTGGTATTGCTTACAGTAAAGTCGAACCCCCTACTTTTTAGATCATCTCCTATTGCTATCGATGACATGCACAGCAGCATGGCATATGCAGTGATTATTCTTAGATACATTTTTTGAGTTTTTGGCCTTAATGATGCTTACGCAAACAGTGAATACTCAGTGTTGGACTATAGACGAACAACTGGGTTTTGGTAACCAATGACCTATTTTGACGAATCAGTTCAACACAGCACAATTAGATGCGGTTAGTAGGTAGCAATGTGCTGTTTGTCGAATGAGGGAGTCTTTTTGATGTTGAAAACTATCTTTGTTAAATGTTGTCAATACTGAACAAAGGCATTTTCAAAAACAGGGTGATTCAGCACATATCATTCTGGATGTTCTTTGTTGTCTTTTTCTCTTTACTATATGGTAGCTTCAATGATGATTATTGGCTGCAGTTTCTTTGTCAGCTGATCGTTCTTCCAAGTAAGTTGATACCAACGTATTTGGTGCTATATGTGCTCATGCCCAGGTATTTGTTGAAAGAGAAATATGTTCAATTTATTGTGCTACTGCTGTTATCATTTCTTATTGGCGGAGCAATAGAGTGGACTTTGTCCTTTCACTTTGAGCGCCCATTACTTTTTAGCGGAGAGGATTGGGGAGGTTTTTGGAGTCCTGCCAAGTTCATAAAAAATTCAACCTATGTGTATCCGTTTGTACTGGTCGCATTTACCATAAAGTTTTCCAAACATTGGTACAACCAACAGCAGCAGCGCCAGGAATTAATGAAAGGTAAGTTGGAAGCAGAATTAAAATTTCTAAAGACACAACTACATCCTCACTTCCTTTTCAACACGCTGAATAATCTCTATGCCCTTACCTTGAAGAAATCAGATGCTGCACCAGAGTTGGTCCTCAAATTGTCCGATTTGATGGATTATATGTTGTATGAATGCGATACGGATCGGGTCCCACTTGAACGAGAGATCCAGTTTGTACATAACTATTTTGAAGTTGAGAAATTGAGGTATGGTCAGCGACTCAAACTCACGCTAGATGTTCAAGGCAAGTCAGTGGGTAAAAAAATTGCACCCTTGATATTTTTACCGTTTCTGGAAAATGCGTTTAAACATGGAATAAGCGTTGATCTAGAGGAGGCTTTCATAGATTTCAAATTGATAATAGGGGACCAGCACCTTGAACTCTTCATCGTCAATAGCAAAGGGAATATGCCGACTCCATCTAAAAACAATGGAATAGGCCTGAAAAATGTGATTCGCAGACTTGAACTACAGTATGGATCTGAAAACTATTTGCTAACCACAGAGGGAGAAAATTCGTATTTCAAGCTGTACCTCAAACTGAAGAATGTCCAATAAGCTCAAATGCATCGTGGTGGATGACGAACCTCTGGCAATAGAGGTAATCGAATCTTATATACAGCAATTTGATCAATTGGAGCTGTCAGCCAAATTTGAAAACCCTGTCAAGGCCTTTGAATACCTGCAGAGCCAGCCAGTAGATGTGCTTTTCATTGATATTCAAATGCCGCGCATTACAGGACTCGAAATTCTGCGCTCCATGAGCAAAAGGCCCAAGGTTATTCTTACAACTGCTTATCGGGATTATGCACTTGATGGATTTGAACTTGAAGTAACAGACTACTTACTTAAGCCAATTGCTTTTGATCGATTTGTGAAGGCGATTGCTAAACTGAAGGAAGTTGAGTCTATCCGATCAAATGAGCCAGACGAAAATGCTGATATATTCGTCAAAGTGGACAAAAAGATGGTTCGCCTGGATTTGAGTTCATTACTTTTTCTGGAAAGTCAGCGCGATTATCTAAGAATTGTGTGTGAGCATCGTGAATTAGTTACCCATATGTCGATTTCTGAGGCGGATTCACTATTTCCTGAGGAAGATTTTTTTCGGGTTCATCGCTCATTTGTTGTTTCAAAGAAGCGAATAGATTCATTTTCAGCGACGGAGATCGAAATAGGAGGACATCATATTCCAATAGGAAGAAATTATAAGGCTGAGGTAAGCAAAATTCTGGATAATTTAGCCAACAACTAATTCATTATCATTGGCCAAACAGAAGACCTCATTTTATTGTCAAAATTGTGGAGCAGATTCACCCAAATGGGTGGGGAAGTGCCCTTCATGTGGTGAATGGAATACCTATATCGAAGAGGTAGTTATCAAGGACAGTATGATTAACCAACCCTCTCTATGGAAGCGTGCTGACGGATCAGGGAAAAAGGCTGCTCCTCAAAAGATCCAGGAAGTAAAAAGCGAAAAACTTGACAGGCTAACCAGCGGCAATAACGAGTTGAATCGAGTCCTTGGAGGAGGAATTGTGCCAGGGTCTTTGGTTTTATTAGGTGGAGAGCCGGGGATCGGAAAGTCCACGTTGCTATTGCAAATTGCGATTCAAATTCAGCAACTTAAAGTCCTTTATGTCTCAGGGGAAGAGAGTCCGCAACAAATAAAAATGCGTGCTGATCGAATTGGTGTTCAGGGAGAAGCTTGTTTTCTGTTAGCTGAAACCTCACTAAATGACATTTTTGATCAAATTGCTGGTCTTTCTCCTGATCTAGTAGTTATTGACTCTATTCAGACTGTGCATTCCCCACTTTTGGATGCAGCTCCCGGGTCCATATCTCAGGTGAAAGAGTGCACGGGTCAATTGATGAGATACGCAAAAGAGTCAGGAGTTCCTGTATTTCTGATAGGTCATATCAACAAGGAAGGGAGCATAGCCGGACCGAAGGTTTTGGAGCATATGGTGGATACAGTTTTACAGTTTGAGGGAGACAGAAATCATTTTTATCGCATCCTGAGAACTACCAAAAATAGATTTGGATCGACTGATGAACTTGGGATCTATCAGATGAATGAAGCAGGGCTGAGGGAAGTTTCCAATCCTTCTGAAGTATTGCTTTCCGAAGAAACCAGCGAGAGGCCCGGTGTGGCAATTGGAGCTACCCTGGAAGGCAACAGGCCGTTGTTGATAGAGGTACAGGCCTTGGTGAGTCCTGCCACCTATGGAACTCCACAACGGAGCTCCACAGGATTTGACGTGAAACGCCTTCATATGTTGTTGGCTGTTTTAGAAAAGAGACTTGGTTTGAAACTAGGGACCCAAGATGTCTTCCTGAACATTACGGGTGGTATAAGAATAAGCGATCCTTCATTGGACCTTGCCGTGTGTGCAGCGGTATTTAGCTCTTACCATGATGTGATCATTAGTACTGATACTTGTTTTGTAGGAGAAGTTGGATTGGGTGGAGAAATCAGAAAGGTGAGTAGATCTGAAACCCGCATAAAAGAGGCAGACAAATTGGGCTTCAAATCCTTAATTATTGCTGGCAAACCTGAGAAAGGAAAGACTAAAATTGCCGTGCAAATTGTTGATTCTTTGCGATCAGCTTTTCAGGAGATGTTTGGATAATTACTTTTTCCAGAAGAATAGTTTGAAGGATTTTCCGCCTCCAAAGCCACTTGACTTGGACGATTTACCCCGGCGTTTCCCTTTTTGGTGAGTTACACTTCCTGTTGCTGATCCACCACCTCGAGATTTGCCTCTGGCATGTGAGACCTGACCTGTTGCTGATCGGCCTCCGCGCCTTTTTGCTTTTGATTGAGTAGCTATACTGCCAGTCGCCGATCTGTTTCCAATCGATTTTCTTTCGTGTTTTATTCGTCCAGTTGCTGATCCGCCACCTGCTTTTCTACCTTTTGATTGTGTGGCTATTTGTCCTGTTGCCGATCGATTATTGCTGGCTTTTCTTTCATGAACTATCTGACCTGTTGCTGATTGTATATTTGACGCTCTCTTCTCGCTAGGAATAAGACCTGACGAGGATTGTTTAACCTGCTGCGGTTGACCAGTCATAGGTCCTGTAGCGCTAGGTGTATTGGATGGTGGGCGAGCGTCATTTTGCAGGGATCCGGTTGCACTTCCTATTGATCTGCTACTCTTATCTTTGTTGTGATATGTTCCTGTTGCTGACCCTGCCATTCTGGGTAATCTGTCATTTTTCACAACTTTAGGTGTTGCTGATCCACCAGCGTCTGGTTCTTCAATTTTCGCAATGGTATAAATTCCATCCTGCCCTTTTACTTTTATTTTCCTACCATTGAAAGTATTAGTAACCACACCTCTGGACTCGGTCTTGAGGCTGCTGAATTGGCTGTAGTCGGGATCAACATACCCGCCAGCCGGACCTTTTGAAGATTTTTTGTGACGATTTCCAAAAATAAAATTGATACCGACCCTTCCTTCTGCCCATTTCATATTGGGCACTGAGTAACCTATGATTTTATCAACACCGGCATAAAGCTGGATGCCTGCAATAGTTGCCGCAAAAGAAGCGCCAACATTCACAAATTGCTGAGGAACTCTAACCGCGCTTGCTGACAATATCAGATTAGGTCCGAAGTATTGTCTGATACCAGCCCCGAATGTTGGGAGTACTTGCTTTTGAATAATCCGTGCATTCGCCGTAGCAATAATGTCAGTTCCTTGGATGGGCGTGTAGGTCCAACTGGTAATCACATTGGCTGGAATCATGGAGGTATACGCTTCAGAATTTTCTGGAAACTTAAACTGTTCGATAGCAGTATCAATCGCATCAAAGTAGTTGCGCGCACCCTTGAGGTTCATTCCATTATAGCTAAACTCAACATCATCCATTTGATAGGTAGTAACGTCTTCTTTCCATCTAATAAACCCAATGTCATTGATCGCTAGTGAAATTCCATAGTATTTGTTAATACGGTAGTCCGTACCCAGGTCTATACCGGCACCAATATTACCGTTAGAAATGACATAAGGAATCACATCTCCATTCATGATGTTATTTACCCCCGCGGTTCTCAACATGCCATTTTTCCAGCTGAGATCGAGTTGATAATTTTGATAATCTGTTTCGATGGTTGCGTTAAACCATGTTGGTGTAGACGCATTAACCACTCCTTGAAGGTACTTTGCTCTGATGCCTATTTTGATTGGCGACTTAGGAATCGAATAAGCCAGCGCCAAACCATATTCACGAAAGTGCGTTAGGCTTACAGCGACTTTGTTGACCTGGATTTTTTTACCGAGTTTTGTTGCATTACCCAACCAGGCCCACTCAATGAGGTCTTTAGGATAAAGTACATCTAAAGCAGTTCTTTCATTTGCGAAGAGCGCTATGGCAGCTCCAGTACTTGGAATTCGAAAACCGATATGAAAAAGACTCAAATTAAGATGAGTGCTCAAGTTGTTGATTTTCCCAAGCCCTTCAACCAGGTTGTCTACATCCAGGATGTTTGAACCTTCATCATTGTTAATGGCATCATTGTAGCTGAATCTATTGTTTACATAAAAATTGACGCCAGAGATTGCCGGAAGCCCAAGGAAAAAATTGCCTTGAGGAAAAAATGCAGGGTTGTAATTGGTGCTTTGGAATGTAGCACCTCTCAAATGGTAAAAAGAAAGGCCATGTTGACCGAATGCCCCACATGAAATAATAACCGATAATATGGTTAGTAGTCGCCTCAAAATAAGCCGCTATCCGGGTTTAATTTACCTACTATTCCTAGCTCTATTTGAAGTAAATAGTTGATTAAAATTCTGACATATATTTCCGTTGATGTCAGCGTTTTTGACGTATCTAGTTTTAAGACTGTTCTTATTCTGGAGCCAGAGTTCAGCGCCGCAATCCCTGCGCTAGACAGAGGGATGTCTGAAACGTGAGCTTTCATCTCATGCGCCTCAAAATTTGTATCCAGGAATGGCGGTGCTATAATTTGCTCCCTGTAGACTTCATAAAGTGTGTCACCTTCTTCACCTAGAATCTGAAACGTAAGGAGCACAGTGAATGGGAGCATATTTCCGGTAACGATGTGCAATGCCAAAGAGTCGGCATAATCAAACTCAACACCACCACCCAAGTCAAACTCTAGTGGAATTTCAAAATCTTCAAAAATCAAAGCAAGTGGTAGCTTGACATTTATATCCGCATTGAGTGAGGCATTGTCGGCGATGGTGACTGCAGTTGACAATTGTACAATCACACTAATTTCTATGTGTATAAGTGTAGGAGAAATGTTGAATAGATCCTGAATGTTGGAATTATTCCGATGAATAATGACTGTTGATGTTTCCGCTTCCCCCGGATTGCTTGGACTCCTGATCAACGTTGGACTGTCTATTACATCGCCGGTCAAATCAATCCTGGTTTGCACTCCTGATGCAGTATCTTCCCTAATAGCATATGAACCACTGAAATCCAATAAAAGGGGTGCATTGATAGTATTGGTAAATGCAAAGTTGACTTCTGGACTTTGAAACCTAATACCACCACTACTAAAACGAGAAAAGAAATCTAAAGGGATATCAATTGAGGCTATAGGAATGGTGTCAACAATATCAACAGGAACTGATCCAGAGACCGGAAACGCGGCATCAACTGTTTCATTATAGTTCAGCACAATGCCATTGAACTCATCGAGTTCATAATCCACTGCGGTGACCTCAGCCATCAGGTCTTCCATGCTCCAGGTCATATGACCAAGAGGAAGTGCAACAAGACCAGCTGGTTTGGGCGTCTTTAAGTTGCTAAACTCAAGCTGATTTATATCGCACCCTGTTCCAATAAGGACCAGGACAGATAGTACACACACAATTTTTTTCATAACACAACAACCCGTTAAGGCCCTGGTAGTTGTAATCCATGGCGTTCATTGAAGCCAGCAATACCTTGCAATCCACCTGTATGAATTAGCAAAATCCTACTACCAGTTGCAATTTGGGCATTTTTAATCATTTCCCAAACGCTGAAAAACATCTTTCCGGTATATATAGGATCAAGTAAAATATGATAATCTCGATAAAATGCGTTTATAAACTCGATTAATGTTTTGGTGTATTTGCCATATCCACCAAAATAATGGTCTTGATAAACACCATAGTTTGTGTATGAAATTTGATGTTCATTGAGCAGTTTTTCGGTCTCATCGTTGATCCAGGGCCCTTTTAGTGCCGAGAATCCAAGGAGGTGGCCACTACCTTTTAACCCCATCAAAAGCCCGGCAAACGTTCCTCCGGTACCCATGGATGTGGCTATCAGATCGTACTCCTGACCTAGCTCATGGATTAGTTCGGCACAACCTTTAATAGCGAATTTATTTGTTCCACCTTCCGGCAAAACATAAACTTTGGATAAACCGGCAGGAATACTCAGTTGAGTCTTCATTTTCCTGAACTTTTCCCTAGAAACAAATTCCAGTTTCATGTTAAGGTCTGATGCGGTTTTAAGCGTGATGTTACTATCTGGGTTAAGTTCATCACCTCGAATGACTCCAATACTTTTAAAACCAAATGCAGCAGCAGCAGCGGCGGTAGCCAAAACATGGTTTGAATATGCCCCGCCATAAGTAAGTAAAGTATCACATTTTTGATCTTTGGCTTGCTCCAAGTTGTATTTGAGTTTGCGCCATTTGTTGCCCATGATCATCGGGTGATTGACATCATCTCGTTTGACAAAAACGGAAACGCCATACCTTGAAAGAAATTCAGAATGCAGTTGTTCTACTGGAGTATGTTCATGAGGAATGGACATAAAACAAGTATAGGTATTTTTGCCACATGGAGGAACAGGATGATCATCTACCGGAAGAAGAATGGTTTGAACATCACCGGATTGAGGCCGACCCTAATCAGGCGTTGTTGCGAGTAGATAAGTTTTTGATGGATCGTTTACCAAATGTCACCCGTAATAAGTTGCAAAATGCAATTAAAACAGGGTTGGTTAAGGTGAATGATCAGGTCGTGAAGCCCAACTACAAAATTCATCCAAACGATGTAGTCACGGTGGTATTACCAGAGCCGCCACGAGAAACAGAGGTGGTGCCGGAGGAAATTCCATTGAACATTGTTTTTGAAGATGACCATCTTTTGGTTGTCAATAAGCCGGCAGGAATGGTGGTACATCCAGCTTACCAGAATTGGAGCGGAACTTTAGTCAATGCTTTGGCCTGGCACTTTCAAAATTTACCCGAAATGCAAGGCAATGAAGGTCGTCCGGGTTTGGTTCACAGAATTGACAAGGATACCTCGGGACTGTTGGTAATAGCCAAAACGGAGCAGGCAATGAATGGATTGGCAAAACAGTTTTTTGATCATAGTATCGAAAGAACTTACTACGCTTTGGTGTGGGGTACGCCAAGCGAGCCTGACGGAATCATCAACGTCAATTTGGGGAGGAGTTTAAAAGACAGACGCATCACTGCACCATTTCCGGATGGTGACTTTGGGAAAAGGGCGATCACCCATTTTAAAACCTTAAAGGACTATCGATATGTGTCGTTACTTCAATGCAATCTCGAAACAGGACGAACACATCAGATAAGAGCCCATTTGAAATACCTGGGTCATCCACTATTTAATGATGTTACCTATGGGGGAGATCAGATTCTAAAGGGCACCATATTTAGTAAATACAAGCAGTTTGTACATAATTGTTTCAAGCTAATGCCACGTCAAGCTTTGCATGCCAAGACACTTGGATTTGTTCATCCTATCACAAAGCAACATGTTCAATTTGACTCAGAGTTGCCAGAGGATTTCCATTTTGTGTTGGAGAAATGGGAGCGATATGTAAATAGTCATACAGAAGAGTGATGTTTCAACACGCTAAAGTGTTACTTCAATGAGTATTTTGCTTCTCAGGTGACAATATTACGAGCGCCCGTTTATTTTCATGATATGAATAGGCTGCTAGGAATAGTCATGGTTGGATTGGTGAACATGGGGTGTCAGGAGGAAGAGGCTCCACCACCAACTAAGACTCCATTTTTTGAGGATATTTTCTCCACTGAGGTTGTCCAGTTTAGTGGAGGTTTAGAGGCTGAAATATTCCTGCCTCCCGGATTCAATGACCAGCAGACCTACCCTATCATATACTTTAATGATGGAGATGGATTTAGAAGCGTATTCAATCATTTGACCTTTGACTATGATGAACCGTTCATTATGGTGGGAATGCATGCCGGAAACAAGCGTACCGATCTGTACACGCCATATGATGACCCTTGGATTGATGACAATTGGGGGGATTACACGCCTCGGGCTGCAGCCTACTCTGAACAAGTCGTCAATGAAGTGCTACCGTACATTGAAAATAGATATAACATCGATCAGTCTCGAAAAGGATTTTTCGGAATGTCACTTGGGGGCTTGCACGCGGCATGGATTGTAATGCGATATCCCAATCATTTCACATTTGCTGGAGCAATGTCACCTTCATTTTGGGTAGCAGATTATGCGATTTTTAATGAAGAAATGGACAGTGTTACGCGTCAGAACAAATTCTATTTTGATATTGGCACGAGAGAATGGAATTACTATGTACCCTTAATTCAAAAGCTCAAAGAAAGTGGTTTAAGCTATGGTCGTCAAATATTCTACTATGAAGTGGATGGGGGTGCTCATAATGCCTCTGCTTGGGTAGAGCGCATCCATATTCCGTTCAACTTGTTCATGCGAGGATTAGCGGGAACGAGTTCTCCCAGCTTTGAATTGCATGTCGAATGCATTCCAAGTCTTCAAACTAGAGGAGTTTATTTTCAACGTTTAAATCCCGTTATTTCATATGCCGAGGGAATTTCATATTCACTTACGACAGAGACTTCCTACGAAATTGTTGCAGGGAAAGGAGAGGTTAAAGATGGGGTCTTTAGGGTAAGCGGAACTGAGATGACCGTGGAGGTAAAATATGGAAATTGGTCTGAGAAGGTAACGCTTAAGAATTGCAACTAGGGGTTAAGCCATTGCTTCAGTAAAGGTGTTTTTTTTCGACTTACCACCGCAAAATCTTCTAACCCCTTGATCGCAACCTTAACCTGTCCTTTGATATAAGGTTTTAGCGATACAATTGCATTTCGATGAACGAATAGCTGTCTATTGATCCTGAAAAATTTGGCAGGGTCCACGGCTTCTTCAAGGTGGGTCAAAGAGTAGGAAATAATATATTTTTTGAGGTGTTTATCACAAACAAAACTGATTCCATCTTCGCTGAAAAAATAGTGGATGTCTACGGCAGCAAGACGAATAAGGGTTGACCCAATGGCAACCAAAAAATGATCCTTATAATTTTTACCAATACTGAGAGATTTAAAATCTACTGCCAGCATGCTTTTAATGCTCTCTAATTTATCAAATACCTGGGCAACTTTGTCTCGTGTGATCGGCTTGAGTAAGTAGCTCAGGCTGTGATATTCAAATGCCTTAATGGCGAAGTTGTCATAAGCGGTCGTAAATACAATCGGGCATTTGGGCATTACATGTTCGAAGATCTTGAAGGATTGACCATCAGCGAGCATGATGTCTAAAAAGATGAGATCGGGAGAGTGATTTTGAAGATAGGTGATTGATTCCTGAATAGACTCCAAGGTCGCATCAATTGACACCTCAGGTCTGATGGACCTCACTAAAGCGGCTAATTCCCGGGCACTTGCCGGTTCATCTTCAATGATGACGATTTTCATATATTAATAAGGGAAGCTCAACAGTAAAAGTTTCCTGATCAGCAGAGATTATAACGGGCTCATCTGTTAGCGCTTCATATCGTTTCAAAATGCTATCCAAGCCAAGCCCAGAGGGTTCTGCAGCGACCTTAGAACTTATTTTGTTTTCCACAATTAGTCGATTTTCTATTTGAGTAATCTTCACTTTAAGTGGATTGTCATTTGAAGCCGTGTTGTGTTTTACTGCGTTTTCAATTAAAAGTTGCAAGGTCATTGGGGGTATCCAATATGCTCGATCGTCAATTGACAAATCAAGATCAAATTTGGTTTCAAATCGAGCTTTTAGGAGAAAACAATAATTCTTGATGAAGGTCAATTCATCCTCTAATTTGACGATTTCGTCATGCTTATGATCCAAAATATATCTGAAAACCTCGGATAAGCGATTAATTGAATCTTTCGCGAGAACTGAGTCCTGATCGATGAGCGCATTGATCAGACTTAGGTTGTTGAAGAAGAAATGTGGACTCAGCTGAGTTCTTAGCGCTTCAAGTCGGGCAGATAGGTTTTCTTTCTTGAGTTGTTCAGCTTTCATCAAAGAATTCTTCCACTCATTCATTATTGGGATGATGTTCACATATCCCATGAAACACAACGAAATAAAATAACAGAGACTGATATACAGGTAAAGCGATGGTTGATAAATGGCCATGTCCCAAATTTTCAAATAAAGGAAACTGTATCCTATAGTGACAATAACCACCGTGAGTACCAAGCTGGAGAGCAACTCAATGGATAAACGTGTAACAGGAGCTTCCTTCCAATCCCAACGGTTGTTGAGCAGACGAGATTTATAGAATTGAGCTTCAAATAGAATGAAAAGTGAAATGGTTGCTGTCAGGCTATAATCCCGATAGGAATAAGGCGTCATCTGAGAGAATGGAAAATCCCGAATCAAAGCAAAAACAGCGTATGACGGAGCTCCCAGAGCAATAGCAACCAATAAACGAACGGCACGAGAATCTGATTTCATTTGGAGCAACAGGTCAAAAAGTGAATTTAACCATAATTGGTGATGCTGATCATCAGAGATAGTCTGCATTTATTGTACAAAAATACAACTAATATGTATCTTGTGCGTTTGTACAACAAATAGAATCATGAAAGGAGAAACCATCGGAGAACTTGAAGAACTGGTATTGCTGACAGTTGGAGGCTTGCTCACAGATGCTTACGCAGTGAAGATCCTGGAAGAAATTACACAGAAAACCAATCGTAGACTTGACGTCACAACCATTCATTCAGTATTGAGACGATTGGAAAGTAAAGGATTTGTGACATCAGAGATGAAAGGAGCTACTCAGGAAAGAGGAGGTAGAAGGAAACGATATTTTACGTTGACAATAGCAGGTCGTGGTGTCCTGGACGAGATCATGTCGCTACGGACTGAGCTATATGATCGACTGCCAAATCTGACTTTTTCAAGCTTAAACTGATGACAACCGGACCTCCAAAATGGGCGAATAGGTTGCTGGAGTGGTATTGCAAACCTGAGCTATTGGAAGATCTTCAGGGTGACCTTTATGAAATATATTATCAACAACTGGAAAGTCGCGGTGTTCAGTTTGCCAAATGGTCATTTATATGGCTGGTGTTGAGATCGTTTAGGCTCTCCACACTCAAAGGACAAAAACTCAAACTAAATAACAACATGACAGTTTTGAATCTGAAAGTGGCAGCCAGGATTCTGAAAAGGGAGCGGCTCAACACCTCACTTAATGTGCTTGGCCTTTCGGTCGGTATCATATGTTTCGTGCTAATTGGTCTTTACTCATGGCAAGAGTTGACATATGATCAGTTTCATTCAAAAAAAGAGAGGCTATTCAGGGTTTGGCTTTATGAAAACTACGGGGATGATCGAGAATTTTTTAATGCTACCACCCCATTGAGATTTGAAGAGTTACTAGAAACGGAATTTGCAGAAGTTCAGACAGCAACTCAATATATACGCCAACAGGTTGAGGTAATACGTGCGGATCAGGAGCGCATTGATGAGTCAATAGCGGTCGTGAGTCCTGAATTTTTCGATGTGTTTGATTTTGAGTTGATTCATGGAGCCATCAACAATCCATTTGCTTCAGACTTTCAACTGGTTATTTCAAGGACTTATGCCAAGAAATATTTCGGGGATGCAGATCCGGTTGGCCGATCACTCGAGTTACAATTAGGTAGTTCTGCCAAACAGTTTAATGTGGTTGCCGTGATGGAAGATTTTCCGGTTTCTTCAAGTATTCAGGCTGACTTAGTTGTATCAAATCACCTTAATAGAGAATTGTTTGGTGATGGTAACATGCAGGCCTGGTGGTCAGTGGTTGGAGAAACATACTTGTTGCTTAAGGAGAATACCGCTATTGCGAGTGTGGAAGAAAAGCATCAGGATGTTGTCATGAAATACCTCGATGGAGAAGTAAAAAGAGGAGAATATCAACTCGGTTTCCAACCCATCACAGATATCCATACCAATCCGGATATCCCTTTAGGTAATGCTCCTGTCATCAATCCTCAATACGTATACGTCTTACTTGTGATAGGCATATTGGTGCTGCTTGTGGCCTGCGTGAATTATGCGACACTTTCAATCGGGCAATCTCTAAAGCGAACCAAAGAAGTAGGTATGCGAAAAATATTGGGAGCCAATCGAAACGGATTGATCAGTCAATACCTGATGGAAAGTATTTTGGTTGCGCTGATGTCAATGGCAATCGGCGGAACTTTCACCATTTTTCTTGTCCCCGTTTTCAATGAGCTTACTGGTGCAAACTTGATCTACCAGTTTGAATGGGTGCACTTACTTGGATTTTTAGCATTAGCAGTTGTCGTGGGATTGATTTCTGGATTATATCCAGTCTTGTCCTTATCCAAAATACGCACCATGCAGATTACAAACGGAGGTAATCACGCAAAGGCTAAACACTGGACCGGAAGAGCGTTAGTGGTGTTTCAGTTTTTGATCACCATATTCCTAATTTCAAGTGCCTTGATTATGCGGAAACAACTCATGTATCTCCAGGAAAAGGATCTGGGTTATAACCATGAGGCATTCGTAAGTGTAGCCTTACATGCGGATCAGGACGCTGAAGGTTTTCGTGAACAGCTCAATTCAAGTCATGATAATGCACAACTATTGCGGAATCGTCTTGAACAACACCCACAAATCTCAGCTATGTCTATTTCCAGTCATGCTTTTGGGACCAATGGATGGGTGGAGTTTGGGTTTGAAGACAAACAAGGGACATTTAGGAAATTTAGATTTTTAAAAACAGATGCGGATTTCTTTCAGGCATTTGGGATCGAGACCGTTCAGGGCAGGCCATTGATTGAAGATGGTGATGATCGTTCACTTATTCTGAATCGTGCGGCTGTGACGTATTTTGGTCTTGAAGAACCTATTGGCGCCAAATTGCCCGGCGAAGAATTTGGTGACCACATGATTGTTGGTGTAACTGATGATTTCCATTTCTCCAGCCTGCATACCGAAGTAGAACCTCTGGTCATTGGTAAGAGCTTTGATCTAATATTTGAAGGTATTTCAGATGCCGATTTTCAAGACTCAGTTTTTCCAAAGTTGATTTTTAAATACACGGGGAACAACCTGGCGGAAGTCAAAGAAATATTGAGAGCATCCTGGGAGACGCTATTTCCCAATCAGCAGCTCACTTTTAGTTTTGTCGATGAAAGTATCAGGCAGCAATATGAGGATGAATCACGCATGCAAAAATTGTTGACCGTTGCAACGATCATATCGATCGTGATCGCAAGTATTGGTTTGCTGGGATTAACCATGTTGGTGATGCACGCTAAGGAAAAGGAAATAGGTATAAGGAAGGTAGTTGGCGCTACCACGACACAAATGTTTGGGCTGTTGTCAAAGTCATTTGCATCGCAATTGGTAATGGGCATAGCTTTTTCTGTTCCATTTACCGTTTGGCTCATGCGGAAATGGCTGGACAACTTTGCCTTTCAAGTGGAAATTGGTGTTGGTGTCTTTGTGTTAGCGGGCTTCATTTCGATAGGCTTAGCCTTACTCGTCATAAGCTATCATACCTGGAGGGCATCCACTCGAAATCCAATCAAAAGTTTAAGAACCGAATGATTCAGGCTTTAGGTAGGTTGTCAGCCCATAGCGACTGATCGAAGAGAAATCGTGGTTCAATGTTGTGGAGCGCCCCAAAGGCTGTATCTCGAAGTTGTGGGTTGGTCAAGGAAAGTTCCTCTATCATCTGTTTCATCTGCTGCCGTCTCATGTTTTCCTGTGATCCACATAAGTTGCAGGGTACGATGGGCCAATCATGGCTTTTAACATATGCCTGAATGATGGATTCTTTGACACCATACAGCGGACGTATGACATGCATGTCCTCCTTCTCGATGAGGTAGTGTGCGGGCATTGAACTCAATTGACCGGAAAAGAAAAAGTTCATCAGAAATGTCTCCAACACATCATCTTGGTGGTGACCCAACGCAACTTTGTTGCAGCCAAACTTGCGAGCGGTTTCATAGAGTATGCCTCTTCTCATTCGGCTACAAAGGCTACAGAAACTTTTGCCTGCAGGTGTTTTTTCTACCACAACCGAGTACGTGTCTTGTTCTGCAATATGATAAGGCACATCCCAGCTTTGAAAGAGATTGGGAAGGACAGATTCATCAAATCCAGGTTGCTTTTGATCCACATTGACCGCCAGCAGGTCAAAGGATACAGGAGCCTTTTGCTGAAACTCCCTGAGAAAATGGAGCATGCAAAGGCTGTCTTTGCCGCCGCTCACGGCAACCATGATTTTGTCACCTTCCTCAATCATGTTGTGATCGGAAATAGCTTTTCCTATTTGACGGTTGATTTTGCGATGTAAGTTTTCAGTGTTCTTTGCTTCCATTTCGTTGCAAAGATGAAAAATCTTACTAGATGAATGGGTTCGCAACTTCAATTCCATTGATCTTTTGTCCATGCTGCATGTCCTCACTTAGTAAGTATTTGCAATGTGCGGATTTAGCGGCACTAACAATCAAGCTGTGCCAAAATGATATTTGGTTAATGGTCTGAACGTCGATTGCTGATTTGATGGTGTTGAGATTGTTAATGATTAGTTCAAGATGAGACATCTCATCAATAATGGTCTTAACGTCCTGCGATCGATAACGTAGTTTTTTTACTGCTATGTTGTAAAACTCCTGGATTACTTGGGTTGACCAAACAAGTTTAAATGAGTGTTCTTTGAAAATATTGATCAGTATATGACGCTTGGTTTGCTCATCTCTGCTAAACATGTACACCAGGCAATTGGTATCAATAAAGATTTTACCTTTCATAGATTTCGTCTCGATTGAATTTGAAGTTTTTTGTGTCGACCTGAAAACGATCGAAATTTTCATTTAAGAAATCCACAAAAGTTTTTTCTTCGGGTCAAACCGTTTCTTGTAGATATTGACGGACCATTTCGTTAAGGCTTGTACCTCGCTCAGCAGCATATTCTCTTGCCTTTTTCAGAACCTCATTGTCTATCGCTAATGTTACATTCTTCATATACACATATTATGTGTTCGAATAAATGCAATAGAGGACGTTTTGATTAATAGCGCATGAATTACTATAAATATAGTTGTATTATTATGACTATAGTTATAGTTTTGTCCCGAGATGAAAGAATTGACTAAAGCAGAAGAGCAGTTGATGCAATATCTGTGGACGCTGGACAAAGCGTTTCTGAAGGATATTGTAGAACAATACCCGGACCCTAAACCTGCCTATACGACCATTTCTACGGTCGTGAATGTGCTGGTCAAAAAAGGGTTCGTGGGATTCAAAACATTTGGGAAAGCCAGAGAATATTTCCCAAAGGTTGCCAAGTCGAATTATTCAAAGGAAGCTTTTAATGGAATATTGAAAAGTTTTTTTGACAATTCACCGAGTCAATTTGCCTCTTTTTTTACCAAGGAAAATAAGATGAGCGTTAAAGAGCTGGAAGAGATTCAGGCAATGATCAACGCGGAAATCAAAAAACAAAAGGAGTCATGATAATTTACCTTGTTAAGGTCAGTCTGGTGCTAACAGCATGCTTTTCATTGTATTGGTTGCTGTTTCGAAAGTCCACGCTTGTGGGATTTTCCAGAGGTATACTGCTGCTCATGCTTGCATTGTCATTGTCCGCACCGTTGTGGGATTATACACCACAAAACGATCAGCTTCAGCAGGTGATGGTTGAGCTTGAACCTGCTACTCATTATTTGCAAATGGTTCAGGCAAACAAGGTGACTGACAAACAAGCCCAAACTGATAGTACGCTTAATTGGTACAATACAATTTTAGGCATCTATTGGCTGGTGGTTTTCCTATTGATCATTCGCTATATCCACAGTCTTAGAACACTTTTTAATGCATATAGGAAACATTTAAAAACTTATAAAGGAATCAAGGTGTACAGTACATCTTACCCCAAATCACATTCATTTTTCCAATGGATCTTCCTGGCTAAAACGCATCAGGATCAACCAGGAGAATTGAGTGTGCTCGAACATGAGTATCATCATGTAAGATTGGGTCATTCATATGACCGATTACTGATGGACTTATTTGTGATTCTGTTTTGGTTCAATCCTTTCATCTACTTATACAGGAAGGGGCTAATCGAAGTGCACGAGTTTCAAGCCGATCAAGAAACAATCAACAAGCATGATAGGATCACTTATCAGCAGTTGTTGTTGGCTGAGGTCAAACGAGACTATGAGCATTCATTGGTTAGCTACTTCAATGTTTCATTGACTAAAAAACGAATCATGATGATGAATAAACATAAGACAAGTAAACTGACTTTATTAAAGTCGCTTTTTGTGATCCCAATTGTATTGGGTTTTGCGGTGCTGTTTTCGTTCAAAGAAGTACCGGTTATGCTGGAGGAACATTTGGTCACATTTCCAATGCCAAATGATAAAGCCACAATTGTACTTCCTGAGTTTCAGGAAATAGAAGACCCGGATGATGTACCGAGTATTTTACCTGTTGATATGGGAGGTGAGTCTATCAGACTTTCTTCTGGGTTTGGCAAAAGGAAAAACCCAAATAATAGTTCAAAGTTTCAATGGCATCAAGGGATTGATATTCCGGCTAAAACAGGCGCGCCAGTGGTCGCCACAGCGGATGGAGCTGTCACAGTAAAAAACCACAAGGGAGGATTCGGTAAGCATATATACATTGAGCATGGAAACGGATACAAAACGCAGTATGCACACTTATCGGCTTTTAATGTGAAGAGTGGTCAGAACGTAAAAAAGGGAGATCTTATTGGATTTATTGGAAGTACGGGACTAAGCACATCACCTCACTTACACTATGAGGTGATCAAATCGGATAAACATGTTGATCCCATGGAATACATAAATGATTATAAATTATCTGAAAAGTACTTTCAGAAGATAGTAGAATAATCCTTATCCCAATCGGTACGACGGTACTGATTGGGATAGTTTTTTAACCCTGTTTGTACCTAAAGAAATAGGCATACTGTCCCAGAATACCCGTAACGATAAAGAGCATGATCCAGACACCCTTGTCTTTGATGCTCTCCCGATCCATTGCATCCCTAATGTACACGATCAGGCTTGTAATCGACCCGATGAGCGTGATCAGAAACACCATGGTATTTCGATCCGTGCCTGTTTCGTACAAGTCAGAAATGAAATAAACTGTCCAGGTGAAACCAAATAATGGAAGCACCAACATTGCCCCTTTCACCAATTTCTCATTCATCTTATTCCTTTTTTAGGTCAAGATAAAGAAGATTTCACATACTGTTATTTGTGACAGTCGTATTCTTCTATCCGATTGCACGGTTGAGATCATGGGTCAGATCCTCAACATTTTCAATTCCCACGGACAATCTTAACAATCCATCCGTAATGCCTTGTTTTAAACGTTCTGCTTCAGGCATCTTCAGGTGAGAAGTTTTAGTCGGTTGACAAATGATCGTTTCAACACCACCCAGGCTCAAGGCTGGTGTGATTAAATCCAGGGCAGAAAGAAAGGCATCAGTTTTGAAGGCATCCTTCAACTCGAACGACAGCATACCCCCAAATCCGCCATGCATTTGTTTTTTGGCAATTTCATGATCTTCATGTGTACCTAGGCCGGGGTAAAACACCTCCTTAACAGAGTTGTGTTCATCCAGGAATTTGGCAATTTTTAAGGCATTTTCATTTTGTTTTTCTACACGAAGTGCGAGGGTTTTAAGGCTCCTTTCAATGAGATAGCTATCAAGTGCATTGAGACTACCACCAAGATTAATCGCCTTTTGAAATACTTTTTCACGAAGAGCGCTATTCGTTAATACTGCGCCATAACACAGGTCGCTATGTCCTCCCAGGTATTTTGTGCCACTGTGTACAACCACATCAATCCCGAAATCGATAGGTCGTTGATTGATAGGAGAGGCGAACGTATTGTCTACTACTGATATGAGATTGTGAGCTTTGGCGAAATCGGCAATCGCCTTCAGATCAACAATTTTGAGAAGCGGATTAGAGGGGGTTTCTGTGTAAATCACCTTTGTGTTCGGTTTGACTGCAGACTCAAAGTCACCTCCAGAAACAAAGTCAAAGGCAATTCCATATTGCTCAAATTCTTGCAAAATCAAATTGTGTGTACCACCATATATTTCTGCGGAGAGGAGGATATGATCGCCACTTTTGAGCACTGCTAACAATGCGGTAGTTATAGAGGCCATTCCTGAGCTAAAAATCAATCCCGCTTCCGACCGTTCGAGTTGACAGAGCTTTTCAACGACGACTTCCTGGTTTCGCGTATTGAAATAGCGCGGATAGATATTTCCTTCATAACCAATGTATTTATTGGCAGAGGAAGGGTCGATTGGTGTATTGACACCTTGCTCTTGATGATGCGTGTGGACACAAATGGTTGATTCTTTCATTTTTTGAAGTGTTTGCTTGCGGATTCAATTGAATTCAATTTGTGGGTATTCAAATTTATGATATATCCCTTTCCCCGAATCCAGTATAAGGAAATTAACAAAGAATGGAGTTAATGGGTAGCAGATCAGTCGACTACTCTTTAAGCATTTGTAACACATCATCGAGGTACTGACGATCGTTTGCGAGACGAGGAACTTTGTTTTGGCCGCCTAGTTTTCCTCTCTTTTTCATCCATTTATTGAATGTGTCAGCAGGAGCTTTATGCACGACCGGAGCTACAAGTGCAATGTCTTTATGACGTTTTGCATCATAGTCGGAATTGATTTCCCGTAATGTCTCGTCGAGTATGGAAATAAATCTTTCAAGGTCATTGGGTTCGTCTACGAATTCAACGACCCATTCATGGCCACCTTTTTCACCGACCTCCAGGTAACGTGGTGCCGCAGTGAAATTATGAATTTGAGCTTCAGTTTTTCTACATGCCTCCGTAATGGCGTGTTCTGCGTTTTCAATCATTAGCTCCTCACCAAAGGCATTGATGAAATGTTTGGTTCGACCAGCAATCTTGATACGATATGGGTCAATACTTGTGAATTTCACAGTATCACCTATGCGATACCTCCATAGCCCACCGTTAGTTGTAATGACAATAGCATAAACCATACCCACCTCAACTTCATCAAGTGTATGTGATTTAGGATCTTCTTGCTCCAGTTCTTCTATCGGGACAAATTCATAGAAGATCCCATAATCCAACATCAAAAGCAATTCATCTGAATCTGTTTGATCTTGAATACCGAAAAAGCCTTCAGAAGCATTATAGGTCTCCATATAGTTCATATCACTACTTGGAATAAGCTTCTTGAATTGTTCACGATAGGGCGCAAAGGCGACTGCTCCATGGAAGAAGACCTCCAAATTTGGCCAGATGTCCAATATACTATCAACACCTTTATCCTTAATGATTTTTTCCAGCAGCACCAATGTCCAGGTAGGTACTCCTGACATGTTTGTCACATTCTCCTCAGCACACGTCTTGGCCATTGCCTCGAGCTTGGATTCCCATTCCTCCATTAAGGCGATTTCCATGCTTGGCGTTCGAACCATCTGGGCCCACCAGGGCATGTTGCTCAGGATAACAGCAGACACATCACCATACTGACTTTTGGCATTTTGATCCAGTTGATTGATCTGATGACTACCGCCGATTGCCAAACCTTTACCCGTAAACATTTTAGAATTCGGGTTGTTGTTGAAATAGATGGACAGCATGTCCTTACCTCCTTTGAAATGACAGTCCTCAAGTGATTCTTTTGAAACTGGAATAAACTTGCTGCGAGCGTTGGTGGTGCCTGACGACTTAGCGAACCAGTTGATTTCAGTTGGCCAGAGGACATTTACCTCTCCCTTCATGGTTCGGTCTACAAAAGGGAAGATATCTTCATAGGAAACGATGGGTACTTGTTTTTTGAATTGATCGGAAGTTTTGATGTCCTTGAAACCGTATTTTGATCCATACTCGGTTTTGGCACCTCTATTGATAAGATTTTGGAACAACTCCTGCTGCACGTCATGTGGATACTTGAGGAAAAGCTCAATATCATGGATTCGCTTGCGCATGATCCAGGTGAATATGGAGTTGAAAAGTTCCAAATCAGATTTTTCGTTTTAGTTCAAAGTGCTTTCCTAGATATACTCTTCTGACTTGCTCATCTGCTGCTAGTTCTTCCGCAGTTCCTGCCTTTAGCAATTTGCCCTCAAACATAAGATATGCCCGGTCGGTGATCGAAAGTGTCTCATTCACATTATGATCAGTTATTAGAATGCCTATGTTTTTGTCTTTGAGCTTGGCTACAATGCCTTGTATTTCTTCAACAGCGATAGGGTCAACACCTGCGAACGGCTCATCCAGCAACACAAAATTGGGATCCACAGCTAGTGCTCTGGCAATCTCTGTTCTTCGTCGCTCACCACCTGAAAGGACCTGTCCCATGTTTTTGCGGACATGGGTTAGACTAAACTCTTCGAGGAGTGATTCCATTTTATCTTTTTGTTCAGCCTTGGTCATCGAACTCATTTCCAAAACTGCCAAGATGTTGTCTTCGACTGACAATTTGCGAAAGACGGAAGCTTCTTGTGCGAGATAGCCAATACCTTTCTTTGCACGCTTGTACATGGCAAGGGACGTGATATCCTCATTGTCCAGATAGATGGTACCATCATTTGGCTTGATCAATCCGACTATCATGTAAAATGATGTAGTCTTGCCGGCTCCATTCGGTCCTAGCAAACCCACTATTTCCCCAGTATTGACCGTAACGGACACGTGATCCACTACTGTCCTCTTTTTGTATTTCTTTACGAGACTCTCCGCTCTTAACTCCATAGTTCTGTTGCGCAAATTAGTTGTTATTCTCAAAAAAACGATCAACCTGATTACTTCGTCTATCCCGAAATGATCTTTATCTTTAGGATGAAACTAACCGATTGAAATATTGCAAACCTAAACTCATAATAATCATGCTTAAAAAGATCATTATCGCCGTTGTGGTCATCATTACAATTCCATTGATAGCTGCGCTATTTATGGACAAGGAATACAACGTGGAAGCCAGTATCGTAGTTAACAAACCAAAAGATCAAGTGTTTGAATATATCAAGTATCTCAAAAATCAGAATGAATGGGCTACCTGGAATCAAATCGACCCTAATATGAAACAAACTTATTCTGGTACAGACGGAACAGTTGGATTTATATCCGCCTGGGAAAGTGAGCATCCTGACGTGGGTGTTGGTGAGCAGGAAATCACCAAGATTGTAGAAGGGAGTAGAGTTGAGACTGAGCTGAGGTTCAAAGTCCCATTTGAAGCGACCTCACCTGCCTATATGACAAGTGAGGATGCAGGCAATGATCAAACCTCTGTGAGATGGGGATTCGATGGCGTGATGCCCTACCCGATGAACTTGTTGATCAGTAGCATGAAAGGACAACTTGAGACAGATTTTGCAAATGGTTTGGCCGGATTGAAATCCGCTGTAGAAGCATTACCAGAACCGATCGAAGAAATGCCTATGGAGATGGATTCTGTAATGAGTACAGAATAAAGTATAGCTATTTGAAATACGATTATATAATAATTGGATCAGGATTTGGGGGCAGTGTGGCTGCCCTCCGTCTTACCCAAAAAGGCTATAAGGTTGCGGTCATTGAAGCTGGAAAGCGATGGCGAACCGAGGACTTTACTTTCAAGAATTGGAATTTGAGAAAGTTTCTGTTTCTTCCAAAGATTGGCTGCTACGGCATTCAGCGATTAAATTTTCTCAAAGATGTTTTTATCATCAGCGGAGCGGGCGTAGGTGGAGGAAGCCTCGTTTATGCCAATACCCTATACGTTCCTGGAGATGATTTCTTTAGCTCACCATCCGCACAGCAATTGGGAGGTAAGGAGAAGCTGTTGCCTTTTTATGAATTGGCAAAGTCGATGCTCGGAGTGACTCAGAATCCTTTGATTACTGAGCAAGACAAGTTGATGAAGGCTGTGGCAACTGACATGGGCAAGGGTGATACTTTTCAGACTACCCCTGTTGGTGTATATTTTGGGAAAGCCGGAGAGGAAGCTGATGATCCTTTCTTCGAGGGTGAAGGACCAGCCAGAAAAGGCTGTACGCATTGTGGCAAATGCATGACAGGGTGTGATAAGAATGCTAAAAACACCCTTGACAAAAACTATCTCTATTTCGCGGAAAAATTAGGTGCCGAGGTAATTCCGGAGCATACCGTCGTTGATGTGCTGACTACCGAAGATCAGGGATATAGGATCAAGGCACGGAAAACAACTGGGTCTGGACAGCTGGAAATATCCTGTAAAGGTGTAATCTATGCTGCGGGAGCACTTGGCACGAACAACTTATTACTCAAACTCAGAACAAAGGGCAGCTTACCTGATTTACCTGACGGAATAGGTGACTTTGTTCGGACCAATAGTGAGTCTATCATTACAGTAAAGTCTAATTCGAAAACCGTTGATTACACCAAAGGCGTAGCAATTACTTCCAGCGTCCATCCAGATGATCAGACCCATATTGAACCTGTCAGATATGGTATGGGAGATGATTTGATGGGTGCATTTGTTGGTATGTCTACTACCGGTGATGGACTCGTGCCACGTTGGCTGAAGGCAACCTGGAAGGCCATTACACATCCGATAGATTTTTTGAATTTGTTTAATCCATTTGACTGGGCACGCACCTCGTTCGTTTTGTTGGTCATGCAAACAGTCGACAATCATATCAACTTGAGAAGAAAGCGAAGATGGATTTGGCCATTCTCAAAGTCCATAACATCTGAATATGGAAGTGACAAGCGCAACCCTACCTGGATTCCTAAAGGATTGGAATTTGCCAAAAATCTTGCAAAAAGAACCAATGGTACAGTCTATAGCGTAAGAACAGAAAACCTGATGAATGCACCTCTGACGGCACATATCATGGGAGGTTGTTCGATCAAAAATGAGGTGATCGACGAGCAAAACCGACTGAAAGGTTATCCCAATATGTGGGTTGTAGATGGGGCCCAAATCCCGGAAAACTTAGGTGTCAACCCTTCCTTGTCGATTACGGCCCTTGCTGAGCGAGCTATGTCGATGATTCCTACCAAAGATGGATGCGAATTTCAGCACTTGAAAGTAGAGGCAAAGTGGGGTATTCGATCGTTAGTCTCACCTGATCAACTTGTCCAAAAATAGTTGGGGTCATCTACTAGAATTTGCGACACCAGGTCAATCATGGGTGCTGTTTGGCAAACAATCGTTTTTGCTTGTCCCAAAGTTCCTTCCCAAGCTATGCCCTTCTTGAGAAGTTCAGGTAAGATTTTGGCGTAGTTTTCAGAAATATCAAAAGGTGTGTCGTGAGTATAGTAGGCTTTCTGAATGACCGATCCAGAAACTTTGATTGAAAACACTTTCGGTGCTTTAGATAATCGATTGGGCACTGCATTCCACTCCTCTGCTCCATGGATAATGGTATTTCGTTTAAGCGAACAGCCAACAAACATGATTTTCGCATTTTTTTCATAAAGTTTTCGCCAACATCCTTTCATTCCGCAAGGTGTATTGCTATGTTCTTCTCCACGCACAAATTCTGCTGCCCCAATCCCTTTTCCGGCAACAGAATGAGTCGGGTGTAACGAACGATATACATCTGGCCTTTGGAGAAATAAATTTGTTAAAGCTCCGACACACGATGGACTTGTTAATGGATCGAATACAAAACCCGGGTCATCCATGTACTTCCAAGTATGTGTTGGAAAAAGTAGTAACCCATGAGCGAAATATGCTTCAAGTTGACCGAGAAATGAATCAGCCCCATTTTTTGTTAGGCCAATGGCGCTCAAAGCAGAATGAATCAACACTACGTCGGAGGATTCTATTCTCAGATAATTCAGTTGGTCACTTATTAGATGGTCAGGTCGCATGCTGTTTGATATCCTTAAGGACCAATTGGAGGGTTTTGTTGCCGCGATATTCATTAATATCAATGGTATAGGCTATTTGTATTGGCTTGTCAGGATCTAACCAATCCATGGACGGACCTAATCCAAATCCAATTGCGTCAAATGTCTGGTTGAATTCTTTTTGGTAGACTTTGAGCTTGAGGTGCTTTTCTTTAAGCAGTCGGGGAACACCCTTCACATAAACTTGTGAAGAACTAAACACGGGTTGCATGTTATGGGGGCCAAATGGGGCCATCTGATTGATGATGCTGAGTGTTTTAAAATTAGCGAAAGAGAAGTCAACTTCCAGGTCGATATGCAGTGTCGGTTTTAGCTGGTCTTCTGTAATGGTTTTAGCAACCACCTCTTCGAATTTATTAATGAACGCCGGGACATTATCAGTTTGCATGGTCAATCCGGCAGCATGCGTGTGACCACCATATTGCTCAAGGAGCTCATGGCATTCACAGATCGCTCCATAGATATCAAACCCTTCTACACTTCGTGCCGAACCGGTGGCCTTACCATTGCTTTGCGTGAGGACTATCGTGGGTCGATAATAGTTTTCGGTTAGCCGACTCGCCACAATTCCTATGACACCTTTGTGCCAATCCTCCTTGAATACTACAGTACTCTTTGCTGAGAGGAGCTTTTCCGAATTGCTGATCATCTCCAGTGCCTCATCAGTGGTTTGACTATCGAATGTTCTTCGATCAATATTCACAGAATCAAGATTCTCTGCAAACGCTTCCAATTCTGACTGATCTTCACAAATCAGGAGTTTGACAGATTCACGTGCATGTCTCAATCTTCCGGCAGCATTGATGCGGGGGCCCAGGTAAAACACTACATCGGAAATAGAAATGTTCGACGACAATCCGGCAACTTTTTTGAGTGCTTTTAATCCTGGAGAAGGCGAACTGTTTAGTTTTTGAAGGCCGTAGAAGGCGAGCACTCTATTTTCACCAGTAATGGGCACGATATCAGATGCGATACTCACACATACAAGGTCAAGATACTGATAGATAAGATTAAGATCGATTGTGTTTTGTAGGCAGAATCCATGAATTAGTTTGAAACCAACACCGCACCCGGAGAGCTCTTTATATGGATAATCACAGTCATTTCTTTTGGGATCAAGTACGGCAGTGGCGACAGGCAATTCATCGCCAGGCAGGTGATGATCACAAATGATCAGATCCAGGCCCAGTTCTTTTGCATACGCAGCATTTTCAAATGCTTTGATGCCGCAATCGAGGGTGATTAGTAAAGAAAAATCCTGAGCTGCTGCAAATTCTACCCCTTGCTTAGACAGTCCATACCCTTCCGTATAGCGATCAGGAATGTAATACGTAACCTGGTTCGTAAGCTGTTGCAGGAAACTGTACATCACCGAAACCGATGTGGTACCATCCACATCATAATCACCATACACCAGTATTTTTTCATTCCCTGATATTGCTTCAGATAATCTATTGACTGCCTTGTCCATATCTTTCATCAGAAACGGATCATGAAGCTGCTCCAGTTTTGGACGGAAAAAGGTTTTGGCCTGATCAAATGAGGTAATCCTTCGTTGTAGAAGAATGCTTGTGAGTGGAGGATTGATATTGAGTGATTGCGATAATTCCTCAAGTATATCCGGATCAGGTGATGTTTGATACTTCCACTGCTTTTCCATAGGCTATGTGAAGGTAATTTGATTTTACGTTATTTCTAATGTACTTAAAAGTCTCTTTTTAATTGAAAATCCAATTTTATTGCAATTAGCCATTTACTTTTAGGGTAGGAGTAGGCACTATGCGTATATCATTAAGTGAGATTTGGAATTTTGTTGACCTCATTGGCAAGGAAGAAAAGGGGTGGAGCTACACGCTAAAAGCGGCCGAAGTGGCCATTGAGAACATTGATCAGTCTGTGTTATTCGAGCTCAAATCGGACGAAGCATATGATCTGGAGCTGTTACCTGAGATATTCACATTTAGAGAGATTTTATGGCAACCCGATGTATTCACCAATGCGCAAATGAGTTTACCTGGCATAAGGATTCTAAAGGCCTATTGTGAGGAATCAGCAGAACGAATGAAGGCATCACCGAATGCTGTAAACACGATATATCGAGAATTGATTCTGGGGTTGGCCAGCAATTGCGAACAAGCTGCAAGTATTCTTGAATCAAATGCTGAAGATGGGGTGGTCGCCAGAACTTTAGGACAACTGAGACGACAATCATTTCCTATCATTAAGTTTTTCATTTATCACCCAAAGAATAGGGTTGACTATTATCGAGACGCTTTGAACAGGCTCAACTATGCAGTAAAAGTGATGCTTACACAGTTTCATAGAAAGTATACAGAGTTGGAAGACCCATATTGGGAAGTATCCTTTCAAAAGACTTCTTCGAAAAAACCAAAGAAGGAGGAAGTGGAAAGTGACTCCTGAACATTATCATTGCGAACCTGAATAGCCCGTACAACTTTTTTGGTCTGTATGGTGTTGAGTTCAGAGATCAATAATGGCATGGAAGACCAAAAAAAAGGATTTTCGGACCGGGCGAAGTTTTTGCTTCGAAATTTATTAAAAGGACTGTTATGGTTGGCAGTTTTAGTTACAGCATACATATATGTGAAACGAAACTACGGGTTTGATCTTGAGGTCATCATGGGACCTTTATATGAACAACCTGTTGCCATTTTCTCTATTTTTCTGATTTCTGAAGTTGTGTTCGGGATAATTCCACCTGAGTTCTTCATGATTTGGTCTTTACGACATGAAGCTCTGAGCTTGTACATTGAGAATGTGTTGGCGCTCACATTGATCAGTTATGCAGCTGGAATGATAGGTTACTACCTGGGATCCAAGTTTGGGGGATCCAAATGGTATAGATTGCTCAAGATGAAAGTCTTTGGAAAATTTGAAAAGCATTTCAATCAGTATGGTGGATTTTTAGTGGTTGTTGCTGCATTAACCCCATTGCCGTTTTCCGGTATTTGCATGTTGGTCGGAGCAGTCAAATACAACTTCCGTCGATTTGTATGGATTTCCATGATGAGATTCGTAAGATTTATTGCCTATGCATTTGTGATTTGGGAAGCCAACATATTTTGATGAGTAAGCAAGCAGTATTATTAGTCAATTTAGGCACCCCTGATTCTACATCCGTATCTGATGTTCGGCGTTATTTGAGGGAATTTTTGATGGACAAAAGAGTCATTGATATTCCGACTATTCCGAGGTGGTTGCTTGTCAATCTTATTATAGCGACATTCAGAGCTCCTAAGTCGGCAGCTGAATATCGAAAACTTTTTGATGATCGCGGATCTCCATTGAAGTACTACACAGAGGATTTGACAGAGCTTGTGCAAGCAGCACTTGGCGAGGATTATTCAGTCTTTTTTGCCATGCGCTATCAACAACCTTCTCTAGGGGAGCAATTGGAGAAAATACAATCAAAAGGCTTCACCAAATTGCATGTCATCCCATTGTTTCCACAATATGCATCAGCAACCACTGGATCAGTTGTAGAACGTGTCATGGAGATAGTAAAGGATTGGCAGGTGATTCCTGAGATCAAATTCACAAATCAGTTTTTTGACCATCAAGATTTCATAGGTACAATTGTCAATCTAGGGAAACAATACCTTGCAAAAACTCAGTATGATCATGTTGTATTTAGTTTTCATGGTTTACCAGAACGACAAATCCTAAAGGCGGATGTGAGGTGTCAACTGAGTAGTTGTTGTGACAAGCTCACCGATCAAAATTCTATGTGTTACCGAGCACAATGTTTTGCCACTGCAAGACTAGTTGCAATTGAGCTAGGCATTAAGGAAAGAGATTTTACAGTTTGTTTTCAAAGCAGATTGGGCAGAGCAGAATGGATAAAACCATATGCTGAGGACACGCTTAAGCAACTCGCAGAGACCGGAAAAAAGAAAGTATTAGTTTTCTCGCCAGCATTTGTTTCCGATTGTTTGGAAACGACTATTGAAGTTGGTGAGGCATATAAAGAAGAGTTTATTGCTCTCGGAGGGGAGCAATGGGATTTAGTGCCTAGCCTCAATACTGAGGTACAGTGGGTTAATTGTTTGGTTAATATTGTAAAGCAAAGAGTGTGATAAAGAGATATTTTATAACGGCGTTTATTATTGGAGCAGTCATTGCATTTGCATTTGCATTGATGGCAGTTCTACAACAGCCTAGTTTTACAATGATATTCCAGGGTGTTTGTGCTTTGATGGTCATGCTCTACTTTGGGACTTTATATGTGTTTACAATTCCCAGAAACAGATCTGGACTACCGCTCTGGACTATTTTGATCTATCTAACGGGTATTGCGGCTTTGGTTTTCAATAAGTTGGAGACTAGAGATTTACTCACCAATTTTCCGACTTTGGGCATCATGGCAGGATGGTGGTTGTATGCATTCTGGTATTCTGGCTTAGGTAAGCGTTCGGGACTGGAAAAGGGCAAAAAGCTTCCGCATTTTCAGGTTGAAGATATCGATGGAAAGGTGATCAAATCATCCACATTTGGAAAGAGCGTGATCATGTTTTATCGAGGCAATTGGTGCCCATTTTGCATGGCGCAGATCAAGGAATTGATAAGCGATTATAAGAAACTTTCTGAAAAGGGGGCAAAGCTTATATTTATAAGTCCCCAGCCCGCCAAAAAGACGATCAAGCTGGCCAAAAAGTTTGGAGTAGAGGCGGAATTTCTGATAGACCGAGAAGCGGAAGCGGCTAAAACACTCAATTTATTCCATGAAAATGGAACGCCCATTGGTCTAGAGGTGCTGGGCCATGATCAAGATACAGTAAAGCCAACCGTACTGGTGATTGACGAAAAAAGAAGCATTGTATATTCAGACCTGACGGAAAATTATAGGTTGAGGCCAAAACCCAGTTCCTACGTTCAGTTTTTTTAGATAATTGGTCGTATTGCTTAATCACAACTTGCTAAATTGATGTGATTATTGCATTACTATGAAACACTTGTTCAAAGCTTTACTGATTTTTCAGATCACTTTTTCATTTGGTCAGCGTGATATAGCATTTTTTGAACAGTACATTGATGCTAATGAAGTCCAGATTCTGGGTGAATTCACAAAGTTGCTTGCAATACCGAATGTGGCTTTTGACTTACCCAACATCAACCGCAATGCCGACTACATTAAGATTGAACTCGAAAAGAGGGGAGTGGAGTCCAAACTTCTCAGAATGGTTGGAACACCTCCAATTGTGTTTGGGTATTTGCCAGTGAAGAACGCCAAGCGGACAATTGCCTTTTATGTGCATTATGATGGTCAGCCGGTAAACAAATCGGACTGGACCAATGACCCATGGGATCCGACACTATATGATGGTTTGATAACTGATGGTGGAAAAAGTATTGATTTGCCAGCGGCAGGGGAGCCTGTTAACGAGGACTGGAGGATATATGCCAGGTCGGCAGGAGATGACAAAGGCCCCATCATTGCCATTTTAAAAGCACTTGACGCAATACAGGCAAATGAGTTGGACATTACTTCTAATCTGGTTTTCTTTTTTGAAGGTCAGGAAGAGGCTGGCTCCAGACAATTACGCAAGTATCTGGAAGACAATAGAGAATTGATTGATCAAATTGATCTTTGGATGTTTTGTGATGGACCAGAGCACCAGTCTCGGCAACCACAATTGGTTTTCGGTGTTCGAGGGGTCACGGGAATGGAAATCACCACCTATGGTCCAAACAGACCCTTGCACAGTGGTCATTATGGAAATTGGGCTCCAGTGCCGGGCCAGATGATCTCGAGCTTGATTGCTAGCATGAAGGATAAAGATGGGAATGTAATCATTGATGGATTTTACGATGATGTTTCGCCACTGAGTGCTTCGGATATTGAAGCACTAGCTAATATTCCTGAAATTGATGCAGCGTTGAAAAATGAACTTGGTCTGGCTGAGACAGAAGGGAGTGAACAGCTGTATGAAAGACTCATGTACCCATCCTTAACCATTAGAGGACTGAGCAGCGGTAATGTGGGGCAATTAGCCAGAAATGTAATTCCGTCCAGCGCTACCGCATCAATAGGAATGAGGTTGGTGCCGGGGTGTGATCCCGAAAAAATGAAAGACCTGGTAGAAGCACATGTAGAGAAGCAGGGGTATTTCATTGTAAGGGAGGAGCCTACTAAAGAAGAAAGGCTGAAATATTCCAAAATAGTGAAGATTGAGAGAGGGGGAGGCTATTCTGCGGCAAAGACGTCAATGGAAAATCCATTTGCAAAACAAGTCATTGAAAGAGCGAGAGATGTTGTGGGGAATGAATTGGTCTTGCTACCGAGCATGGGTGGCTCGCTTCCATTGTATTTATTTACTGATGTGATGCAGAAACCATCGATTATCGTACCGATTGCCAATTTTGATAACAATCAGCATGCAGCAGATGAGAATCTCAGGATAGGCAATTTGTGGTACGGGATCAAATTAATGGGAGCACTGATGACAATGGACCCGAATTAGTTCCTTAGCACAACCTTCCGACTCAACCATCTATCTTCAAATTTGAAATAGAGGAAGTAAACTCCTCTGTTCAAGTGAAGCGGTAGCTGAATAGGACTGGAAACGTCATTCCAAAAGGCCAATTGATTACCTGACTTATCAAATAATTGTATCTGTTCTATTGTCTCCTCAAAATCCATTTCCAGTATTCGATTTTCGCTAAGTGGATTGGGATAAAATATTGGTAAATCAGCTTGATATGTCACTTTTACGATATCGTATTTAGTAAGCGTATCCAGTTCTCCTAACCATTCAACTATCATTGAAATGTCATATGAGCCGGGTTTGTGAAAAGTAACATTGATTGAATCTGCGTCACTTAATGATGGATTTCCTCCGGGCGCTACCCAATTGATCAGTTTGTAACCAATATTTTGATGACTCAAAGTGATGGATTCACCTGGAGCTATCAGAGAGTCACTTACGGTAAATGTCATTTCAGGATCAACGACACATGGCGCAACTCCCTCAAAAACTGTTTGTCTGATATCCGTTAGTTGTGCATAATAGTTTTCGCCCGGGCATAGCGTGGCACATCCATCTCTGTGACCTGCAAGACGACCAAGTTCATTTCCTCGATGTACAGCTGATTCAAGGGGGTTTAAATCCAATTCAGAGAATACAAGTGTGAGGAATCTATAAACTGTAGTTATTGAGGCATTTGATGGTGTAGTGGTTTGATAATTACCCAATAAGCAGATCCCCATTGTACCTGTATTTTTACCACAAAAATGTGCTCCCCTAACCAGGTTTTGCTCGCCTTCATCCGGATCTCGCCCCGCATATAGTGCTCCATTTTGGGCCACCAGATAGTTGTAACCTATGTCAGACCACCCATTCACCTGAGTATGGTAGAGGTAAATATCCCTTACCACCTGAGTGTAATTTGTGTTGGTATTTGATCCTGCTGAATGATGTAGGATTACATGCTCAACTTGATGAAATGATCTGTTGTAATTGGGAGCGGGAAGCCCTTCTCTCCAACTGCTTTGTGGAATGTATGTGACGGGTTCGCTGCAACTGTTCAGGGTTAGACTTTCCGTTCTGGTGGCTTTTGAAAGAGTTCCACTGTTGATAAGGTAGAGTGCTACGGGAGCCGGATGTTCTAAAACTATCGTACCTTCAGAAATGGGATAAGGAAGAGACAAAAAGTATTGATTTCCATCTGCGTCCTGATCAAAGGGCACCAACAGTTCCATTGAGTCAGCAACGAGTGTCACAATCATCAATACCGGATCCTCAACAGTTACAGCAACCGCTGTGATGTGATCACCCGAAAACACAATTTGAGATTGGGGGGTAGTTTTTAGTGCGTGAACAAATGACTTGGTTTCTTGAGCAGAAGAAATGCTGGATTGGAGCAAAAGAAAAATGAATACACTATGCCGGAACAGCGAGAATGACACTAAGTTTTTCAACTGCATAATTAATTTCTTCGGGCGTATTGAATTTACTAAATGAGAAACGAATTGCGCCTCTTTCCTGATCTCTATCCAGTTCTGCAAGGACATGCGACCCAATATTAGATCCACTGCTACATGCGCTTCCACCGCTCGCAGAAACGCCGGCAATATCCAGGCTAAACAACAACATGTCTTTCATATGTGAAGGAGGAAGGCTAACACTCAAAACTGTGTAGAGACTTTCGTCAAGAGAGTCAGACTTGCCATTGAATAGGACGTCCGGAATGTTGGCCTTTAGTTGCTCAATCATTTGTTTTTTAAGACCCTCAATATGTGTTTTTTGAGAGGTCATTTCTTCATGCGCAATCTCCAAAGCCTTTGCTAATCCTATGATGCCATAGACATTTTCAGTTCCAGCTCGCATGTTGCGCTCTTGTGCACCACCATGAATGAATGGCGAAATCTTGACATTATGATTGATATACATAAAACCAACTCCCTTTGGGCCATTGAATTTGTGAGCGGCTCCCACAATGAAATCAATTGGAGTGTTTTCGAGATCAATAGGCAGGTGAGCCATTGTCTGAACTGTATCGCTATGAAAAAGAGCGCTATGCTCTTTGCATATTGTCCCAACTTCATGCAAGTCAATGAGATTGCCTATTTCGTTGTTGCCATGCATCAGACTTACCAGCGTTTTTTGATCACTTGACTGAAGTAGCGATTTCAGATGGTTTAAATCTACTGTCCCATCTTTATCCAATTGAACAAATGATAGTTCTACACCTTTAGTGCCGGACAAGAGTTCGGCAGTGTGCAGCACTGCATGATGTTCAATTTTTGAGGTGATAATTCTTTTTACGCCAAGATCAATGATACATCTTGTTAAGATTGTGTTATCTGCTTCGGTTCCACCTGAAGTGAAAAATATTTCGGCTGGGGAAGTATTAAGCAACTCGGCTACCTTCTTTCTGGCCTTCTCAATTTGAGACCTCACTTCCCTTCCATGGCTGTGAATCGAAGAAGGGTTTCCAAAGTGATTTTGCATCATTGGGAGCATTGCCTCCCATACTTGCGGGTCCATTGGGGTGGTGGCCGCATTATCCAAATAAACTTTCATCATATTAGGCACTGTAGTCTACTCTGCAAAGGTAGAAAGAAGTGTCGCTAATTTGATTTCCAAATACTTTATTCTGCTATGATCTCCTTAATGTCAGAGATAAGTTTATTGGCCAGGTGTTCAGCGGTTGCCTGACTTTCGGATTCAGCATAAATCCTTATGATAGGCTCAGTATTTGACTTCCTCAAATGCACCCATTCTTTGTCGAATTCGATTTTTACACCATCCACATCGTTGATTGGATTTTTCACATACTTGATTTTAAGTTCTTCAAGAATGTTATCAACATTGATTTCAGGAGTAAGCTCAATCTTATTTTTTGAAATATGGTAGCTTGGATAAGTGGAACGCAACATTGCTGCGCTCTTTCCAAACTGGGCTAAATGAGAAAGAAAAAGCGCAATTCCAACCAAGGCATCTCGACCATAATGCAGTTCAGGAACAATAATGCCTCCATTTCCTTCACCACCGATTACTGCATTTACCTCTTTCATTTTGGTAACAACATTTACTTCACCGACGGCCGAAGCACTGTACTCACCTCCACGTTTCTCTGTAACATCTCTTAGCGCCCTGGTAGAAGATAGATTCGATACGGAATTACCCTGTCGCTTGCTTAACATATAGTCTGCAACAGCAACCAACGTATACTCTTCACCAAATGGTTCGCCATTTTCACTGACGAGTGCCAATCGATCAACATCAGGGTCTACTATTATGCCTAAGTCATATTGACCACTAGACATTTCAGAGCATATATGCGTAATATTTTCTGGAAGTGGCTCAGGATTGTGTGGAAACATGCCATTGGGTTCACAATAAAGTTTTTCGACTTCAACACCCAATTTCTCCAACAATGCAGGCACGGCAATTCCTCCTGTGCTGTTCACAGCATCGAGGATTACTTTGAATTTTCGTTTTTTGATGGCATCTGCATCCACCAATTCCATCGAGAGGATTTGTTCGATGTGCCAGTCGATATAGTGATCCTTTACTTCACAGATGCCGAATTTTTTGGGATCCACAAATGTGTAGCCCTCAGTGTCAGCAATGGTCAGAATTTGTTGGCCGTCCTGGCTAGAAACAAATTCACCTTTCTCATTGAGAAGTTTCAAAGCATTCCATCCTGCCGGATTGTGACTGGCCGTTATGATTATTCCGCCATTTGCTTCTTCAGCGACTACTGCCATTTCGACAGTTGGTGTCGTTGACAGTTCCAAATCTATCACATCGATACCCTGTCCCTGTAGGGTATTGGCGATTAAACTGCCTATCATTGGCCCAGAGGGTCTGGCATCACGACCGATGACCACTTTGGATTTGGAATCTCTTGTATTTCTTGATTTGATCCACTCTCCATATGCTGCAGCGTATTTTACTACATCAAGTGGCGAGAGTGTTTCGCCGGGTTTACCGCCAATGGTTCCCCTTATGCCAGAGATTGATTTAATTAATGTCAAGTGTCCTAGTTATTTAGCGGAGCGCAAATATAGAGTTTTCCTTAAGTCGGAAAACAAAACGATAAAAAATCTGATTAATTGAATTTTGCCATCACCTTATCCACTTCGGATGTAGGTTCAGCACAGTCCTCCCCTGGCTTGACCTCTCGTCCACAGTAACCACAGGTGGCCCCCTCCGGGTTCAAAAATGGACTCTGTGAAGCGCAGGTCCCTTTGAATTCACCATCCTTGACCAGGAAAAGTCTTACCGACATGCCAATGAAAAATAGAGCGATGAATCCGATAGCTAAGAAAACTGTTGCCATAAGAATTTGTTTTGCGCAAAGGTATATAAACCAGTTGGTTAACTTTGCCAACCATTGTTGAATTAACACTGTTATTCCTGCAATAATTCACTTTTCAAAAAACTTTTTATGGCCAATCATATTGTTTCCTCGACTGACTCAAATAGGGCTAAAAAACTTGAAGCTTTTGATCGACTGCTGACGATTATGGATGAGCTCCGCGAGAACTGTCCATGGGATAAAAAGCAAACCCTGGAGTCGCTTCGTCATTTAACCATAGAGGAGACGTATGAGCTGTCAGATGCCATACTTGAAAATGATCTTGAAGAAGTGAAAAAGGAGCTGGGAGACTTAATGCTTCACATGGCTTTTTATGCACGCATAGGAAGTGAAAAGCAATCATTTGACATGGCTGATGTGCTCAATCAGGTTTGTGAAAAATTGATTCGAAGACATCCACACATCTATGGTGATGTGAAGGCTGAGGATGAACAAACCGTGAAGGAAAACTGGGAGAAAATCAAGCTTAAGGAAAAGGGAAATAAGTCAGTATTAGGTGGAGTGCCTAATTCTCTGCCAGCACTGGTTAAGGCTATGCGCATTCAGGAAAAAGCAAGAGGTGTTGGGTTCGATTGGGAAAAAAAGGAACAGGTTTGGGAAAAAGTAGAGGAGGAAATGCAGGAGTTTAGGGCTGAGTTTGATGCTACTACTGATCGTCCTATTGATGAGCAAAGGGCTCAAAGCGAGTTCGGTGACTTACTTTTTTCATTGATCAATTATGCACGATTTGTCGAGATTAATCCAGAGGAGGCGCTTGAGAGAACGAATAAAAAATTTATCAAACGATTTCAATATCTGGAATCAGCATCCAAAAAGGAAGGGAAAAACATCTCAGATATGACCTTAGCTGAAATGGATATCTATTGGGAAAAGGCTAAGGATCTATAAGCCATTGCTTTTGCTTAGGACGACCGCTGCAATACTTGCATTCGGTGTGCATCCAGCTTTAAAAAAATGAATAGAAGTATTGTGAAGGACCACAAACTAGATCCTCCATAACTGAAAAATGGTAAGGGAATCCCGATAACCGGGAACAAACCAATTGTCATGGAAATGTTGATGACAAAATGAAAGAAAATCACTGCAATTACGGAATAGCCATATACTCGTGTGAAAAGAGATTTCTGCCTTTCAGCAAGAAATGAAAGCCTGAAAAGCAAGCCAGCAAAAATGATCAATACAGCCGTGCTCCCAATCCAGCCATGCTCTTCTCCTACTGTGCAGAAAATGAAATCAGTGGTTTGAGCAGGAACAAAGTCAAACTTCGTTTGAGTGCCATCCAAATAGCCTTTTCCTGTCCAACCACCAGATCCTATGGCAATCTTTGACTGAGTAGTATTCCACCCTACACCTAAAGGGTCAGCATTGGGGTTAATCAAAAGGTTCACTCGTTTTCGTTGGTGAGATTTGAGGACGTCATTTAGCACAAACTCAACAGACACCACTATGCCAATGGACAAAATGGCAGCAATTCCGATGACCACTGCCCGCTTCAAACTACGAGCCATGATTCCGGCCACTACCAATGTAATGACTACAATACCAATGATGAGGATTATTTTATTCAGCACAAGTGTCAACAGAAATAGCGCTATGATTCCAAGTCCACTCATCAACAGCATAGGGGACATTCCTTCTCTAAAGAGCACAATAAAAAATGCCAGATAGACCATGGCTGTTCCTGCGTCTCCCTGAAGCACTATCAGACCAAGAGGTGTAAGAAAAAACAAACTAGAGAGGATCAAATCTCTATTATTTGAAACTTTACGATTGGCCGTACCAAAGAACTTGGCCAAGCCTAGAGCGGCAGCAATTTTGGCGAATTCAGATGGCTGCAGCCTAAAACTACCTATCTCAAACCATGATCGTGAACCAGCTACTTCTTTACCAAAAAACAGTACAAACACGAGCAAGAAAATGGCAACTCCATAGACAATGAAGGAAAACTGCTCGTAAAATCGGTAATCCAAGGCTAAAACAATGATAATCAAAACCATAGCTGTTCCAATCCAAAGTAGCTGCTTTCCCGAGCTTTGTGAAAGACTGAACATACTTTGGTTCAGTTCGGGATCATAGTCAGCTGCATAGATGTTGAACCAACCCAGCACCACCAAGGTTAGGTATATGAATATGGTTAACCAATCAATTTGCCTTGTAAGCCTTTCTCCTCTCATTTATAGAAAATCTCCCTCCAAGACATAATTTTCAAACCATGGACGAGTAATTTCTCCTCGAACATATTTTTCTACAAGTAGTCCAGCAATGGTCGCAGCGGCACGGCCACCTTCTCCGGCATTTTCAACATAAACCGCCACAGCGATTTGAGGTTTTTTCATGGGGGCAAATCCCATGAACCCTGAATGATCTTCGCCATGTGGATTTTGCACAGTAGATGTCTTGCCACAAATCTGAAGATCGGACATGAATGCTCTTCGTGCAGTTCCTATCGTTACCACCTGCTTCATTCCCTCAAGCACTTCGTTGTAATAAATTGAATCAATCCCTACGTCGTTCTTTACGAATGTTACAGGGCCCTGATCTTCAATTGTCTTAATGAGATGAGGAGTGTAATAGAAGCCTTTGTTGGCGAGAATTGCGCCAAGATTTGCCATTTGCAGAGGAGTTACCAATAGCTCGCCCTGCCCAATGCTTAGTGAGTATATGTTAGAAAATTTCCATCTGTTTTTACCATATACCCTATCATAGGTATTCAGGCTAGGAACCAAACCAGACACCTCATTCGGGATATCAATCCCTAGCTTTCTTCCAAGCCCAAAGTTGAGTAAATGATTTCGCCATGTTTCAAAGCCAATTCTGGAATCTATAAAGGGGCTTTCTTCTGTGCCGGTCTGAATTATTCTTCGAAAGACTTTAAAGAAGAAATTATTAGAGGAATAAGTGATTGCCTTTCGAATATCGTATTCACCCGGAGGAGCGTGATCGCCTATCAGGTTTCCTTCACACATGATTTCCTCTACCGGGCCTACCCTTTTTTCCTGCATGGCAATCAGAGACAAAATAGTCTTGAACATCGATCCTGGAGGGTACATGGCCTGAATGGGTCTTTGGAAAAGTGGGTTTAGTGTATCGCGTGCGATGTTCTGATAATTCTCAGAAAATTTGCGGCCGGATAGCAAATTGGGATCATAAGATGGGGATGAAACAAATGCCAATACCTCTCCGGTATTTGGATCGAGTGCCACAACACTTCCGATCTTGTCCTTCATTAAAAACTCAGCATATCGTTGTAATTCCAGGTCGACTGTCAGCTGAATATCAAGACCCGGAACTGGCACAGTATCATATTCACCATCCCGAAACGAACCCATGATCATACCTCGAACATTTACTGTCTTGTAGCTAACTCCCCTTTTGCCTCGTAGTACGTTTTCGTATTGCTTTTCAATACCAGTAATACCAATATCATCTCCACCGGCATAATAGCCAGTTGTGTCCCTCTGGAGTTGGCGCGATGATATTTGTCCAATATAGCCAAGGACATTAGCTAATGATTCATGATTGTAGGCCCTGGATGTTCGGGGAAGGACAGAGAATCCATTAAGATTGATAAGTTGGTCCTGGATTTTCGCAAACTCCTGATTGGATAGCTTTTGATAAAAAACGGATGGAAGAATACTTGAATAGCGACGTGCTTTTTGGTAAGCCGTCATGTACTCCTCATGCGAAATATCGAGTAGTCGACAAATAGTTGTAGAATCCTCCAAGTCAACCTCATGTGGGACAATCTGCACATCAAATGCAGGTTCATTGTGAACCAGCAACTGTCCGTTTCTATCATAAACTAACCCGCGATAAGGGTAATCGACAATTTCATTGATGATGTTGTCCTCCGCAATTCTTTTATATTTTTCATCAACTACCTGAATGGAAAACAATCGTACTGAGAGTACGATTACCATCAAGACAATCAATGTTCGAATTACAAGGGCCCTTTCATTCATGACCGACTCTTTTTGCTCGTTAATACAAAGCTAAGTATCAACACCAAGACAAATGAAAATAGTGAGCTTAGAAAAGCTCGCTGCAGGATCATAAGGAAACCTTGCAGTTTGCCATGTTCAATGAAAAACATAATCACATGATGCACCAGGATGAGTGGGTACAGATAGCTTAAAAAAGGCCCTAATCTTTGATTTGAGAGTGATATGGATGAATCTTCATCCGGCTCTCCTAATGTAGCGCGCAACCAGAAATCACGAACAAACATGATAAATGTACATGCTGCTGCGTGCATACCGGGGGTACTAGACGGAATGTCTATGATCAATCCAACACCAAATCCCAGCAAAAGTGAGACAATTGGACTTAGGCCGTATGGAAGCAGGAGCAAAAAACCACAATAGAAAAATCCAAAAGCAGATCCCCCCAAAACGAGTTTGTAGAGCAAAGGAATCTGAATCACAACAAATATGAAAAACTGAAATCCGAGGACCCTGTAACTGACTCTATTCATATGCCACCTCCAGACTATCTTTTTCCAGTTTCAATTCACTTTGAACGACATATACATAGTCAATAGAGGTGAAGTCGTTTGATAACCGGACCTTGGCACTATAATATGGTGATTCTTTCGGGAGTTCAAATGACGCAATGGTTCCAATTAGTACATTTTCCGGGAAAACAGAATTGAAACCAGAGGTGACAACTGTATCACCGATATTGAGTTCGATATGCCTGGGAATGTATTTGAGCTCACTTTCCAGGGGATTAAGCGCATCCCATTGAGTTGTGCAAAGTGTCTTTGAACTTTTTAGGACACTGGAGACCATTAAATTTTGATGCAGTAATGTGGTAACGGTTGCAAAGTTTTTGGAAACGGATTTCACAACACCTACTGCTCCCTGATCAGCAATCACACCCATTCCCGGCTCAATGTCCTGTAATGATCCTGCATCGAGCGTAATGAAATTCTCACTTCTTCTGAAATCATTGTTGATCACGCGAGCAGGTTGATAGACAAGGACATTATCCAATGTATCCAAAGAAAATTTTTGAAGACTAGCTTGTGACAATTGTTCACGCAGCATTTTGTTTTCTTCCACCAGCCTTCGATTGACCTCATCCAGACTGAAATAGTCAGACGTATTGGCAGATAGTTTTTGCACGCTACCCGCTATGTAGTTGGAGGAATTGAAAAATTGGGAATTGTAGTACCTATTGTAAGTGCCAATCAGCCAGAAACAAACTACTTCTAAGAATAAAAAGAAGATAAATACTCTGTACCGATATAGCAGATCAAATAACCTTAGCATTTAGGTCATCAATACGGCTTTGTAGTTTTGAATATTTTTAAGTGCCTGACCAGTACCACGAACCACAGCTCTCAATGGATCTTCAGCAATGTGAATCGGCAATTTTGTTTTCATACTAAGTCGCTTGTCCAAACCTCTGAGCAAAGCTCCACCTCCTGTCAGGTAGATTCCATTATCATAGATGTCAGCTGAGAGTTCAGGAGGAGATATTTCCAGTGCTTTTAGCACGGCCTCTTCAATTTTTGAAACAGACTTATCAATGGCGAATGCTATTTCAGAATATGAGATCTTGATGACCTTAGGTATGCCCGTCATCAGGTCACGACCTCTGATTTCAAAATCTTCTGGCCCTTCGTCTAATTCTGTTAGCGCTGAGCCAACTTCTATTTTCACACGCTCAGCGGTCCGCTCTCCAATCAGAAGATTATGCTGACGTCTCATGTAGTCAAGGATATCCTTGTTGAATGAATCTCCCGCGACTCGTATTGATTGATCTGCAACGATTCCGGACAGAGCAATCACTGCAATTTCAGTTGTCCCACCGCCGATATCAACAATCATTGAGCCTATGGGCTGCTCAATGTTAATGCCAATACCAATTGCAGCTGCTATGGGCTCATGAATCATGTAGACCTCTTTTGCACCAGCATGCTCAGCACTATCTCTAACCGCTCTTTTTTCAACTTCCGTTATGCCTGAGGGAATACATATAACCATGCGATGAGATGCAGGAAAAAGGCGCTTGTTCTGGCCATCAATCATCTTGATCATCCCGCGAATCATATGTTCAGCAGCATGGAAGTCTGCTATTACACCGTCCTTTAGTGGCCGAATGGTTTTGATATTTTCATGGGTCTTTTCGTGCATTTGCATCGCCTCACGACCAATTGCCAAAACTTTATTGTTGTTCTTGTCAATTGCGATAATCGAAGGTTCGTCTACCACTACCTTGTCTTTGTTGATGATCAAAGTGTTGGCTGTACCCAGGTCAATGGCTATGTCACTAGAAAAGAAGTCTAAAAATCCCATGCGTTCTTACTCGGTCTTAATTGTGCGCCTTGAAGTTAATAATTGTTTGACGAAAAATTGATTAATGTTTGAAGTGCCTAAATCCTGTTGTGACCATTGCTAAATTGTTTTCGTTGCAATAGTCGATTGACAGTTGATCTTTGATGGAACCACCTGGCTGAATGACAGCTGATATTCCAGCTTTATGCGCAATCTCTACACAATCAGGGAATGGGAAAAAGGCATCTGATGCCATTACTGCCCCTTCCAATGAGAAACCGAATTTCCTGGCTTTTTCGATTGCCTGTTCCAGTGCATCCACTCTTGATGTTTGCCCAACACCACTCGCAAGCAGCTGTTTTCCTTTGGCCAAGACAATGGTATTCGATTTCGTATGCTTCGCAAGTTTGGAGGCGAAGATCATTCCTTCTTTTTCTTCACTTGACGGTTCACGATTGGTAACCACTTTCATATCTGCTTCACTATCGGTCTTAGCATCATAGTCTTGCACAATAATTCCATTGAGCAATGAACGGAATTGCTTTTCAGTATTGTACTGTAGCTTTTGAATCAGAATGATTCTGTTCTTCTTGGATTTCAGCAATTCAAGGGCATCTTCACTGAATGAAGGAGCGATAATGATTTCAAAGAACAAGCTGTTGATAGCTTCAGCCGCATCCTTATCTACCTCCTTATTCGTAACAAGCACACCACCGAATGCAGAAGTTGAGTCAGCATCAAAAGCACGTTGGTATGCTCCTTTAACAGAAGTTGCCGTTGCGAACCCACAAGCATTGTTATGTTTCAGAATACCAAATGCTGTGTCATTGCCAAACTCTTTGATCAGTTGAACAGCAGCTTCAATGTCAATGAGATTGTTGTATGAAATGTCCTTTCCATGAAGTTGATCAAAGAATGCATTGAAGTCTCCGAAAAATGCACCTGCTTGATGTGGATTCTCTCCATATCGCAGGGATTTTTCATTGCGAGCGCCGGACTTGAATGAATCCACAGCATGATCGCTGTTCATGTAATTAAATATGGCTGAATCATAATGAGAAGAAACATCAAATGCTCTTGCCGCGAACAGCTTGCGATCTGCTAATGTTGTTTCACCATCGTTATCTTTTAGAATAGCAAGCAGGTCAGAATAATAGTCCATGGAAGGAACGATGACAACATCATTGAAGTTCTTTGCTGCACCTCTTATCAGGGCAATCCCTCCGATATCAATTTTTTCAACAATGGCTGCCTCATCAGCTCCCGAAGCGACTGTTGCTTCAAATGGATAGAGGTCGACGATCACCAAATCAATGGGAGGAATCTCATATTGCTCCTTTTCGGCCAGGTCAGACTCATTGTCTCGTCGGTGAAGAATACCTCCAAATACTTTCGGGTGAAGTGTTTTTACGCGTCCACCGAATATAGAAGGGTATTGTGTTACATCTTCTACTGCAGTTACACCAACACCGAGATCTTTGATGAAAGATTGAGTACCACCAGTAGAATAGATTTTTACGCCCAAGCGATCCAGTTCCCGAACAATTGGTTCAAGACCGTCTTTGTGAAATACAGATATTAATGCCGATTGAATTTTTTTGCTGCCCATGCCTGTGAAAAATAAGGCTGCAAAAGTAAATATTTACGAGTCAGATACTTGCCGATTCAGGATATAATCTTCAATTATTTTGGGGAAATGTTCATACTCAAGTTTATGAATGCGACTTGCAAGTGATTCGACCGTATCCGCATGATTCACAGGACATTTGGCTTGAAACAGGATTTTGCCTTCATCGTAATTTTCGTTAACAAGGTGAATGGTAATACCAGATTCTTTTTCTTGTTTTGCTATAACCGCAGCATGAACATGATCTCCATACATGCCTTTCCCTCCGAATTTTGGAAGTAGTGCTGGATGTATGTTGATTATTTGTGTCGGAAATTTCTGGAGTAAGTTGTCAGAAACTTTAAGCAGAAATCCAGCAAGAATTACATAGTCAATATGTTCAGCACTCAATCGATCTAACACTTCACCAGATTCCATATCAGTTTTGTTGAAAACGAAACTAGAGACACCCAATTTCCTGGCTCTCTCAAGGACATATGCTGAAGACTTATTAGCTCCAATTAACCTGACTTTTACCTGACTTGAATCACTGAAATATTTAACGATGTTTTCGGCATTCGTACCTGAGCCAGATGCCAGTATTGCAAGTTTGATCATGTTCTTTATAGAAAAAGCAAACTTAAAATACCTGTGATGATTATCACGCTACAAAAGTTAACTAACCAAACAAATTGTTTTTGAGTATCTGCCAGTTGCAATCGGTAAGTAAACCACAAAAAAGCTGGGCTAACAAGTAAAAAGTAGAGCTTTATAGCATGATTTGCTTCGGCGAACAGATAGTAAAACAACAATAAAACTCCTGCGAGAAGCACAACAAAAATTAAGTTTTTGGCAGCTCTGATGCCCCATACAACAGGCACAGTTGTACATCCAAAGGCAGCCTCTCCCTTGACATCAACAATATCTTTTAACATTTCTCGAATGAGTGTGGTCAGAAATGCGAACAAAGCATATATGACGACAAGCTGATTAAGTTCACGATAAAAAACAGCTACAATAAGTACAACCAGACTACTCAGAAAACTGATGGTTAAGGTTCCGATAATTGGTAGTCGTCTAAGGTAGTTTGAATAATACCATAATGCGATCACGGAAAATACATGGACACTTCCAACGAATGGATGCAGCATGAATCCGATTGTAATGGCGAAAACATTGAGACTGAGATGTGATAGCATTGCCAACCTGCGCTGGAAAAGCACCCCAACAACTACTTTTGATGGCCGGTTGATCATGTCTATTTTTTGATCGTAGTAGTCATTAATGATGTATCCGGCAGCCCCAATTGCGATGGTGCTGATTATGAGTAGAATGAACTTGAGATCGTATGCGGATTGAATAGGCTGTTCAAGTAAAAACACAGCCGTCAAGATTTGTACCACGATAGCAATGGTGAGGTTAGGCACTCGACTTGCTAAAATGAACCCAGCTGTATTTCTTAAAAAGAATTTCATTCTTTATGATGACCCATCATTTCGATGATTTGTTGTGAAAGAAATTTGTAAGTGGGTCCAATATCTTTATTCAATAACTCTAAATGCCGATTGATTGTTGCCAGGTCACCACGAATGGCGGGACCTGTTTGTCCTGACATAGGGCCATCCTCCATTGCTTTTTTGATGGTCTCTTGAATTAGTGGTTTGAAGATGTGTAAAGGTCTATCAAGATGATTGTCCGTCAGGTAAAATAGGAAGTTCGTGAAGTTATTGAGGATCACTGCTGCGATATGTATTTGTTCTCTTTCAGCGGATTCAACCCTTGAAACGCTTTTTGACAGTTTCCCCGCCAGCCCTTCTAATTTCGTGAAGGACTTTTCATTGTCAGCTTCTAACAGAAGAGGAACCTGGCTAAAGTTGATTTCTCTATTTCGAGAGAAGGTTTGTAAAGGGTAGAGCACACCATGTCCATGAATAAATCCATCAAAAACATCCATGGACACAGAACCGGCAGTATGCACAAGCATGGCAGTTTTTGGGAATGAATAATTGAGCAGGACGTCTTGTATCGCTTCATCCTTTACACAAATCAGAATAATTTCTGAGGAAATTGACCTTAGGTCACGATCATCAGAGATGGGTGCTTCTATTCCAAAGTGATTTGAAGTCGAAGTGACGTTTCTACAAAAAATGCCATCAATCGGCACCTTTCTGTGTTCTAATGCCTTGAACAAATGAAAGGCGACATTTCCGGAACCGATGATACTGACTGACATTACTCCATGTCTTTGTCTCTCATTTTCACGAACTCTTCATATCTGCGGGTAATAGCAATAATAAACCCAATGCAGAGCAATAATGTGCCAATCCACAGGACATTGATCCAGGGTTTTTCCACTGCTTCCATGATGATCCAATCTTTCTGGGTGGTATTTAGACCAAGGGTAAAAGAGTTTTCTTCAGGTTGAATGGACAGCACCGTAAGCTTGACACCAAGGTCTGTCACCTCATCAGCAATTCTTCCTGCCATTTGATCTTTAATAATGTAAACGGGTTCGGCAGTGTAATTATCGTATTCCCCCTGAATTTCAACAATCGCTTTTACAGCAACATCCTGAGGGTTGGACAGCAGAATGTCATCAATTTCATTGATTCGTTCCATTCCCTTGAAAGTAGCGACATAATCATTGACATGAAATGTCTCTCCGATTTGAACCTTGATTTCTTCCGTCTCACTCCATCGTGCCTCCTGCTCTGGGTCTGGGAAGGTTCTGACATGCGTATACAAATCCGCGGTTAATGTCCGGTTGATATCTGGAGAATAAACAGTCCCCATTTGTTCATTTAGCTGAACCCTTGGGAATAGCGTAAATGACTTTCCACTTTGCTTGGTGTAAACCACTTCAAAATAGGTGTTCTCATTATTGGTAACGGTAAGCAAATCACCCTTTTTGAAATTCTCAATGTCTTCTGTCAGCTGCAATTTCAAGGGGTCATCAGTCGGGACAAGTATTTGGTTGTTTACAAAGCCAAGTTCTTTGGTCTTCTTCCGCATTCCCTTATAGACCATTGAATAGTCGCCCATTTGTCTAGGCTCATTAAGGAAGAGTAATAAGTTGTTTTGATTGACTTCATCCGGGAACTCCTGGCTCCATACGAGTCCAGTATTATTCTTGGACAGAATCTTTGAATATCCTGAGGAAAACAATATTCCAATCAGCATCATGGCGATTCCAATGTGTGTAATTGAGCCACCTGAGAGTTTGATATTGCCTTTCAGTTTGATCATGATGCTGGTATTGGCTACCAACGAGAAAGATGAGGAAGTCAACAGGAGCATGTAGCCAATGTCATCTAGCTTGGATAGTAGGAATATTGCGGATGACAATAAAAGACTAATGATAATAGGCGTTCTAAGTTCTTCTTTGAGTTTGGATTTGTCCATTTTGCCCCACCAGAAAAACTGGCCTAATCCAGATAGCAAGGCAATGACAATGGCAAACCATAATTGGAATTTGGAGTAATAAACTACCTGATCTGCAGGGGGCGCCATATTGGACGATCCGCCAAACAATTCGACAATTTCATTCCATACGGGTATGGATGTAGGCATGATCACTTGGAATGCCATCAAACAAAGTGTGGTTGCCCCAATAAAGATCCAGAACTCACGGGAATAGGCTGTTGTTTCTTCAGTGGATTTTGGTAGATCTTTCCATCTCGAAATGATGAGTGCGGTTGTGCCAAGTAAGAATAGTAGCAAATACAGCAGTAATTGCCCGGATAAACCAAGGTCTGTAAATGAGTGCACAGAGGTTTCTCCGAGTACACCGCTTCGTGTCAGGAATGTGGAGTAAAGAATCAAGAGAAAAGTCACTACTGATAAAATGATCGAGGACTTAAGTGCCGTTGGATTCTTTTTGTAGGCAATCATGGTGTGTATGGCCGCCACCAATGTCAACCATGGTACATAGATAGCGTTCTCAACAGGATCCCAATTCCAGTAACCACCAAAATTGAGCGTTTCATATGCCCAGTAAGCCCCCATTAATATGCCTACACCTAAAACCAGAGCTGCAAATTGAGCCCAGGGCAAAGCTGGTCGAATCCATCCTTTGTAATCCTTGATCCACAGTCCGGCAATAGCGTAAGTAAATGGAACGATGGTGGCAGCAAACCCGAGAAACAAAGTAGGCGGGTGAATGACCATCCAATAATTTTGGAGCAATGGATTGAGTCCGTTTCCGTCAGCAGGAACAAATTCAGGGTCTAGTTTAAAAATATTATCTTGAATAACATCCCTCAACAACATGAAAGGAGAGCTACCCATTTTGTAATTGAGCAAAACAACACCCATTACCATAGAGGCCAGAAATAACTGAGATAATGACATGATAGCCATTATTGACGGCTTCCAATATCTGTTGGTATTGAGAAGAATCACACCTAAGATTACATTCCAAAACATCCATAATAAAAAGGATCCTTCCTGACCATTCCAGAAGCTTGAGACTTGATAGTAGATGGGAAGAAATTTGGAGGAATAATTCCAGGCATAATGATATTCAAAGTAGTGCCTGTTAATAATAAGGAAAAGTGCGAGTAGAATTCCTACGGTAGCAAAAGCATGTAGATAAAACGCCCAACTTCCAACAGGGACCCAATTCAGGTCCTTTTTCTGAGTGGCAAGGAAAAATGCAATGAAAGAAACTAGCGCTGAGACAAAGGCAACTATTACAAATAAGTGCCCAAGATTTCCAATTAGGTAGTGCATTGTTAAACCTTAATTTGATCCTCCTGATACTTGGAAGGACACTTAAGTAAAATCTTATCGGCTACAAACGTGCCATCGTGATATGAGCCTACCACTACAACTTGTTCTGATCGTTCAAAATCCTGAGGAATTGGATTGGCGTGAAATACAGTTTCCTCATTATTGTTTTCATCCAGCATTACAAATTTGAATGAAAGCATATCAGGACTGGGTTCTATTCCGACTATATCCTCACTTTGATTTTTTTTGAGAGTGCCCACTACATGAATCTTGTTTTGACTGCCTCCTTCAGAAATAGCTTTGGCCTCCGAAAAAGTCACATAGCTGCTTGCATCACCAGCAGTTGACACGATTACCCCAATGGCTATTGCGATTACGATTATTCCTAAAATGTGGCTCTTCTTCATTTTCTTTCTTCCAATTCCTTTTCCAATTTCTTAATTCTTTTCTCTGCTTTAAAAAGTGAGAGAAACACTCCAGCCAGAATGGTGAGTACCACAGCTACCACTACATATATTTTGCCCTCACCTCTAAAGTTGTCGGCCATCTCTATGTCTGATTGACCCAGTGCTGACAGGGATGAGATCATAATTATCAATATGATCGATGTATATCTATTCATTCTCTATTGTAAACTCAATAAGTGCTATTCTGGTTCGCAAAGTGGCTATCCATATACCAAGAAGTGTCCAACCTAATACAGCGGGATAAAAAACCAATCTGAGATTACTATCCAGATCATATGCATTAAATCCAGGATTTCCCCCATTGCCAGGGTGAAGGCTATCCGTCATTCTCGGAAGAATGAATAAGAGAGGTATAAGAACGGCAAAGGCAAAAATATTGTACACGGATGTTAATCTCGCCTTTTGCATGTCATCATTTATTGAACCTCTTAGAATAATTAAAGCAAAGTAGATCAAGAGGGCAATTGCTGACCCGTTTTGTTTTGGGTCATTGCTCCATGGTTCACCCCAAGTGAAATTTGCCCAAATCATGCCGGTTAACAGGCCGAGAATTCCGAAAAACACGCCAACGTTCACGAGTTCTTTAGCAATTAGATCGAATTCCAAATTCCTGGATTTCAGGAATTTAATAGAATAGACCACTGACATGGTGAAGATGATTATCATTCCAAACCACATTGGGACGTGAAAATGCAGATTTCTGATGGTTTCGTTCAAAATTGGCAGTCTGGGAACCTCGAAAAGAAATCCACCAATGAAGGTATATGACAATAAAGCTATTGCCACCCATTTCCACCATTGTGACCTTATTAGGTATCTCATCTCAGATTAATTTTTCCAGCTATATGGAAATAAAATAAACGACACTGCAATGATAACAACTATCACAGAGATCAAGGCGAAGGTGTTCCCTGAGATATCTGCCCAATTAGCACCGAGGACGATTTGCTTTGAGTTCTTTACTGCCAGTATCAGTACAGGAATGATAATTGGAAATGAAATTACGGCAAGCATTGTGGACTGATTCGTCGATTTTGACGCGATTGCAGATGTCATGGTGAAACTTGCTGCAATACCCATTGCGCCTAGTGCCAAGTTGATCAAAAATAGTCCGAGTTGATTTAGTGGATTGCCCAAGAAGACTGTAACTAAGCCAAATGTGAGCGCCAATAAAACAAATTCATATACGGTATAGTAGATCAATTTTCCTAATAGAATATTGGTGGGTTTTATTAGGAAATAGTAGTAATAAGATCGGTTTTCTTCCTGGATAAAGCTTTTGCCAATGCCAGTAAGCGAGGCAAATAATAAGATGATCCAGAACAAGGCATTCCAGGTTGTGCTATTGATAATGTTGTTAAACGTGAGGTAAGAAATGTAGATTGTTGCGAAAATGTACAGAGCAATTCCCGCAATAAGATATTTTTGCCGGGAATCTACCAGGTATTCCTTTTTTACGATAGCGAATATTTCTTTCACCTGGCAAAAGTATAGAAGCGATTTTTAAATGATTGAGACATCAAAGCCAATATTAGTTACCGGTGCTGCTGGTTTTATTGGATTTCATTTGAGTAAGCGATTGTTGGATGAGGGATATGAGGTGGTTGGATTGGACAATCTGAATGATTATTATGATCCAAACCTGAAAAAGTCCAGATTGTCAAATCTAAATAGTTACGAAAATTTTACATTCTTAAATAAAGACCTTGCAGATCAAGAGTTGAAGAGCGATTTTAAAGAGCATGAATTTGAGTTTGTAATTAACCTGGCTGCACAGGCTGGGGTGAGATACTCTTTGATTAACCCATTTGCTTATACAAATACCAATATTACTGGATTTGTAAATCTACTTGAATGTTGCAAAGAATTAGGAGTCAGACACGTAATCTATGCTTCCTCTAGTTCGGTTTATGGTGCTAATGAAAGGATGCCGTTTAGAGTTACCGACACGGTAGATCATCCAATATCGTTGTATGCGGCTACAAAAAAAGCGAATGAATTAATTGCTCACTCGTACGCGTCCAACTTTAATTTACCTGTTACTGGATTGAGATTTTTTACGGTTTATGGCCCATGGGGAAGACCGGATATGGCTTTATTCTTATTTACAAAGAAAATATTAGAAGGTAAACCCATAAGTGTTTATAATCATGGTAATATGAAACGAGATTTTACTTACATTGATGACATAGTTGAGAGCATATATCGATTAATTCCAAAAATTGCTCATCCCGATAATGATTGGGATTCAAAGTCTCCACAATCAGATAAAAGCTTTGCCCCTTATAGAATATTTAATGTTGGAAATAACTCACCGGTCAAGTTAATGGATTTCGTGAGAGCAATTGAGAAGTCTATTTCGAGAGAAGCGAATATTTCCTATGAACCCATTCAAAAAGGAGACGTCCAATCAACATATGCTGATACTTCCCAATTGATCAATGTGATAGGCTATAAGCCGAATACACCTATTGAAATTGGAGTACAAAATTTTGTAAACTGGTATAAGAATTATTACGAAAAATGAAAAAAATACTAATTACTGGTGGAGCCGGGTTCATCGGATCTCATGTGGTCAGAAGGTTTGTAACAAACTATCCAGATTATCAAATATTCAACTTGGACAAACTTACTTATGCTGGTAACCTAGAGAACCTAAAGGATATAGAAGGAGCTTCTAATTATCATTTTCTCCGAGGCGATATTTTGGATGGAGATTATTTGCTGAAAATTTTTAAGGAAAATCAGTTTGATGGAGTGATTCACCTTGCGGCAGAGTCACATGTGGACCGCTCAATTACCAATCCGAATGCTTTCGTTGAAACGAACGTAATAGGCACGGTAAACTTACTAAACGCTGCAAAGAATACCTGGAATGACTTTGGTAATAAAAAGTTTTATCATGTGTCGACAGATGAAGTATATGGATCTCTGGGAAATGAAGGTTTATTCACAGAGGAAACGTCATATGACCCAAAATCTCCATATTCTGCCTCAAAAGCTGCTTCCGATCATTTTGTAAGAGCATATGCCAATACATATGGAATGAAGGTTGTTATTAGCAATTGCTCAAACAATTATGGGCCTAATCATTTTCCTGAGAAATTGATTCCTTTGGCCTTAAATAATATTAGGAATAACAAACCAATTCCTATTTATGGGAAAGGAGAGAATATTCGTGATTGGTTATATGTAGAGGATCATGCATCAGCTATTGACATTGTTTTTCATAAAGGAAGTGATGGGGAAACTTATAATATTGGCGGGTTCAATGAATGGAAGAATATTGATCTCATAAAACTTCTATGTCAAGTCATGGATGAGGAACTAGGTAGAGAACTTGGTGAATCAGAGAAGTTAATAACGTATGTTCAAGATAGAGCAGGTCACGATATGAGATATGCCATAGACGCATCTAAAATAAAACAAGAATTGGGATGGGAACCGTCTCTTCAATTTGAGGAAGGACTTAGGAAAACAGTTAGATGGTACATGGAAAATCAGCCATGGTTGGACAATGTTACATCCGGTGACTATCAAAATTATTACAATCAACATTATAAATAATGAAAGGAATAATCTTAGCTGGAGGATCTGGAACTAGACTTCATCCACTAACCATGGCGGTAAGTAAACAGATATTACCTGTATACGACAAGCCTATGATTTACTATCCATTGTCAATACTGATGCTTTCTGGGATAAGAGAAATACTTATCATTTCGACTCCAAGGGATCTGCCAATGTTTGAGGAATTGTTAGGAGATGGTTCTGGATTGGGCTGCTGTTTTTCCTACGCCGTACAACCCAAACCTGAGGGCCTTGCTCAAGCATTTATCATAGGTGAGGAGTTTATAGGGAACGATCAAGTCGCTCTCATACTCGGGGATAACATATTTTATGCGTCTGGATTACCCAAGAAACTAAAGGCGTGTACAAATCCATATGGAGGAATTGTATTTGCCTATCGCGTCAATGATCCAGAACGGTATGGTGTGGTAGAGTTTGATGAAAATAAAACAGCTATTTCAATTGAAGAAAAGCCTAAGAACCCAAAGTCTAATTACGCTGTTCCAGGTTTATACTTTTATGATAATAGAGTTGTTGAAATTTCGAAGAATATTGAACCTAGTGCCAGAGGAGAATTGGAAATTACGACTGTAAATAACGAATACCTCTCGAAGGGAGAATTGAAGGTGCAGGTGCTGGATAGGGGTACAGCTTGGCTCGATACTGGAACGATCGATTCCCTACAAGAAGCAGGTGATTTTGTCAAGGCCATTGAGTCGAGGCAGGGCTTAAAAATTTCGTGTATTGAAGAGATTGCGTATAAGATGGATTTCATTGATTCGGAACAGTTGTCACGATTGGCTGATCCACTAACGAAAAGTGGTTACGGTGAGTATTTGAAAAGATTGTTGCATTGATGGAGAAATTTGAGACAAAGCTAGCAGACACTGTATTATTTAGGCCACAGGTATTTGACGATAGCAGAGGGTTTTTCTACGAAGGATTTAATAAAAGAAAGCTTAAGGATGATTTGAACATTGGCTTTGAGGTAGTTCAAATCAATCAGTCGAAATCATCCTATGGAGTTTTAAGAGGCCTACATTTTCAGAAACATCCATACTCACAGGCAAAACTGGTGTCAGTTATTGTTGGAGAGGTATTAGATGTTGCGGTGGATTTAAGAATAGGTTCCCCAACTTTTGGACAATGGGAATCTGTCTTACTTACTGAAAAAAACCAGAATCATTTTTATATTCCTCGTGGTTTTGCACACGGTTTTGTAGTCAAGTCTGAATCTGCAAGGTTTATGTATGCGATAGATAATGAATATGCTCCAGATTTTGATTCTGGTATCATTTACAATGATCCAACTCTAACTATAGATTGGCAGATTGACTTGGATGCTATCATTTTATCTAACAAAGATCGAAACCTGAGTCCACTTAAGGAAATTGATAACGAATTCACTTATAATCAAGAATGAAGAAAGCATTAATAACTGGAGCAGCTGGCTTTTTGGGATCACATTTATGTGACCGGTTTATTAAAGAAGGTTTTAGAGTAATTGGAATGGATAACCTGATCACGGGTTCTTTATCTAACATTGAACATTTATTCAGTCTCGAACAATTTGAGTTTCATCATCATGATGTGTCCAAGTTCATTCATATTCCTGGCGATTTAGATGTAATCATGCATTTCGCCTCACCGGCAAGTCCGATTGATTATTTGAAAATGCCTATTCAAACGATGAAAGTTGGTTCACTGGGAACGCATAATTGTCTAGGGTTAGCAAAGGAAAAAAACGCTAGAATTTTAGTGGCAAGTACATCTGAAGTCTATGGCGATCCGCTGGTACATCCACAAAAAGAGGATTATTGGGGCAATGTAAACCCTGTAGGTCCAAGAGGGGTCTACGATGAAGCCAAAAGGTTTCAAGAGGCTTTAACTATGGCATATCATACCTATCACGGTCTTGAGACTCGTATGGTGAGAATATTCAACACCTTTGGACCAAGAATGAGATTAGATGATGGAAGGGTACTTCCTGCGTTTGTATCTCAGGCGCTCAGAGGAGAAGATTTAACAGCATTTGGTGATGGGACACAAACAAGGTCATTCACCTATGTTGATGATTTAGTTGAAGGCATTTATCGGCTATTAAAAAGTGATTATGCTGGTCCGGTGAATATTGGAAACCCAGAAGAAATTACAATAAACGAATTCGGAGAAGAAATACTTCGACTAACAGAAAGTAAATCAAAATTAGTCTATCATCCTCTTCCCAAAGATGATCCCAAACAAAGAAAACCGGATATTTCACTGGCAAAAAAACTTTTAGCTTGGGAGCCAAAGTATACACGTTCAATGGGACTTGAGCCTACGTTGGAATATTTTAAAACCAAGGTCGGTAATGACTAAAATTGGAGTAATCGGACTTGGATATGTAGGACTTCCCTTGGCTATTGAATTTCAAAAGAAATTTGAAGTTGTTGGTTATGATGTGTCAAGTAAGAGAATTTCAGACCTTTCGTCAGGAATTGATTTAACAAAAGAGGTTGAGAGAGAAGCACTTCAGCAAGCCGAGGGGATTGTATTTACATCCAATTCAAATGATCTAAAATCGTGTAATATTTATATTGTTACCGTTCCAACTCCTATTGACAGAAACAAAAATCCTGATTTAACAATTCTTCGAAGAGCGACAAAAACTGTGTCGAACTTACTTGAGGAAGGAGATATTGTTATATACGAGTCGACAGTCTTTCCAGGTTGTACTGAGGAAATCTGTGTTCCAATATTGGAAAAGGGAAGTGGTTTAAAATTCAATAAACATTTCTTTTGTGGCTATTCTCCCGAGCGTGTTAATCCGGGAGACAAAGTTCATCGGTTAACAACTATACAAAAAGTAACAAGTGGCAGTACCCCGAAAGTCGCTGCAAAAATAGATGCACTTTATAGAGAAATTATTGGGGCAGGCACATTTTTAGTCAGTTCAATCAGAGTTGCGGAGGCCGCAAAGGCAATTGAAAATGCTCAAAGAGATGTCAATATTGCATTTATCAATGAACTTGCAATGATTTTCGAGAGGATGGAACTAGACACACATGAAGTGCTAGCTGCCGCGGGCACTAAATGGAATTTTTTGAAATTTACTCCAGGACTGGTAGGCGGACATTGTATAGGTGTTGATCCGTATTATTTGACTCATAAATCTGAGGAGCTGGGCTACAAATCTCAGATTATTCTAAGTGGTCGAAAAATTAATGATGAAATGGGGGCTTGGATTGCACAAAAGGTGGTAAAGCTTCTGGCAAGAAAAGAGAGATTTCATGAAAAAACTAAAATGCTTATTCTGGGAATAACTTTTAAGGAAAATTGTCCTGACATTCGCAATACAAAAGTTGTGGATATTGTTTATGAATTGGAGGAGTTTGGAATTGACACGGATGTGTTTGACTCCAATGCCGATCCAAAAGAAGTAATGGAAGAGTATGGAATAGACCTGATAGAGAATCCAAACTTTGATATCTATGACGGAATAATATTGGCTGTTGCACACGAACAATTTTTAGAATTTGACTGGAATGCCATAAGCAAGTCTAATTCCATTGTTTACGATGTAAAATCAATTCTAAATCCCAAATTCGTAGATGGAAGACTTTAGAAGTTGAATTAAACTTTCCTTTGTAACTTCGCGATCTGAAACCCAAAAAAATTTTGACCAAGCCCGATTTTGGCATGAATGAAAATGTAATCCCTCACGACCATATGGTCAAAAAGGAGGATAGAATAAAGAGAAATGGGTTTTCGCCAAAGTTAATTTGGCTAACAGGATTATCAGGCTCAGGAAAGTCAACCCTGGCCAGTCAGTTGGAAACTTACTTATTTAATAAGGGGATTCAGACGTATATTCTGGATGGGGATAATGTGCGTTCTGGCTTAAATAGGGATCTCGATTTTAGCGACACCAGTCGTAGGGAAAATATTCGACGAATTAGTGAAGTTTCGGGTTTGTTTATAGATGCAGGACTTGTTGTGATCACTGCTTTTATTTCACCATTTGAGGAAGAAAGACAAATAGCAAAGGATTTAGTTGGTGATATAAACTTTATTGAGGTGCATGTAGATTGTCCACTTGAAGTTTGTGAGAGTCGCGATGTTAAGGGCTTATACGCAAAAGCCCGTAAAGGCCTTATTCCTAATTTTACAGGAATTGATTCACCATTCGAAATCCCTGCTAATCCAGATGTTCGAATCAACACCGCAGATTTATCCTTGGATGAATCGTTAAGAATATTAATAAAAGAAATAGAACCAAAACTGAAGGTTAATGAATAGTTATAATCTGACACACCTTAAGGAATTGGAGTCAGAATCCATTTATGTGCTGAGAGAGGTATTTGCACAGTTTGAAAATCCCGCCATCCTGTTTTCAGGAGGAAAGGACTCTATTGTGGTGACTCATCTGGCTAGAAAGGCGTTTTTCCCGGCTAAGATTCCGTTCCCATTAGTGCATATCGATACCGGTCACAATTTCCCTGAGACCATGAAGTTCAGAGATGATTTGGTTGAGGAGCTTGGCGCAAAACTAATTGTGGGCTCAGTTCAGAAATCTATTGATGTCGGTGCTGCTGCTGAGGAAAAGGGCAAGAATGCCAACAGAAATGCCATTCAAACAGTTACCCTATTGGATACGATTGAAGAAAATCAATTTGATGCCTGCATCGGAGGAGCAAGAAGGGATGAGGAAAAGGCTAGAGCTAAGGAGAGATTCTTTTCTCATCGTGATGAATTTGGACAGTGGGATCCGAAGAATCAAAGACCGGAGCTTTGGAATATTTTTAATGGAAAACAACATCATGGAGAACATTTTAGAGTTTTCCCGCTAAGTAATTGGACGGAAATGGATGTATGGCAATATATACTGGCAGAGAATATCAGTATACCCTCGTTATACTTTGCTCATGAACGTCAGGTAATAAGACGAAGTAATACCTGGCTTCCTGTTTCAGATTACATCCAAGTGGATGAGGCAGATGAAGTTGTCACCAAAAAAATAAGATTCAGAACGTTAGGTGATATTACAATAACTGGTGGTGACGAATCTGATGCAGATACCTTAGAGAAAATAGTTGAAGAAGTAGCTGCGGCCCGTCAAACTGAAAGGGGAAACCGGGAGGATGATAAGCGTTCTGAAACTTCAATGGAGGATAGGAAAAAGCAGGGATATTTTTAATCGTTTAGCAAGAATTAAAATGAGTGGATATTTAGATATGGAATTGTTGCGCTTCACAACTGCAGGAAGTGTTGACGATGGAAAGAGTACTTTGATTGGACGATTGCTCTATGATTCTAAGTCAATTTTTGAAGATCAATTGGATCAAGTCAAAAAATCAAGTGAACGCAAGGGGCTTGAGCAAACAGACTTGGCATTGTTGACTGATGGCTTAAAAGATGAGCGGGAGCAAGGTATCACTATTGATGTAGCATATCGCTATTTTGCAACGCCTAAACGAAAATTCATTATTGCCGATACTCCAGGTCATATTCAGTATACCAGGAATATGGTGACAGGGGCGTCCACAGCAAACTGTGCATTAATCTTGGTTGATGCTAGGAATGGTGTAGTTGAGCAGACGTGTAGGCATTCCATTATTGCATCATTACTTCAAATCCCACACATTGTTGTATGCATCAATAAAATGGATCTGGTTGAATACAGTGAAAATAGATTCAACGAGATTAAGGAAGACTTTGAGAAATTTGCAGCAAAACTTGACGTAAAGGATGTACGATTCATTCCCATTAGTGCCCTTAACGGTGATAATGTGGTGAATAGAAGTGAACCAATGGGTTGGTATCAGGGTTCAACATTGCTATACACGCTGGAGAATCTTCATATCGGTAGTGACTACAATCATATTGATTGTAGGTTCCCTGTACAGACAGTGATTCGACCTAAGAATGACAAGTATCATGACTATCGTGGTTATGCAGGTAGAATAGCTGGCGGAATATTCAAGCCAGGGGATGAAGTCTCCGTGGTTCCTAGTGGATTCACCTCCAAAATCAAGTCTATTGATACGATGGATGGAGAGGTTGAGGAAGCCTTTGCACCAATGTCGGTTTCCATTCAATTGGAAGATGACATAGACATTAGTCGGGGTGATATGATCGTAAGGTCCAACAATCAACCTAAGGCAATTCAAGATGTTGAAGTTATGATTTGCTGGTTGAATAATGAAGGACCCAGACCAAGGGCTAAGTACTCATTAAAGCATACTTCTGCTGAAGTAAAGACCATAATTAAAGATATTCGGTACAAACTTGATATCAATACACTTCATCGAAATGAAGAAGACAAGGACATCAAGGGAAATGATATTGCCAGAGTTTTACTGAGAACCACCAAGCCACTGATGGCAGATTCTTATCGAAAAAACAGATATACAGGAAGTATTATTTTAGTCGATGATGCTACTAATGAAACGGTTGCTGCCGGGATGATTATTTAAAAATGGAGATTAGCAATTAGCTGTTTGCTTTAATGTTAACGCGAGAAATGAATATTGATATAAATAAATTATTGGAAGTGGCAAAGGCAGCAGCAATTGATGCTTCCAGAGATATTCTTAAAATATATGAGTCAGGTGACTTCTCTATTGAAGCAAAGGCTGATGACTCGCCCCTTACGCTGGCAGACAAAGCATCTCATAATGCCATTGTAGCTAAGTTGGAAGGTACTGGATTGCCTATTTTAAGCGAGGAAGGAAGAAGTATACCATATGAAGAGCGAAAGGATTGGGAATATTTTTGGATGATTGATCCTTTGGATGGCACTAAGGAATTCATCAAAAAGAACGGGGAGTTTACCGTGAATATTGCATTGGTTAACAAATCCAAAGTTATGATGGGGGTAGTGCTTGCGCCGGTTCTGGATGAGTTGTTCTGGGCTGTTGAAGGAGAAGGAGCTTATAAATTGGCTGGTTCAGTGACCCAGGAAATTGGAGTTAATGATTATTCTATGGAGGATCAGGGTCTTAATGTTGTAGCATCCAGATCTCATCTAAGTCCAGAGACTGAGGAGTTTATCAATCAACTAAATAGTCCGAATATTGTATCACGAGGAAGCTCATTAAAGTTATTGCTGGTAGCAGAAGGCAAGGCGGATCTCTACCCACGCTACGCGCCTACCATGGAGTGGGATACCGCTGCAGCTCAGATTATTGTAGAGGAAGCAGGAGGGAGAGTTTTGCTAAAAGATACAGATATTGCGGTTAGATACAATAAAGAAGATTTGATGAATCCTTGGTTTAAAGTACATGGTGCTATTGTCAAAGCATAAATGAAATATTTCGCCATCATATTATTGATAACATGTATGTCCTCTTGCGTAATGCAAAAGGACTTTTTGTATTTGCAAGAAACGGATTCCGGAATGGAGAATGATGTCATCTTTAATGTTGAAAAATATGAGATCCTTGCCAAAGTGGGTTATCATATTAATTTAAAAGTGAAGTCCGCCGATAAATCACTTACATCCGAATTTGAGTTTGACGAATCAGGACAAGATATCAGGATGTTAATTGAACCAGATGGTAGCGTAGAAATTCCTTTAGTTGGTAAGATTTATGTGCTTGGATTAAATGAAGAAGCGATAACCAAATTGATTCGAACAGAAGTATCAAAATATATTATCAATGCCCAAGTAGAAGTGCGTCTTCAGCCACAAGGATATAATTTGATTGGAGAATTTAAAAAGGTAGGTCCATCAAGTTTAAGAGAAGGATTAACTGTATTTGAAATGATTGCCCGTGCAGGTGGACTTAGTAATGTAGCAAATCGGAAGGAGCTTGTTTTAATCAGAACATATGAAGAAGGACAAAAGATCCACTATGTAGATATCACAAAAAGGGATATCATCAATAGTGATTTTTACTTTGTTCACCCAAATGACTTATGGTATGCTCAAAGGCATGATGCAGTGCAATTTTCAAGTCTGAAACGACTCGGACAAAGTACAGTGACAATTGGGTTGGGTGCTATTGCATTGTTTTTTGTTGTTTCTAGCGTTAATTAATTATCATAATGGGGACACTGCTAAGAACTGATAACAAGGATTACAGTTTTGATTTGATGGAATACGTATTGAAACTTCTTAAAGTCAAATGGTTCTTTTTAATTTTTGTACTTATTGGGTTCGGTCTGACCTACTTCATGTTAAGGTCATCGAAGACAACATTCTTCATTCAGTCAAGTGTTCTATTAGAGAAAAACGCTAAAGAGAATCACTTCATACCAGAGGTGAACGTTCCAATTTCAGAATATTCGATAATTGATGAGGCAGGTTTAATTATTTCTACTCCAATATTGGGGTCAGTTATTGATTCGTTGAATTTGCAAGTTAAACTGATCAAGAATTCTCCTTATGGCAAACCAATTATTAATAATCAAAAGGCTCCAATAAGGATCAATTTGCTAGAAAAAATTAGAGAAAAATTACGCTTTGAAGTAACTCCTTTTGAGAATCACTATGAGATAGCTATTATGGATGTATTTGGGGACTTGCAGACTTCTAAGTTAAAGTATGAGGAGCCGATTTATGTGAGTGATCACCTAATCTCCGTTTCGAGAAATGGAAAGCTGCCTGAGATAAATAACACATTGCAAGTTACCATTGAGGAAAAAGGTCTGGTAGAGCAAAATCTAAGAAATAAGATCAAGTATGAAATTGAGAAGGGGAGTAGGATTGTTAGATTAAGTTTGACGGATACCAATTCAGAAGGTGGTGTGGACATACTGAACGTACTGATGGATAAGTATTTGAGATGGGGAGCTCTTCAACATCAAATCAGATTAAAAACAACAAACGCTTTTATTAATCAGGAATTACTTTCAGTTGAGCAAAAATTAGATTCGGTTTCTGATGTGTTGGAGCGAATCAGAAAAAATAAAGGTATATATGATTTAAGTATTCAAGGGGCAGATATCTACAAATCATTGAAGGAAAGTGAACGGCGATTGACCTCACTTGTTAATAGAAACAAGTACTATGAGTACATACTTTTATCATTTGAAAAAGTAGAGGATGGTATTTTAAAAGGACCCTCAACTTCAGGTATTGATGATCAAATGCTCAGTACTTTAATAGTTGATTACAATAAGATAAATTCAAGAATTTTTTCCAAAAGCACGAACGCGACTGAAATAAATCCGCAGCAAAGGTTGTTAAAACAAGAGAGAAGCAATATTCTCAACCTGATAAAAGAACATGTTGGTGGCTTGATTGACATTAATATGTCTAGAATTGAGGATACCCAGATAACAATAAATGAACTTTCTTCCAAATTGTCAATGTTACCCGATGACGAGAGTCAACTGGTTGATATAAAAAGAAATTTTGATGTAAATGAGGCAATGTACCTATCTCTTCTCGAAAGACAAACGGAGGTTGGAATCTCTATGGCCAATGAATATTCAAATGTGAAAATTGTTGATGCAGCATTTATCAAAAGGAAAACAGAAGTCTTTGAAATAGTGTATTATGGAGCAGCTTTGATAATTTCAGGTCTGTTGGGTATTCTTATTATTATTTTCAACGAATTATTTGGGAAAAAAATAGTACGCCCTGGACAAATCTCTGACTTCATTCAAATAGACGAAACTTTTAGAATTCCTTTTACCAAGCAAAACGTTTATGCGGATTTAGGCGCCTTAATTCCCGAGGCGGTTCTATCTATTTGGAGACTCAGAACAAAATTGATTCCCGAGGTTGAAAAGAAATCAGGTTTTATTCTCTCAATAACATCCGACAAACCAGGAGCAGGTAAGAGCTTTATGTCAGAATACCTTGCAAAGGCATTTGTAGAAAGTGGTTTGAAAACAATCGTTTTGCAATATGGTGAAAACCCAAGAATAGAAATATCAAAAACAACATCAGAGGTTTTTAATGCAGGAGGGCATATAGATGTCAGATTAATGGACGCTAATGCACTGCCTTTAAATCTAAAATCAGTAACGCGGGAATTGGAAGCGATAAAAAAGTCATACGATATTGTAATTATTGATATGATGGCAATTGGAGAATTTCCTGAGCACTATGATTTATTGAGGTTATCAGACCAATCATTATTCGTGATTAGACATGATCACACTCGTAAGGCTTCCTTGTCGATCTTGTCCGATTATATAACTGATTTGAACGATAAATTCATCATTCTGTACAACGGATTGAATTTGAACGATACATTGGATAATTATTACTTTAAATCTGGTAAGTAATGTCCAGGCTAGACATGATTTTAAAATCTTATTACGATAGAGCCTTAAGAAGGGGGATTGGCCCTTTAGGAGCTTCCATCAATCTCATAAAAGAAAAGATTTTCAGAGTAAACAGAAAAGAAAGAATCAATAGTAGATGGGGGCATAATAGATATGATCTTCCGCTATTGATGTCCTTTCCTCGGAGTGGCTTAAATCTAATTAGGTATTTTCTCGAAACAGTTTCGGGTCAACCAACACCGGGTCAGATTAGAAATGTTAAAGGAACTAATTTTATAATAGATCGAGCGCACTATGGTTTCGAACGAATAAACAGATATTCTAAGGCCATTCTTTTAATTAGGAATTATAAAGAGTGCCTAATTCGGGAGCATTCAATAGAGACGATTCGCTCATACGATATTTTAGATAGGTTTTTAGCTGATGATAGTATTAACTTTTCGGCTAGTACTTACGGCCGAAACATAAGAGCGTTTGATGAGTTTGATAAGCCGAAGTTATTATTGTATTATGAAGACTTAATAACAAATAAGGCGGAAAACCTAAGAAGTATTTCAGATTTTCTAGAACTCTCCAAATCAAAAACTGAAGAATTTATTGAAAACTTGGAGCAGCATAGTTCGAAAGCAGTGAGCCTGTATAAAAATGTGAACCATGATAGCGCAACAGCTGGTGATGCCAATAAGTTGGTATATCATTCTAATCTTCTAAACAAACAAGAATTACAAACCATAGATAATTACTACAAAACTGGATTTGCTGATATTTTTAACAAGTATTTAACCAGATACTTATAGTACAAGAAGTTATTCTTAAAAGAAGTGAAAAGTTTTCGAAATTGCTTTTTTAGCGTGTTGAATGATTTATAGTAAGTCGAAACAATTTGCCTTTTTCAGGCTCCCTAGAACCGGAAGCACTTCGATGACTGAGATGCTATTACCCTATGCATCGATAAGTGGCGTTCATCAGACAAAAATTACACCTGAATTTCCTTTTTATAAGCACATGAAACTATCACAGTTCAAGGATGCAATAGGTCAGGAAGCTTTTGATAACACCTTTAAATTTTGTTTTGTAAGAAATCCCTATAGCAGATCACAATCCCTTTATCATCATAGAAGAAAGCATTATAAAGAAGGAAAATCTTCGTTAAAAAAATTAATATATGGATTTATATTTCAGCTACCGATCAAAATTTCTTTCCTGGCATTTACTATTTTCTTGCTTAATCCTAATAAAGGGTTAACCATGTCGGTAACGAGGTTTATAACGGATGAAAAGGGAAATAAATTGGTTGATAAGGTCTATAAATTTGAAGAAATCGATCAGTCATATCAAGATTTAGCGGATCAATTGCACCTAGAAGACGTACATAAAATTGTTAAAGTTAACCCTTCAATCAAGCGCGAAGGAGAAGCGGATATCTCAAGCTGGTTAGCAAGAAAAATAATTAGATATAAGTACAATGAGACTTTCAAAGCATTCTATAAATAGGTAAGGCGAGATATCAGTTGACGATTTAATGTGAACAATTTGGGGTGCTCCGACAAAAACTAAAGCGCAATTCTAATTCATTTGGAATCCCCAAGATATTTTTTCAAATGCCTAAGAAAAAGTAAAGTTGTTGGTAAAATGGCAATGATCAGCAGAAAAATCATTGAGTACAAAACAAGACCAATAGGTGTATTGTAAGAAGAAGTTGGAACGAAATGATCAATTAAAAAGCCAAAAATAGGAATTATCAAAAGTTGTAATCCGATGATTCGAAATAAACCAAGTTTCAGTTTCAATTCTAGAATGAAGAGCATAGAGAAATAGCTCAACATTGTGGAATACGCAGCTCCAATCAACCCAAAAGCTGGAATAAGTACAAGATTTAAAAGTACGTTGAAAACCAAACCTGTAAGTTGCACTTTAACATTAAACAAGAGTTTCTTATTGAGTTTGACAAACAGATAATATAGGTTTCTGAATAGACTGAACCCAACTCCAACAGCTATTATACCTGCTACGTGCCCCATCTGTTCTCCGCTACGGGAGGTAAGTAAATTGAGCATGTCATTGATATTTAAGGAAAGATAAACGCTTAGCGAAATAGTCATTATTATCATTAAGCGTCCAATATCTATCAAAAGTTCTAATGCTTTTTTATGACTTTTCTCCCAAATAATTGCTGAATAGACTTCAAGCTGTTTTCTTATCGGACTAAATACAAATTCTGAAATAGAAGCCATTGTATAAACAATGTGATAAAGGCCGGTAGCTTGAGAGCCCAAAAAATAACTTATGAAAAATCGGTCGGATTTTCCTAACAGGCCTCCTTGAATTCCGTTTAGCGAGAGGGGCCAACCATATAAAAGAAAGATTCGATAAATTCTGAGTGAAGGTTTCAGAATAAAAAATTCCTTGAAAAAAACAATGACATAAACAATACTTATAAATACGTAAGTCGCACTAAAGACAAGAGCTGAAAGTGTTTTAGTACCACCAAGCAGAATTGAACTTATTAAAATTACGTAGGGGAACAATTCATAAATTAGTTTAAGAACTGCCATCCTCTTAAACATTTTTAAAGATTGTGAAATACCAAAAAAACAATTCCAAATTATTGTTGAAAAAGCTAGTCCCAAAGTACAATATGAAAATGTGGGATCTACAAGATCAAAGAAGAATTGATTCAGCCCAAAAAGAATTGCTGCACAAAGAAAGAAGTTGAGCAATCCTTGTATAGCACTTGCGTACAAAACGGTACTTATACATCGCCTTACAAAAGTCGGCAACTTTTGTTTTTTTACTCGAGGCGAAACATATCTGCGTGTTGCGCCTGGTAAACCAAGTCGACTTAGTGAGCCTGTAATATTATAAACGAGGATCAGTTGAATAAATACTCCGTAAGTTTCCATTCCCCATAATTTGACAAGAAATGGAATAATTATTAGACCCTTAATTTTTAGGATAAATTCACCAAGGATAATCACAGCACTGTTAATGCCATGTTTTTTAAAAGATTTACCCATTAATAATTCTTCAATTGCTAGGGAACAAATATGGTTATCGAAAGTAGGCTACCAAATAGTTGAGAACAAATTAACCAAGATTATGCATAAAGTTTTTCAAAAGCTGAAGACTTCTTAAAGAAGGGGAGTTTGGTAAGTCTTCTCGCGCTATAGTATTCTGGCTCATTATTGAATAGAGGAAAAGTTTGAATTATTACTTAGTGAAGTGACTCAATTATCAGGTGAAACAATTAATATTGAAATCAATCATCCAAGTAGACATTGACTATGATAATATCACATAAGCATAAGTTCATATTTGTCAAAACAGAAAAAACGGCAGGGACAAGTTTAGAGATTGCGCTATCGGAAATTTGTGGACCAGATGACATAATATCTCCTATTTCAACAAAAGATGAATTATATAGAAAGGAACTTGGGTTTAGAGGCAAACAAAATTTCCATATCCCTTTTAGTAAATATGGACTAAAAGACTATTTGACTGCCATTTATAGAAGGAAAAGATTGAAATACTATAATCATATTGGGGCAAGTAAGATTCGAGAGTACTTAGACAAAAAGCAATGGGATAGCTATTATAAATTTGCTTTTGAAAGGAATCCATATGATAAATTGATCTCATGGTATTATTGGAAAGGAGGTGATGAAAAATTCGGTTCTATTTCAAATTTTATTCGATCTGAAATCTCTACAAGAATCAGAGGGCTTGAGTTGTATACGAAAAATAGCGTAATCATTGTTGACAAAGTTTATAAATATGAGGAATTGTCAAGCGCCATGATAGATATAAGCGAGAAACTTGGATTAAGTAAAAAACTGGAATTACCTGATGTTAAAGCAAAAGGAAATATTAGAAAAAATAAGAGTCACTATACTGATATTCTAAATCAGCATGAAATGCAATGGGTTAGCAAAACTTACGCACGTGAAATAGCTCATTTTGGATATTAACTCCATGGAGAGTAACTGTCGCTATTTACTATTTTTCAAAAAACACAACATATTCCTCAATTATCTTAGAAATTTCGAATCTGTCATTCACCTTTTCCATGGCTTTTGTTGAGATGGCTTTATGCTGTTCTGAATCGGTCATGAGATTTAGGAGATGCTTTAGCATTTCATTTTGATCTCCAACATAAAACCCATCAACTCCATTATCTATGATGAATTCACTGATTCTTTTAATTTCATAAGCGACAACAGGCAAACCGCAAGCCATTGCTTCAATTTGTACAGTACCAAATCCCTCTTGATGTGAAGGAAAAACAAAGACATCACTTAATTGCATATAATCTTCGACATTAGGCTGAAAACCCACCATGCTAATACTATCACCTAATTTATTTTCTGTAATCGTTTGTTCTATTTCAGTGACAAACTGAACGTCATCAGGGTTGTTACTTTGAACCGGCCCAACAACTAGAAGTTTGACATTTTTGTTTTGTTTAATTAATGATGGCATTAGGTCAATTACCTTGTCTATTCCCTTTCTTTTTCTAACTCCGCCTACAAAAAGGAGGATAAAATCTTTTTCACTGAACCCAAACTGAGTTCGTAATTGACTTTTTTTGTCTGAAGAGACTGGTTTAAATTTTTCCAGGTCTACAGGATTGCCAATAACCGCTATTTCTTTATCTTTCACAACGGAATCTTTCAAGTAGATATCTTTCATCAGTGGAGACATAGCTACATACTTATCGGCTTTAGTTAGCAACCACCTCCTAATCCATCCAAATCTCTTTTTCTTGATGAATACAGGGTCATCATGACCATAGAGCGATGGTTCAGCAATACTCATGATGCCTTTCTTGTGAGCGATATGGAGGCATAACAACCGGATCCAGTGGCCAGTGCCAATCGAGAAAATAAAGTCGTAGTTATCTCCTATTAATTTGCTCAGCTTTGCTCTAAGAAAGGGTAAGTAAAGTAATGCTACTATTTGGTAAAGTTTTCCTTTGGAAAACCATCCGGGGAGATTTATTGGAACGAAATTAACGCCCTTAATAGAAGTGGGATTCTGAGTAGTCGTTAATACATCTACATCATATGTTTTGGCTAACTCCGTGGCGTATAGTACGGATGTAATTCCGTATCCTGCGAATTCAGGAGGTAGTTTTGGGGTGACCATCAGTAGCTTCAGTCTTTTTGTCATATCTGTTCCAGTATTGCTTGGTTTGGGGCAGTCTTTCATTCCAAAAGTCAAATTCCTTTTTTAAAATCGTTGCAATTTGTCTTTTATGTATTGTATTGGCTTTTGGTGCTGGCTTTGAAAATTTCTTTTTGATTTTTGACATGATTCCCAGCCTTAGCTGGGGCCTCCAATTACCTGGTCTTAGAAAACGCCCAAGAATTGGATTTTGTACTACATATCCTTGATTTGTTTTCTCAGTTTTTGACAAATCCAGATATCCAGATTGTAAATCTAGGAATTTTTCCAGTTTCGATATCACTCCTTCAGAATCCGCTAATAATTCTTCAAGAACGATAATGTGACTATCATTTAGGTCTAGCTTATGCAGCTGGGAGCTATAAGTTGATTCTTTTAAGTAACGATATTCTGCGTGCATATCGTCATAGTCTGTAAGCATAGGGCCTAGTTTTCGATTTCGGTGACTTTCTTTATTATAGTACGTTCCGTTGAGTGTTTCTGAACTTACCAATTTGGAGATTAATTCATTCTCAGATGCAATTGGACTGTGAGGATCGAGGCTAATATAGTCAGCAACTAGTTGATCTAAATTACGCGAATCATTTGGTGGATAATGTCTATTCAAATGGAAATATGCTGAAAAAAATCGATCTACAGGATTACGAATCATTATGATGAATTTCGGATTCCGAACATATTTTCTAATATTTTGAATACTGTGCTCATGCATAAAGTAATGCGTTGACCCATCCATGATTAATCCGTTCAGATCAGAAAAGAGTGAGTGATAATAACTGATATTCGCGTCAACCGAAGATTGACGAAGTGAAAAAAATTGTGGTTCCTTGATACTGGACCCCTCAATATCCGGGTGCTGTTCTAATAGGTTAAATAGTGAGGTGGTTCCGCACTTCCTAACTCCAATTATAAAAATTCCGTTTTCAATCATGTTGTGGTTGAGCCAATAATGCATCATCAATTAGCAGCAAATGTAAAATAACTCCTAACAGCGCATCTCAAATATTCATTGTTAATGATTATCCGTTTGGCAATCTTAGATTATTAACATTACTTACTTTTGCGCAAAGTATAACAAGGCCTTTGATTTCTGTCCTTTTTTTATTGTTCGCAAGTCTGGCAATTGCCAATGTTTGGAAATTCGAAAGAGTCCTTTACATTTTGGCCGTTGTGGCTCCAATAAGTCAAGTTTTGCAAATTGGGCCTTTTAAGTTTTTTTACCTAATAGGATCAATCGCTTTTCTGTCATTCTTGCTACAGATATATAAGGGAAAAGTAAATAAACTTCCACTGTGGCTGCAATTGTTACTCACGACTGAAGTTTTGTTGTTGGTTTTTGCCTATATGAATGGGGGCTTTGAGAACCATACTTCTTTTGTTGGACTCTTTGGGTCATATGTTTTAACTTTTATAATTCTGTCGGTTCGATTGGAGCGAAGTGTTTTGCTGAAGTTTTTTGGAATTTATGCGGGCACCTTCCTGATATTCATTGTTATTGTATTGCTTTCAAAAGCACTTCCCGGCAATATATTTGAAATATTTTATGATAGGTCTAGCAAAGGTTACAGGTTGGTTGGATTATTTGTTAACCCCAATCTTATTGCAGGCGCATTAATACCGGTTATTTTCTGTTGTTTTTATTTGTTCATGGTAAAAACCTCTCTATTTAGATTGTTTCTTTTACTACTGAGCTTGCTGGCAGAATTGTTGGCTCAGTCCAGATCAGCGCTTGGGGGTATGCTGATATCGCTGGTGGGGATGGTCGTTTATTTGACTGGTGTGGGCAGGTTGAAAAAATTTGTACTGTATGGAGGGTTGATGTGTATGGTATTTTTTGCACTAACGCTTTCAATAATGCCTAAATCACTTTTTGGAGTAGAAATGGCAAGACTCAATTCAGATGGTGTGAATATTACGGATGTGTCTATGGAAACAATTTCCGAAAAAAGACTGTACCTGGTTGAAGCGACATTTGCGGTCCTGAACATCCACCCTTTTGGACTCGGGTTGTCTCATCATCATCCTGAGGTAATGCTTGAGTTTGGAGGAGTTGATAGAAACCCTCATAATTTTATCATGAAAGACCTATTGATCTATGGATGGTTGGGAGGATTAATAATGATGATATTTTACTTTCTACCAATCATTTTGTGTTTTGTTAATAAAAATAATTCTCTGGAATTTATTGTAGCAGTATTTGCCTTCATTGCTATTTATCTCTTCAATTTGGCTCACTCCATGGTTAACTGGATCTACATTTGGGTATTCTGGGCCATTACCATAAAGCTATTTTTACAAGACAAATCTGCAAATGGAGCATTACCTGTTGCTTAACAATCAACCCAAAGGAGGAGCATGGATTAGGATGGTCGAGTACACCAATTTCTTAAATACAAAATCCATTAAGTGGACAATTATCACAAGTGGTCAAGAAGAAATTGAAGTTGATGAAGGACCAAACGGATCATTGCTCGTGATCAAGACCGGTATTTTTGGATTGTCCATCACTTATTGGTGGTATTCCCTTTTGATCGCATTACGATTGAATAAGCAATTTCCGTTTAGCACCATTGTATCGTATAAGGGATCATCAGGGTTTGGTTTGTTTCTCTTCAAAAAACTATTCACAGGGCACTTTATTAGTTTCTTCAGAGGAGCGGAAAAACCGAAATTCTTTCAGAATAACTATTCGGTGATTAAGCGTTTGATTTTTGTCACTTTTCATAAACCTGTGATTAGACAAATTGTAAAGACTTCTGACCGAATGATATTTCAATCAGCAAAAGGAAAAGAAACATTCCTTGCAGATTATGGATTTGAGCAGACTTCTAAGGATATTCATGTTATTCCTAACAACTGGAATACTTCAAGGTTTTATGAAAACACATCTCATCTTGGACAAAAGACTTTAGCTGGTACATTCACTATACTATTTCTTGGCAGGCTAAAAATGCATATCAAGGGAGTCGATTTGTTACTGAACGCATTGGCCAATTTGGGAGAAGCTGATTTCAGGTTGAAAATTGCTGGAGAGGGTGAAGATAAAAGCGCGATAGAGGATATGGTTGCAAGGCTTAAACTGCAGGAAAAGGTAACGTTCATTGGCCATGTCAAGAATCCTTATGCAGCAATTAATAATTCTCATTTGGTTGTAGTTCCTAGCCGTAGTGAACCTTTTCCTAATGTGGTTTTGGAATCAGCAAGTTTAGAAACACCGGTAATAGCATCTAATGTAGACGGTATTCCCGAACTTTTTGCGGACAAAACCTTTTTATTTGATGTTGAGCAAACACAAGCTCTTGCAGATTTACTAAACAAACTACATGGTGATAAGATTTTTTACCAGAATTGCCTATCTCATACCAAGGTTATGAAGCGTAATTTTGAATTTGATTGGGGAAAGAAATTGCATTACATAATGAGAGGTAAAGAGGAGGAATTGATTCATGAATAAAATAAATTTTCTTGTTATTGGTGTCCAGAAGAGCGCAACCTCGTGGATGTACTACTGTTTACAAGATCATCCAGAAATTCTATTACCCGAAAAAAAACTTGAACGAGAGTACATTGGAGGTGAATTATACGATAAAAACGGTTTGGATTGGTATCTGAACAAGATTCCATTTCAGTCAAATAAAATTTCAGGAGATGTGTCAGTGGACTATTTGCCTAATGAAAAAAGTATTAATCTTTTAAAGAACCATTCGAATTCGTTGAAATTCATCATTATGCTCAGAAATCCTGTTGAGAGAGCTTTTTCGGCTCTAAACTGGTATCAAAGGATGGGTGATATAGGATTAGATATTGATGTGACTCAGGCATTTCAAGATGGAATCTCCAATATGGATGGCTATAAATGGCAAGAAAGAAATTTTGATTTTAGAGACATCTTACATCGAGGATGCTATGCAAATCAGATCAGTGAGTATTTGAAAAAATTCGATGCGAAGAACTTTTTGATTCTTACATATGATTTGGTTAAGGATGATCCTTTAAAAGCGGTTAGTGAGATTTATGATTTTTTGGGGGTAAATACAGACCATGTTCCCACAACTATTAATAAGACACCCAAGAAATCCAGTACAAATAATTTCCTTGTCAGACTTTCCTCATTGGGCTTTCAAAACAGATTTATTAGAGCAGGACTCGAGTTAGCACATCAGGTTTTTAACAAAATTGAGAAGAAGGACAAGAAAATTGATGACCAATTACATCAATTACTTGTCAATTTCTACAGCAAAGAAAATACGAAATTTGTCTCCCTTATTGATGACAAGAAACTTCGAACATTAGGTAGGGATTGTATCCAAAAGAGCTGGAAATGACGTTAGTGAGAAAAACTGTCAGATTTTTTGAATACTTGGGCAACTGGAGAAACCTGAAAAAAACGGATATCTGGTTTGTGTCATTTCCAAAGTCCGGGAATACATGGGTTCGCTACTTTTATCTCAACTTTCTCGCCCGAGAGGTTAATCAAACTCGCGAATATTCATTTGAGGAGTTGGATGAATTTATGCCAGAGTTTGGAAATCGCAGCACCGATCTAGAGTGGAATTTTGATGGATTTCCAAGACTCTTGAAAACCCACCATGCATATAACGGAATAGTACATTCGGGACGAAAATGTGTGTTGTTGATCAGGGATCCACGAGATGTAATGATCTCTTATCACAAATTTCTTATAGCCAAGGCAAGATTGCCAAAACACATTTCATTAAGTGATTTTATACAACATCCACAATTTGGAATATCCTCTTGGGCTGAACACTATAATTCATGGAAAACAAATACTTCCAAAGTAATAATCCACTATGAAAAATTGTTACAAGATCCTATCAATGAATTTTCGAGAATGCTCGAATTTTGTAATGTCAAATTCGATAAAAACGCTGTGATAAAAGCTGTAGAACAATCGAATTTTGAGAGCTTCAAGAAGATTGAAAAGAAGTTTGGGACACCAAAATCCGAAACTTTTGATTCAAGCTATAACTTTATCCGTTCGGGAAAGGAGAAACAATGGAAAAAAACGATGAACCAAAGAGATTTGGATTCGATTAATGCAGTATTAATTCAATTTGATATTCATGAGTACCTCATCTAAGCAGATTCTTTTTTTTGGCGGTTTCCCACCACCATTTACAGGTCAGCGAGTTGCAACGAAAATTGTCCATGACCGCCTCAAGAAAAATGGGGCTGACATTGAGATTGTTGAATTGAACTATCGGTATAAATCTCTAGATGCATCGTTGAATTTGAATACTATTGTTTCAAAGTTAGTTGATTCTGTGAAAGCTATATTGGCATTGAGGAAGGCAATGAAGTCTCTTCAACCTAAGATGACGTATTTTGTTCCCTCAGCTTCTGTATTTGGTATTATCAGAGATTATTTTTCACTACATTATCTTAAAAGGGAAAGTACAAAAAAGGTAATTGCACATGTACATTCGGGCAATTTTCACCGTGGTTATGTTACCTTTTTTCCATTGAATAAGGTGTTTGCGATGAACATACGCAAAATTGATTTATTCATTTTTTTAAGTCCATTATTAAGCCAACGATTAAAAGGAATTCCAGAACATCAGAGAAGAGTAATTAACAATGCTCTTGATAGTAGAATAGAGATATCTTATGAGACCTGCAAGAGTGTCATTGCTAAAAGGATGGAATCAAGTAAACCAATACGTTTATTGTATCTTTCTAATCTTACTCCGTCTAAAGGTTATTTAGATCTAGTAAAAGCTGTTGGTTTATTGAAGGATTCACCCGTTGTTGTGGAGCTCTCAATTATTGGGGATAGTCCTGATAAAATTCGAATATCAGAACTACATAAATTAATTGCAGATTTGGGCATTTCTAAGGAAGTCAAGTTCCTTGGAAGAATTAGCGACAGATCGCAAATTGCAAAGGCCTATATGCAGCACGACATATTTTGTTTACCGACATACTATCCTACAGAAGCTCAACCTTTGACGATAATTGAAGCAATGAATTTTGGATTACCAATTATTACTACGGCTCATGCAGGAATCCCTGATATGGTAGCATTTGGTAAGAATGCGGTGAAAGTTGAAAAGAACTCTTCGAAAGCTATTGTTCAAGCAATTATATCATTAAATGATAATAATAAAAGAGCTGAGTTTGGAAGAAAATCCAGAAAGTTATTTGAAGCACATTTTAGTTCCAAGGTAGTCACGAATGAAATACTAGATGTATTTGCTGTAGAAAGTAATTAGTGTTTATCTCATTAGTCCAGTTTGAAAAGAATTTACCTTTATAATACGTACAATACAGTTGTTCCGGTTATGGAGACCATCTGTAAGGAGTTGGTTAATAAATCTTACCAACCACATGCTATAGTCGTTTCAAAAGGTTATCGAAATGAAACTATATCTAAACCATATTTTGATTCAATAAAAATTCCAAATGCTTTGATGAGAAGTAAGCTTGTGGTTTCCATATGGTACTCATTATTCGCAATCAGAAAAACACTTTTTGATCACATAGATCTTGCAATCATATTCAGTCATCCACCTTTGCTTTATATTATTCTCGCATATGTATGCAGATTGCGAAAAATTCCTTATTTCATTCACACAATGGACCTTCACCCTGAGATGCTATTTCGACTAAATTATTTAAAAGAGGATTCCATTATGGGTCGTACTTTGAATAAGTTGTCGAATAGAGCTTTTCAAAAGGCGACAAAGCATGTTGTGATTGGGCGGTGTATGAAAAGGTTGGTGCTAAAAAAGGGAGTAGAAAAAGATAATATTTCGATTATTCATGTGCTGGCTAAGGAAGAGTCAATTGAAAAGCAGGTTATTAAAAGAGGAGATAAGTTTTCCGAGCTCAAAGGCAAGCTGGTAATAACTTATATGGGTAATCTAGGAAGAATTCATTCAATTTCTGAAATAAAGGATCTTATTAAAATGGTTAATGAGAATGGTTATGCGGATAGGTGCTGTTTTGTGTTTGTAATTAGGGGAGTTAAGGAACAAAATTTACGCACATTTGTCTCAGAGAGTATCTATAACAATGTTCATTTCTATGGATACTTGGACGACCCTGAATATAATTCTTTACTCATGGCGACACATTTTCAATTGATTACATTATCAAGTGAATTTAATGGCATTTCTGTTCCAAGTAAGTTTTTCGCAGGTCTTTATTCAGGTACTCCTACCATATATTTTGGACCCAAGTCCTCAGAGATTTACCAACTAATTGAAGAGCTGGGAGCTGGACTTTGTTTCGAAAATAACAATGCCAAAGACTGCTTTAAAAAAATGGCTATGTTCATTGAAGGAGATTCAGACAGCTTTGGAAAATCAAAGAAAAGTCTAATCGAATTGTACAATAATATATACTCATCCTCCATTTTGGCCACCAAATACCAAAATCTCATAGAATCAGTTCAATGAAGAGTCCAATATTCATCATCGGCGCAGGAAGGTCAGGGACCAACATACTACGAGATTGTCTTACAGCTACCAATCATTTTATCACCTGGCCGTGTGATGAAATCAATCTGATATTCAGGCATGGAAATGTGCAATTTCCTCATGATGAGTTTGGTGTTGAGCAAGCGAAACCAAAAGTGATTAATTATATTAGGAAGCAGTTTGCTAAACAAAGCTCACCATCAACCATTACGCTGGAGAAGACTTGTGCTAACTCGTTGCGCATTCCCTTTCTTTTAAAAGTATTTCCGGATGCTCGATTTATTTTTCTGGTGCGAAACGGATATGATGTTGTAAGTTCGGCAAAGAAACGGTGGACTGCATCACCAGAGTTAGATTATCTGTTCCAAAAACTTAAGTATGTACCCAAGACAGACATCCCCATTTATCTGTTGAAATTCCTTAAAAACAGGTATGAGCAAATACGCAGTAAGGAAGGAAGAATGGGTTTATGGGGCCCTGTTTATGCACAAATGAAAGCCGATGTACAGACGGAATCGCTCGAAACTATTTGTGCTAAACAATGGGCAGCATGTGTGAAAAAGCCACATGAAGATTTGTTAAAAGCAAAAGCGGATTTTATTGCAGTGACTTATGAACACTTTACTAAGCATCCAGAGAAGATACTAAATGCAATTTTGGAGTGGTCTGATAATTCTATAAACAATGCAGAATTAGAAAGGATTACTTCACGAGTGAACTACAGACCATCAGCTAAACCTTCGGCCAAAAGAATAAGTACCATTATCGACCCCATTATGTCTTTGAACTATGAAAAGATCAGAAAGGATTGCGAAACGCTCATTTGACATAGTTTCAAGTACGATTGGCTTAGTGTTGTTCAGTTGGATCATTATACTGGGTGCCTTCCTGGCTAGACTAGATACAGGTAAAGGTTTTTTCAGACAAAGAAGAGTTGGAAGGAATGGCAAAACATTCAATATCCTAAAGTTGAGGAGCATGAGAGATGGTAAACCAGGGCAGACAAATGTTACGACAAGCAATGATCCCAGGATTTCTTCAGTTGGCAGGATATTGAGAAATTATAAACTGGATGAGTTGCCACAGCTATGGAATGTGCTAATTGGTAAAATGAGCATGGTAGGCCCAAGACCTGATGTGCTGGGATTTGCCGATAAATTGAAAGGAGATGAACGAATTATTTTAACAATTCGACCAGGGATTACAGGAGCAGCATCCTATTACTTTCGAAATGAAGAAGAGTTATTGGCTAATCAGAAGGATCCGGAAAGTTATAATGATCACTTTATCTGGCCTCAGAAAGTAAAAATCAATATTGATTATATCAAGCAATATAGTTTTTGGTATGACATAAAATTGATATTTGCCACAGTTACTCCCATTTTTAGAAAAAGTATCAACAAAAGGTTGGTTAATATATTGAAGGCATATGAAGGATAAGATTTGGATGTCTCCACCAGATATTGGGGATTTGGAATTGGAGCTGGTGAACGAGGCTTTTGCGACCAATTGGGTGGCACCTTTGGGGCCTCTTGTTGATCGTTTTGAGGAAGAACTTGCTAATTATTGTGGTACAAATGATGCAGCAGCTCTGACAAGTGGTACAGCCTCCATTCATTTGGCTTTAAGGTTGCTGAATGTGGAACAAGGGGACTATGTAATTTGCCAAAGTTTGACTTTTTCAGGAACCATAAATCCCGTTATGTATGAAAAGGCTATTCCCTTTTTTATTGATTCGGAACCCAATTCGTGGAATATGGATCCCAGTCTTCTTGAAGAGTCAATAGCCTCTCTTATTGCAAAGGGGAAGAAGGTGGCAGCAATCATTCCTGTGCATATTTATGGGATGCCAGCTGACATGACAGCTATAAAGGCGATAGCATCAAAATACGAAATTCCGGTAATTGAAGATGCTGCGGAGGCCTTAGGTTCGGAGTATAAGGAAGAAAGGTGTGGGGGCTTGGGTGATTTCGGTGTGCTTTCCTTTAACGGGAATAAAATCATCACAACAAGTGGAGGTGGTGCTTTGTTGAGTAACAATGCAGACATGATTTCCAAGGCCAGATATCTGGCAGCTCAGGCCAGAAGACCCGAACTTCATTATGAACACACAGAAATTGGTTATAATTACCGAATGTCAAATGTGCTTTCGGGGATAGGAATTGGTCAACTAGCTTCAATTGATGAAAAAGTCAGAAGAAGGAGAAAATCATTTGAGAGATACAGCAACTACTTTAACAATCATGAAAAAGGTATGACTATTGGGTTTCAACCTGAAAGTAATCATGTGAAAAGTAATCGTTGGTTGACAGCCGTTACTATCGGCGACAATTCAAAGTATTGCAACCCGAAGAAATTGATTGAAGTCTTGAGTGAAGCAAACATCGAAGCAAGACCTATTTGGAAGCCCATGCATTTGCAACCAGTTTTCAGAGACGCCCCATCACTTACCAACGGATTAAGTCAGCGACTTTTTGAGCAAGGTGTTTGTTTGCCAAGTGGATCTGGTTTGGAGGATGAAGAATTTGACAGAATTTTTGAGGCCCTTGATGCTTTTTATGAAAAGATCTAATATTCAGTTAGAATTATTCTAATATTTGCGTCCATCTAATAGATAGAAGGAAATTTAGACCAAGTGATATCGAATGAACAGTCTAATCAGAAATATTAATATTCTTCCTCGTTGGGTTATTTTTGGCCTGGACATTTTCCTTATATTTTTTGGATATGTATTCTCGGTTTTAGTTCGTTTCAATTTTGAATTGATAGAAGCTGAAAGGTGGCTGGGGTATAAACAGTTAGGAGCATATCTAGGCATGTACTTTATGACTGCTCTGGTCTTCAAACCATACATTGGAATAATTCGATTCACGCATAAAGAAGATATTCTGTCAGTTCTGAAAACTATTTTGACAGCAACTATTGTATTGGCTACCTTCAATCTTTATGTCAAGACTTACTTCCCTCCTAGGTTTGTTATTCCATTTTCCATATTAATAATTGCCTCGCTAGTAAATCTTTCCTTGCTCACTGGCTACAGATTTATGGTCAAGGAATTTTTTGACTCAACTGTTGCGAATTTTGCGAATAGAAAACGTGTCGCCGTTTTTGGAGCTGGGGCAACTGGAAGATTAGCAGCAAGAATAATGACGGAAAAAAACTCTCATTATCGCCTGATGTTCTTTTTGGATGACGATGTGTCCATGCATAATTCCAAATTATTAGGTAAAAATGTAATAAGACCTCCTGAAAAGCTGTATGATGCTATCAAGGAGAATGAAATTGATGAAATGATCATCGCAATCCAAAATCTTGGTCAAACTCGAAAGAATTGGATTATTGAAGAGTGCATTGAGCTGGGGATTCCTATTAAGGAAGTACCTGATCCCAACAAATGGGTGGGAGGTAGTTTAAGCGAACATCAATTTAGGGATATCAAAATAGAAGATCTCCTGGGAAGAGCAACAATTGAATTGGCATCAGAGAATGCGGTCAGTGCATTTTCGGGTAAATCGGTCCTGGTTACAGGTGCGGCTGGGTCAATTGGTTCGGAAATCACCAGACAACTCATGAGTTGCGGAGTGGGTAGACTTGTTCTTGTGGATATCGCAGAAAGTGGCTTGTACGATCTGAATAATGATCTCAGTCAAACAAAGATACCAGTAGATCATGTCGAGACAAGAGTTTGCGACATTACTAATATGTCTTCAATCGAGCCAATCTTTATTGAGCACAAACCTGAAATTGTTTTCCATGCAGCAGCATACAAGCATGTGCCTATGATGGAAGATCAGCCTTTGGTTGGAATTCAAACCAACATATTTGGTTCAAAACTGATTGCTGACCTCAGTGTAAAGTACAATTCCTCTAAGTTCATAATGGTTTCTACAGATAAAGCTGTAAACCCGACGAATATAATGGGTGCTACCAAACGTATTGCAGAAATATATATTCAGTCATTGAGCAGGTCATCAAAAGTTGAATTTATAACAACAAGATTTGGTAATGTTCTGGGGTCAAATGGTTCAATTATTCCATTACTATCCAAACAAATTCAAAATGGGGGTCCGCTCACAATTACTCATCCAGAAATAACACGATTCTTTATGACAATTCCGGAAGCTTGTTCATTGGTTTTGGAAGCTGGAGCTATGGGTAAAGGAGGACAGATATTCGTCTTTGATATGGGAGAAGCGGTGAAAATACATGACCTGGCTAGAAAAATGATCAAATTGGCTGGACTTAAGGAGGGTGAAGATATTGACATTGAATTTGTCGGCCTGCGTCCGGGAGAAAAGCTTTATGAAGAAGTGCTATCCGATCAGGAAAACCTGAAAGAAACGCACCATCCTAAAATATTGATAGCCGAAAACCGTGTCTCGGATCCGCAGGATGCTTTAAATCACCTTGGACTACTAGAACAAGCAATGCAAGAGTCGGATGAAATTGCTGCGGTTAAGCAGTTGAAGTTGATTGCGCCAGAGTTTAAAAGCAGGCAATCTAGATTTGAAAAGCTGGATAAATAGGGCATTGGACTCCAACGGATATATTGTACATTTTATCGTAGAGAATTTGTCTCTAATAGGTAACTTTGCACGAAATTTTTCAAATTTGGAAATAGTAGAATTTGGTATTTTGTTATAGTTCCTATCATTTTTTGAGAATACTTAGAATTATCGGATAGTTAGAAAATTCGAGTTCTAATAATATGCAAATGGATGTTACCTTGAGATTAAAAGAGGACAGGCAATGTTGAATTTCAAGTCTGTTGAGTTTGAGCTGGATTACCGAATGGGAAATAGAAATTCCTAGTAAAATTTGCCAGTTCTATCTAAAGAATATTTACCCTCTTATTGTTATTTGGAATAGGCTTGAAGATTTGATTAAATGAATTCCTAATAATATTAAAGGGATATCCACGTTTGCCTGAAAAATTGCTCAGAAGATTAGTTTTCATGAACAAAATACTGATAGATACAATAGAAAGCTGTAGAAGAATGAAATTCAAAATTATTGCTCTTATATTCCTGATGCCTTATTTGGCAATGGCTCAGGTGTCTGATAAAGAAGCTAGAAACATTTGGAATCAGATGAAAAAAAGAGGACAGGGGCTTGAAGATGTTGAAGATGTCGCTGAAAAGGAGAATATGACTCAAGCTGAGGCTGCTGACTTAAGAAACAAAATTCAAAAATTTGACCTAAGTGAACGCAATGAACTAGAAGCGGCAGAGTCGAAGTATTCGTCGAAGCAGAAAATATTTGGATGGGACTTGTTTCTTAGTAATGAAATGAGTTTTAATCCTGGGGTTAATTTAAATCCCCCATCAAACTATATCCTTGGCCCGGGAGACAAATTGGAGGTTTTTCTGTATGGTGAGGCTCAGAAGAATTATAGACTGACAATTAACAACAAAGGGCAAGTAATAATTCCAATTGTAGGACCTGTCAGTTTGCATTCAACTACCCTAGAAAGTGCCAGGGCAAGATTAAGAAGTGCTCTAGCGTCTATTTATTCTGGATTGAATGACAATTCAATTTCTATGGAAGTGTCGATCTATGAATTGAGATCTATTAAAATAAACATGGTCGGGGAAATTAATCGGCCCGGATCCTATTTAATACCAGCTTTTTCAAATGTATTTAACGCAATTTACTCAGCGGGAGGTCCAACAGAGAGTGGGACCTTCAGAAATATTAGAGTTTATAGAGAGGGGAAACAAAAAGCAAGAATCGATTTATATGATTTCCTAACAAAGGGTTCAGGAGGCAATAGTTTTCAACTTCAAGACAATGATTTTATTATTATTGGCGCATATAACAAACGCGTTGAGGTCGTCGGCCAAGTAAAGCTACCGGGCCTGTTCGAAATAAGGAATGGTGAATCTGTAAGTGATATTATTAATTATGCTGGAGGTTTTGCCGTCCAGGCCAATAGTGAAATAGTTGGAATACAAAGGAACAATGGTCCCAATCAGTTCATTAAAGATGTGCAGTTGAATGACTCTGAATTTGTGCTGGAAGATGGAGATAAAATTATTGTCAGATCTACAAACGATCCTGTGTCAGAGTCAATTTCAATTAGAGGTGCAGTAATAACACCTGGTTCCTTTGAATGGAAAGCGTCAACGACTCTTAAGGATCTAGTGGAAAAAGCAGGAGGTTTTTTGCCTGAGGCCCATTTGACTCGGATTTCATTGTTTAGAAAGGGGGAGTTTCAAGTGGCCGATATTAGGTCATTAAACTATCAGCGAGATCTCAATGTTAAACTGCAGCCTCACGATCATATCAATGTGCTTAGCATCTATGACTTGCAGGAGGAATTCTATATTCAAGTGTCCGGTGAAGTAACAAATCCTCAGGCCATTCCTTTTTTTGAAGGTATGAATATTAGTGACGCGATTGTCCTGTGCGGGGGTTTGAAATACTCAGCCGTGGGTGGTTCAGTTGAAATTGCCAGAAGAAGAAAGGGAGAGAATAACGAACCATTTGAAGTTTTTCAGACTAGCGTTCCTTCATTTGATAGAGACGATACATCGACCATTGAATTAAAACCTTACGATCATATTTTTATTCGCTCATCACCAGGGTTTCAAAAATCTGCAATCGTTCAGGTAAGAGGTGAAGTCAATTATCCGGGTGATTATATTATTTCCCAGAGCAAAATGAGAATTTCTGATTTGATCTCTAGAGCGGGTGGTTTGACTCAAGATGCGTTCATAGAAGGTGCCACCCTTTTACGAAAAGTTACACTTTATGATGATGTGCTAAATGAGGAGAAAAGCACAGAAATATATGAAGACCTTCAAGGCTTTATAAAGAACAAAGACAATTCTGGAATGTTGGGAGGATTGCAATCTGAATTTATGACTGACAAATATTCCGAAATTCTTGCTGATAAAAGAAGAAAAGAAAAGAAGCAGGATTTAGACTCAACTTTTAACAGAGCAGCATATGACAGAATTGGAATTTCATTAAAGGCCAACATAGGCGAAATTGGCCTGGAGGACAATTTGGTTTTATTGCCTGGAGATGTATTATCCATTCCAAGGGCACAACAGATTGTAAGAATAAATGGAGAGGTTTTGAACCCATCAGCCACAAAGTTTGATAACAAGGCAGGATTTCGCAAGTACATACGACAGGCTGGCGGATTTACGTCATTTGCAAAGTCAGGGAAATCCTATATTGTATACCCTAATGGAGAGGCAACAAAGACTCGAAACCTATTAGTGTTTAGGGTCTGGCCAAAAGTTAAACCAGGATCTGAAATATATGTCCCGGGAGGAAAAGAGAAGTTTGGGGCAGTAATTGAGAGAGCATTTGCTTTAACTACAAGTACTGTCACGACCTATTTTCTAATTACTAGATTACTGAATCAATAATTGAATGAATCGGATTCTGAAATTATTTAAAAGCTCTCGGCCTTTGGATACAGATCCAAAGCAAGTGTTCAAAGGGGAAGAGATTAAGCTAATTGACCTTTTCAATTTGTTTTGGGAAAGGAGGCATATCTTTATTTTACCACTGATCCTTTGTTTTTTACTTTCGCTTGTCGCCATTTCAATAGAAACCAAATTTTATACGGCCAAGATTACTGTATTATCTGAGACTGGAGAGGATAATAGAAAATCCAAGATCTCCGGTTTCGCAAGTTTAGCTGGGATCAGTTTGGATGGAGGAGTGTCTTCAGCTTCACTGGAAGACCCCTCATTTTACCCCTCAATAATAAAGAATAATCTTTTTTTGGCCGATTTGATGGAGGAAAAATTTTTCTTCCGAGAATACAAAACCAAACTGAGATTGGTAGATTATTTTTTCAATTATGATGATCGAAGCGGAATTCCATTGCTTATAGAAGAATTGAAGAATTTGCCTCAGACGATCAAACAGGTCTTTGTCGGCAAACCAAAAAAGAAGCAATATGTGAAGGTGTCGGAAGAAGGATATGGACAAAGAAAATATAAAGGAGATTCAGTATTGCTTACATTCACAGCCCAACAACAACGGGCAATGACAGCAATGTCCAGGTCTATTAAACTCAATACTGAAGGCAGATTTGTTACCTTGTTCGTGACCACTACAGATAAAACGGTAAGTGCAGCGTTGACCGAACTAGTGATGAATAAATTGGTAGAGTTTGTAAAAAGACATAGGACTGCTAAAGAGCGTACAACCCTTTCCTTTATTGAAAAGAGGACTAGCCTAGCGAAGCTCAATTACATTATGATTCAAAATGAGTTGGCTGACTTTAAGGACAGAAATAGAGGAAGCATTTCCAATAAAACTCGAGCAATTGAGCAGAGGTTGACCGCTGAATTTCAAATTGCTTCAAAAATTTATGCTGAGAATGCTTCCAAGCTAGAACAAAGCAAAATTGTTTTGGAAGAAAAAACCCCTGTATATACCGTGTTTGAACCTACTCAAATCCCAATTAAGGAGAATAAATCATCAACGACATTTACTGTGGTTCAGTTCCTTTTCATTGGATTAGTAATAGGAGGTATTATTGTTGTAGCCGATATTATTGTAAAATTGATTAGATGAAGAACTCATCATTGATTTATGTAGCTGGGCACAATGGAATGGTGGGTTCGGCCATTGTGAGAAAACTAAAATCACAGGGCTACACCAACTTGATTACCAGGAATTCATCTGAGCTTGATTTAAGGGATAGCCAACAGGTAGGTGATTTTTTCAATGCAGTTAAACCTGAATATATATTTCTTGCCGCGGCAAAAGTGGGAGGAATACATGCCAACAACTCATTTCGTGGAGAGTTTTTGTTTGATAATTTAATGATTCAAAACAATGTTATTCATCAGTCCTATTTGACAGGAGTGAAGAAACTTTTATTTCTTGGGTCTTCATGTATTTATCCAAAATATGCTGAGCAACCATTAAAAGAGACTTCCTTGCTCACGGGGGAACTGGAATATACGAATGAACCATATGCAATCGCTAAGATTGCGGGAGTCAAATTATGTGAGGCATACAGAGATCAGTATGGATGTAATTTTGTTTCAGTAATGCCAACAAATCTTTATGGTTATGGGGATAACTACGATCTGAATAATTCACATGTTTTACCAGCAATGATCAGAAAATTTCATGAAGGTAAAATCAAAAACTCAACGTCAATTGTCCTGTGGGGATCAGGGACACCTAAGCGCGAATTTCTCTTTGCCGATGATTTAGCTGATGCCTGTTTTTTCATCATGAATAATTATTCAAAAAAGGAATTAGTAAATATTGGTTCCGGTGAGGATTTAAGCATTATGTCATTGGCAGAAATGGTGAGGCGAATTGTGGGATTTAAGGGAGAAATTGTTTGGGATCAGTCCAAACCTGATGGAACACCACGAAAGTTAATGGATGTCACAAAGCTTAAAGAGGCGGGTTGGAAATATAAAATAGGTTTAGAAGAAGGAATAAAATTGGCATATGCTGATTTTTTAAAGAATATCAAAGAATGGGAAAAGTAGCACTGGTAACGGGAATAACTGGACAGGATGGGGCATATCTTGCTGAATTCTTACTTAATAAAGGATATACTGTTCATGGAATAAAAAGAAGAGCTTCATTATTTAATACAGATCGTATTGATCATCTTTACGAAGATCCGCATGTGAATAATGCAAAGTTCATTTTGCATTATGGTGATTTAACAGATTCAATGAATCTCACCAGGATCATTCAGGAAGTTCAACCTGATGAGATATACAATTTAGGAGCGATGAGTCATGTCAAAGTAAGTTTTGACACTCCAGAATATACGGCAAATGCTGATGGCATAGGAACTCTTCGCATTTTAGAAGCCGTAAGATTATTGGGTCTAGAGAAAAAGACAAAAATCTATCAAGCATCAACTTCAGAGTTGTATGGGCTTGTTCAAGAAGTTCCTCAATCTGAGAAAACACCATTCTATCCTCGCTCACCATATGCAGTTGCAAAAATGTATGCCTATTGGATCACGGTGAATTATAGGGAGGCTTATGATATGTTCGCATGTAATGGTATTTTATTTAACCATGAATCACCATTAAGAGGCGAGACTTTTGTGACTCGGAAGATTACCAGAGCAGCAACAAAAATTGCCCTTGGTAGACAGGAAAAGATGTTTATTGGGAATTTGGATGCTCAACGTGATTGGGGTCATGCAAAGGATTATATTGAAGCGATGTGGTTAATTCTTCAACAGGAGGAACCAGAAGACTTTGTAATCGCAACCGGTATTACCACTCGGGTTCGTGATTTTATTAGAAAAACTTATGCAGTTATGGGAATAAGTCTCGATTTTGTAGGACAAGGAGAAGAAGAAGTAGCATTCATTGAAAGCGTCGATCATTCCATTTATTCACGGGTAGTTGGCTTAGACAAGTGTCCCCTGAAGCTGGGAACAAAGATAATAGAAGTTGATAAAAATTACTTTCGACCAACGGAAGTAGATCTTTTGATTGGTGATCCTACAAAAGCTAAAGAGAAGTTGGGATGGGTTCCTAAATATGATCTCGACGCATTAATAAATGATATGGTGAAGTCAGATTTAGCTCTAAATCAATGAGTAATAGCAATACCAAGGATTGGGACATAGTTCTTGAACCAAATTCCAGAATTTTAAGATTAGGAATTAAAGAGGTATGGGTCTATAGAGACTTATTGATGTTATTTGTGAAAAGGGACATTGTTGCTTTTTATAAGCAGACGATTCTAGGTCCAATATGGTTTTTAGTTCAACCTCTTTTTACAGTTGCGATATACGTCTTTGTTTTTGGTCAGTTGGCTGGGTTATCAACATCAAATTTACCACAACCAATTTTCTATCTTACAGGAATTACTTTCTGGACCTACTTTTCTCAAACACTGACTAAAACTTCAACAATTCTGAAATCGAATATCTCAATATTAGGGAAAGTATATTTTCCAAGAATAATAATGCCGTTGAGTCTTGTTTTGTCTAATATGTTCAAATTATTGGTTCAGTTTGGTTTGTTAATGTTGGTATGCATCTATTACGTGACAATTCAGGAATTTGAATGGTCACCCAGCATATATTTAATAGCATTCCCTGTTCTTATTGCCTTGTTAGCATTGCAAGCTTTAGGCTTTGGTATGATAGTATCAGCTTTGACGACAAAGTACAGAGATCTTGCTCTTTTGCTAAGTTTTGGAATCCAACTATTAATGTATATATCGGCGATCGTTTATCCGCTTGATGCAGTAACGGGTCTGATTGGAAAAATTGTTGGGTACAATCCAATATCGTACTTGTTTGAAGGTTTTAGAATGTCGTTGTTTAGCGTGGGACAATTCGATTGGACGACTCTTGCCTATTCAACTGTTTTCACCCTAATAGTCTTGTTGGGAGGGTTGGTCATCTTTAATAAAGTCGAGAAAGATTTCGTAGATACAGTTTAATATGTCCACAGTAATAGAAATGAATAACCTTTCCAAATCATATAGGTTAGGTCAATTTAATACAGGAGCGCTTTCGGGAGACATTCAAAGGTGGTGGGCTCTGTTTAGAGGAAAAGAAGATCCATATCTTACGATAGGAGAGGAGAATGATAAATCGACTAGAAGTAGCTCTAACATTGTTTGGAGTTTACGTGACATTAATTTTAAGATATCCGAAGGTGAGGTTATTGGTGTTGTCGGTAGAAATGGTGCAGGAAAATCAACCTTATTAAAGTTACTTAGCAGAGTCACATCACCTACAACGGGAACGATTAAAATAAAGGGGCGTGTGGCCAGTTTACTTGAAGTGGGTACTGGATTTCACCCAGAACTCACTGGCAGAGAAAATGTATATCTGAATGGAGCCATTTTAGGTATGCGAAAGAGGGAGATTAGTGAAAGGTTTGATGAAATCGTTGATTTTTCGGGTGTTGAAAGATACATTGATACTCCAGTTAAGCGCTACAGTTCCGGAATGAGAGTACGTTTGGGTTTTGCGGTTGCTGCTCATTTGCAATCGGAAATTCTGATTGTGGATGAAGTCTTGGCAGTAGGTGATGCTGAGTTTCAAAAGAAATGTCTCGGTAAAATGGGGGACATTTCAAAAGGACAGGGAAGGACAATTCTATTTGTGAGTCATAATATGGCATCAGTGAAAACTTTATGCCACAAAGGTCTTCTCTTGAAGAATGGTATGATTGAAACGAGTGGGGAGATTACGAATGTAGTAAATGCCTACTTGTCTGAGGACAGCAATAAAGATTTAGGAGGATTTAAGGAGATAGTGCATTCTGATTTTGTTATCGAGGATATCAGAGTGTCACAAAAAGAAAATAATACAGATCATTTTGATGAGAATAGCACTTTGCTAATTACCAATAAGTTTAAGGTTACTAGTAAATCAAAAAAGGTATATCTCAATTTTCAGTTGAAGGACGAAAACAATGAAGTATTATTTACATTCTCGCATTCAAGGAAAATAGGGGCCTTGGGGTACGGAACCCACAAAGTAGTTTGTGAGTTTCCCGTCGGATTCTTAAATATTGGACAATATTTTATTGATGTGATGGGTATTTCCGAAACTAAAGAAGCATTATTAAGGTCTGAGAACGTATTGTCAATTACTATCAAGCCTGGGGAAAGAAAAGTTGGTTCATGGATGGGCAAGGAACCAGGCTTTATAAGACCTAGGTTTAACTGGATTCTAGAATGAAAAAACTAGCAAAAAGAGTACTACTTTTTATCTTAGGACCTATCATTCGAAGGTTGGGTTATATTGAGTACCAAAGAATGCCTTCGACCCTACATGGGAAAGACAATCTGCTTGATAATTTTTTTAGATTGCTACTCGAGAATAAATTCCGGCCCAAACATATATTGGATATTGGAGCAAATCATGGTACCTGGACGAGGAATGCGCTCACCTACTTTCCGGAAACTAATTTCACTATGATTGAACCTCAAGAATGGCTTAGTGAGTCTTCAAAGGATCTTGTTTTACTCGAAAATGTTGAAATAGACTGGTGTGGAGTGGGGGCCAAAGAAGGGGAATTTAATCTCACTGTACACGATCGTGATGATAGCTCTACATTTAGACTTACAGAGCAGGAAGCTAAGGCCAGAGGATTTAAACAAGTAAAAATACCAGTTAAGACGGTAGATCAGATAATAGGTGAAAGCAGTTTTTCAAATCCTGAAATAATAAAAATTGATGCAGAGGGGATGGATTTAGAGGTTTTGAAAGGAGCTGAGAGAACGATTAAAGGGTGTGAATTTGTATTAATTGAAGCAGGAGTGATGAATTTAGGTTTTGATAATAGTGTAATCAGAGTAATCAAAACTATGGATTCATTGGGTTTCAGACTTTTTGATTTGACGGACTTGAATAGACCTTTCAAACAACAAGTGCTTTGGTTGGTGGAACTCGTTTTTGTTCGGATAGGTAGTAATTTCGATGTTATTAATTATCGCGATAGCGCTGCTGATTAAACAACTGTTTCTTCAGTTATTTAGAAGCATTAAGAAAGTAAAGGAGAGCTATGATAAACGTTACGGAACCCTTTTTGCCTCCGAAAGAGGAGTTTGACGAGTTGATTGCCGGAATATGGGAAAGGAAGTGGCTCACCAATAATGGTCCTTTGGTTAATGCCTTGGAGGCAAAATTATCGGACCATTTGGGCATTAAAAACATTGTGTTTGTAGGTAATGGAACCGTAGCTCTACAAATAGCTATAAGGGCACTTGGTTTATCAAAGGAAATCATAACTACTCCGTTTAGTTATGTAGCCACGACAACTAGTATTCTATGGGAAAGATGTCAACCGGTATATGTGGATATTGAACCATTAACACTGAACATAGACCCCAATAAAATAGAAGCTGCTATTACCTCAAAAACAGAAGCCATTCTAGCAACACACTGTTTTGGAAACCCTTGCGATATAGATGCTATCGAAACAATTGCAAGGAAATATAATCTTAAGGTAATTTATGATGCAGCGCATTGCTTTGGCACTACTTATAAAGGGCGAAGTTTGTTTGATTACGGAGATATTTCAACGGCTAGTTTTCACGCGACTAAAATATATCATTCCATAGAAGGAGGAGCGGTGTTCTCGCATGACAATAGTTTGAATCGACGAATATCTCATATGAGGAATTTTGGGCATGCCGGGCCTGAAAAATTTGATGGAATAGGCATTAACGGTAAGAATTCTGAGTTCCATGCAGCGATGGGGATTGTTAATCTTAGATACATTGATTCCATCCTTGCTCGCAGAAAGGAACAAAGTAAGAATTATGATATGCTCTTGGAGGGTATGCAAATTGAGCATCAACAAATTGCTAGCAATTCAGAATATAATTATTCCTATTATCCAATAATTCTGGAAAGTGAGGAGGTTACTTTGGAGATCAAGGAAGCCTTAGAAGCAAAGGCAATATATTCTAGAAGGTATTTCTACCCAAGTCTTAATAAACTAGAATATTCACATGGAGATGCACCAATTTCTGTAGATATATCGTCCAGAATATTGTGTTTACCTTTGTATTATGACCTTACGATAAAGGATCAAGAACTTGTTGCTAATATCCTAAAGGAAAGGCAAAGATGATTTTTAGCAAAAATTCCTGACCTTGATAAATGCTCACAATGGTACGTCCAATGAGGTGTTTTGGTATAGGCCTCAGTTTACCTTTGTTTTATAGTTTCACTAATGAAAGACACAAGAGATTTTCTAACATCACTCGGATTGCCAAGTGGTGATTTGTACGAACTCCCGACTTCAAAAAAACGATTTGATGATGGGTCACAGTATAAATTTGAGGTTCCAGGAATTCAAAATCCAGGAAGTATGGAAGCATTGCTCGAAGAAGTCGTAAAGAGGAATATTATAATCCACAGGGTTACTCAGACAAAGGGTATCATGATGCTTACCGATTACGAAATTTCACGAATGGTTGAAATTGCAGAGCAATCCAATATTGAGCTTGTTTTGTCTATTGGACCAAGGGCCACCTACGATACCAGCGCAAGTGTTTTGTCGCCCGAAGGTCAACGAATGGGTTTGAGATTAAGGGGGCAAGAACAAGTTATTAGAGCAGTAGAAGATGTTAAGCGTGCTTATGCTTTAGGTTGTAAGACATTTCTTCTTTATGACGAGGGATTACTTTGGCTACTGACAAAAATGAGGAAATCGGGAGAAATTTCTGATGAAGTTAAATTTAAAATATCCGCTCATATGGGTCATGGCAATCCTTGTTCTTGTAAAATGCTAGAGGAAATGGGAGCGGACTCAATTAATCCAGTGAGAGATCTGCAATTACCGATGTTATCAGCAATTAGACGGGCCATCAATTTACCTATTGATTTACATACAGAAAATCCAGTTTCTTCGGGAGGTTTCATTAGACACTACGAAGTACCTGATATGATCAAATTTGTGGCACCAGTATTTTTGAAAACTGGTGGCTCGGTTGCAAAAACTCATGGTTGGAATACTACAGCCGATGAAGCCAGGCAAAGAGCAAAACAAGTTGAGCTCGTGAAAAGAATGATTGTGGAATATTATCCGGATGCAATTTCAAATTAATGCTAAGTTGAATGCAGTACAATAGTCATAATCCGAATTATAACTTTGCTGTTTCTCCTGAGGAGTTCAGTATGCATTCGGATATTGAATTACTTAAGTATTGTCTCGGTGCTACCCTTTATATGCCAGGTACTAAAGACATTACAATGAAAGTGATTAGGAAAGAACTTTCAGAAGTTCATTCCATTGTCATGTGCATGGAGGATGCCATTCAAGTGGAGGATTTGGCCAATGCCGAAAAAAATATACTGAATCATTTAAATCGGGTTTCAGAAGCGATATCTAATAATGAGATATCTGTCAATGACATTCCGTTAACCTTTGTGAGGGTCAGAAGCCTGAATCAATTTGAAAGCTTCTCTAGGCAACTCAACCAGAAAAATACATTGGCTTTGTCGGGCTTTGTATTTCCAAAATTCTACAGCAATAATGCTGAGGCTTACTTAGAGCGCCTTGAAGAATTGAGGAATGCGTTGAGCCCCTATTTATATGGTATGCCAATACTTGAAGGTAAATCAATAGCCTATCAGGAAACTAGAACGGGTGAATTACAAAGGTTGAAAAGCATTCTTATGCGGCATCAGAAGGCTATTTTGAATATTCGGGTAGGAGGAACGGATTTTTCCGCATTATTTGGTGTAAGAAGAGGCATAAATTATTCAATTTATGACATCCTCTCCGTGAAAGATTGTCTTACTGACATCCTCAATTTTTTTAATCGGGCTTCAGACGGATTTTTAGTATCGGGCCCTGTGTGGGAATACTTCCTGGCCTATAAAGATGACGATATTAGAAAATTAAACGGCGATATACATCGATCCATATTGAATAGACAACCAATATTAAATGAAGCGATGGATGGATTGTTAAGAGAAGTAATATTAGACAAGGCAAATGGGTTTGTTGGCAAAACTATCATTCACCCGTCTCACGCCAGATTTGTCAACGCACTACAATCTGTTACTCAGGAAGAATATGATGATGCTATGCAAATATTGAATACCTCTGGAGGAGTAATTAAAAGCCAACGCTCTAATAAAATGAACGAAATTAATCCCCATAAAAGTTGGGCAAAGAAAATTATAACACGCGCTAGAGCGTTCGGAGTAGTCGAGAGTGATCAGGCCTATTTAGATTTATTATCAAACTATTAAGACATTTTGGAAAATTTCAAAATAATCCTGGGGACCATGACTTTTGGACCTCAGATTGATGAATCGGAAAGCAGAAAGCTTGTTGAAACTTTTGTTAATGACGGTAATACAGAAATTGATTCTGCCTTTGTCTATAATGAGGGGGAAACAGAAAGGATCTTGGGTAACATTCTATCTGGTTTTGATGTAAACATTGCCACCAAAATAAACCCTCGGATTTCGGGCCGGTTAGACGCAGAGGCAGTCGACTACCAATTTAACGAATCACTTAATAGAATGAATCGTGATAGTGTTGATTTGTTATACTTACATTTCCCCGATCCGGTAACCGCAGTTGAGGGAGCTTTGGAAGCAATAAATGAACTCTTCGAACAGGGTAAAATCAAAGAATTGGGGCTTAGCAATTTTCCTGCATGGGAAGTGGTGAAGGTATATCATCTCTGTGACAAGCATAATTGGCTTAAACCAACTGTTTATCAAGGGATGTACAACGGACTTAGCAGGAATATTGAGGATGAATTATTTCCTGCCATCCGTGACTTTGGGATAAGATTTTACGCTTATAATCCATTGGCAGGTGGTCTTTTGTCAGGTAAACACAAGGTCTTTTCAGAAGACCCAAAGGATGGGAGGTTTCTCCTAAGGCCAAATTATAAGAATAGATATTGGAAAGAGTCATATTTCGAGGCATTGCAGATTCTTCATAGTGAATGTTCAAAAGAAAACTTGCCGTTGTTTGAGGTAGCATTGCGGTGGTTGGCTTTCCATTCTAAAATAGATCATGCTCAAGGCGATGGAATCCTTGTAGGCGTTTCCAAAATTGAACAACTTGTTTCGAACGTGAAATCACTCAAGAATGGGATTCTTCCAGATAATATAGTCACTGCTTTTAACAGCGCTTGGGAGGCAGTGAGAGCAGATTGCCCAAGCTATTTCAAATACATTGGCGCCAAGGGTAAACCATCAAGTTAAATAATGAGTAACAGTATTGCCGATTCTTTTGTAGAAGGAATTCTCGAATTCAGTTCACAGTCGTTTGATGATGGTATATATATTCAGTCCAAGAGATGTCTTATAGATTATTTGGGTGCAACTTATGCGGGGGCTGCAATGAATAGGGATAGAAGTAACAAATTGATGGCATTCTTGGACGATGAAGGCGCGTCTAGTATTATTGGTAGTTTAGAGAAGACCAGCCTGCTTAATGCAGCTTTTATAAATGGTATCCATTCCCATGTCGCTGAACTCGATGATGGGGTTATATCGGGCATTGTACATCCAGGAGCACCTATTTTGTCTGCACTTCTTCCTGTTGCCGAAAAAAACAAAGTGACCGGAAAGAAATTCTTACACGGATTAATCACCGGGTATGAAGTCTGCGTTAGAATAGCAAAGGCCATACAACCAAGTCACAAGGAACTAGGTTATCACGCAACTGCAACTTGTGGAGCAATTGGAGCAGCTATGGCCATAGGTATAATGCTATCCTTTTCCAAGGAACAATTGATGTCTTGTCTCGCTGCTGCAACCACTTCGGTAGGAGGTTCTTTGAAAGTGCTGGAAGATCAATCTCAACTTAAACCATACAATGTGGGCTATGCAGCACTAAATGGCGTTTCTGCTAGTTCAATTGGACATGCTCAATACACTTCCCCATTTGATGTGTTTAGTGGAGATCGAGGCTTTTTTAAGTTGATGTCCACTGAATTTGACCCTTCTTTTTTGACCGAATTTGAGCCAGAAAGCCTTGCTATCCAACAGGTTTATGTGAAGCCATATGCTGCATGCAGGTATTGCCATCCCTCAATTGATGCTATTCTATTCCTGATGAAGGAGCATAAGTTCGATAGCAGTATGATTAAAGACATTGAAGTTCTCACATATAAATGGGCTGTGAAAGGTCATGATCACGTTGACATTAATAATGTCTCATCGGCGAAAATGAGTATCCCATATAGTATAGGGGTCACACTTCATTCTGGTAATGCAAGCATCAACGAGTTTTCTGATGATTATATCAATAACAATGAAGTTGAGTTGCTTACTAAAAAAGTCGTTGTAAAAGTCGATGAACAAATGACCCAAGAGTTTCCGAAAAAAAGTATGGCCAAAGTAACTCTTAACATGAATGATGGTAAAATTTTGTCTCATTTAATTGAGAATCCTAAAGGTGAACCGAGTCTTCCATTGACGAATGAAGAATTGTTCGACAAATTTATTGGACTTGCTCGTTTTGCTGGTTTGACAAGTAAGAGGACTCATGACGTTTTAAATTCTGCATGGAATCTTGATGATGATTCTGTTACCATTTCTTCAATTCTCTGAAAAATCTAACTGATTAGAAAGTATGCTAAACTTGAAATCATTTGAAAACATAATAGCCAGTGGTGGGGTTGAGTTCATATCAGGTGTGCCAGATACGTTATTGAACGAATTATGTCTTCATATTCAAACCAACTGGCCAAAGGAAAGACATGTTATTGCTGCGAACGAAGGTAATGCTGTAGCCTTGGCGGCAGGCTATCATTTAGCTACCAACACTATTCCTCTTGTTTATCTTCAAAATTCAGGGATGGGAAATACCTTGAATCCATTGTTGTCTTTGACAAACAAGGAAGTCAGCTCAGTTCCTTTGATTTTAATTATTGGATGGAGAGGAGATCCAGCAGTTAATGATTGGCCACAGCATAAGAAACAAGGTGAAGTAACACCGAAAATTCTAGATCTTCTGGATATACCTTATAAGGTGCTAGATCAGGATGATACCAAGTCATTGGAATCTACTAAATGGGCACTGGAAACAGCAAAAAGCACAAGAAGTCCGGTGGCATTGATCGCAAAAAAGGGTGTGTTCGAAAAGGGAGAGAAAGAAGACTTAAGTAAGCAACCTAGCCAATATGAATTGAGTCGAGAGAAGGCAATAGTTGCTCTAATAGACAAATTGCCATCAGATACACTATATGTAGCAACAACAGGAAGAGCCACTCGAGAACTTCATGCAATAAGAGAATATAAGGAACAAAGCCACCAATTCGATTTTTTGAACGTTGGAGCTATGGGACATGCTTCTTCAATAGCCGCTGGAATTAATATAGCCCAGAGAAATAGACTTGTGGTCTGTCTTGATGGCGATGCAGGGGCGCTCATGCATCTTGGGTCTATTCCTGTTAATGGGCGGGCAGACCTTAGGAACTATATCCATGTTGTGTTGAACAATGGAGTCCATGAGTCTGTAGGAGGTCAGGAGTCAGTGGGACATAGGTTTGATTATTGTAAATTGGCTGAAGGTGCCGGTTATACGACTCCAGGACGTCCAATTTCAACAAAAAAAGAGCTCACGGAATTTTTGGACAAACAGAAAGATAATAACGGGCCTGTCTTAATCGACCTACATATTCGTAAGGGAATGAGGCAAGACATGCCTCCTCTCAGAGTAGACACCAACGAGCTCAAAGAGCTATTCACAAATTCATTATTAAAAGCAGATGTCGAAGAATAATTTGCCTGTAGCACTTGTTTTAGGAGGTACTTTTCCGCATAAAAGATTAGTAGACCTATTAAAAGGAAGAGGATTCAAGGTTGTTTTGGTTGATTATACCGAGGAACCTCCAGCCAAAGAGAATTGCGACGAGCACCTGCAAAAAAGCACCTTGGATCAGGATATTGTACTGAAGTTAGCCCGGCTATACAGTGCTTCATTAGTCATCAGCGCTTGTATTGATCAGGCAAATGTAACAGCCTGTTATGTACTGGAGCAGCTTGAGTTGTATGCACCTTACAGCTATCAAACTTCACTAAACGTTTCCGACAAAGTTCTCATGAAGAGAATTATGCTGGAACATGATATTCCGACTTCAAAATTTGTAACCTTAACTGCTCATGAGAAGACCAATCTGAAAGACCTGACCTTTCCAGTTGTTGTCAAACCTAGTGATAGCAACAGCTCCAAAGGCGTAAGGAAAGCAAATAATTTAAACGAGACGAATGAGTATCTTAAAAGTGCTTTTAAGATAAGCAGAGGGAAAAAAGCTGTGGTAGAAGAGTTTGTAACAGGTCGAGAAATTGGACTTGATTTCTACATTTCAAATGATGAAGCACATTTGATTATGTCGAGAGAGCGGCGCAAAATTGACAACTCGCGTGACACGATACAACAGATTTATGGTTCATTTTGGCCGGCTACACTGTCTCGAGATGTACAAAAACGGTTAGTGGAAGTTGCTGTTCAAATTGCCAAAGCTTTTCATTTAAAAAACACACCATTATTGATTCAGGCAATTTATAATGATACTACAGGAGAAATTAATGTGCTTGAGTTTGCCCCGCGTATTGGAGGAGGAGATAATTATCAGATCATTGAGTTAGCAACTGGATTTGATATCATCAATGCTGCTATTGATTCTTTCCTTGGAAGGGAAGTAAAACCAGAATTCAACGAACCCAAATTCATGTTAGCAGATAACTATTTATATGTTGAGCCATGTAGGTTTGGTCATGTTAAAAATTGGCAAGAACTCATTGATAATGGAACTATTGAGTACATGAAAATCTACAAGACAAAAGGGGTGGAATTAGGAGAAGACATATCCAGCAACAACAGGGTGGGAGTTTTCACTGTTAAAGGCAAAACTCAAGATGAGCTGCTAGAAAAATTAGAAAAAGCAAATAAGTATCTGGAGATTTTCGACTTGAACGGAACTCCAGTAATGAGAAAAGATATCTATTAATATGGCATCATCAACTTTAGATTCTGATTACTATAAAGACATGTTTGGCACAGCCGAAATGAGGACGGTTTTTTCAGATGAGAACCGCTTGGTTTCATGGTTGGCTGTGGAACAGGCACTGGCTAAAGCACAAGAGCAACTAGGAATTATACCGGAAGGGATAGCAGAAAAGATTCAGCAAGTCACAGTGGGTGATTTTGACATTGTGAAGATGAAGGAGGAATTTGATCGGGTTGGATTTCCGATTCTTCCTTTTGTGAAGCAGCTAACTGGATTGATGGATTCTGAATCGTCCAAATGGATTCATTATGGAGCTACCACCCAAGATGTTTTAGATACTGGCATGGTCCTTCAGATAAAAGAAGGGTTATCGTTAATTGAGAATGATCTTGATGGGATCATTGTTGCAACAAGGCGTCTTGCTGAAAATCACACGGAAACAGTAATGCCTGGTAGAACGTTTCAGCAGCATGCTGCGCCAATTACACTTGGATATAAAGTATCGGTGTGGTTAGATGAATTACTTCGCCATAGGGAAAGATTTCTTGAATTGAAAAAACGACTTTTGGTGGGCCAATGTGCAGGTGCGGTTGGAACATTTGCAACGTTGGGTGATCAGGGATGGTCAGTTCAAAAGAAGATGTTTGATTTTCTCGAACTTGATCAACCAAATATCACTTGGCATACAGCCAGAGATCGTTGGGCCGAGTTAGTTTTTTGGCAAGCATTGGTCGCAGCAACATTAAGCAAAATAGCCAATGAAGTGGCGATTCTGATGAGAACTGAGATAGGTGAACTAAGTGAGCCTTTTGTAGCAGGACGAGGAGCTAGCACTACTTTACCTCAGAAAAGGAATCCAATTACTTGTGAACCCATTATTGCTATTGGAACAAAACTAAGGGAAATTGTAAGTAGTCAATTGACAGCTATGATTCAGGAGCATGAACGTCCAGTTGGACCCATGCATTTAGAGTGGGTAATATTGCCTGAATCGTTTGTCTTATTCGCTGGTTCATTGAAACACTCTAGGTTCGTACTTGAAAATCTTGTGGTAGATGAGATGCGTATGGCAGAAAATTTAAAACTGAACGGAGGGTTAATAATGGCTGAAGCTATCATGATGGGGCTTGCACCGAAGCTTGGAAAAAAAACTGCGCATGATGTGTTGTATCAGGCTGCTGCCTTTGCCATTGAAAATAAAGTTTCTTTAGAAGAGGCGCTCAATCAAAATTCTCAAATTGATGAATTGCTGACAAATAAAGAATTAAAAGCACTTATCAATCCTTTGAATTACCTAGGGTCCTCTCAGCGAATGATCGAAGAAGTATCCAAAGCGTGCAATATGTAAATTGGAAATGCAATGAACGAAAGATGGATGAAAAGACCCCAAGGTTCTAACTGGGGAGAATTTGGTGATGATGATCAGATTGGCAGATTGAATTTATTAGATAGAAATCAGGTATTGAAAGGGATAGCTGAGGTAAAAGAGGGTGTTACATTTTGCCTGAGTCTACCTCTCGATTATCCTGGAGGTCAGGTAATCAACAAAGTTAGATTTCCCCCGATTTTAAAGCCGGTTGTTCGAAATGAGGAACCCTATTTCAATTATCAATGGACAAAGGTGGATCGCAACAATACCGATCTTGGTTCTGATGATGTAGTCTTACTTCATACCCAATACTCTACTCAGTGGGATAGTTTAGCACATAGGGGAAAGCTTTTTGATGTCCTTGATGATGGTAATCCAATACCTGTATACTATAATGGGTATAGGGCAGGATCGGATGTCAAGTATAAAGAGGAATCCAAAGCCGACAAATTGGGCATTGAGAATATGGCTGAGCACGGTGTTCAGGGAAGAGGAGTCCTTGTGGATTTACATAGCGAGTTTGGAGAATTCCCCAGGAAGGAAGTTGGCTATGATGATTTGATGAGAATTCTGGAAAAAAATCAAATCGAAATTGAACCCGGAGATATTTTATGTATTTGGACAGGTCTTGATCAGATGATCATGGGGATGAATGGAGCTCCTGATGAATCAATAAAGTCTGCCTGTGCTGTCTTAAATGGATTCGATAAGCAATTGCTTAAATGGATTGATGATAGTGGTATAGCAGCTATCGCATCAGATAATCTGGCCGTCGAAGCAGTAGGGAAAAAAGCCTCAGACGGTAGCAATAATTCGAACCTACCATTGCACGAACTATGCTTGTTCAGATTAGGAATTCATTTAGGTGAATTGTGGTATTTGGCTGATTTAGCTAGGTGGCTTACGGAAAATAACCGTAATAGATTCCTCTTAACTGCTCCTCCATTGAGATTAACGGGTGCCGTAGGTTCTCCTGTTACCCCTATTGCAACAGTGTAAATCGAGATTCATGGGATTGTCCTTAGAAGAAATTGATAAACGGGTCCAAGATTCTTATGAACTTCCTAATAAAGTGAAGGAGGCAGTTCCGACACCCATGGTGACTGTAAGGACATCTACATTTCAACATGCGGAATACATTGAAAAATGTATTGAAGGGGTTTTATTACAGGAAACAGATTTTCCAATTGAATTTATAATTGGTGAGGACTATAGCACAGATGGGACAAGGGAACGTGTGTTCAAATATGCCGAGCAATATTCTGAAGTAATTAGGGTGATCACCGCTGACTATAACGTTGGTAGTAAGGCGAATGGCAGAAGGTGTATAGAAGCTTCTAGAGGAAAATATATGGCCATATGCGAAGGTGATGATTATTGGACTGACCCAAAAAAGCTGCAAAAGCAGGTGGATTTTTTAGAAGCTAATGCTGACTACAATATATGTTTTCATGCAGTTCAAATTCTGGACAAGGATGGGATGTTGAAAGATGACGATATCACAGAAGTTCCTAATGAAGTGACTGATATTAATGATTTGTTAGAAAAGGGGAATTTTATTCACACACCTACCGTGCTGTTCAGAAACAACTTAAGAAAAGTCCCTGAAGAATTATTGAGAGCTCCGTATGGTGATTTTTTTATGCATGCAATAAATGTAGAGGATAAGAAAATCAAATACTTTCCTGAAGTTATGGCGGTGTATAGAGAAGGCGTAGGTGTATGGTCAAGCCGGTCTCGAAATGCACGTGTTATTGATACTATTAGGCTTTACAAACTAGTATGCGAATATTTCGAGAAAAATGGAAATATCGATGCTTGTAATCTAATGATAAACAAACGGCTAAGATCGATTGCCGGAGAGATTCAGGAAATAAGTAAACAGTGTAAACCTGACGATCTAAGGAAGTTTTTGGACGGTATTTACCCGGATGAATCAATTCGGTCAATTGAAAGAGATATCTCAGGACTCAAGAAGATGTACGTCTCAATGGCTCATCGGCCTGAGTTTTTAAGTGCTCACGCTTCTGTTGATGTATTGATCAGAGCTCTGATTTTAAAAGTTAGAAAATGGTTTCAGTAGTTCTCCCTAATTATAACCATGAAGCATATCTCGAAGAAAGAATTCAAAGTATTCTTAATCAAACATATCAGGACTTTGAGCTGATTTTGTTAGATGATTGTTCAACCGATAACAGCCGGATAATACTTCAAAAGTATAGAAACCACCCAAAAGTTACTGCCTGCATTTTCAATACGATTAACTCAGGATCGACATTTGTTCAATGGGAAAAAGGCATTTCTGAAGCTTCTGGCGAATATATTTGGTTGGCTGAAAGTGATGATTATGCAGATACAATGTTTTTGGAAAGTATTGTGGCTGTGATGAGTAAAGACAAGCAAATAACTTTGGGTTATTGCCAAAGCAGCATTGTAGATGAACATTCCAACTTTGTTAAGAGTAACAAAGAATGGACAGACAATTTAGATGTACAACTATGGTCCAGCGACTTTGTTCTCAACGGCAATTCTTTCATTAGTAAGTACCTGTTTAAAAAGAATGTTATTCCAAATGCAAGCGCTGTTGTTTTTAGAAGAGATGCAATGAATCTACCTTCGGAAGTCAAGAAAATGAGAATGGCTGGGGATTGGTTGGCAATAGCCAAAATAATCCAGGATAAAAAAATTTGCTTTGTTAGCGAAGAATTGAATTACTTCAGGTCTAGTCCAAACAATACCAGAATACACAAAGGGGGAAAGCGAATAAGACGGTTTAAGGAAGGGTTTCAACAAATCAACTATTTCTATGCCAATGACATGATTAGCTTGAAACAATTTTTATGGCGAAGAAATGATGATTTGACAAAATGGTACACTGTTCAATCCTCTTTGCCACCGATGGAAATTAAAAGTTTGGGAGTAATTGTTGGTTCAGTTGCCGCAGCTCAACAGATCCAATTTCATTTGACTTTTCTGGTTCATTCAGTATTAAAAAGAGTCAAAGGCAAATTGAAGATTCATGGTTGATTATTTCTCTAATTAAAAATCGTGTAAAAGTTATCTTTGCTCGTCGTTGACATTTAGTGACGATCTGAATGCAGACTATTCATAGATAAAGTCAAATGCCGAACATTGTAAATAAGATCATTAAAAAATATTTCATGAAGAATGCATGGGATATTGTGATGAAATCCTCATCCAATGTATACTGTTCCTTTTGTGAGAACTATTTTCTCACCTTTCTACCAGGGGGAGTTAGCCAAAAAAGGGCCAATGCTCAATGTCCTAAATGTAATTCGCTCGAACGTCATCGTCTAATGTGGTATGTTATTCAGGACAGGAAGTTGTTCAATGGTCCATTGAGAATGCTTCACGTCGCGCCTGAGGAACTGTTCTATAATGCTTTAGCTGCCAAAGCAAATATTGATTACGTTCCATGTGCAAAATTTGGTGATGGATATCCCGATGAGTATCCAGCAGGAACCGTTGATAGAGATCTTACTCAAATGCCAGACGAAAACAATTCTTATGACGGGATCATATGCTCTCATGTTTTAGAACATATACCGGAAGATATCACGGCAATGAAAGAATTGTATAGAATTTTGAAACCAGGAGGGTGGGCTATTCTTCAGGTGCCGCTAGACAAATCAAGGGAAAAAACATATGAGGATTGGTCAATTACAGATCCAAAGGAACGTGAAAAACGATTTGGACAGTGGGATCATGTCAGGGTATATGGGCTTGACTACAAAGAAAGGCTGGAATCGTCGGGATTTGACGTAGAGGTGATCGATCTTTATCAAAGGCTGGGTTCAAAGGATTATTTCAAATTTGGATTCATGGATGAAGATATTTATTACTGTACTAAGTAAGAGTAAGTACTAAATCACATAAGTATAATGGTAGTTGGAAACGGATTGCTGGCAAAAGCATTTAAGTCTTTTGAAAATGATGACGAGGTAGTAATATTTGCTTCTGGTGTATCCAATTCATCAGAGACCAAACTTGTTGAATATGATCGCGAAAAGAACCTACTAATCAAGACCCTATCTGAGAATCCTGCTCTGAGACTTGTATATTTTAGTACATGTAGCATTTATGATTCGTTTCAAAATGGTAATGAATATGTAAGGCATAAGCTTAGGATGGAACAAGAGATTATTAATAGGTCAAATAACTATTTAATTCTCCGGTTATCGAATGTTGTAGGACTGACCAATAATCGAAACACCTTATTTAACTACTTGGCGAATTGTGTCAAAGAGCGCCAAAATATTGAAGTATGGAGTGGGGCAACCAGAAATCTACTGGACATTGATCATGCTTTTGAAATAACCAAGGAAATTATTAACAAAAGCGCGAAAAGCAATATTTACAACATTGCCAATGTCCATGACTTTAAGGTCATTGATATCTTATCAGCAATTGAAAAGCATTTCAACCTCAGCTCCAACTCACAATTGGTTGATAAAGGTGTTGGTGTTTCGATTGACCTAAGTGCCGTTCAACAGCTGATCCCTGATTATGACAAGTATTTTGCTGGAAAGGAAGATTACTTATTGAATTTGCTTGCCAAATATTATTCTAAGTCATGAGACTAGCTGTATTGGTATACGAAAAGCCAACTCCCAGTGAAACATTTATCAACAATCACATCAGGTTTCTTCCTTTTGAAGTTACTGTGATTTATGGTGGTTGGATACCATTTCAATGTGATGAATATGTTATCAACAAACAGATGGTAAGATTTTTGCGATTTCTCGATTTTGTTAACCGAAGAAGTGGTGACTCTTACAAAAAATACTATTTAAAAAAATGGCTTAGGAGAAAGAAGATTGAGACTGTTCTGGCTGAATATCTTAACCTGGCAAGTAATGTTATGGATACTTGTAAGGAATTAAATGTGCCATTGGTCACTACGGCATTGGGCTATGAAATATCTAATTATAGTGTATTGCAGAAATATGAAAATGGGTATAGAAATTTATTTAAACATTGCAAAAAAGTAGTGATTGTTTCAAATCACATGCGAGAAAATTTAAGGCGATTTGATTGCCCAGAAGATAAAATCATCTATTCCCCAGCGGGCCCTGACGAAACTTTTTTCGAGGTGGAGCCTTCTTACAACACTCTAAATGTACTTGCCATTGGAAGATTTGTAGAGAAAAAAGCACCATATCTCACCATTTTGGCATTTCAAAAAGTGTTGCGTAAAGTACCTAAGGCAAGGCTAATTATGGCAGGTGATGGAGATTATTTACCTATGTGCAAGGATTTGGTTGATTCTTTAAAAATGTCCGAAAATGTATTTTTCCTTGGAATTATAAATCAGGCAAAACAAAAAGAGTTGTTGGCTGACTCATCGGTATTCGTTCAGCATTCTAAAGTAGCGACCTCAGGAGATTCAGAGGGCACACCTGTTGCAATTCTCGATGCTATGGCTGCCGGCTTACCTGTCGTATCAACAAGACATGCTGGAATTCCTGAAGTTGTAGAAGAGGAAATATCTGGTTTTCTTGTTAAGGAAGGAGATATCGACGATATGGCAGACAAAATCATTATACTTTTAAAAGACAAGAGTTTGATTAAAGAAATGGGTAGAAATGGGCGAGCTAATGTGAAAAAGAATTTTTCCTTGAATAATCATTTGGGCAATTTGAACAAAGCACTTACTTCATAATTAGTGTTTATTAAGCCTGAAGAAACCTGACTATTAAGGGAATAAAGTTTGAAAATGCAAAGCATCAGGTACGATAGAGTTGATCAACCAATTGTTTCAGTTATCATTCCATTATTTAATAGGGAGCGTTTAGTAAAGGAATGCCTCGATTCACTAAGTCATCAAGTTTACAAGGATTTCGAGGTTATAGTAGTAGATGACGGTTCTGACGATAAGTCGATAGAGGTTGTCAAATCCATTAGCCAAGTAGATAAAAGAATACAACTCTTCAAACGAAATAGGTTGCCAAAAGGAGCACCCACGTGTAGAAACATGGGAATTGATCTTGCTATAGGTAAGTACATTATTTTCCTTGATTCAGATGATTTGCTACATTCTGATTGCCTATTTAACAGAGTACAAGAATTTGAAAATGACGACCAATATGATTTTTTGGTATTTCCTGCGTCGATCTTCGAGCAATCAGTTGAAGATTCAGGTTTAAGATGGAATGTTGAAAATAATGAGGACTATCTGATTAGGTTTTTGAAAAGGGATGCCGTTTGGCAGACCATGATGCCGATTTACAAAAGGAGCTATTTGCAAACCATTGATGGGTTTCAGGAGGGATTGACTTTTAGACAGGATTATGAGTTTCATGTTCAGCAATTAATAAGGGGGGCTTCTTTTAGGTGTTTTCTTGACAGAAAACCGGATTGTTATTTGCGTAGACATTCTCAAGATTCAATAAGCCAACAAAGCATCAACCGTCCAGATAAAATTGCAGTTGATGAAGCTTTGGTGATAGGGTTTATCAATTCGCTCGAAAAAAACAATTATGGTTCAGATTACTTAAAAATTTGTGGAATGGTTTTGTTTAGCATAGCCGTTCGATGGGTGAAAAATCATGGAAAGTTAAAAGCGATTAGATTGGTCAATGAATTGTCTAAACTAGATTTTTCAACTATTAGCCGAGTCAAGATCAAAATATATTTGTTGCTGCTGAAACTCTATCATTTAATTCCAGGGTTATTAACAAAAACAATTGCTGCCGGTTTTTTTAACAGATTGGTTCCTAACGAAATAAAATTAGAAGAGAGATCAATGAATAAAGTCGAGCATTGAAACCTTTAGTCAGCATTTGTATTCCGGTGTATAACGGGGAAAAATTTCTCAGTGAAGCCATTGACTGTGCACTTGATCAAACCTATGATAACATTGAAATTATTGTGGTAGATGATCAATCTACAGACACCTCGGTTCAAGTCATTCAGAAATATCAAAAGCTAGATGATCGGATTAGGTATGTGGCCAATGAACAGAATATCGGATTAGTGGGCAACTGGAATGGTTGTCTGGAACTAGTCAGGGGAGATTGGATAAAATTTCATTTTCAGGATGATTTAATGGAGAGAGATTGTATAGAAAGATTGTATCAATCGGCAATTGCCAATGAAGTCAACCTGGTTTTATGCAGACGAAGGTATTTTGGCACCAACTCCCTTCAGCAACTTAAGCAGTTAAGTGATTTTGAAAGTAAGTCAAGAAACTATCAACCTGAACACATAGTTCGCCTTTTTAATGAAGATTATCTTGGAAGCAATTTTCTGGGAGAACCCATCGCTGGTCTGTTCAGTAAAGAACTCATCCAGAAGTATGGTGTTTTTGATCACCACCTTAAGCAGCTTTGCGATTTCGAGTATTGGTTACGTATCGCATTGAATGAACCAATACACTTTCTAAACCATGAACTCGTATCGTTTCGAGTTCATAATATGTCAGAGACTAGCAGGAACATGCAGAGAAAAGGTGTTTCTCCTTTTGTCTTAGATCGGGTTTATCTGGCAAGGACGCTATTACAATCTGACCATTACAAGTATTATCGCGAAAAGACACCAGATCTATCCAAGAAACAGGAGATCAAAATCCGAGAATTACTTGTGGCGCTTAGTTTTGTAAGTGCTCTAAATACTTTTACAACTAAGGAAATACTTGGCGCTGTTGGAGCGCCCAATAAATTAGCGCAAGTGCTGTATCGAAAATTCAGATTATGGTTGAGGTAGACATTGTTTTGGTAACCTATAATGGGTCTAAATGGATCAATAAATGTTTGAGCAGTATTCGTGAATCCACAGTTCAACCGCATGTGCTTCTTATTGATAATTGTTCAACAGATGATACACTTAATCTGGTTGCTGACTTCAATGATCTTTCTTTGGAGACCATCAAGTTAGATAGGAACTTAGGGTTTGGAAAGGCAAATAATGTCGGGTTAAGAAAGTCTGTTGAGCGTGGTACGGATTACATTTACTTGCTAAATCAGGATGCGTATCTAAAGCCCGATACTTTGTCTTTATTGATAGAGACTCACCTAGCGAGTAATAATGCGTATGGGGTGTTGTCGCCACTTCATGTAAATGCGACCGAGACAGCATTGGATTTCAATTTTTCGCGATATTTAATGCCGGGAAAATGTCCAGATCTTTATTCTGACAGTTTGCTCAATCAAGAAATTAGCAATGTATATACTGTCGATTTTGTTAATGCAGCAGGGTGGTTGATAAGCCAAAAGTGTTTGTCCAAGGTGGGTGGTTTCAACCCAATATTTGAGCATTATGGGGAAGATGTTAACTATGCGGACAGGGTAAAATATCATGGATACAAAATAGGAGTTGTACCAGGTGCTACAATGATTCATGATCGAAAATCGGGAATTGAAGCAACCTATGACCTGAATCAGTTGAAATATTTCAAAAGAAGTGTTCTAATTAGCATGAGTGTTCCTGGAACAAGTTTTGGTTTTGTTTCATTTTTAAAATGGTTGATGTCTAAGAATTATCTATCCTTAATCAATCCAGCTAAGTTTATTCCAAGGCTTCTGTTTTTCATTAAAAATAGAAGAGAAGCCATAAAATGTGTTGTCCTAACTGAGAAACAGGGTGCTTTTATTACAGAATGAAGGAAGACCTAGTCAGCTACAAATCTTTTAGATATTTCGTTATTTATTTTACTCGAAATCTCTTTTTCAACTAGTCCAAGAAGCTCATCATCAAAATAGTTTTTCCAGTCACCAACAATTCCCTTTCTTCTAAAGGCAGATTTTTGTTCTTCACCGAGATTTCTACCTCCGGAGGCATTTTTGAAGGAACATTTCTCAACAGTTTCAACTACTCTTTTATTGTCGATTATGCAGCCTAGAAATTCAAGCATATGCTCTAACTCTTTAGTGGTATTAGCATGTAGCTGTTCATATGAAACAAAGTGAGTATTCTCGAAACGCTCCCATTGATTGATGAAATCCGAATAAGAGAAATTAGGGAATGTTCTATTGGGTCTCAGGACCTTCTCAAGACAATATTTTTTAAACAATACTTTTTCATCCTGACCTTCCTCATAATCAATTAATTCAAGGAGTTTCGCATTAATAATTCTGTTACGAAAAACTTCATAAAAGAAAAAGGAAACCAGCATATCCTTCGGGTCTCTGATTACAACGATGGCCTTGTTAATGTATGATTTGGGTAAAGTGTGTCGCTGGATAACCGCATTTTTTTTGACAAAATTCGATGTGCCATATTTCTTGTCAATACGCAAATAGGTTCTCACTAATTCAGAAACCCATGTACCACCACATTTTGGGAATTCTACCACATAAGATGTATGTAGTTGTTCTCCCCAAACAAACGTTAAGGAATTATTGATTTCCTTGATTGTTTTGAGTTTTACGTTGTTAAAGATGGCAGAAATATCCATTGATGTGTTTCAAAATTTCCACAAAGGAAAGCAATTCCCATAAAAAACTAAGACTTTGAATTAAAAGGCATGCTGTCCCTCTGAACAATACGATTTGGCTCTTTCATTAACAATTGATGAGCAAGTGCGATGTAATTGTGCATCCCTTTCATAGTTTTGCGAGTTGGGTGAATTGAAATGATTAGCGATTGTGTAATCAAATCATTTCGAACGGAAACCAATTCCATTTGCTCATTTTTACTTTGATGGTATGGAACCTATAATATCAGTTGTTGTGCCGGCATACAATCGGGCACATACTTTGAAAAGGTGCATTGAAAGTGTTCTTAATCAAGAATACAAGAATTGGGAACTCCTAATTGTTGATGATGGCTCAACTGACTCGTCTAAAGATTTGGTGTTGAGTTATTCGAAAAATAATGCTGAAATCAAATGGTTAGAAAGACCACAAGAAAGACCTAAAGGAGCAAATGCTTGCAGAAACTTAGGTATAGAAAATGCAGCAGGATCTTTTGTAGCTATGCTTGATTCTGATGATGAGTTACTTCCCTCAAAGCTGAAATCTGATATGGAAGTCGTTCAAAATCAAGAAGGAAAAGGAGGAATTTACAGTGCGATTATCATTGATGATGGTGATGATAGAGTTAAGTCAAAATCCCGTGCACTTCGTTCTAACGAATCTTATGTGGATTTTATTTTTGAAAAGGACCTTATAGCCGCCACATCAACTTATTTTTTGCCCAGAGAGGAAGCAGTCCAGCTTAAATGGGATGAGTCCTTACAAAGACATCAGGATTTAGACTATTTCATCAGATATGGGAAAGCGTTTGGATGGACATTTTCAAATAAGGCTGAAGTAGTAGTGTACTGGGAAAAAGATAGAGAGGTTAAGCATGATTTTGATTCAATGATTCAATTTTATACCAAGTATGGGAAAGAAATTACCAATATTGAAAATAAAGCAAATTATCTCCTTCGGAACTGGATTAATGCAAATGAAAAAGGGTCTGAATATTGCAATTTTTATGTTAAAGAACTAAGGAAAATTAAAACTGGTTTATCTACCAAGTACAGGATTTTCAGAATAGCTCCAAAAATTATATATCCGGTTTGGAAGAGGTTAAAATGACGAAATTAATGAGAGTATTATGGATAGCCCCTTATCCATTTGAGAATTCTAGTCATAGTGCACCCTGGGTAACAGAATTGGCTAAATTAATCTCCCCTCATTGTAAGTTAACCATTCTTACTCTTTCAAATGGTCAGCTTCTAGAAGGAATTAAGACAGATACTTTTTCAGTTGAAGTGCTAGACACACATACTAAAAAAATAGATTTGATCACATTCAACTTACTGAAAATCATTAAGTTGAAAGCTTGGTTGAGAAAAAATTCTCATCGATTTGATTTAGTCCATATACATGGAACTGAACATCAATATGAATACGCGTGTTTCAATGGGAATTTACCATTTGTTACTAGTGTTCAAGGATTACTACATAAATACTGGCGGGTATTGCCAAATAGTCTTTTAAGCCAAAAATATCAGTGGCGCCTAAATGCTCTTTTTGAGTTAAACGGAATTAAGAGAACAAATCAATTCATATGTAGGACTCATTGGGATAAATCAGCAGTACTTGGTGCAAATAAAAATGCTTTGATATACCTTGGATGGGAAGCGATCAGAAAAGAATTCTTTACGAATGAGCCAGTTAATTATGCAAAAAATAGCAATATTTTCTTTATTGGGGGACTTAACCCAATCAAAGGATTAAGAGAAACGTTGCTTGCTTTACGACAATCGAGCTTTAAGGAGAAGCTACTTGTAGCAGGCGGGGGAAATCATGAGGAACTGAATTCAATCATTAGGCAGACCCTTAAGACTATTGAAGACCTACCATTTTCGGTCACATTTTTAGGCAAATTAAATGCTACTCAGATTGTAAGGCACATGCAATCCAGTAGGTTCATGATACATCCATCATATATAGACAACAGCCCGAATAGTATTTGTGAAGCACAAGTTCTCGGTTTACCAGTTATAGCGTCAAATGTTGGTGGTGTTTCAAGTTTGATCGAACAGGGAAGAACAGGGGTACTTGTACCATTGAATATTGATGAATTGTCCAAGACGATTGATAGAGTTTTGAAAAACGACCAGCTTGTTAAAACAATTAGTGAAGTTGGAAAGAAAATGGCTAGGGATAGACATAAGCCAGAAGCAATAACAAAGACATATCTTAATATTTATAAATCCTTAATAAAGCAGTGAGATTAATTATTACTGGCATTCGATTTATCTACAGAATACTTTGGTACTCATTGGCTATCAGGTTTTATAATCGATTTATGTTGATGGCCTTCGGGGTAGAAGGTTTGTCAAGACTGACCATTAACGGAAGAATAAAAGTCCAGGTTGAAAAAGGTGCCAGTATTAGATTTCTTGGAAAGACACGAATAAACAGCGGGGCCTTTTTCAACCCAATTGGGCGAAATCATCGGACGACACTCATTTGTCGTGAAGGCGGTGTACTTACTATAGGAAATAATGTTGGAATAAGCTCAACGGCAATCATATGTCACAAGAATGTCACAATTGGGGATAATGTTCGAATTGGAGGAAATGTAGTAATCTATGATACGGATTTTCACTCAATGTCATTAGAAGAAAGGACATCTAGTCCCGAAGTGCTTAGTAATATCAAAAAGAAGGAAGTTGTAATTGAAGATGGAGTTTTTATAGGGGCTCATTCCACAATTTTAAAGGGTGCCAGAATTGGGGAGAATTCAGTTATTGGCGCTGGTTCAGTAGTTAGAGGAACCATTCCTCCTAATCAAGTATGGATGGGTAATCCAGCTAAGTACGTGGCTGATTTATAGAAACATGATAAAGCTTTCAATTGTAACTGTAGTACGAAACGACGCAAATGGTCTTGAGAGGACACTCCAAAGCGTGATTGCTCAAACCTTTAAAGATTTGGAATACGTGGTGATCGACGGAAATTCATCAGATGACACTATCTCAGTAATTGAAAGAAACGAAAATCAGATCGATAAATGGATTTCAGAGGCAGATAATGGCATTTATGATGCCATGAACAAAGGAATAAACATATCAAAGGGGGAATGGGTCATTTTCCTAAATGCAGGAGACGAGTTTGCCAATGAAAATGTACTTGAAAGTGTTTTCAAAGAGGAGGAAGCAACGGATAAGATCATCTATGGTGATTCCATCCTGATTGGCAAAGACCAACAAACACATATGAAAGCCAAAACTTTTTCAAGAAACAATCTAGTATTATGGGGCACCAGAGTACTTTGTCATCAGGCGATCTTTGTAAAAAGGGCCGTATTGGGCAGCTATGATCTTAATTATCTATTGAAGGCTGAACTTAATTGGTATTTCGACTTATTAACAAACGTAAAGGCATCTAACATACGTCAAATTCCCGAAGCAATTGTGAAATATGAGTTGGGCGGCATTGGTGAACAAAGAATATTTCTAAATTTGCGCGAGCATATTAAGGTTCTATACAAACGGACTGGATTTATGTTTTTGTTTGGTTTGCCAGTACTGTGCTATAAATTCTTAATGACTAGAAAGCACTTGGTGTCACAGTAATACCCTTAGATGGTTTCATTTATCATCCCCGTGAAAAACGGTGAATTGTTTATTGAAGAAGCAATAAGAAGTGTAGTTGAAAACGATTCTGATATAGAGCATGAGGTAATTGTAATAAATGATGGTTCCGAAGATCAAACACAAACAATACTTGATCGTCTTTCAGAAAAGTATCCTCAAGTAAAGAGCTACAACAACGAAGGCCAGGGTAAAGTAATGGCCCTCAATTTGGGCTTCAGTAAGAGTTGCGGGAACTTAATAAAAGCGATAGATGCGGACGACATCCTTGACGTAAATTTTTTGAATTACTACGGCCAGATGCAATCATATGACGCGCACATACATGATGCTCATGTTGTAGATGAAAATATGAATATGTGTGGTCAGTATAATATGCAACCAGAGATTGCTATAGGGTCATATCAGATTGTTAAATCAAAATTGATCAGTATTCCAAGATGGTCCTGGTCAATGAAGCGAAAGATCGCGGATAAGGTCTTTCCTATGCCCGATGACTTACCCTTTGAAGATGTTTGGTTCACTTTGTGTATCAAGGCACACGCAAGATCAATATTGCATATCAAAAAACCTTTGTATTACTATAGACAACATGAGCATCAAACTTTTGGCGGAGTTCTTAATTATCAGAAGAAGGTTATGAATTTTCGTGCCGTCAGGCTTATTTCCTTACTTGATAAATTGAGAAATCATAAAGATCGCCTTTTGCTTGAGGAGGATGACGATTTTGATCATGCCAGGATTTACTTGGACTTGATTAAAGGCGATTTTTCCTTAAAAAGGATATTGTTGTCATCACTTTCCTCTTTGCAAAAAGTTAAACTTATTACTGTTTGCTTTTTCCCGAAAGGAGCTGTTGCGTTGACTAAATTAAAGTGGAAGCTTGATGGACTGAGGGCGTCAGTAAGATAAATATGATTCTCAGAATTTATCAATATAGGATCGATTTAAAATACATTATGTTGCTCACAGCAACTATTGGCATCATTGTCAATTACTCCATAGTTGGTCCTTTCAGAATTACTGATTTGTGTTTGCTGGTCGGGATTGGACTTTTGTTTAAAGATGGAGGAATCAAAAAAGATTTGTTTTGGGTTATTATTACCATTATTGCCCTTCTTGGAATGAGTTTGGTGGCGGGATTAGTTTGGGTGAGAGTGAGATCAATCGAGAATATTTTCTTCTTTTATAAGTTTGTTGTTCCATTCGTGCCTCCAATATTGATGTATTCAATCAGGTGGGACACAGACAAGTTGAAAAATCTTCACAGGGCTTCTTTTTATGCTTTTTTGTTTCTGACTGGCTGGGTGTACATGTACATGGTCCTAAAATTATTTGGCATGACTGGAAATTGGAGACCAAAATGGCCATTTTCTAGTGAGGAATGGGGCTCAGATGCTCATTTGTATTCCTCTTATCTGGCACTTGGACTTGTTTTTTTTAGAGCGTATTGGAGGAGATTATTTGAAATTCGGTCAGTATTTGCAAATCTTTTAAGTGCAACCACAATTGTTGCACTTGTATTAACTGGTTCCAGAACAGGAGTAGTTGTTTTGGTTGGATATACATTGATACGATTATTTGGCAAACTTAAGATTAAAATTAGCATTCGGAAGAAGTACATTTTTCTTGTTCCACTTACTGTTATTCTTTTGAGCTATACGGGTTATAGACTTGCTACACTTGAAACAGATACGAGGGAGCAGTTAAGGTTAATGGAAACGATACTAAGAACATTTGATTTTGATGTAAGCAGTGATCAAAGTGCGAATTCCAGATTGGATAAGTTTTTTTTGTCATTTGAGCAATCGGCCGAAACGCACTTGATATTCGGACCTGGAGCCTTGGCAATGAAGGGTAACTGGTATGATGGCTATATTCCTCAGGTTAATGTGCTTATGGGGGGGATAGGTGTCATTTTTATGCTGATATTGCCCTTTGCGATACTTTACAAGCATTATCGGAAGGCATTGTCTAATCATAAACTTTTTGAATTTAACGTTTTTGCCACGGTGCTAATTCTATATTTTCTGGCGAATCTAATCACAGAGTACTTCCTAGTTACTCGTAGCGTTGTGCCATTTTCAATATTCTTATCTGCTATTTCGATTATTATTTATGATAAGGTAGATTATGAAAAGTCATCTGAAATTCAAGAGATCAAGTGAAAATTACGATTGTAACGGTGTGTTTCAATTCCGAAAATACAATTGCTAAGTGTATGGAATCAGTAAAAACTCAGTCTTACCCTGATATTGAATGGGTTGTTGTCGATGGGCTATCTAATGATAGGACCCTTGAAATTATTAAACCAAATATGGCAGAAACCGATGTGCTTATATCTGAAAAAGATTCGGGTATTTACAACGCAATGAATAAAGGTATTTCATTAGCCAGTGGAGACATAATAGGCTTTTTGAATTCAGATGATACGCTTGCCTCAAGCAGAACTATTGAAACTATTGTTCAGGGATTCAAAAAAAATGACGTAAAAGTAATTTATGGTGATTTAGCATTTGTGAATAGTGCAGAAGAAACAGTGAGAAAGTGGGAATTTGGTATCCAAAGAGATTTTGTGACAGGGTGGCATCCTGCTCATCCTACATTCTATGCAAAGAGAGAGTGCTACGAAAAATTAGGCGGATATAATGAAGCGCTTTCACTTTCAGCAGACTTTGAATTAATGCTGAGGTTTTTGCAGGGCAAACGAGTTTCAGCAAAATACATTTCGGAAATTTTGGTCCATATGAGAATCGGTGGAGCAACAACAAGCTCATTGGGTAATATGTGGAAAGGTTTCTTACAGACTAGAAAGGCATTTTTATTAAACAAAATGAAATATCCATTGCTTTACCCGCTCTATAGATATTTACCTAAGTTGAAAAGTTGGATAACGAAATAGAAATCTTCCGTTATTTTGCGGATATAATTTTCTAGAGTGCTCAAAAAACGTAAGAACAGATCTTTCAACTTTTCCATTAGCGAACGAAAGGTATTGCTATTAATTATTGACAATGCAATTGCACTGGTGGGGCTTTATGTATATAATCTTTTAATTAGTGGGAGTATTGTTTTCTTATTCTACCTGTCGGTAGGTTTTTTTCTTTCCTATAATTTAATTCTGAATGGTATATTCAAGACTTACAACCTTCAAATAGCCAGTAGCTCTAGGAAATTACATTTAATTCTGTTTGTTTATTTAATTTCCTTTTCAATCTATTTTTTAACCCCTGGAATTACTCCCAGCATTCCTGCTAAGAGGATTCTGGTTTTATATCTAATAATATTACTCCCTCTATCTATTACCATCTGGAGATATTTTTATATTGTGGTAATTCATCAACCAGTATTATATACCAACACGTTAATATTTGGAATCCCTGAATGTATTTCATTTATTAAGGAAGCTTTTCCCTTTGAGAAAAACACATACAGAATAGTAAACGAAAAAATTGTTGATGAGAGAAACCCATTGGATGGGAAGGCCATTCAGGAATTTAGGGAAATTTTGTCCAATCAAAGGATTAACACTGTTATTCTGGCTTATGACAACCTTAACTCACTACCAGCAGAGATCAATGAATTTATCGAACTATGCTCCTTAAAGCGAATTGAAGTATATGACTATCTTAAGTTTTATGAGGCTGTTCAGAATGCTCTGCCACTAAGTCGACTGGGAAAGAATCTTTTCTGGTATTTACCATTTACAAGAGCCAATTACAATTTGATTTATAAAGGTGTGCACCGAATGATCGATGTATTCTTTTCATTTTTTGGATTGTTATTCTTTGCCCTGATTTTACCTTTAATCTACATTTTGAATATTTTCTTTAATCGAGGACCTCTTTTCTTTAGACAGCTTCGTGTGGGTAGAGGTGGTGATGAGTTCAACTTAGTAAAGCTTCGATCAATGGTCACAGATGCTGAAAAGGATGGAGCTAAAATGGCCGTAAAAAATGATGCACGGGTTACCCGGTTCGGTAAAATTTTAAGAAAATTCCGGTTCGACGAACTTCCACAGTTTTGGAATGTGATGAAAGGGGAAATGAGCCTCATTGGCCCAAGACCAGAGCGTAAAGTGTTTGTCGATCAGCTGAGTGAGCAAATTCCTTTTTACGACATGCGACATATGGTTAAACCGGGCATTACAGGTTGGGCTCAGGTGAAATACAAATACGGCGAAAATCTTGAGGATAGTTATAAAAAGCTTGAATATGATCTTTACTACATAAAAAACAGATCAATTATTCTGGATATCAGAATAATTATTGATACAATTAATACTGTAATTTTCTCCAAAGGACAGTAAGCACAAATACAGTACCTTTGTGCGTTCTAAAATTATGGCTCACAATTCTTTTGACATGTCGAATTTATTCGTCCGGTGCTCAAAAACATTCGCACTTTTTATATTCATCTTATTCAGTTTTTTAGGACACTCTCAATCACGAGAGGATTTAAAAAACATCAAAGTAGATGAGTTGTCTGATGCTCAAATAGAGCAGATGCTAAAAAGAGCTCAGGAAATGGGCTATAGTGAACAAGATATTTTCATGATTGCTCAGGCGGAAGGTGTATCTGTGACGGAATCAACCAAGCTGAGCCAAAGAATTAATACCATTAAGGCTAATAAACTTGCGGACGAAAATGAAAAACAACAATCATCAGAGCCAGTTGTTAAAAAGAGCCAACCAAGGAAGGTCAACGAAAGTAATAGAAGAGATCCCTTCGGATATGCTCTTTTTAATGAAAATACTCGTACACTAAGTTTTGAAACCAACCTCAGAATTCCAACACCCGATGACTATATTCTCGGCCCGGGAGATCAGTTGGGAATCAATATTTATGGTGCTTCAGAACGAAATTACAGCCAATCCATTGACAATCAAGGGAATATACTTATTCAAAATGTGGGACCTGTGCACGTTTCTGGTTTAACACTAACACGGGCTAGGACAGTGATAAAGGGACGTTTGTCCAACGTTTACAAAGATTTATTAAGTGCTGATCCTTCTACTTTTATTCAAACCAGTGTAACCAGTGTTAGGCCAATTAAAGTAAATATTATTGGTGAGGTGAAAATGCCAGGGACCTATACGGTTAATGGATTAGCTACGGTCGTCAACTCATTGTATGTGGCTGGAGGACCCACATTGATGGGTACACTGCGGGAAATAAAGGTATTTAGGAAAAATAGGCATATAGCAAGTGTTGATATTTACAAGTTCTTGATGGATGGTGAAATCAAGCCCAACATCAGATTGCAGAATGATGATATCATAATGGTAGGATCATATCTGGAAAGGGTTATGGTCAAGGGGGAAGTTAAGCGATCGGGCCTGTTTGAATTGAAGGATGGAGAGTCACTTGAAGACTTAATAAAGTATGCCGGAGGATTTACCCCGAATGCCTACACAGCGAAGATATCGTTGGAGCGTAATGGTGAAAGAGACAAATTAGTGGCAGACGTTTATCAGGAACAATTTGGCTTATTTGAGGCAAAAGCAGGCGATGTTTATACTATTGGTGCTATTCTGAATAGATTTCAAAACAGGGTAATTATTAGGGGCGCGGTTTATAGACCTGGGCCGTATGCATTTAGTGAAGGACTCTCCTTGACTGATCTCATCAATAAAGCAGATGGTTTAAGAGGTGAAGCTTTTCAGAATCGAATTTTGATAACCAGAACAAACCAGGATTTGAGCACGTCTTTGATCTCGTTTTCATTGAATGATCTTGAGTCAGGTGAAATTGAAGATCTGAAGCTGCAACCGGAAGACGTAGTTACCATCTTGTCAAAATTTGAAATTGAAGAGGAGCGCATTGTAAAGATTTCAGGCGAGGTAAACAGTCCCGGAAGTTATCGATTTCACAAAGGGATGAATATTGAGGACTTGGTGTTGATCGCTGATGGGGTTAGATCATCTGCTAAAGATGGAAGTGTGGAAATAGCCAGGATACCAGAAGATCAGAGCAGAACATCACAAACAGAGATATTTACCTTAAACATCGATAATAGATTGGCCATTAATGATGAATCATTTGAGCTTAAACCATTTGATCATGTAATTGTACGTAGAGATGATTCTTATTTTGAGCAGAAATCAGTTGAGCTGGTTGGCCAGATTGCCTATCCGGGTATTTATGCGGTACAATCTGCCGAAGAAAGAATTTCGGATTTTGTTAGAAGGTCGGGAGGTCTTACACAGGATGCCTATCCGAAAGGGGCTGTGCTCATTAGACGTACAGAATTTTTCGAGACTGATGGTGTGCGTTCTAATCGTAAATCTAGCTTATTAAATGTATTGCTTTCTCAGGATTCAATGCTCGTTACGGAGAGTGACATTGTCTTTCGAAATAGTGTCGAAGATGAACTAAGTAGTACCCAATTTAGCGCCTCTAACGAATCCATTGCTTCAATTGCCAAAAAGGAGCGACTAAATGAGTTGGCCAGTAAAAACACTTTTTTAAGTGACTTGAAGATCAAAGAGTCTGAGGCTATTCCTTTGGATTTGGAGCGCATTATGAAAGGGGCTGGGACAGCAATTGACCTGGTCATTGAGGATGGAGATATCATATCAATACCAAAGCGACAGAGTACCGTGAGGCTCAGAGGTAGGGTGCTTTATCCAAACACGGTAAGTTTTGAAGCAGCCAAGGGGGCAAAATCATACATCAATCAAGGTGGAGGGTTTGATTCAAGGGCACGTAAATCCAGAACCTATGTAGTGTATGCAAATGGATCTGTTGCCAGAACGAAGGGTTTATGGTTTATCCGAAAATACCCGAAAATAGAACCCGGATCGGAGATAATTGTGCCTGTTAAACCTTTGAAGATGCCTATCAAAGTAGGCGAATTAGCCACGGTCACAACCAGTTTGGCAGCAGTGGCAAGCATTATCATAAGTCAAATTACAAAGTGATGGATGAACAGCGGTATATAGCCGAAGATCGAATATCCATTAAAGATGTGGTGCTTCGGGTTAAGAATTGGATTTTGTTTCTATTTTATAAATGGAAACAGATCGTGATAATTTCAATTGTCATAGCTGGATTGAACATTGTATATGAAGTAGTTACTAAGCCAGTCTTTATGGCTGAAACTACCTTCGTCTTAGAGGAAAGTGGAAGTATGGGCGGTCAGTTTAGTTCAATAGCCAATATGGTTGGCATGAACCTGAACAGCATGGATGAATCAAGCAGCCTTTTCGATATTGATCATATTGGTGAGCTATATGTTTCCAACAGAATGCTCAAAAGTGCTTTTCTTGAAAAGGCTGTAATTAGCGGCAAGGAAGAAAGGCTGATAACGAGATACGGAAGAGTTTCAAAAGAGGAACGGAAGTGGAGAAATGAAAAAGGAATGGAAAATTTCAGCTTCGAAGTTCCTGTTTCAGAAATGGGTGTGAAGCATGACAGTATCCTTTTTGAAGTGTTTGACGATTTCCTTAAAAAGCAGCTGGTTGTGGATAAACCTGACCGAAAACTGAATATTTTGAGTGTTAAAGTATTGTCAAAGGATGGACCTTTTGCCAGAGCTTTTAATGAAGTGTTGGTTAATAAGGTCAATACATTCTACAAGGATACGAAAACTAAAAAGACGGGAGAGAACCTTGCCGTGCTACAATTGCAGGCAGATAGCGTTAGAGCTGCCCTTGACAATGCGTTAAACGAATTGGCCAAGCAGTCACAGTTCCAACCTAGTCCGAATCCAATTTATTATGTAAATCGGGTACCAACGCAAAAACTACAAATAGACGTTGAAGCGTCAGCAGCTGTATATGAAGAATTGGTCAAGAACCTTGAAGTTGCGAAAATTTCCCATCGCAATAGCCAGCCACTAATACAGATTATAGATTCACCTATTTTGCCTCTTCCAGATAATAAGGATAGCATTCTAAAACTCATCGTACTAAGTGGTTTGATTGGAGGATTTCTTGCTGTTGGATATTTTACGCTTGTACTGGTCGTAAGAGCAGTGATGTCGGAGTAATATCACGTGGCACCTTCAGTAGCAATCATATTGGTCAATTGGAATGGTGTGAAGCACACGATAAATTGTCTTGATTCATTAGCTAAATGCACTTATCCGAATCTAAACATAGTGATCATTGATAATGGCAGTAACGAGGGTGATGTAATAGAAATAAAAAGCTCTGATAATGAATTTCATTTAATATGTCTCTCTTCAAATCGAGGCTTCACGGGTGGGAATAATGTAGGAATTGAATATGCCTTAAAGGAGAATTTTGATTATGTCATGCTTCTTAACAACGACACAGAGGTCGAACCCGATTTCATCGATCATTTAGTTGATGAAATTTCTCAAGATGATTCTATTGGTGCCATCCAACCCAAAATCAATCAACTTCCAGAACGTTCAAGGATTTGGAATGGGGGAGGAACTTTAGACAAAATTTGGGGTAGATCGAGAACAATAGGATTTGGTAAAACTGACAGTGGACAATTTGATCAGTTAAGGGAAGTTGACTGGATTACAGGATGTTGTTTGATGGTAAAATCTTCAGTGATCCGTGAGGTTGGCATCTTGGATGATGATTTTTTCGCTTATCATGAGGACGTAGATTGGTCCATTAGAATGAGGAAGAAGGGGTTTAGGCTGTTGTATAATGGCAAGTCTGTCATCTATCATGAAGCAGGGGTAGCCACTAGAAGTGAAAAACCTTCAGGTATGCGAACGTCAGCTTTTGTCTACTATCTTAATTTCAAGAATAGATTATTGGTAGTGAAAAAGCACTCCATGAACAAGCTAGTGCATGCTACTGTTATCTTAATTGACGCAGTACCCTATTTGGGATATTTTTTGATGCGTGGCAGAATTTCAAAATTCAAGGCCGTTATTAAAGGTGTTTACAGTGGATTGAATTATTCATCTCAAGATGGGTAGTGTAATTTTCATAGCGCTATTCTCTCTACTTTTGATACTGTTCCTTTATACAGGCTATCAAGTTGTGGTTCATCAACAGTATTGGTTCCTGATAGTCTTCCTGGCGATTTATTTAGCGACCTATACAACCTTTCAGAGTTTTGCTTACCAGCAAACACATTTCCCGCTTTTGGTCAAGGGACTTCAGAGTTTGAAGGAGCTTATCATATTATCATCGGTTCTTACATTTTTAATGACAATGCAAAATCTTTTCACTCAGAGGTTTCAGCTGTTGACAACTGATAAGATATTCATTCTATTCCTTTGCCTTTGTGGAGTATATGCCATTTTACCGATTGGTGCTGCCTCATTTCTCTCTAAACTCCTGTATTTAAAAAACATACTTTTACCGGCAATTCTTTATTTTCTTGCGCGAAACATATCCTTGGAAAAGTGGCAGGTTTTCACCGTCCTTAAAGTATTGTTAGTGATAATAGGGGTTGCCTTTCTCTTTAGTGTACTGGAGAGAGTATTGGGAGTTCATTTACATACACTTGTAGGGTATGGTCAATTCAATGATGATATCAATTTGGTTGAACCAAATGGTCACTACGGTTTGTCATGGACTTTTGAGACCTCATCGGGAAGGCCAAGATATGGGTCAATATTTGCCAACCCCCTTGAATTGTCAGCATCGAGCTTAATCGGGTTTGCTACGGCATTTATACTGCTCATGAAAACGCCGTTTAGGGATAATCAAGTTGTTTATTTTGGGGTGGTTGTTGCGGTATTAGGGTGTTTTTATCTGGCTTTTTCCAGGGCATCAATGATGGCTTTGGTGTTTCAAATCACTTTTGTTGCTTTCTTGTTTAAGTATTATCGTCTCTTATGGACAGGTGCATTTGGCGTGGTAGGTATTATAATATACATATCATACTTCGCTTCTGATGAGCTAAGGTATTTTGTTATTGACACATTGACTTTTCAGAATCCTTCAAGCTTAGGTCACGCTCTCGAGTGGATAGAAGGCGTGGAAAGTATGACTTCCAATCCATTGGGAATAGGCTTGGGAATGAGTGGCAATGCCGGGAGTGTGGATGATGCCGTAAAAGTTGGAGGAGAAAATCAATTCATCATATATGGTGTGCAGCTTGGCGTGATCGGAATGTTGATTTATATAGCTCTTTTAATTTCCGCAATAAGAACATCAATTAAGGCTTGCACCAGCGCTCAAGACCCTTATAAATCGCTTATTCCGTTTATTGCGGCCACAACGAAATTCGGGTTGTTGTTGCCGCTATTTACATCGAATGCTGAGTTGTATTTATTTGTTTCTTACATTTCATGGTGGATGGTTGGATATAGTGTGAGGCAAGTAAGTCTGTCAAGAATAAAATTGCAAGTAGGTTATGGTTAAAGTCTTAATAGATATCCATTACCTACAGGTAGCTCAGACCGGGATCAAGACATATATAGACGACTTGATTGAAATATCCAAGCACAGCAATTCTGAAATTGAATACTATGTAGCTCCAGCTGTGGGATTGGTGCATGAAAAGCGATTTTATAAAAAGGGAGGGTTGATCAGGGCCATGCTTTTTCATATTGCTACATTCTGGTGGTTTGCAATTGGTCTGCAAAGGGAAATACGAAGAGTAGGAGCAGACATTGTTGTTTCACCCAATTATCTGGGTCCAATAACACGTAATGTTAAAAAGTTGGTCATTTTTCACGATGCATTTTTCTGGATTAACAGGACTCATTATAATACTTTTTGGTTAAGATATTTTCAAATATTAATCGGGTTGGGGCTGAAAGGTGATGCCGAAATCGTGACAGTCTCGAATCATTCAAAGCAAAAAATTAAGGAGCACGCCAAAACCAAGAATAAAATCAATGTGCTCTGGTCAATTGGGCCTCAGCGGGTCGACAACTTGGAAAGCGAACCAATAAGCGATTTGCAAAAGGGAGCATATCTTCTCCATGTTGGGGTTTTAGAAAAGCGTAAGAACTTGTTGACCTTGATCAAAGCTTTTCGGATTTTCAAAGATCAGCATCAAAATAGTCAAATGAAGTTGGTTTTGGCAGGGATGCCAGGTCCAAAAAGAAAACTTGATGACTCAGATAAAATCAACAGGATGATTGCTGAGTTGAACCTTGAAGGAGATGTGCTATTGCCCGGATACGTAGACACTGAAGAAAAGGAAAGTTTGTATGCCAATGCTCTTGCATATGTATTCCCTTCGTTTAGTGAAGGCTTTGGATATCCTATTTTGGAAGCTTTTTCTTTTGGGTTGCCTGTGATCATATCAATGGATGGTGCTTTGACTGAAATTGGAGGAGATGCGGTGTTAAGAGCTGATACTATGGATGTTGGAGATTGGGCTAAGAAGATTGAATTCGTTTGGACACAGGAGGATGTAAGAGAATCTTTGAGGAAAAAGGGATATGAACGACTAGAATTGTTTTCCAGAGAAAATAATTTGAAGAGATTTGAGCAATTGCTTCTAAATAGTGTGAATGGAGGATAAGAAGAGATATACTGGTTGGACAAAAAGATCACAATTCAACTCGCTTATGCAACTCGCCGTTTGGTTTGTAAGAGGGTTTTATCACAAAATATGGTTTCAGAAATCTAAAGGACGAGTGTTTGTTGGACCTTCAGTCAAGCTAATGCACACCAATAAGCTTTTGGTAGGCAAGGATTTTTTGATAGAACAAGGAGCAGAGATCAACTGTCAGTCCAAGGAAGGTATGATATTCGGGGATAGAGTAAGTATTGGCGCGTTTGCAATCATTAGACCAACAAATAATTATGGTGGAGAAGTGGGAGATGGATTGTTTGTAGGCGATGGGTCTAATATCGGACCATATTCGTATGTCGGATGCTCAGGAAAAATTTCAATTGGTAGGAATGTGATGATCTCACCAAGAGTTGGGTTGTATGCAGAAAATCATGAATTTGACAGTATTGATGTTCCGATGAAGGAGCAAGGTGTATCAAAAGAATTCATAGTCATTGAAGATGACTGCTGGATTGCGTCTAACACAATTGTGCTTGCAGGTGTGACCATTGGAAAAGGATCTGTAGTTGCAGCCGGTTCGGTTGTGACCAAAGATGTTCCTCAATACAGTATCGTTGCTGGAAACCCAGCAAAAGTGATCAAAAACAGATTGAATGGATCTACATAAAAAGTGCATTATATGCGGAAGTTCTGATTTAAAGCCGCATTCAATGAAGTTTGATGAAAATTCTCCTCACATTTCCCGTGTTAAGTGTTCTTCTTGTTCATTAATATTCGCCAATCCTATGGCTACTGATATTGAACTATATGATTTTTATAGTAATTACTACGACAAGGGAAACTTTGGACTTTTCCAATACAAAAAGATCCACCACGAAAAGTTTCAAAAATATCAAGAACTCAGCCTGGAAGAGTTGAAAAAGGTCTTTAATCCCGTTTTGAAATATAAATCCGGGGGTAATTTTTTGGATATCGGATTTGGCTTGGGAGAACCACTATTCCTTGCTTCAAAACTAGGATTTGATGTCTCAGGAACAGAACTTGATCAGGACGCAATTGAATTTGTAAAGGGTTACATTCCTAAAGCTCAACTTAGAAATGGAGATTTGTTTGATGCACACTTTTCAAATCAACAGTTTGATTTTATTAGGTTTTGGCATGTGATAGAACATGTTCGAGATCCTGTAGGATATGTCAGAGAGATAGGAAGAATTATGAAAGATGATGGGGTACTGATGATTGGCACACCGAATATTGGATGCAAAGCTTATTCGATACATAGGTTTTTGAGTCATTGGTTTCAAAAAATGCCCACTATTATGGATGGAATGGATCATACAGTTCTGTTTACAAAATCCAGGTTAAAAGAGCTTCTTGAGCAAAACGGATTTGAAGTGGTTAATCAGTTTTCACACGGGCGTGTAGAAAAAATCTTCAGTCTGTTTAAAGAACCAATTTCATTTAAGAAAAAAATTGTGCGTCTACTTCAATCGTTTTGGGATGTTGACCAAACAGTCTATGCCATAAAAGTTTCATCCCGTTGAAATGAAAATCCTATTTCTCCATAGCTCCTCCGACCTTTATGGGGCAAGTAGAATTTTCTTACAGACCATAAGGGAGTTTAAAAAAAATGGAATTTCACCAGTCGTAGTTTTATCTGGCCTTGGTCCGTTATCGGATGAGTTAGAAAAAATTAAAGTACCAGTTCATGTTGTGAGATTGGGTGTCATTAGGCGCAGATATATGAGTCCTATTGGGATAATTAATCGCATTGTTTATCTTCTGATTGCAGTAAAAAAACTCAAAAAACTGATTTTAAGTGAAAATATAGATGTGGTATATAATAATGCTTCAAGTATTTTCTCCGGTTTAATTGTTTCAAAAATTTGTAGGGTTCCTCATTTATGGCACGTTCATGAAATCATTGTCAATCCGAAATGGTTTGCCAAATTCATTTCATGGTTGTTAGATAAATCAGATAAAGTGGTGGCTGTTAGTGCTGCCACTGCTGATCATTGGAAGAATCTCAACAAGTCTTTGGCAAATAAACTGGAAGTTGTTCATAATGGTCTTTCCCCAGAATACATTGAAAGTCCAGGAGTGAATGGATTTAAAAGTGTTCAGGATGGATTCCCCACCAACACCATTTGGATCGGCATGATAGCGAGGGTTCATTTTTGGAAAGGACAACAGTATTTTTTGGAGCTAGCAAGGCAGATTGCCAATAAATACGAAAATGCTATGTTCCTCATGGCCGGAGATGCATTTCCAGGGTATGAATACTTATATGATGAAATAGATAAAAAAATCATTGAGTTAGACCTGGCTGAACGGATTGTTGATTTAAAATATGTAGAGGATTCGAGCAAATTTTTTGGGGCAATAGATATACTCATAGTCCCGTCGATATTACCCGACCCACTTCCGACCACATGCCTGGAAGCCATGGCCAATGGGTTGCCAGTAATTGCTACAAATCATGGAGGAGCAACTGAAATGGTCGTCGATGGGAAAACAGGATTCCTAATTCCCTGGGATGATCCTGTCCTTGCATTTGATAAAATTGTTCCTCTATTAGGCTCTGACAAAAAGAGAAATGAATTTGGAAAGAATGGGAGAGACCGAATTAATGATTTTTTTACTGAGGCAACCTACATTTCCAAAATGATGGATGTTGTGACGAAAATGAAGAAATGATGATTTTTGTATTTTCAATTAATTGTTAGCTTGAAAAAATCTTTCTACATAATATTCTTCCTTGCTTCAATTGTCCTGAGTTCTGCAGTGACAGTCCTGACTGATATTCACTCACTATTTAATACTCGAAAGTCAGCTTATTTGGATGGCAAACTACCTGAGTTGCTTCCAAGTGCATATGGAATTGAGCATGTTGGTTTGCTGTCTATTGACACTGGGAGAATAACAAGGATAAAACCCATTCCCGGATCTCAATTTGAGTTTATTGCATTAGGTAAGGAAGGTAGAATTTGGATATTCGACATTAGGGATATAAGCAACACAACCAGATCGGTATTTGATATTAGGGGACAGGTTCCTACTGAGTCTGAAGCAGGTGTTACGGGAGTTGCCTTTCATCCAGATTTTAATAACAGATCAAGCATAAACTATAGAACAATTTTCTTGTATTACAACTATATGGTTGGACAAGAATATCCAATATATGATCGACTGACAAAGTTGAAATTTTCTGATGACCTCAGCATAATAGATTCATCATCAGAGATAATTCTAATTCAGCAGGCTGATAGGGATATTAATCACAATTCAGGGGATATGTTTTTTGATGAGGAGGGATTACTATATCTGTCAATTGGAGATGAAGGTAAATGGAACAATTGGTTTAAAAATGCTCAAAAGATTGACTTTAGACTGTTTTCAGGCATTTTCAGAATTGATGTAGATGAAGACTTGACCAGAAGTCATCCGATTCGAAGAAAACCAGTCCCATTCGAAGATTTGCCATCAGGATATCCAGAAAACATCAATGATCATTATACAATTCCAAATGATAACCCTTGGGTAGACGAGGAGGGTAGGTATCTGGAGGAGTTCTATGCAACAGGACTTAGAAACCCTTACACAATGTTTTACGATACCGTAGATGGTGGAATTTGGGTAGGTGATGTAGGTGATGATATTCGAGAGGAAGTCAATGTAATATATAAAGGATCTAATGCTCAGTGGGCTTACAAAGAAGGGACAGTAGCCAAACCAGGATTTTATAAACCAGATGAATTATTTGGGTCTGAAACCCCACCACTTTATGAATACGGAAGAGATCAGGGCCAAGCTGTAATTGGAGGAATGGTTTATTATGGTGAAAAATATCCAGAGCTTCACAAAAAGTATCTTTTTGGCGATTGGGAAACCGGATCAATTTGGGCACTGGATAAGACATCTGAAAACCTTGTTAGTACGTTATATCGAGGTTTCTACAAGCTGGTTGGTTTCTTTGAGGATAGTGACCAGTATATATACCTATTTGATATAAGGGGTAATGTCTTTCGTCTTGTGAAAAATGAAGTTGTCGAGACAATCCCGAATAGGCTTTCAGAATTAGGAGTATTTGAAAATTTGGAAAACCTGGATCCTGTCGAGGGAATTGTCCCTTACGAAATAAATTCTCCACTTTGGTCCGATGGAGCAACTAAGAGGAGATGGATATCTGTACCTGAAGGGTCGAGCATTTCTTATGTGGAAGATGATCCATGGAAGTTTTCTTCTGGGACAGTGTTTATCAAACATTTTGACATGCAAGTCAATGTCGATTCAATTAAAAAGTTGGAAACGCGGTTCTTCGTTATTGACAGAGAATCTAAAGGGTATGGTATAACCTATAGATGGAATGAAAGCGACACTGAGGCTTTTTTGGTCGGGTCATCTGAGGTTGTTATTGACAGCGTTTACAGTGTGAAAGGAGATAATGTTTTGACGAATTGGAAATACCCAACCAGATCTCAGTGTTTGAGGTGTCATAATGAAGGAGCAGGATTTGTTCTGGGATTGAAGACAGCACAGCTAAATAGGCTAGTATCACATAGCGAGCTGAATCAAATCGACCTATGGAAAGAAATGAATTGGTTTGAAAATGAAGTTCCTTATGAGAGAAGCCAGATGTGTGAAGTTACGGACACAACGTTCTCAATAGATACTAGAATTAAGTCTTACCTTGATGCAAACTGTAGTCATTGTCATGGAGGTAATTCCATCTCTACATCTTTTGATGCTCGATTTAAAACACCTCTTCATCAAATGGGAATAATCAATGCTCCAACAGTTTCCTTTAATTCGACCGGAGAGAATAAGATTGTTTCTCCCGGAAGCATTGACAATTCAGAGCTCTGGTTAAGGGACCAAAGTCTTGATAACAGCAAAATGCCACCCATTGCCAAGGAACTGTTAGATGACTCTTACTTATCAGCTCTTAGAATTTGGATTGAGGAAATGGAGGTTCTAAATACTGCTTCTGATATTGTCATTTTTCCTAATCCGGTTTTAAGCACGGAATTTTCAATTACATCAGAGTTGAATATTGAGCTTCTTGAATTAATGGATATTAAGGGTTCAAAAATCTCAATAAGTTACGACATCACAACAAGAAACCAAGCCCAAGTAACCCTTTCAGAATATATAAAGCCTGGTATGTATTTCCTCGTTTGTAAAACAAGTGATGGGTCATTGCTTAGAAAAAAAATTGTTGTCGTTTTGCACTAAATACTACTGATTCTTTGCAGTAGCACTTCCAAAAAGCTTGTTTTTGAGCTGAACAGCTTTGTTATAATGTTTGGCCATGAATTTCTTTGACGTACTTGCTTCATCCTTTGGAAACCAATCTGTTGTCCTAGGTTTTTCGATTAGTTTGGCATGCCGAGAATATGCATATGTGGCAATAGAAGTCCGATAATTCCCTTCAGGAAAAGAAGTCATGTCATATCCATGAAGAGTCCAGGGACGGCATTGTTGAATAATCATCCGATTAAAGGGGACGTCAAGATCAGCAGACTCATCTGTTCTCAAATCTTTTACTTTTAAGTGTCCCCCATATTCCTGTTTCCAGTCCTTGTTTAGATAAAGAAGTAGGTTTAGCTCACGATACCAGTTTTCCTGGAGAGGGTGATAATTAAAGTCAAGATGCATGTCCAGAAAGCTATTCTTTTTGCCTTGATGCAATCCTCCACCAAAGTTTTTCGGATCCACAAAGATATCTTGATGACATACGAAAGAGAGCCAACTGTTCATTCGATCAGAATTGAGTTCCTCATAAAGCTCTAGAAACTCATTGCAAAGCTCCTTGTAATTTGATTTTTCAAATTTGTTGTTTGCAAACACATAGTCTCGACTTTTGTTGTCAAGTTCTGGAATACTCTCGTAGGCTTTTTTGAGTTTTTCCTCCTCACAAAAGTTATCAATGGCGATGTAGGAAAAGGGCTTACCAAGAAGGAATTCCTGTCTAAATTTCTCCTTGTTACTTTCTAAATGGTCAAAATTGATCATGGCACAAATCTACTTTAGGTATTTTGACTTACCAGACACTAAGATAAAATTCAGCTAGCCTAGATTTGCATCAAAATTAATACATTGAGAATAGCAATAATTGGTTCGCGGGGATATCCATACGTATACAGCGGATATGAGACTTTTGTAAAAGAGATTTGCGAAAGGTTAGTCGCTAAAAACATTAAAGTGACTGTCTACTGCCATAAGGGTTTATTCAAAGACAAGCCTAAAAGAGTAAATGGAATTGATCTGGTCTATATTCCCTCCATTGAAACGAAGGTTTTGAGTCAGCTGAGTCACTCTTTTTTGGCATTTTTACACGCTTGTTTTGTGAGATATGACGTCATATTAGCAGTGAATACCGCTAATGGTCCTTTTGGTTTGTTGACCAGATTATTTCGAATAAAAACTGCCATCAATGTGGATGGTTTGGAATGGAAAAGACCAAAGTGGAAGGGAGTTGGAGCCAAGTATTTTTATTGGTCCTCCAAGCAAGCCACTCGTCTATTTGACCATATCATTAATGACTCTGACGCAATGGCAAGCGTATATGAGGATGTATTCAAGGTTAACAGTACGGTAATTGCTTATGGAGCAAATAAACGTGAGTCAAGAAATGCATCTTTGATCGATAAATGGAATCTACAACCGAATGATTACTACCTAATTGTTGGTCGAATGGTTCCGGATAACAATGCAGATATTCTAGTGAAAGGTTTCATCAAGTCGTCGGTAAAGAAAAAACTTGTAGTGGTGGGTGATGTTCCTTATCAGGATGAGTGGGCAAGTAAATTAAAAGTGTTGGGTGATACTGATAGGCGTTTGGTGTTTACTGGATATGTAACTAATCAGGACGAATTGGCAGAATTGTATCATCAGTCTTATGTGTATCTTCATGGTCATGAGTATGGAGGAACTAATCCTACCATGCTCAAAGCGATGGCCTATGGTTGTGCAATTCTTGCCTTGGATACCCCTTTTAACAAGGAAATGCTTCAGGAAGGCAAACATGGTCGTTACTTTCAAAAAAGTGAAGCTTCTTTTGAAGAGGCTATCAACGAGATGGATCAACAAGAGGTAGTGGTGCAAAGCTTAAAGTCTACTTCTAGAGAAGGAATTTCCGATAAATACAATTGGGATAAGGTTACAGATGAGTATATCAGAGTGTTCAAACATCTTGTTCGTTGAGCTTCAAACCTTTGATCAGGATGATCAATATGCCTACAACCAACATGGCACACTCGGCCAGGGCAATTCCACCAATTAGTCCATAAATCTGAAATTGGGTTGCAAGAATAGGTGAAATGAGCAACACAACAATCAGCGCTGAGGAGTTATAAACCAGATATTCTCGCTTCATATTGTGACTAATCATCAAAAGACTGACAGGCAGATTAATGAAGAGAACAACTGGGATTAGTGCAACTAGGCCCATATAGGGAACGATTTCTTCAGTTGTTATTTGGTCCGAAAGCAGAGCGATGACATCACCGCCAATCCAATAAAGAATGATAACACCAGGTACAAGCAGCAACGTTAATCTTCCAAAGGTCAATAGGATGAATTTTTTAAGATTTCCAGCTTCTTCTCTAATCAGAGTACAAAGAGTTGGAAATATGGCCCTAAAAACTAAGCTGAAGGAATTAATAATCAGCATGATGATTTTGTCTAAAACTCCATAAACTCCCAGCCAATAGGAATTCAGGAAAAATCCGGCAAGAATAATACTTGTATTTCTGTAGGCTGTTCCACTGACAATCGACAAAAACACGGATGTGTTGTTTTTGGCAAAAACGAAAGCTTCAGTTGCGCTTGTAAACCTAACCTTGAAATCAATACGATTAAGAGCTGCTAGTAGCGCAATAGCAGCTGCAATGATCCAACAAAGTCCATTGATCACATTGACATAAATGAAGGAAGATTCATCTTGGATGAAAATCAGTATTCCTATTATATAAAGAGACCTTGAGATAAAATTAAAAAGTGCCAGTCGAGACATTTTTTGGATTCCCTGGAAATACCATACTGGCATTAGTGAATTTCCAATCACGATCAAATAGCTTGATAAGATAAGCCAAGCATGTTTTGTCCATATTGGTACAAACTGTACCAGTACCCAGAGAATAATGAAGAATGCAACAATCAAAATCACTTTGATCATGATGATCATAAACCCGATTCTTCCTTGCTCAACTTTGTTTTCCGCATTTTGGCTGATTAATCTTGTCCCGGTTAAGTTGAGGCCGTAATCTGTAAACGAGACGATAACATTCATGATCCCTTGTGCAAGGGCAATGACACCATAGTTTTCTAAGCCAATTCTGTTGAGCAGAATCGGAATGGCAATGACAGGAACCAGATAATTGGTAATCTGCAGCAGCCCTAGTGACGCAATATTTTTGGCTACCTTTTTATGTGGAGACACTTGCCAAGTCTATGTGGTATTGGGTTTTAAAGTAATCGTAATAAAATGAAAAGCCCAACTCTTTTTGTAGAAGGATGTCATTTCTGTAAATTTCAATAAGGCGTCTTATCTCCAAATCACCTAGACTGGCTTTGCGTTCAGTGAGGATGAGGGATTTTAGCTTGTCTTTGATCTTTGAGTTTATCAAGTTTCCAATACCCACTTTTTTTACCATTTTCCCGAAGGAGGTATAATTGGTGGAAGCATTTTTGTGTTGTAAAGTTACTGTTGAGGGAGCAATATCAAGAAAATCCCAAAACTTAAGCATTTGACTAGTCAAATTGTTGAATAGTTCTTCATAAAACAAAACCAGCACATTATTCTTCCCGAAGGTTTGTTGGTAATTGTTAATAGGTGCTGAATAGAAGCCTAATTCTTCATAGAGCCGGCTAATCCCCCAACCTTTAGGTTCTCTCCCCTTATCATCAGCTAATGCTCTTAGAAACGAGCTGCGCTTCTCTCGATTGCTTTGAAAATCCATGAGATAATGGGAATATGCTCTCATAACCGGATCTCTCAGAAGCATAATAATTTTACTTGCGGGATTGAATGCGCTAATCCTATGACATGCCTTCTGATCCCACATATACGACGGGCTAGACTCCCCTAAATATTTATAGTCACCATTAGCCCACAATGACAAATATTCTTTCTCGTTAGAGGTTTTCAATGTGTGCCATGGGTCATTATTTTTAAGTTGACTAACTTCTGAGAAGAAGTGGGGTTCTTTAACAGAAGACATGCAGATATCATCGTGTTGGTTGAGGATGTCATGCAAAGATGAAGTACCGGCTTTTGCAGCGCCAACTATAAATAGGTTCGGTTTTGCTATGCTCATCAGTTAAAAGTTGTAAGTGACATTTAGTGATGAATAAATATTTTTTGCATCAACACCAGGAACAACAAACCTGTCAGGACTTGGTATTAGTTGCCACTGATAGTTTAATGAATAGACATATTTGAACATTAAACTCAGGCGAATTGCTTTTCGAATCTTTGTATCCAGTTGGGTTCCTACAGCATAGTCGATCCATGCTCTCCTCCAATCACCGTTATGGTTGAAGTGATAGTAGTAGAAGTCTGCATTGTTAGTTCTACGCTCAGTAATCAATGAATATTTTGAATTTGCATCAATAAATGAAATCTCAAGGTATTGATGCTTGCCTCCTGAACCAATCCCGGCCCCAAGCCATTCGCCTTGATTTGTATGACCATGCCTTATTTGTGAGTTTGTATACCATCCTTCTGCATTATTAATTGATGTAAGGGATCTATTGGCAAGGTCTGTGTTCTCAAATGAGAACTTGACAAACCTATTTTTTGAAACGGGTATTAGCTTAGAAAAACCCAGAATGAATGCAGCTTGATCCATAGGATTTTTAAGAAATGATTCAAGCGCTTTAGATCTGCCATGCTTGCCAAATTCAAAATAAATTTCTGATAATGCTTTTGGAAAGACCCATCTGAGATAGGTTGAACGATAAAGGTCAGGCGAATGAGAATCGCCAATTCTTTTAGGCTTTACTAGATTAAATGGCACAAAGAATTCCATCAAATTTCCGCTTATAGCATTTTTGTATTGCTGGTTGGTTAAACCAAGACCGATGGATAATCCGTCAACTAATTTGGGTTTCAGAGAAATGATAAATCCGTTGATCCAACGGTGATCTTCAGGCTTTTGGACAAACAGCTTTGTTTGTCCGAATGTTCGGGATGTGTCTGGTGGTGGTATCCTTGATTCAATCAGCTTGCCTACGAGATACTGAAATTCAATTAATCCAATTTTTGTTTTAAAAGGTTTAACAGATTTTATTGATAAATGTCTAAACGCAGGTGCGTTGTTGGTGAACAGAAGTGCATTTTGAATTCCTGGTCCCCACCAATTATGTTCATTTGATAGGCTTAGGGATATATTGGCAAACTGATAGGAGAAATAAGAATTTCCAACGTTGTATTGAGTTTGACCAAGATTCCGATTTAGGTCCGGAACATCAGAGTTGTTCCACCATAAATATCTGTTTCGCCAAAGCAGATCACTGTAAGATTCAGGAAATCCCATGAAACTGCGTTGGTTTGAAAAGAGAAACTCAGGTTGATATCTGAATGTGAATTGTTTCCATGATAAACTAAAGCCGGCGCTGAGTTTGTTTTGTAAGCCTCGGATGTTTGGGAGATTTCCGTTATTGATTGAGAAAGGGTAGGCGGAGTTAAACTCAGAAAATAGGTTAATGGGAAGAATTGAAAAATTGAGATTTTTCTTAGTTAAGATCGTCTTTTGATCAATCGAATTATTTATGCCTGATGATTTTATGAGATCTGACTTATTGGTAGTATCTGTATTTAATATTTGATTTATCCTGACTCTTTCAAAGGATTGACTGTATCCATTTGGGACCTGTGCAAATGCATTGTGAACTACTAGAAGGGTGATGAATACCAAAATTTTATTCATAATTGGTACATCAGATTTAAAGTCAAGTTCATGTTGCTTGTAATTGATGGATTTACTTCCCATTGGTAGCCATAAACTTTAATAAATCGCGCTTGAGTTGATATTCGAAGCCTTGACAGCTGAAAATTAACTTTTGGGCCAACGGCTAGTTCAACCCATCTGCGATTATTTGCAAATGCACTTTGCGAAAAATCCTGATCAATGATAGTTCGCTCAAATATGATACTGTAGATGTTTGACTCTGAAATAAGATTGAAATCAATCGTCTGACGGTCGGAACCTACAGGAATGGAAGAGCCAAGAGGTTCTCCTAAATGAGTAAGTCCTTGCCTGATTTGATAATGTTCATACCAACTACCTGGATTGAGCACGTATCTTAATGTCGATTGCGAAAGGCTTATGTTTTCAAATCCAAAAAGCAGCGTTTTTTCACCAAAATCTAAAGATTTGGTAATGCCAAAAACATAGGTTCGCGTATGTCCTGGAATAATTGAAAAGTATCTAAAATTCCATGGCGAATCGTTAAGACCATATTCATAGTAAATTTCAGTCTTCGTTTTTTGCCAAATCCATCGGCCAGTAATAGAGAAAACTTGATCTCTAATTTCGTCATCGTCATTTCCACCATCTCCTTCCCTAAATAGTACCTTCCCTATCGGAAAATAACTTTTCTGGTCTTTGGCGTCTGACCAATATTGTTGCTGAGCAAGATTTATAGCAATACTTAGCCCTTCTAACCAGTTTGAATGATACGCTAAGGAGAATCCAGAAAAATATCTGTACTCTCTGCGCTTATTGATAGTGAATGGATTCAGGCCATGTTCAGGCGGAAATATGGGGCTCACATTATTATTTTCAAGCCTACCCATTACTACCTGATACTCAATTCCTCCAAGTGGAGTCTCAATGGGTGTTTCTGAACCTATGCTTATATGATTAAATCCTTGGGTTGATGGGCCAAGGATTAGATTTCCAAATCTTCCGGGTCCCCACCTTATGTTCTCCGTTGATATTCCAGCCTCAATGAAGTGTTTGTAATGAAGTTTGGCATAGGACTGACCCGGAAGTAATCTTCTGATGGATTCCTGACCAAAATAACCATGGGCGTCTGTCCTATTCCATCCTTTATAGCGTGTTTGCCAATAGGCATCTGGTAAAGAGTTTGAGAACGGGCGATATTCACTATTTTGGGACCAAACAAGTTCCGGTCTTATTTGCATTCGAAAAATGGGGGTTTCAAGATTAATTCCAGTTGAAAACAAAGATTGAAGACCCTTGGTGGGAAGCAAGTTGTAATTATTGTGATAGTAGGGATACTGACTGTTGAATTCCATTTTCAGCTGAGGGGCTAGCCATGAAACTTCAATTATTGGCTTATCTAGCAGCGTGAAGTACAATTCGGACGAATTTTGATACGATACCTTATGAAAGACAGATGCCTTGCTTGAGTCCTCAAGATTATTCAACCTTTGAGTAATGTCGAGTCCAGGGGTTCCTAACGGGACATATTGAGCGATCGACATAAACGAAGAACTCACAATGATTGATATAAGGATGAGTCTCATTTATACTGAAGGGTTTCAATAACCAAATTATCCAATGACCAGCTTTCATCACAAATTGGTGAATTGCTGTTTGTTTGTACCAGCGAATCTCCAAAGACTACAAGGAGATTATTCTTCCTATGTTGAAATATCTTGGAGATACGATAGACCGACGTTCCATCCTGTTCATCAGAATGTAGGCATAGCCCAGGTTTGAAATTTGAAACCCCACTTTTTGGATCATGGGAAAATGGATACTCTTTTGGATAAGATTGCAATAGACAGTATTGAGAACCACAACCAGTATTTGAAAAGGTTGTGGTAAACGAATTTCTGAAAATTGGTTTATCATTTACGACTAAATGAAAATACCAAATATCTGGTCCTCCTTTTCCTTGTTGATTTCCATTCCAACTATCATGAATCAATAAATCAAATGAAATTTTGACATGGTTGTGGTCAGGCAAATCTGATAGCGTTAAATCAAATCCATCATTGTTGTAATTTCCAATTACATTCGAACCGTCAAAATCCAGAACTCTACCACCATTTATCAAATTCAAATCCTCATTCTCAAAATCATTCGCATAGACAATTTCTTCGCTTTCCAGCGTGAGTTCACAACCTATAAGCCCTAAACTGGTAAGCGTTAGAAAGAATATGTTCTTAAGGGGTTTCAAAAATCTTTTTTCAAAGTAAAGCTAAATATCTCTTCCCACTAGAGACAATATAGCAGTTAATGACGTTAGAGTTGAATCTTACTGACAGTAGTCAAAGAGCCTGTTTAGTCGTCGCTCTCTATCAATATCTGCAATTTACCTTGATTACTAGCAGAAACGAATCCTTTTTTATCACCTGCTTGGATTGGGGCTAGATTTTTCACGTCATCGTTAAGGACGATCCCACTTTCATTTATGGGAGATGAGGTAAACCGGCCCTTTCCATTGCCAAGTAGTAACAATCCAGTTCCCGCATCTGACCGTGGTGTTTCGACTTCCGCGGCATATAAGTTACCTGCCACAATAACATCCAAATTGTTGTCGCCGTTTACATCATCAATGATCATGTCGTTGATGGGAGAAATTTGAGCTAGTGTTGGTAGTGGTTGTAATGCCATTTCTCCATTTCCCTTGTTTTCCACATAGACACTGGCGAAGCTTTTCACTTGAAAATGAACTGAATTTTCAAGATCTCTTTTACCATAAATGTCTTCAAGTGTTGCTGTTGAGAATGAGCTATAGTCTTTATACTTTTCCTGAATTGCTGGTACCTGATCAGAGGAGCATTGTCGCCCTCTCACAGGAAACTGCTCTCCATTGTTGAAGTATCCAAGGACCAAATCATTTTTTGTATTCTTATCAAAGTCGTTGACATACAAATCGAAAGTTTCGTTCTCATTGGCCTGATATTTATAATTTAGTCCAAGGTTACCGGCAATCAGGTCCATATCCCCATCATTATCAAAATCTCCCTTGTCTACGCTAAACCACCACCCAAATGTGTCCGAGAAACCATACTTTTCTGTGGCGAGTTGAAAAGTCCCATTCATTTCTTCAAACACAGTAAGCGGCATCCATTCGCCAACTACTACAAATTCTTCTTTTCCATTGTTGTCAAGATCTACCCAAGTCATGTCTGTAACCATACCCAGTCTTGAGAATTCCGGAATTAACGAAGCAGTTGCATCTTCGAAAACCAAAGTTCCAGTCTCTAGCTTGTTGATGAGTATATAGCTCTGACCCGGGTCAGGATATTTTTGAGGGTATAATCGACCAGCTACCATTAAATCAAGATCATTATCCCCATCTATGTCCTTGGCTATCACTCTGGATCCACTTCCTATGACATCAGGAAGAACATTTTCAGTTTTTTGAAATGAGCCTTTTCCATCGTTAAGATATAATCTGTCTTGATAAAAATCCTTTTTGTAATCGAGCTCTTTATTTCCTCCACTGACAACATATAGATCTAAATCACCATCTAAGTCAACATCAAAAAACAACGCTCCCATATCCTCTTGAGCTGAGTCTAACCTGAGCGTGGGTTCCATGAATATATCGAAATTTCCATCGCTATTTTGAAGGAAGAATTGAGCCGGATGATCTGCGCCATTACCTACGAAAATATCATCCAGTTGATCGCCATTGATATCGCCAGTCGCTAGCGCGGGCCCAAAGTTGCTCATTTTATGAGGAAGAAGAACCTGATGAATGAAATCGTTGTAAGGGTTTTCTGAATGGTAAAACTCTGGTAATTTTTCATTCTGATCAGTGAAGAAAGTATCCTGATTTTTTTCTGACTGAGGCGCGCTATTCGCCTGTTTCTTGATTGTGTTGAGTTGATTGATCATTAAATCTGAAACCAGCTGTACTGTTCCATCTGACCACTGAATTTTGACATCCAGGATTTCAGTACCGGGAGCAATACCAAAGTGAAGAACGGGATCAATAGAAGATTGGTAACCTCTGGAGGAAGTCATGTATCTATGCTGACTACCTGATGAGGTGTTAAGCGATACCAGGCTGCTTAGCCCAAATGGATTTTTCTCATCACCTCTTAGCTCAATTTTAACAAATTGTGACTGATCAATCTCGTTGCTATTATTTTCAAAAATGACAGACGGATCATCGATATTATTGATAATCAGATCCAAATCTCCATCACCATCCAAATCGCTATATACTGCACCATTTGAAAAGCCTACAAGCTCCAAAGACCAGTCTTCGTTCATTTTATCAAAGATCATTCCATCACGATTTTTGAAAATGAAGTTGTCAATGGGTTCTTGCGGCATTTGCATTGACAGGTGATAGGCGCTATCAATTCGTTGTTGAATCGTAAGTTTATCCAGTGCTTTAAAGAAGTCGCGGTTGTTTATTTCTTTTCTGGTTCCATTTGTAACGAACAGGTCTTTTAACCCGTCATTGTCAAAGTCTGCAAATAACGGGCACCAACTCCAGTCAGTGGCAGCAACGTTTGAAATCCACGCAGTATTGCTAAATAACGGAAGATTGTCTGATATACCTCGGTTTAGCTGCAACGCATTATACATGTATTGATAATGAAAGCCATTGTTGACCGTGTTCCAGAACAATTTAGGATTCATGCTGGCCATGTTTGCTTTTTGCCTCCTGTTATCTTGTGCGGCCATGTCTACCTGCATAAGGTCGAAGAGTCCATCATTGTTAAAGTCAGCAGCATCCGTTCCCATGCCATAGAATGCTGTTTGCTTGGTCACGTCCTTGAGTTTGTCTGTGAATGTTCCGTCACCATTATTGAAGTAGAAAAAGTCGGGTGTGCTAAAATCATTCGACACATAGATATCTTCCCATCCATCATTGTTAAAGTCAGCGATTGATGCGCTGACCGTTAGTCCAAAGTTGAGAAGACCTGACTTCTCAGTGACATCTATAAATTTTCCATTATCATCCTGTCTGTACAAGCGATCACTTGTTTCCTTGGAAGGATTGTCGATCCAGTTGCGGTATTCATTTTGAGAAGTATTAAATGGAGTGGACGGATAGTGTGCCAAATACATGTCCAAATCACCATCCTTGTCGTAATCAAAAAATGAAGCCTGAATAGATTGACTATTATCTGCCAGTCCATATTGGGCAGCTGACTCTGTGAACGTTAAATCACCATTGTTAACGAATAGCTGATTTTCTCTTTGGTCATACTTGCCCGAGACGCATACGTAAATATCTAGCAATCCATCCGAGTTGATGTCTACCATTGATGTGCCGGTGTACCACCTGTCATCTCCAGCCACTCCTGACTTTTCAGTAATATCCTCGAACTTTAGTCCTCCTTTGTTAAGGTACAGTTTGTTTTGCACCTGATTTCCTGTGAAAAAGAGATCCGGCAAACCATCTTGGTTAATGTCTCCAACTGAAATACCACCTCCCATGTACATGTATGAATAGGTGAAATAATTGAAGGTATCATTTTCCGTGAGAATATTGTTGAAATCAATTCCTGATTGTCCTTCAGATAAAAGATTAAAGCGTTTCGCTTTGGGTGTTTCCTGGCATGAAAATGCCATTAGGACAACCCCCGCAATGATCAAAAACTGGTTTTTCATGGATAATTCTTAATGGCTTCAAATATAGAAAAACCTGATGAGGAGAAGGTCTTTTCATTACGATTATGGGTTAATACTGAAAGTGAAAAAAGGGCTTTGGAGAACTTCCAAAACCCTTTACTTAAATTCCTCCAATCCAGAGAAGCAAGCTCAATACAAAGCTTGCAAAAGCAAGCATCAAAACAGTCTTAAGAAGACGAGTTCTGAACTTCATTGATTGTTCAAAAGAATAATTCTTCATACCAATTTGAATTGTTTAAACAAAAAATCAAGAACAATATATTCCAGGGTTAATTTCTGTCCCATAACCCCAAATTCAAACTTCCGAAAATGTGTGTTTCGAGGCTATGGGTTAATAGTTCATATTAGGCGGGCATTTATTGCAAACGATTGTGGAACATAGGCAAATCGACCTATTTCTACATTTGAGCGTATTCTGAAGGGTTTACACCAAATTGTTTCTTGAAACAATAACGGAAATACTGAAGGTCGTTGAAGCCTACCTGATAGGTAACTTCAGAAATGGTGAGCTCTTGTTTCTTGAGCAATTGTGCAGCTCGCTTCATGCGAAACGACCGAACAAATTCATTGGCACTTTGCCCCACAAGGCCTTTTAGTTTTCTGTATAGTTGAGTTCTGCTCAAGCCTAATTCTCGGCAGATATCATCTACACCGAAATCAGAATTGGCCATATTATCTTCTACACATTGAATTACCCGTTTCAAAAACTCCTGATCCTTGCTAGCTATTTGAAGATCCCGGGGTTCCAAACTCACTTCAACTTGATCTGACGTCATTAACTGACCTCTTATTTGATCTCTTGTTTTGAGAATGTTTTTGATCCGCAACTCCAATAATTTCGGATTGAATGGTTTGGTGACGTAATAATCAGCCCCAAGCTCAAAGCCTTTTTCAGTACTTTCACTTGACGCTTTTGCTGTTAGTAAAATAACTGGAATGTGTGAAGTGCGGTCGTCGTTTTTGATGTTTTGGCAAAGCTCATAGCCATCCATTTCAGGCATCATAACATCGGTAATCAATATGTCAGGTATATGCTCATTTGCAAGTTCAAGAGCTTGCACGCCATTGTCTGCTTCTATTACCTTATAATTGGTCACCAGATATTCGCTGATGAAGTTGCGCATATCTTCATTGTCTTCTGCTACCAGTACTATAGGCAAATCATCTGCTATCTTTTGCTCATTTGTGTCCTCAGTAAACTCATTTGGCACATCTCTGTTGCTATCATTGATGATTTCCATTTCATTATAGTCCTCAGATTTTAGTCGCAGCGTATGTGCATCTGAAGTAACGATCTCATCTTCATCGAGATGTTGTTGTCCCTTCTTAAGAGATACTGTAAAGCGAGTCCCTTTTCCCATCTCGCTTTCAACTCTGATATTGCCATGATGTAAGTCGACCAATTCCTTGGTCAAGGCCAAGCCGATACCAGTTCCTTTTTGCTTTTGATTGCCTACCTGATAGAATCTATTGAAAATATGTTCCAGTTGATCGGATTGAATTCCTACACCCGAATCTGCTATGATAATGTTCAAAGTGTCTGATTCATCTACTACCTCAAGCGTTATTTTACCAAACTCAGGTGTGTATTTGAAGGCATTTGAAATAAGATTGACGACTATTTTCTCAAGTTTATCCTTTTCAAAATAGATATCTACTTTTTCATCAGGGAATACACATTTGTAATCTATGAATTGCCGTTCGGCATAGCTTGTGAACGAATGAGCCAGTGGCTTCAAAAACTTTACAATATCATCATTAGAGGCTTGCAACTTCATTGATCCGGCTTCCAGTTTTGCTAATTCGAGAATTTGATTGATCAAGCGTAGCAATCGGTCAGCATTCCTTAGCATCACTCTATATTGACTTCTTGGATCACCTTTAAAGGTTCCATTGATTAAGGCTTTTAAGGGACCCAGGATCAGCGTCAATGGTGTTCTGAATTCATGTGAGATATTGGCGAAAAACGTTGACTTCAGCTCATTGACTTCTTGCATTTTGGTCAACTGTAGATGCTCGACTTGCAACTCGCTTTTTAATCGTTCTTTATTGATCAGTGTTTGTCGGTACCAGATCAGAATACCAACAATAATGAGAGAGTAAAATGAATAGGCCAAACTAGAACCATACCAAGGTCGGGCTATTGTGATCCTGATGGAATCTCCCTTTTCATTCCATACGCCATCATTGTTGGCACCCTTCACATGAAAGGTGTAGAATCCAGGAGATAAATTGGAATAGGAGATGTTGGATCCATTAGGAGATGTTTGCCATACATCATCATAATTATCAAGCATATAGGTATAGCGATTTTTACTTACCTGTGAGTAGTTCAATACGGCGAATGAAAATACCAGATCATTCTCATCATAGTCTAGATCGATTGTGCCGGAAGGGAAGGTCTGGGATATCAGTATGTTGGAAACAGATTTTTCAGGACTTCCTTGCACCTTGAAATTTGTAATATGAACAAGCGGAACATTGGTGTTTTCAACCAAATCATTTGGATTGAATAGATTATAACCGTTGACCCCTCCAAAATAGAATTTTCCATCAGCTCCAACATAGCTCGATGCTCTGAAGAATTCGGGACCCTGAAGGCCATCTTTTTCATCAAATTGTTGAATGCTCAGGTCCGAACTAATTTTGGACAAGCCATTTCCAGTGCTTACCCATATATTTCCTTTTATATCTTCTTCGATGGAAAACACAAGATCGCTTGACAATCCATCTTTAACCTGAATACGACTAAATGATTCAGTTGCTGAATCGTAAATATTGATGCCTCCCCCAAATGTTGCTACCCAAATGTTGCCGGATTGGTCTTTGTGGATAGCACTGACCATATCATGGCTTAAAGAGTTGGGGTCATTTTTATCATGGTTGAATTTTTTGTTAGAGATAATGTTATACGATTCGTCTATACTAATAACCTGAATTCCAAAGTCCTCTGACCCAATCCAAATTTTACCCGGGGAAACCTCTCGCATAAATCTATTTTTATTGCTGGATAGAGGACCACCGTCAATTAATCCTTTATAATACTTGATTTTTGAGAAGTCATTAGGATTGTAAATCCCTATACCATTTCTATACTCCATGACCCAAATGTTCTGTTGAGAATCCTGAGTTAAATACATGGCATCCGCACTCAATGGTGCATTCGGATCTTGTCCATTTGGCATTTTTTGAATAAATCTATTGGACCCTTTTGGCAGTATGCTGATTCCTCCACGCCATGTGCCAATCCACAGATTCTCGTTTTTATCGAGCAACAGACTTGTTACAGCATCACTTGATAGGCTATTAGCGTCGGTTTCATCATTGGTAAAGATCTGATAGGAATCTTTTGTTGGATTATAAAGGTTGAGGCCTCCTCCATCAGTTCCAATCCACAGTTTACCGTCAGAGGTTTCGCTAAAAGCACTTACCACATTGTAGCTTAATGTATTTTGCCTTTCTGGATGTACTTTGATGTGATTGAATTTCCTATGGTAGGGATCAGCTTTAACTACGCCATTGATGAATGTGCCAATCCAGATAATTCCAGTGTAGTCTTCTTGTAGAGACCATATACTTTTACTGGACATGTTCAGCTCACCACTGAAATCTGCTAGATGATTTGAAATAGTTCCGGACTGAAAATCCACAACGAATAATCCCTTATTTTCAGTGCCAATCCACAACTTCCCTGAACTATCCTCTAAAAGGGAAAGAACAAAAGCTCCTTCAAGTTCCTTTGAATTTAGAATGCCCGGTTTTTCAAATAAGTACTTACCAGTTGGATCATATTTGAGTTGATAAACACCATTTTGGGATCCAACATACAGCGAAGATTTTCCTTTATGGAGCGTCCTAATACTACTATTGGTCAGACCGTTTGACATATGATAACCAATAAAGCGCTGGTTATTTCGATCGAAAAGATTAATGCCATTATTCATAGTGCCAATCCACAGGTTTCCCTGTAAGTCTTCGCTTATGCTTGTTACGTGATTGTCATTGATTGAATAGGGATCATCAAGATTGTTGAGGTATCTCGTAACGTTATTGGTTTTGGGATTCAACATGTTGAGTCCACCATCTTCTGTCCCAAACCACACCATTCCCTTGTGATCCAGGTAGACAGCAGTACCTTCATTGTTCGAGAGACTATTCGGATTATTTGGTTCGTGGATGTATTGCTTAAACTTACCTGTCTGAGTATTCATAAAAGCAAGGCCATTGGATGTTGCGAGCCAAAAATTACCCTCTTGATCTTTCACACCGTTGGCAATTCGATTGCTATTCAGTGAAGTAGAATCCTGACTATTGTGCAGAAAAATATCGAATCCTCTGGCATTGTATCTGTTGAGGCCATACAATGTGCCAAACCAAAGAAAACCATTGTTATCCTGGAGAATGGTTGTGACTGTATTTTGAGAGAGGCGATACGGAAGTTGGTGAAAGACAATTTTTTCAGCGGCTATAGACATTATTGACATAACGACCATAGCAATAACGATCCAGTACCTCATCATAGCTCTCATGCGTCAAAAGTACTATGAAATCACTTTTCTGGAATAATCACCTTCCTTTCTAGGACGAAATGTCACTGTATCAATTGACTGGAATTATCGAGTTTTGTTATGTGGGTATTAGGCATCAGCGTATTAACTGATGCTTTCTTTAGAAATGTGTGGACATTTCGTTTCAACCTTCTTCATTAATATTGGTAAAATCGGGATGTCGTGGCATCCCGATTATTTTTTGTAGCGCTGAAATTATTTAGATTTTTTATCTTTTTTAGCGTTTTTGTCTTCGTAGATATCATGAAACTTTGAGCTATCAAATGGGTCAATTCCCATAAATTGATCTTGATCTATCAAATGTCCTGCCACATCCTTAATTCTATGGTGGAAGCTCTTGGGGTGTACTCTTCTCTTTTCAACTGTAAACATTTGCTGAGTTGTTATTTTCCGTAAGATCAATCAAGGAAAATTATAAAAGTATGATGATGGTTGTCGCTAAGCATGACAATTTTTCTAGTCAATTGTGCAACTAGTTATATCTATATATCGTAATATTGCGATATGGGAATTACCAAAACGGATCTTTTTTCTGACGAAATAAATGAATTGGCTAACACGGCTAAGGCTTTGGCGCATCCGGCACGAGTGGCAATTCTTGATCATTTACTAAAGGAAAACAAGTGTATCAATAGTGATCTTGTGATCGAGCTTGGATTGGCACAAAGCACTATTTCCCAGCATTTAAAGGAATTGAAAAACATGGGGATCATTCAGGGAAGCATTACTGGTACTGCCATGTGTTATTGCATTAATCGACCTGTTTGGCAAGAAATTCAAAATAGAATGAAAACCTTTTTTGATAGGTATTCAGAAGAAGCACCCATGTGCTAAAAAAATTTGCACTAAACCATCGTAATATAGCGATATAAAGATGATTATTGAAGTTGCTCATATTGAAAACAGTTTGAGATTTTATAAGGGTCTTTTTGATGGAAACATATCCATGATTACGGCTCATGAGGCAGTGATCAAAAGCAATGATCACACCATCAGACTGAAATTAACACGGGGCATTTTGCCGTTGAGATTTCACTTACCACTGCACTCATCTGAAGCGGTCCACAAAAAATTTGATCAGATGAAAAACCATGCAAAAACCGTTAATGGAAAATGCGAGCTTTTAAAGGATCATTTTGTTCTCAACGATCCAAACGGTCATGAATGGGTCATTCATTTTGGGCAGCCTGAAACTAATCAAAGTGCAAATAATTGCTACATAGAACCATTTAACTATTAAGTATTATCACATATGTCGAATCAAAGAAAGTTTCACTTGGCATTGCATGTCTCAGATGCTAAAGTATCATCATTATTTTATGAAAAATTGTTTGGAGAAGAACCGGTAAAAAATGAGAAGGGTTATACTAAGTTTGAGTTGGAAAACCCCGGATTGGTAATTTCCATTATTGAGTCCAAGGAAAAGGTGCACAAAAACTTTGGACATCTGGGATTCCGAGTGGAAAGTGAGGCAGAGCTAACGGATGCCAAAAATCGTTTGTCTAATCAATTGTCAATAAGCTTGGAAGAGGAAAATGTAGCGTGTTGTTTCGCTCGTCAAAATAAGTTTTGGGTCAATGATCCAGATGGATATGAATGGGAAGTTTACCAATTTTTAGAAGACGTGAAAAAAAATGATCCACAATATTCATCAGTTTCATGTTGTTAATGTTTGAGCTATGAAGTTTTATCCTGAATTATCTGATTACATAAGTAGAGCCCTTCAAAATACAGTCACCATTACCGAGGGGCGTCAGAAGGTCCTAGAACCACTTGTTGCTTACATCTTTAGTAAATCACAAAAAGGAGAGCTTGTCAAGTTGACATTTATTTGCACACACAATTCCAGAAGAAGCCATTTTGGTCAGATATGGGCACAAGTCTCCGCAGATTATTTCGGGATTGAAGCACAAACCTTTAGTGGTGGAACAGAAGCAACGGCCTTCAATCCAAGGTCAGTTGCTGCTGCACGACGGGCTGGTTTTAGCATACCGGAAGCCGATGGGCCTAATCCCGTTTATGAAGTCCGCTATTCGGCTGAAAAAAGTGAAATGGAATTGTTTTCGAAAAAGTATGATGAGCAGCCCAATCCTAATGAGCAATTTGGAGCAATAATGACTTGTGATAGTGCCAATGAGGCATGCCCTGTAATTCACGGAGCGGATGTTCGGTTGCCAATATTATACAAGGATCCTAAGGAGGCGGATGATACACCATTCGAGGGCGAAAGATATGATGAGAGATGCTTTCAGATAGCAACCGAAATGATGTATGTGATGGGAAAAGTTGCCGCTAAAATTTCAGCATAGGCGCCCGTTACATACCTGCGCAGTGAATACATCTTGTGCTTTCCGGTAGAAATAGAAGTCTCTTGACGTTAATTTCGTTTCCGCATCTTGTGCATTTTCCAAATTTGTCAGAATCATAAAGATCAAGCCATCTCTTCAGCGCTTTCAATTTGTTCTTACTTGTTCGCATGTTGGCTTCATCAATAGATTTGTTGTTGATGTAATCCATACGACTTAATCTACCGACTGCACTATCCAGCCCCATTGGTTTTGTTGCTTCTGCCAATTCAGTGAGTCGATTTGTGATTTCTGCCATTTTTTCTTCTATGGCTAGTTTTATCTGTGCCTTTTGGCTGTTATTCATTGTTAAATTATGTGAAATATATCAGTTCAAGTTAGCTGTAAAGTCCCGATTAGATAATTGCATTTTCAGATTTGTGAAAGGTGGGTATTTTTGCACACCTTAATTTAATGTAAAATGGAGCAGGAAGCGAATCAGGATATTAGAAGAGAACATCAGAATAAACTCTCTCAAGTAGTGGCTGAGGTGGGCAAGGTAGTTGTCGGTCAGGAGCATATGGTCAACAGGCTGCTGATAGGTTTGTTCACTCAAAATCATGTGCTCTTGGAAGGAGTACCGGGTATTGCCAAAACTTTAACGGTCAATACCATTGCCAATGTGCTTCACCTTGATTTCAAAAGGATTCAATTTACGCCGGATTTGTTGCCTGCAGATTTGCTGGGAACAATGATCTACAATCAGCAGAAGGCCGAATTTGAGGTCAAGAAGGGCCCCATATTTGCAAACATGATTCTTGCGGATGAAGTCAACCGCTCACCGGCTAAAGTGCAGTCTGCGCTATTGGAATCCATGCAGGAACGTCAGGTGACGATTGGTGAAACTACCTATAGTCTTGACAGACCATTTCTTGTCATGGCGACTCAAAACCCTGTTGATCAGGAAGGAACATATCCGCTTCCAGAAGCACAGGTGGATAGGTTTATGCTTAAGGTTCACGTGGATTACCCAACCAAAGATCAGGAACTGGAGGTGATGAAAAGAATGTCAAATATGTCATTCAAACCTGAATTGAATACCATTTTGACAAAAGAAGACATTTTTGCCATTCGGGATGAAATCAATCAGGTGTCGCTAAGTGAGTCTCTTGAGAAATATATTATTGAATTGGTGTTTGCAACCCGTAATCCTGATGAATATGGATTGAAAGATGAGGCACATTACATCCAATTCGGCGCTTCTCCAAGAGCCTCAATCAATCTCAATCTTGCTGCCAAGGCAGTTGCATTTTTTAACCAAAGGGATTTTGTGTTGCCAGAGGATATCAAAGAAATCGCAGACGATGTGATGAATCATAGAATTCTTCTCAATTACGAAGCTGAGGCTGATGGTGTGAGCACACACGACATCATAAAGTCAATCCTGGAGAAGGTGCAAATTAGCAAGTAATACCTTTTGTTAACATTGAGATAACGGATTGAAAACTACATGTTAACAAATGTAACATTGGGTTAACCATGTCCCAATAGCTTTAATAAAAGCGTAATATCATTATGCTGGGTAGTTAATACTCGGGAGTCAAATTTGCACCAGATTAAAACCACGCAAATTGACTTTAATGATAATGAGAAATTTTTTAATGTTTTTAGCAATGGCAGCAACAATGAGTGTGTTGGTGTCATGTGATCCTGATGATGGGGGAGATGATAATCCAACACCTTCAGGGGAAACAGTTACTGGGGCCCTCACTGAGGATGTAACTTGGACAGCTGATAGAATATGGACGATTGAAGGGAGAGTGATCGTTCCTGAAGGAATCACTTTAACAATAGAGCCTGGTACCATCGTCAAAGGTGCTGAAGGAAATGCCACAACAGCTGCTGTATTGATAGTTGCGCAAGGTGGTAAACTAATGGCAGAGGGTACTGCTGCTGAGCCTATCATTTTTACTTCAATATTGGATGATATTGAATTGGGGATGACCGCTGGTACAAACCTTACGAAAGAGGATAAAGAACTTTGGGGAGGATTAATTGTACTCGGAAAAGCACCCATTTCAGCTGAGAGCGAAAGCGGAGACGGATCTGTTTCTGCTATTGAAGGTCTACCTGCAGATGAAGCATACGGTGTATACGGAGGAACAGATATCGCCGACAACTCCGGATCCATGAAATACATTTCAATCCGTCACGGAGGTATTACCATCGGAGAGGGAAATGAAATTAACGGACTTACACTTGGTGGTGTAGGAAATGGAACCACCATTGAAAACATTGAAATCTATGCCACACTAGATGATGGTATCGAATTTTTTGGTGGATCTGTAGATGTTACCAACGCGGTAGTATACTTCCAGGGAGATGATGGAATAGATATCGACCAAAACTGGTCAGGAACGCTAGACAACTTTGTAGTTGTGCACGGAGGTACCGATACAGATGAAGGTCTTGAAATTGATGGACCCGAAAATGCATTGAATGACGGGTTATTCACTCTTAAAAACGGATTTGTTGCTACAGCTGGTGGTGACGATCCAGGCACTCCTGCTGATTTGAAATCTAAAGCTCAGGGTACACTTGATAACATATTGTTCTCGTATACTGCTGGAGCAGCTCTGAAGTTCAGATCGTCATACAACGATGATTGCTCAGGTAAAACAGATGCACTTTCAAACCTTGTAGACGGTACATTAAAAATCATGAACAGCCAGTTCAGTGGTGTTGAAGTATACACTACATCTGAAACATGTGCAGTAACAGTTGATGACAAAAGAACTGCTGCTTCTGCTGCGGTTTCTGCTTCAGCAACTGGAGCTGACTTAAGTGCTTTTTCATGGACCAATGCTGCAGAGGACTTAAACATAGAAGTTGTATCATATGAACCTGTAACCAAGTCAGGTGCGATAGAGGCAGATGAAACTTGGTCTGCAGACAAGATATATGTGCTGGATGGCAGAGTGATTGTAACTGATGGAGTTACACTTACAATCGAACCAGGAACAGTTATTAAAGGTAAAGAAGGACTAGAGTCCAATGCATCTGCCTTGATTGTGGCACGTGGGGGTAAATTGATGGCAGAAGGAACTGCTGATGCTCCAATCGTCTTCACTTCAGTTTTGGATGATATTCTTCCTGGACAAAAAGTTGGATCAAATTTAACGGAAGAAGATAAAGAACTTTGGGGTGGAGTGATCATGCTAGGAAATGCTCCAATTTCAGCGGAAAGTGAGAGCGGTGACGGATCGGAATCATCTATCGAAGGGCTACCTGCAGATGAAGCTTACGGATTATACGGCGGAACAGATGTTGCTGACAACTCTGGCTCTGTAAAGTTTGTGTCTATCCGACATTGTGGAATCACAATTGGAGAAGGAAACGAAATTAACGGACTTACACTCGGTGGAGTTGGAAATGGAACGACCATTGAAAATGTAGAAGTATATGCTACTCTTGATGATGGAATCGAATTTTTCGGAGGAAGTGTAAACGTGACAAATGCGCTTGTTTACTTCCAGGGAGATGATGGAATCGATATCGACCAAAACTACTCTGGAACTGTAGACAACTTCATGGTAATCCACGGAGGAACTGATACTGATGAAGGTCTGGAAATTGATGGCCCTGAGAATGCATTGAATGATGGCCTTTTCACTTTGATCAATGGAACTGTAATGACTGCTGGTGGCGATGATCCAGGAACTCCTGCTGATCTCAAGTCCAAGGCTCAGGGAACTATTGAAAACGTAAAGTTTGATTATGCAACTGATGCTGAGTTGAAAATTCGAGCTTCTTACACTGACAATTGTTCTGGAAAGACAGATGCACTTTCAAATCTTGTAGATGGCACTTTGAAATTGACCGGAAGCGAATTTGCTGGAGTCAAAGTTTATACAACTTCAGATATCTGCACAGTAGCTGCTGGAGATCAAACTGCGGCAGAAGGAGCTGCAGTGTCTGCAACTGCAACTGGCGCTGATGCAACTGTTTTTGAATGGACAGCAGCTGCTGCCAATGATCAACTATGAAATGAATAAACGAATCGAGTAATAGTATTATTCAATTTCAGGACTCTGTCGAATGACAGAGTCCTACCTTATTTAACGTATATGAAAAGAATTTTTGTTTTACTAGTGATAATCGGCAGCTGTTCGCAGCTGTTCGCGCAGAATGGATTTCTGCGTGGTAAGATTATCGATGATGAATTAGGAGAAGGGCTCATTGGAGCAGCCGTCTATGTAGAAGGGACCACCAATGGATCCGTGACAGATTGGGATGGAAACTATTCCATTTCTCTTGAACCAGGGACTTATACAATAGTGATCTCCTCGGTTTCCTACACTACTACCAAAGTTCAGGATGTGCAAATTGCATCGGAAGATGTTACAAGCCTGGATATTAGAATGAAGTCAGACTTACAAGAACTGGAAGCAGTAGTAGTAACAGCAGAAGTTGTAAGAGACTCTGAAATGGCATTATTAACCATTCAGAAAAAATCTGCTAATGTAATGGACGGGATATCATCTCAAACCTTCAAAAAGACAGGGGATAGTAATCTCTCCGGTGCAATCAAAAGAGTAACTGGAGTATCTGTTGAAGGGGGTAAGTATGTATATGTAAGAGGACTTGGTGACCGTTATACAAAAACTACTTTGAATGGAATGGACATTCCTGGCTTGGATCCTGATCGCAACTCAGTACAGATTGATATTTTTCCAACTAACGTTTTGGACAATGTCATGGTCTATAAGACATTCTCACCCAATCTTTTTGGGGACTTTACAGGCGGAATTGTAAACATTGATACTAAGAATTTTCCAGAAGAGAAAACAACAAACTTTTCAATTGGAATTTCTGGGACACCAGGACAAACGTTCAATTCTAACTTTATCCTTTATGATAGAGGAAAATTTGACTTTTTAGGATTTGATGATGGTTCAAGAGCACTTCCTTTTGATCCTCAAACCAATATTCCAAATGAAGTAAGAAGAGATGGAGAATTAGAGAATCTCACTCGCGCTTTCAATCCTGTTATGTCTGCCACAAGCAGGACAGCTTTGCCAAATGGCAGCTTTTCCTTTGCCCATGGTAATCAGTTGGACAAGGCAGGATTGACCTTTGGTTATAATGTGGTGCTCAATTATCAAAATAGCACATCATTCTTCAAAAGAACTGAGAACAATAAATTTTTCAAGAGTATCGATTATGGCACATACAACCTTGCTGCCGAAGAAGACCGATTTGGCCCTCAAGGACAGAATAATGTGCTATGGAGCTCTTTGATCTCAGGCGCTGTAAAGTTTGACAACCATAGTTTTTCAGTAAGCCTCTTGAGAAGTCAAAATGGTGAATCCAATGCACTGTCCAGAACCAAAAAGAATTTTGAGCAAACCGGCGCTACCCTAATCGAAAACATATTGACCTACACGCAGAGATCTGTTACCAACAACATCGTCTCAGGAAAACATAATTTCGACAAATTCAAGTTAGAATGGACAAATGCAATCAATTGGTCCAGGGTGTATGATCCTGACTTCCGTCAAACTTCTGTTTCCATTACAGATGGAGATACTACGCTTCAAGTTGGTGATGGAGCTGGAATTAATAGATTCTACAGGGATCTTAATGAATTTAATGAGAGCTTTAAAGTTGATGCTACTCTACCAGTTGGTGAAAAATCAAAAGTAAAATTTGGGGCGTTAGGTAGCTATAAGCAGAGAGATTTCACGGTAAACAACTACCTATTCAGGATGAGAGGTGTTAGCCATGTGAGCACTGATGCGGATTGGTTTTTTCAGGAAGAAAATCTCTGGTCACCTTCTTCTAGAACAGGTACATATGTCATTGGAAATTTTGAGGCAGCTAATACATTCGAGGCTTCACAAGTGGTAATGTCTGGTTATGGAATGGGAGAGCTATTCTTAACTACTCAGCTCAGAACCATTTTCGGATTGAGAGCTGAACAAGCATTTATAAACTATACGGGACAGAATAATACAGGGTCAATTGTATACGACAATGAACAAACACTCAATGAGCTGAACTTCTTACCCTCGTTGAACATTGTTTACAATGTATCCGACAACATGAACATGAGAGGTTCTTACAACAGAACTTTGGCCAGACCTTCATTTCGGGAAAAGTCAATTGCTCAGATTTATGATCCTATTTCAGGTAGAACCTTCAATGGAAATCTTGACCTTCAGCAAACGGACATCAACAACTTTGATTTAAGATATGAAGTATTCTTTAGTCAGGGTCAGATGTTCTCAATTTCTGGGTTCTACAAAACTTTTGATGGTCATATCGAGCTTACCTCATTTGCAACTGATCCGGATCAGGTTAAGCCAAGAAACTCAGGCAATAGCACTGTGTTTGGAACCGAGATAGAGGTAAGAAGAAATTTGGGATTTGCTGGATCAGCGCTTGAAAAATTCTCATTGGGAGCAAATGTTTCTTTGGTTCAGTCCAGAGTGGATTTGAGATCTGTCATTGTGGATAATGCTGGAAATAATGAGTATGACTTACGACAAAATAATCTTCGTGAAGGTGAAGTGGTGGACGTTTACAGACCCATGTCAGGACAGGCTCCTTACTTGATCAACGCCTTCCTGAACTACAGAGATGAGGCAAGTGACATGAATGTCAACTTATCATATAATGTGCAAGGAGAAACATTGTTTGTGATTGGTTCAGGGAGAACACCAGATGTGTATACAAAGTCATTTCACGCACTTAATCTGAATGCATACCGTCATTTTGGTGAAAGTTTGAAACACAGGTTGACTTTCGGTGTGAACAATATTTTGAATCAGGCGAGACAAAATGTCTATAAGTCATATCAGGCTGATGAGGAAATCTATTCTATTGTAGAACCGGGAATGAACATTTCGGTTAAGTACAATTATAAATTTTAATTAAAATCTTTCATATACGTTTGGAGTCTTGTGGTTGTGCCATGAGGCTCCTTTTTTATTGTGCTGCAATCGAAATGATGATTATTCTGAGCCTTTCAATTTCTTGTTCTTCTGCCTTAAGTTCGGTTAGAATACTCGTTTTATCATTTCCTTTTGATTTTAGTTGACGTTCATACTTTTTACTCAACTTACTTGCTTGTTTTACTGATGCGTCTACCTTTTCCTGATAGTGGCCCACGTAGAACGATTTTTTAAAGGTTTTGAGCAGTGACTGCAACTGAATCATATATTTGGATTTCAAGTCTGCAGAAAGATCCTGATCTTTCAAGGCCAATCGAATTGTTGTCAGATTCGGAGATGCTTGTATTGTTGCAAATAGCATGAGGTTAACATTACCCTCATTCTCAGAATCAGGAATTTCAAAAATGTAATGTGATCGTTCATTTGAAACTCTGGAGAATTTGGAGAAATGTTTCCACATTGCTTTTCTTACGATTTCCTCCGAAAAATCAAATTCGGTTTGATATCCATCGTATGTGTTATGCTCAATTGATACTTTCGTTTTACTGAACTTATGACTGTATTCCTGACCAAATGAGTAGGTCCAAGAAAAAAATACCAATAACACAAAGACAAATCGTTGTGAAACGTGTTGATAACGTAAAGACAAAAGCATGCCGACAAAGATATTGATCACGGGGGGAACAGGACTCATAGGAATGAACCTAAGTAAGGTGCTCTTGACCAAAGGTTATGAGGTAATCCATCTATCCAGAAATCCATCTTCGTCACAATTTCAGCAATACCATTGGAATATTGAAGATGGCAGTATTGAACCTAAGGCACTAGATGCGGATATAATTGTCCATTTGGCTGGAGAAGGATTGGCTGACAGCAGATGGACCAAAAAGAAGAAGAGGGCCATTTATAACAGCCGCATTCTGAGCACTCGTTTGCTTTATGAGTCCTTTAAAAATTCAAAAAGGCTGAAACATTTTATTTCATCTTCTGCGATAGGTTATTATGGCATGGACACAGGGAGCAAATTAGTAGATGAGAGTACCGGTCCGGGAAATGATTATGTGAGCAACGTAGTGGTTGATTGGGAACAAGAAGCGGACAATTTTAACAGAAATGGAATAAAAACTACCAAAATAAGAACAGGGGTAGTACTGGACAAACATGGCGGAGCGTTACCTCGGCTGTCAATGCCTATTCGTTGGGGAGTTGGATCGCCACTGGGGACGGGAGATCAGTATGTATCGTGGATTCATATCTCGGATTTGATTGAAATATTCATCCAAGTGATTGAAAATGAATATGAGGGAATATACAATGCAGTTGCTCCAAATCCTGTTACCAATCGTGAGTTGACAAAGAAGATCGCACAGTTGCTCAAACGACCATTATTCCTACCTGCAGTTCCCGGAGTTTTCCTTAAATTGGTTTTGGGAGAAATGTCAGCAATGATTCTCGGAGGAAATAATGTAAAGCCTAAGAACCTTCTAAAGCAAGATTTTAAATTTGAATATCCGCAACTTACTGATGCTTTGAAGAGTATATATGCAGGCTAGATCGGGGAAGAGTAACAAATCAACTATGAGTGAAAACAACGGCAATCACGGCGAAGATTTGATTCGCAATGCTTTCAAGTTTAAAGATTGGAATGAAATAAAAACAACGGATTCGTGGGTTATTTTCCGCGTGATGGGAGAATTTGTTCAGGGATTTGATACTCTGGCCAAAATAGGACCATGTGTTTCCATTTTTGGATCAGCCAGAACCAAGCCAGATCATAAATATTACAAAATGGCGCAGGACATAGCTGAAAGGCTCGTGGTTCAGGGCTATGGTGTGATTACCGGCGGAGGACCGGGTATAATGGAAGCCGGGAATCGGGGTGCCAATCTCAAGGGTGGAAAATCTGTTGGATTGAACATTGACTTACCGTTTGAGCAAAAGGCCAACGAATATATAGACAGGGATAAATCAATTGATTTTGATTACTTCTTTGTTCGAAAAGTCATGTTTGTTCGGTATTCACAAGGTTTTATTGTAATGCCCGGAGGCTTTGGGACACTTGATGAACTTTTTGAAGCGATCACGCTCATTCAGACAGAAAAGATTGGGCGATTTCCGATTGTGTTGCTAGGATCAGAATATTGGGCAGGACTATTTGAATGGATTAAAAATGTCATGTTAGCAGAGGGGAATATAAGTTCAGAGGATTTGGAACTCATTTCGATCGTCGACTCAGCAGAAGATGCTGTTCAAGCAATAGACGATTTTTATAGTAAATATCTACTGTCACCTAACTTTTAGGCCTACTACTTTTTACTTTTGCGGTTTGCTTAAGATCACATGGAGAAAACCTTAGCGCAGGATCACACGGTCAACAAGTCCGACAAAACAGAAGAAGTAATCGAGATCATTGGTGCGCGGGAGCATAATTTGAAGGACATCAATCTTTCAATACCTCGCAATAAATTGATAGTTGTTACCGGTATCAGTGGGAGTGGTAAGTCCTCATTGGCTTTTGACACTATCCATGCTGAAGGTCAGAGGAGATACATGGAAAGTTTCTCCGCTTATGCTAGATCTTTCATTGGCAATATGGAGCGACCCGATGTGGACAAAATCGAAGGTTTGAGTCCGGTTATCGCTATTGAACAAAAGACTACTTCTCGAAATCCAAGGTCAACGGTTGGGACAGTTACTGAGATCTATGATTTTCTGAGGCTGCTTTATGCACGAGCAGGGTTAGCATATTCCTACGTCACGGGCAAACCCATGATCAAGCAAACTGAAGATCAGATCCTTGATCAACTTTTTGTTCATCATGATAAGCAAAAATTAACCCTATTGGCCCCAGTTGTAAAAGGCCGAAAGGGTCATTATCGTGAGCTTTTTCAGCAGATCCGAAAAATGGGGTATGCGAAAGTGAGGGTAGATGGTGAATTGCTTGATCTGGTTCCGAAAATGCAGGTTGATCGTTATAAGACGCATGACATTGAGATCGTCATTGATCGGATCATCGTATCGGATCAGCAGAAAAAGCGCATCACTTCGAGTATTGCTACTACTTTGAAACAAGGTAATGGCGTGATGATGACCATGGAGGAGGCTGGCGAGATAGCTTATTTCTCACGAAACCTTATGGATCCGGAATCCGGAATCGCTTATGATGATCCTGCTCCGAATACCTTTTCATTTAACTCACCTTACGGTGCTTGTCAAGAGTGCAATGGACTGGGAAAGACCACAGAGATTTCCAGACAAAATGTGATACCTGATCCAAGCCTGTCCGTTAGTCGTGGAGGGATTGCACCACTGGGAGAGTATCGGGACATTTGGATCTTTAAGAAGATTGAAGCCATTCTCAAGCGTAACGAGGCAAACCTTTCCACGCCAATCAAGGACTTACCCGAAAAAGTGGTTGACTTGCTTTTGTATGGAGATAATGAACCCGTGGCTGTGAGTTCGGTCAAGTATCCCGGGACAGATTGGCAAACGAAGTTTGAAGGGATCATTAGTTTTCTAGAAAAGCAGCGTGAGTCAAGTACTGAGAAAATTCAGCAATGGCTAAGTGAATTCACTGATACTAAAGTTTGTCCTTCTTGCAATGGGGCTAGATTACGCAAGGAATCTTTGCATTTTAAGATTGCGAAAAACAGCATCTCGGAATTGGCAGAGATGAACATTGCAAAGCTTCAGGAATGGTTTGTTGGGGTTGAGGATCGCCTCAATGATCGTCAGAATGTGATTGCCAAAGAGATCCTTAAAGAAATAAGAAAGAGACTTGGGTTTTTACTGGATGTCGGTTTGGATTACCTTGATCTCAACCGCCCTTTGAAAACCCTTTCAGGGGGAGAGGCTCAGCGAATAAGATTGGCAACCCAAATAGGAACACAACTGGTCAATGTGCTATACATCCTGGACGAACCGAGTATCGGTCTGCATCAGCGAGACAATGTCAAACTGATCCAGGCGCTTAAAGATTTACGGGATTTGGGAAATACTGTCATTGTAGTGGAGCATGACAAAGACATGATGATTGAGTCCGATTTCATTGTGGATATTGGACCTGGAGCAGGTCGACATGGAGGACAAATTGTCGCTGCATCATCACCAAAGGAATTCGTCGGGAATCATACGGCCACCGCAGATTACCTAAATGGGACAGTAAATATCGCGATTCCTGAAAGTAGAAGAAAAGGAAATGGGAAGACGCTATTATTAAAGGGCGCTTCGGGGCACAATCTTAAAAATGTTGATCTTACTCTTCCGCTTGGCAAAATGATATGCATTACCGGGGTTTCAGGGAGTGGCAAGTCATCGTTGATTCATGAGACTTTGTATCCAGTTTTAAGAAAGCATTTTTACAAGTCAAGGCAGGAGCCACTCAGGCTAAAAGAAGTCAAGGGGATCGATGAAGTAGATAAAGTAATAGAAGTCGATCAAAGTCCAATTGGTAGAACACCCAGATCTAATCCAGCTACATACACTGGAGTATTCTCTGATATTCGTTCGTTGTTTTCAGAATTGCCAGAAGCCAAGATTAGAGGGTATAAACCCGGTCGATTTTCATTTAATGTGAAAGGAGGTCGATGTGAGACTTGTCAGGGAGGAGGTATGCGACAGATCGAAATGGACTTCTTGCCAGATGTATTGGTACCGTGCGAAACGTGTAAAGGAAAGCGATACAACAGGGAAACATTAGAAGTAAGGTTCAAGGGTAAATCTATTTCAGATATACTTGATATGACCGTGGAGCAAGCAGTGGAATTCTTCGAGCATCAGCCGAAAATTCTCCGAAAAATTCGAACATTAAATGAAGTAGGGTTGGGTTATATCTCGCTAGGACAGCATGCTACGACACTTTCCGGAGGTGAGGCTCAGCGAGTAAAGTTGGCCACAGAGCTATCAAAGAAAGACACTGGAAAGACACTTTACATTCTTGACGAGCCAACTACGGGATTGCATTTCCAGGACATTCAACATTTGCTTGATGTGCTGAACAAGCTGGTTGATAAGGGAAATACTGTTTTAATAGTTGAGCATAACTTAGATGTAATCAAGGTCGGTGATCACATCATTGACCTAGGTCCAGAAGGAGGAGAAGCGGGTGGAACAATAGTCGCGGAGGGAACACCCGAAGAGATTTCCAAAGTCAAAGAGAGTTATACCGGGATGTTTCTTGCTTCTGAGTTGAAATAAGGCCGTTAGCATAACTCATTAGCCTTGGAGATGTTAATTGGTTTACTTTCGTAATCGTGAATAAGCACAGGTTATACTGGTTTTGTCAAATATTTGGATGGGGGGCGTATGGTGTCGCTCAGGCTTCCCTTTTGTCAGTTGCCAATATTGTTGATTCTAAAATCCTGATTGGTGAGTTTTTTCAGGTCGTTTACTACATCATTCTTACCCATTTATTCAGAGCACTGATCCTCAGATTGGGTTGGTTGAAGTACAAGTGGTTTGAAGTATTACCCAGATTTATTTTAGCCAATTCAGCAGTAGCGATTATTCAATATGCGCTCTTACTGTTCACTACTATGGCGATTGGTACGTTCAACCCAAACAAAGATCTTGATGGATTCACCATTGTGGCTAACCTCATGGTCTCTATGTTGCTTTTGCTATTCTGGTCTTTGATTTATTTATCCTTTCATTACTTCGATAGATACAACAAGTCGTTACAACATGAAGCTGTATTGAAGGAAATCGAATTAAATACCCTGAAATCTCAACTTAATCCTCATTTTATTTTCAACGCATTGAATGGCATTAGAGCGTTGGTGGATGAAAACCCGCTAAAATCAAAAAACGCGATTACTCAGCTCTCTAACATATTAAGGAACTCACTTTCGGCCCAACGTAAAAAATTGATCTCATTTGAAGAAGAACTCACAACGGTGAAAGATTATTTAGAGCTTGAACACATCCGTTATGAGGAGCGTTTAAGAACTTCGTTTGACCTTGAAAAAGGGAGCGATCAATTTGAAATTCCTCCTCTGATGATTCAGACGCTCGTAGAAAATGGGATCAAGCACGGAATATCTACGCTGAAGGACGGAGGAGAAATAAGTGTAAAAAGTCGTCTTATTAACGGAAAATTGAGAATAGAGATCAGAAATAGTGGCAAATTTGCAGAAGGAGGAACCCCTGGAGTTGGTTATGGATTGCTAAATACCAAGAAGAGGTTGGAACTCATTTTTGGCGAACAGTCCAGCTTTAAGATTTCGAACGAAACAAACAATATTGTATTAACGGAGATTATAATTCCCAAACATATATGAAGGCGATAATTGTAGATGATGAAAGGCTTGCAAGAAAAGAATTACTGAACTTGCTTGAGCAGTATCCTGAGATAGAAGTCATCGATGAAGCGGTCAATGCTGACGATGCATTTGAAAAAATCACAGAGAAGAATCCGGATCTTATTTTTCTAGATATTCATATGCCTGGCAAGACGGGTTTTGAGCTATTGCAAGAATTGGACAAGGCGCCTAGAGTAATTTTCACAACGGCTTATGATGAATATGCAATCAAGGCATTCGATCATAATGCTATGGACTACTTGTTAAAACCCATACAGGAAGACCGATTCAAAGCGGCACTTCAAAAAGTATTGAGTGCTCAGAAACCCACCAAGGGCAAATCAGGTAAGGATTCCAGAGTTTTAGGAATCAATGATCAGGTATTTGTTAAGGATGGAGACAAGTGTTGGTTTGTTCGCCTTGAGGACATTCGTCTTTTTGAATCTGATGGAAATTACATCAAAGTTTATTTCAATAATTTCAAACCGATGATTCATAAGAGTTTGAATGCATTGGATGAAAGATTGGATGACCGAAGCTTTTTCAGGGCGAGCAGAAAGCACATCATCAACTTGAGCTGGGTAGAGTCAATTGAGACTTGGTTCAATGGTGGTTTGCTGGTACAGTTGAGAGGTGGAGAAAAGGTAGAGGTGAGTCGAAGGCAAGCCGCGCGATTCAAGGAAAAAATGAGCCTCTAAGAGTTCATTGAGATTATAAACTGTTTTTCGATCCCCCAATCTTTGGCGAGTGTAATCATCGCCATGGTTTCCATTTCGGTGACGTATCCTTTTTTGTGATTGTCCTCCCAGGTATCCATGAGATGATCCAGGCGTTCTTGTTCTTCAAGTTTTAGAAACACCTTCGCCAGAAACTCTTTGGCACGATCAAATGCGGACATGTAATCCTCAGAAATGAATTTAATGACCCAGTCATATTCAGCTTTGCCTTCTACGTTATCAACATATTCTTCAAGCAATTTTTTTTCTTCTTGTTCAAGGCCATGATAATGGAATATCAATGCCTTTAATAAGATGATCGCTTTCTTTTTTTCTGTTTCCATAGAAGTCTGACTAAAATATATGATCTAGCTGTCATAAAATAATTTCAGACATATTTCATCTGCGACCATGTAGCCTTTGAATGATAGGCTTAGCTGATTGTTGTGATGAATCATTTTTTCAGAAGCAATCAGTTGCTGAATTGTGTTGTGATGATCGCTAAATAAATTTTTACCAAATCTCTGCTCGATCATATCAAGATTAAGACCTTTTTTGGTTCTCAGACCAGTAAGTATTTGTTCATTGAGACGCTGGGTGTCGGTCAATATTTCTTCCTGTTCAGGGATGACATTGTTCTCCAAAGATCGAATGTATTTGACATTGTTTTCGATATTGAATCTCCTCAATTTACCATCAAAAGAATGTGCCCCAGGCCCAATGCCGATGTAGGCAATTTGCTGCCAGTAATTTGAATTATGTTTTGAATGCATCGTTGGTTTTGAAAAGTTAGAAATTTCATAATGTTCAAAACCATTATTTGTCAGTGAATCATGTGTAAGCTGATAATAAAAGGCATGTTCTTCCTCGACCACCTCCTGAATTTTTCCTTTTTTAGCCCAATTACCAAAGACAGTTTTCTCCTCAATGGTCATTCCATAAATGGAAATATGAGGAAGATCAAGTGACATCAGAGTATTCAGGTCATTTTGATATTGCACACGAGTACCTCCCGGAATAGCGTAAATAAGGTCAGCAGAAATATTGTGGATGCCCACATTTTTTGCATCTTCTATGCATGATAAAGCTTGAGCACTTGAGTGAGTTCGGTTGATAGTATTGAGCAACTTGTCATCGAAGGTCTGAATACCAATACTCAGTCTGTTGATGCCGAGATTGAATAGGTCTGTCAGAAATGATTTGTTCAGATTGTCTGGGTTTGCCTCCAGGGTTATCTCAGCATCTTCAAACACGATATAGCCCTGATAGATGGCGTCAAAAACTTTTTGCAACTCATCAATGGATAAAACGGAAGGTGTGCCGCCACCTAAATAGATGGTTTCGATTGAGCTGGCATCAGATTTTAATTTGATTTCTTTAACAAGCGCATCTACCATAGCTGACTTTAATTTCAGATTGGTACTGAAATGAAAGTCACAGTAATGGCAAGCCTTAAGACAGAATGGAATATGGATGTAAATTCCCGACAATGATTCTATTAATAAATTGCAAACATACGAATCTGTTTCATGCATAAAGGTCTTTTATTTTATGTTCTGCTCTTGTGGTCCGCGCTTGCTGTATATGGACAGTCAGGTGAACAAAGTAGAACGGACCCTGAACGAAAGAAGAGTAAGCAAACTCTGAAGGATCTGATCAATCAGGGATACTTGTTTGCACATTCGGAATGGGATACCCTTAGCGCTCAGCTAAAGGAGTATATTGGGACATCATATCATTACACGATTCACTTAATCGACTCTGCTGAGAATTGGAGCTCATTTGCAAATAATGGTATAGAGCAGATCTCGAAGCAATTGGAAGAGTTAAATAACTCTGGTTATCCTTTTGCGAAAATTAAGCTTGACACAAGCATTTATGCTGACAAAAAAGTTGAACTGATGTTCAGGATACGTCAGGGGCCCCTGATCAATTTTGACACTATAAGTATTGACAACTCGATTCCTGTAAAAAAAAGCTTTCTTTCCAAATGGCTCAGTGTGATCCCAGGTGATGCTTTTAGTGAAAAAAAATACCGAGCGATAAGTAGCAAGTTGGCGCTGCTTCCTTATTTGCAGTTAAATGGGCCTCCGGATATTTCGTTTGGCGGAGGTAAGGCAAGCGTTTATTTGCCGATTACTTATGTAAATCCAAATCGTGTTGATGGGATAATTGGGGTCGTGAATCGTCCAAATCGGGCTGGTTCTGTGGTGAATGGTTTTGTTAAATTGGATTTGAACAATTTATTTTCATCTGGGAAGGAACTGCATATTGATTGGAGAAGCTTCAACGGAGCATCGCAAAACTTCTCCTTTTCATATTTGCATAGAGCGATTTTCCGTAGCACTGACATTGATATTGGGACTAAAATTCTGAAACAGGACTCATCTTTTTTAAACACGAGTTTTAACATGGGACTATTTCAAAACCTTCAGTTTGGTACGCGAGCATACTTTGGGTTTGACCGAGAAAAAGGTATACCTCTAATCGAAAGCCTTGAAAATCAATTTGAGGCCAACTGGTATAATATTGCCTTGGAAAGACCTATTCAAAGAATTACCAATCAAAATTATATCTCTTATGAACTTGCGATTGGTTTAGCCAACAAGAACTTTTTCATAGATGGAGAAGCCACAGATGAACCAATGCTTAGATATGGATTGAATCTAAATGGGCAAATAATGCTACACAGAGGATTGGCATTTAATTATCTCGGAACATATGATCGAATAGAGAGTGACCACTTAAGTCAAAGTCAGTTGTATCCGGTTGGAGGTATTAACTCGATTCGAGGTTTTCAGGAAAATCAGTTCTTTGCGAAAGAATATTGGATTAACCAACTTGAAGTAAGATATTTTTTTGAAAAGTCATCCTACATTCACGCTTTCACAGATCTTGGATTCATTCAGGATCAATTGACAAGCTTTTGGGCGAGATCTTTCGGATTTGGGATGGCCTTACAAAGTTCGAATGGACTATTCCGATTTATATTTGCGAATGGGGGTTTATACGGGAACCCTCTTAATTTTTCAAACTCAAAAATCCATTTTGGCTATCAGGTTCAGTTTTAGTTTTTTTTCAATGTTTTTCGTTTTATGCGTCGCGGCACAAGATGACGAATTGTATGTTGACCTTTTGCCAAGAATGATTCATACATCGAACGGTGAGGCAAGTCTTGTCGTCAATCCAGCAGAATATACTACAATAGGCTTCTTTCTCGAGCGAACAGATGAGTTTGATCACGTGGAGGTTTGCAACAACACTGACTTCAGCGTTTGGTTCAATGGTCAATTGAAGTTTCCTTCAGTGGAATGTTTCTCGTTGAGAAAGACAGAAATATTTGGAGCCAAAGATCCAGACATCATATATGTTTCATTGTATTGTGAAACAAATTTTGAAATGATTGATGCACGCCTTTATCGACAAGGCCTGGAATCTGTAGCAGTAACCTATCCCATTTTGGAAAGATCTGTTAGTGGTCATCATGACTTCTACATCGTTGCATTGTTGTTGTTCTTAATGTTTCTTGGGTATGTCAGATGGTTTCATTTTGGGGCATTCTCAGCAGTATTTTCACTTCAATTGTTTAGACGCAATCTGAGAGAGTATTTCCAGCAAAAATTAGAAGTCAATACGAGCATGATTGTTCAAATGGTGATGCTTTCAATGCTCGTTGCATTTAGCTATTGGTTTGCAAATAAAGGAACAACAAATACCTCAGGATTGTTAATATCACTGATATCGTGGCTTAAGTATACAGGTATAATAATGGGAGTACTGCTGCTTAAACTGTACTTCGTTCAGCTCATATCCAAGTTGAATTCGTTTGAGTCAATTACACAAAGCCAATTAGGTGAGTTTGTAAGGTTGGCTTTGCATGCATCAATGCTACATGCCTTAATACTTCAGCTAAATTTCTGGCTTTTTCCTGAATGGCAATTGGAAAATACATTTTTGGTGACGAGCTACTATTTGTTGTTTTATTTAGTATTTGTGGTCAAATATTTCATACAAGTGACATCAAATACGAGATACAAAAAACTCCATATATTTTCCTACCTTTGCACCACTGAAATTTTAGGGGCCTTTTTAGTCGCCCTGATATTCACTTAATTGTAGAAGGAGCTGAAGGTAATGAGTAACGATTTATTGGAAGAGAGATGTACCAAAGTTAGTAGCATCCTCGTTTCGCAACCGCAACCAAAAGACAACAAATCACCGTATTTTAAGCTATCAGAAAAGTACGATCTGAAGATTGACTTCAGGAAGTTCATCGAGATTGATCCAGTTGATTATAAAGAATTCAGGAAGCAAAAAATCAATATACTTGATCATACTGCGATTATTTTGACAAGTAGGAATGCAGTCGATCATTTTTTTAGATTGGCTTCTGAGACGAAGGTGGAAATTCCGGCTGACATGAAATACTTCTGTATTTCTGAGCAGACGGCAAATTATCTTCAGAAGTATATCGTTATACGGAAGCGAAAAATATTCACAGGAGAAAGAACTGCTTCTGATTTGTTCGAAATAATTAAGAAGCACAAGGATGAAAAATTTTTATTTCCTTGTTCGAATATCAGAAAGGATGATATTCCTTCATTCCTTAGAGATAACGAGTATCAGTATAATGAAGCAATCATTTATCGAACAGTTGCCTCAGACCTGTCTGATTTAGCTGATGTCAACTATGATATCATAGCTTTTTTCAGTCCGTCTGGTATTTCTTCATTATTTGATAACTTTCCTGACTTTAAACAGAACAACACACGAATTGCTGCGTTTGGACCTACTACGGCAAAGGCTGTTGAGGAGGCAGGGTTAATTCTAGATATAGAAGCCCCACTGCCAAACGCACCTTCAATGACAGGGGCCATCGAGCTTTACATTAAAAAAGCGAACAACCTATAATAAGGGAAGAATGCTCTTGCCGGTGTTTAATTAAAGGATGAGAAATCTTAGAAAATATTGGCTGGTATTTTTGCTTTTGGCGGTGAGTGGCGATTTGCTTGCTCAGAATGGACCGCTTACAAGCTATTATATGTTCAATACTCCTGTTTTCAACCCATCAACAGTTGGAATGGAGAATGGAGGGAGCCTTACCCTGCAATTGAGAAGTCAATGGACTGGGTATTCAACTTCGTTCGACGGAAATGGTGGAGCTCCTTTGACTCAGGTTTTGAGCCTGAATGTTCCAGTTTGGGAAAAGATTTCAGGAATTGGAATCAATGTGGTCAATGATGAACTAGGCCCTGTTACCACAAGTCAGCTAGGAATTCCTGTAAGTTTTCGACGAGATATTAGTCTTGGTGAATTGGCGATTGGTGTTCAGCCAATGTTCATTAATAGGATTCAGCGATTTAATGAATTGAGATTCAATGATCCAAGTGATCCTTTTAATATAGGAACAAGTAGATCGCAAATAGACTTTGATTTTGGCTTGGGACTAATGTTGGTTGGGCATTCCAATTATTTTGTGGGTCTGTCGTCAAATAATATTTTAGAACATAATTTTGATTTTGAGTTTGATAGCTTGTCGAATGTGATTGTAAGAGACTATCAAGCATTTGGAGGAACTTCACTTAAGCTTTATCGGGACTTTACGTTACGCCCTTCTTTGATTGTGCGTACTGATCTAACTAATTTTTCTTTTGACCTAAATGTTTTGGTTCAGAAAGGGGATAAAGCATGGGGGGGTATTTCATATAGATATGCTGAAGCAATCGTATTTATGATGGGATATAGTTTTCTACCAGAAAACAAACTTAGGATAGGATATTCAATGGATTATATAGTGAATGAACGAAGGGCAAAACAGTTCTCCTCACAAGAGGTATACGTAAGGTACGATTTGCCAGATTTAATTTTAGGGGGGAAAAAGAGAGTGAAAACTCCTAGATTTACCCATTAATGAGTGTTGTAAAGAGACTAATAGATTATTTGTAGTCTATTTTTTGCACGGTAACTAGATAAGATTTTATATTTAGGCTCTTTATCACACAATAATTCTTTGAGAAGTTTGTTTATTTTACATACTTGCGTGTTCAATTAAGGTGTTATGAATAATATGCGTGTTACAAAGTTGTCGTTTCTAAGCCTGCTAGTGTTAGGGGTTGTGATGCAGGGGTGCGGTTTATTTGGAGGTGGAGGATCGGCTTCAACAGATAACGGTGAATTGATAGGTGTACTTGATCGAGAGGGCTGGCAAATGACCAGACCATTCGGAATGGTTTCTGTTACGGCTGGTACATTCCATATGGGTCAGGCGGATGAAGATGTCGCAGCTACTCAAATTAATTACAATAAACAGGTGACGATTAATGCATTCTTTATGGATGATACAGAAATCACCAATAATGAGTACCGACAGTTTACCGAGGAGTTAACTGGCCCGGAAGCTGATATCCCTGCCGGATATACAGTTGCGGACTTAATTCCAGATACAACAGTTTGGGTAAGAGACTTCACACACCACATGGGTGATCCTATGATGGTGTATTACTGGTCTCATCCAGCATTTGATGATTATCCTGTAGTTGGGGTTGATTGGAATGCGGCAAGATACTTTTGCAACTGGAGGACAGAGCACATGAATAGCTATAGACAAGAAGTAGGTCTTGCTATCATGCCGCAGTTCAGATTGCCATCTGAAGCGGAATGGGAGTATGCCTCAAGAGGAGGTAGAGATATGAACAAATATCCTTGGGGTAACCCTTACATTCGAAACATGAAGGGATGCTTGTTGGCTAACTTTAAGCCTGGCAGAGGTAACTACTTCGATGATGGATTTGCTTATACTGCGCCAACTGCAACATATTTTGCGAATGATTACGGATTGTATGATATGTCTGGTAACGTGGCTGAATGGTGTGAAGATGCCTATAACCCATCTTCAGTTCCATTGGTGTGGGATTTGAACCCAACTTATTATGATGATCGAATTGATAATAAAGTGCTACGTGGAGGGTCCTGGAAAGATATAGCGTATTACTTAGAGACAGGGACCAGATCATTTGAACACAGAGATACGGCCCGATCTTCAATAGGTTTTAGATGCGCAATGACCTATATAGGTAGGAGTGCTGGATACGAGTTTTAAAAAAGTAATTATAAATTAAGAGTTTAAATACTAACCTAAATATCAAAATATTATGAGTCAAAAAGGCGGATTCCAAGAGCTTCTTTTCTCCACTATAATGCCGAAAGTGTATGGTATCGGAGCTGCTATAGTAATTGTAGGTGCGATGTTTAAAATCCTCCACTTACCTGGTGCAGCGGCAATGTTAGGAATTGGATTGACAACTGAAGCAATAATTTTCTTCCTAAGTGCTTTCGAACCAAAGCATAAGGATCCTGATTGGGCTAAGGTATACCCTGAGCTCGCGGATGACTATGATGGTCCTCGAGCAGCTCCTCGAGCAGCCGTGCCACAAGCCACGGGTGTTTCGGCGCAAATGGACAAGGTAATGGCAGATGCTAAAATTGGTCCTGATTTGGTGAAGTCGTTGGGAGATGGAATGAAGAATCTGGCTGACTCAGCTAACAAAATGGCTAATATTAGTGATGCTGCTACGGCAACTAACGAATATGCCAACAATATGAAAACGGCCAGCAAATCTTTGCAAGGTATGAACAAGTCATATGAGATGACTATGGATGCTATGAATGCAATGGCTGACGCCACAAAAGATGCCAAGGATTATCATTCTCAGGTACAAAATGTGACTAAAAGTTTGACTGCATTGAATGCCTTGTATGAAATGGAATTAAAGGATTCTCAGGGTCATACAAAGGCTTTGAATAAGTTCTATTCAAATGTAACTACTGCGTTAGAAGGTATGGCTGATGCAGGTAAAGAGACAGCAGCGTTCCAGGAGGAGCTTAATAAGCTGACTACAAACATCGGAAATCTTAATAAGGTTTACGGTGGTATGCTAACAGCTATGAAAAGCTAATTTGACTCTGTTTAACTCTTAAATAATATAATATGGCAGGAGGAAAAGAAACCGGACGTCAGAAGATGGTTGGTATGATGTATTTAGTGCTTACCGCCTTACTTGCACTAAACGTTAGTAATACCATCATAGATAAGTTCGTTTTTCTAAACGAGAGTTTAGTAAGAGCGAACGATGAGACTCATGCTCGAAATCAACAAATACTTGAAAGTATTGTTAAAAAAGTAGATGATAGTGGTAATCGCGATGCAGATGTTAAGGTAATGGATGCGGCACGAGAGCTCAGAGAAGAAACTGAAAGAGTTTACAAGGAACTGACGCAAGTAAAGTTGAGCATGATTGAGATAACTGAGGGTTATATTGATCATGAACCTGAATATGAAGGCGATGCGAAGCATTTGGCTGGAAAGACGGACTATAGTAAAGTAGGTCATTACATGATGCCCGTTGATGAAGGAGGAGAAGGAAAAGGTGAGGAGTTAAAAGCACTGTTGAATGATTATGCTGCTTTTACCAAGTCAACACTTGAAGGATTTGATGGTTCTGAAAGTGAAGCGGAACACTTGAAGCCTATAGCAGTGGATGCCGCAGATGATCCTGTTTATAACAAAGACCCAAATCAAAATGGGAAGAAGTTTGCCCAGCTAGCATTTGAGGAGTCTCCAACTCCAGCATGTCTTGCGACTGTGAGTGAATTTCAATCCAGGGTATTAAGTTACGAGACTCGAGCAATGGACTTTCTTATGAAAAGAGTAGGTGCCGGTGATTTGAGTTTTGATCAGATTGTGGCTATGGTTAAACCAGAATCTAAGTATGTTGCTGCAGGCACAAAATACACCGCTGAACTCTTTATTGCAGCTTCTGCTTCGGGTATTACGCCAACCATGACTTACAATGGGAATTCAATCCCGGTTGATGGAGGTGTTGGAATGGTTGAATTTACTGCCACACCAGGAGACTATGATAAAAACGGGATAGCAAGAAAGACTTTCGAAGCAGCCATTACCGTTCCGCTACCGGGAGGTGGTGACACTACTTATGCAAGTGTGAATGAATATTTCGTAAGAAAGCCAGTTATTTCGGTGCAGTCTCAGTCAGTGAATGCGCTGTACTTTAACTGTGGTAATAAATTGGATGTTCAGGTTCCAGCATTAGGAAATAGCTATAATCCAACATTTTCAGTAAATGGAGGATCTCATATTAAGGGAGCGACTACTGGTCAGGTAACTGTTGTGCCAACTAATCCCACAAAAGTGACTTTAAACGTTTCTAGTAATGGGAACCCAGTTGGTAGTGTAGAATATGGTGTTAGACCAATTCCGGCTGTTGAGGTATTGCCAAGAACAGATCGTGGACCAGTAAATATTAAAGCCGGTATGTCGACCAAGACACCAAGGCTGTATTTGGAAGCTGTTCCTGATGAAGGCTTCAAAAGCTTTTTGCCGGACGATGCAAAGTTTAGAGTAGCTGAGGCTAGTGTCACATGGGTTAGCGGAGGTATAGGTCGTGGAACGATCAATGGTAGTGATAGAATAAATTTAGGACAGATCGCTTCGAATGCAAGGAAGGGAGACCAGATAGTCGTAGAAATAAAAAGAGTACAAAGACAAAATTTCAGAGGACAAGTGGAAGAGTTTCCACGATTCAACAAGTTTATTGCAATACCTCTGAACTAATGGTCTTTTCTTAAACAGGTGAGAGGAATGAAAAAGTTATTATTTGTGTTTGCTGTTATCGGCTTTATGGCTGATGGTACAGCTCAGGATCATGTTTCTTTGATAAAACCAGAGGTGTATGACTCGTATGTTATGTTTCAGAAGACGATAAAGCGTCGGATGAATCTTGAAGAGAAACAAAACAGACCTTTTTATGCAAAAAATAGAGAGATACCTGCATTAATTGTTGAAGCGGTTAACAATGGTCTACTAAAAGCTTACAAATCAGATTCCTGCATAGTACAACTGACGGATGAAGAGTTCAATGACAAAATAAGAATTGAACTACCAGATCAGGGAGGTTTTGGTTTTTCAAGTGGTTTTGGAAATGAAAATGAACCACAAGATGAAGGGCCTAAATATCAGGCAATTCCAGCGACTTTGTTTTCAGTTTTATATATCAATGAGGATTTGATTTTTGATAGAAATCGTACTCGGATGTATTATTATATAAGGTCAATTGGTATTGCATTACCCGTTAGCGCAGGAGTGGAGTTTAATCCGCAACAATTTGAACAACAGGTGGCTTTCTTCAAATATGATGATTTGGTAAGTTTGTTTAGAGGTCCCCTAAGTGATAGAGCTGAGTTTTATAATAATCAGAACAACGCTGCAAATATTAATTTTAGTGATGCATTCGAATTAAGATTGTTTAATGCACCTATCATATATGTATCAAATGCGGAGAATCTAGATATTCGTCAGCAGTATGCAGATGAAATAGCTCAGAATCCAATGTATGACAAAATTATTCAACAGAAGTATGAGTATGACCTTATGGAATACGAAAGTATGCTTTGGGAGTATTAACCGACTGTTTTAAAGATTATGAAAAAAGGGATCCTAAGTCAGGATCCCTTTTTTGTGATATGTGTAATAATAAGTTGAGCCTTCTGGTCCCCGACAACCTTCGCTAACTCTGACTTATCCGCCTTAAATATTCTTTTTACACTTTTGAAATGGCCTAATAGGCTTGACTTGGTTTTTGGACCGATACCAGGAATAAGGTCGAGTTCGGACTTATTTGCGCTATTTGATCTTTTTTGTCGATGAAATGTAATGGCAAATCGGTGCGCTTCATCGCGTAAGTGCTGTAGAAGTTTGAGTGATTCAGACTTTTTACTGATGTGTAAAGGAAGCGGGTCAAAAGGGAAGTAAATCTCTTCTAAGCGCTTGGCAATACCAATCACTGGGATGCTCCCATATATGGAAAGATCTTTAAGCGCTTCGACCGCTGCGTTAAGCTGACCTTTACCACCATCAATGACTATGAGGTGTGGGAAAGGAATATTTTCATTTTTTAGCCGATTATACCTTCGAAAAACAATCTCCTTCATTGATCCAAAATCATCTGGACCAACTACCGTCTTAATATTGAAATGACGGTATTCTTTTTTTGAAGGTTTTCCATTTTTGAAACACACCATAGAAGCAACTGGATTGGTTCCTTGGATATTCGAATTATCAAAACACTCAATATGTAATGGAAGCTCGCTTAGCTTTAAATCCTCTTTAAGTGTAATGGTAGCGTAGTTTACCTTGTCTCTTTGGTTAGTTTTTTTAAGCAGCTTTTCTTTTCTGAAGGCATAGATGTTTTTGAGGGACAGTTCAACAAGTTTGCGTTTATCACCAATTTCAGGTTTGATAACAGAAAAGGGCATTTCAAGAATGTCCAATATAAGATTTGTCAATACATCTTGAGCGTCGCTGTTATATTTTTCTCTTAGTATCGGTAGGGCATAGGTAAGAATTTCTAAATCAGTTTCTTCAAGTTGGGTTTTCACTTCTAGTGTTTCTGAAGCAGTAATTGAACCATGCTCAATTTTCATAAAATTGATATAAGCCGATGAATCGTCACTAGTCAAACAAAAAACATCCAGGGATCCAATTTTGGGATTAACTATGAGGGAATTTGAATGGAACTTGTCCAGTAGATCTAATTTGTTCTTTGCTAACTGTGCCGCTTCAAAATTTAATTCCTCTGCTGCAATATTCATCTGAGATTGAAAGTTTCGTTTAACAAAACCTACATTACCTTTTAGAATTTCTATGGCAGATTGGATCTCTGTGAGGTAATCATTTTCATTTTGGCGACCTTCACATGGCCCGAGGCAATTACCCAAATGAAACTCTAGACAAACTTTGAATTTCCCAGTGTCAATATTTTTCTCAGAAAGAAGCAAATTGCATGTTCTTACTTTGAATAATTGCCGGATTAATTCGAGCACACTATTCATTGCTCTTACTGAGGTGTAGGGGCCGTAATACTTACCGAGTGATTTATCTATTCTTCTGGTAGCGTATATTTTCGGGAACCTTTCATTTGTAACAAGAATGGAAGGAAAAGACTTATCATCTTTTAAAAGGATGTTGAATTTGGGCTGATTTTCTTTGATCAGACTGTTTTCAAGTAGTAGTGCATCGAATTCAGAATTAACAATGGTTACTTCTATGAATTCCAGTTCTCTTACAAGCTTTTTAGTCTTATAGTTATGCTGTTTGCTTTCTGAAAAGTAGCTGGATACTCTTTTTTTAAGGTTTTTTGCTTTCCCAACATAAATCACCTTAGCTTGACTGAAGAATTTGTAGACCCCCGGATCATTAGGAAGTCGGGAAAGATCATCTCTCGAAAATCGAAAGTTTTCCATTGTAATTAGAAGATTTCATCTTCTTCAACAATATCGTAGAAGGTAGTGTCAGACTGCACAATACCATCACCATATTGCGAGCAATCTAATTCAACATTGATCGGTTTTAGGGGTCGATCAAACTTTCCTTTTTCATAGGGTAAGGTAGGGTCGTCATACACTTCTAACATAAAATTTTCCCAAATAGGCATTGCAGTTCGGGCCCCCTGACCCAACGCCCAGTGTTTAAATCTAATTGATCGCTCATCACCTCCTACCCAAGCACCTGCAACGAGATCTTTAGTTACGCCCATGAACCAACCATCTGAGGCATTTTGAGTAGTACCAGTTTTACCACCAATCTCATTATTTTCTTTCAATTCCCAATCAATAGGACCACCTGTACCTCCGGGTTCTTCTGTAGTGCCTTTGAGCATATGAAGCATGACATATGCAGTTTGTTCATTGAGGGCTTGGCGAGTTTCTGGTGTAAAATGTTGAATAATGTTACCGTTTTCATCTTCAATTCGCGTAATGTAAAACGGTTCGGTGTAGATTCCTTTGTTCACGAAAGTTGAATAAGCACCCACCATTTCAAAAATAGACACGTCACCACCTGCTCCCAAACATAAGGCTGGCACTGGATCTAAACGACTTTTTATCCCGAGTCTCTTAGCATAATCAACAACCATTGTAGGTTCAATTTTTTGCATTACCCATGCGGTAATACTGTTTACCGACCTGGCCATTGCTTGCCTTAGGGTCATGGTATTACCAGTGAATTTACCATTGGCATTATCAGGAGTCCAGGTTGGTGGATCCTGACCTGGGAAAGGAAAGGTAACAGGAGCATCTACAACAGTCTGACAAGGGGAATAACCATTATCAATAGCAGCTGTATAAACGATAGGTTTAATAGTTGACCCAGGCTGCCGCTTACCCCTTTTAACATGATCATATTTGAAATACTTGTAATTGATGCCTCCAACCCATGCTTTGATGTGGCCTGTTTCAGGCTCCATGGCCATAAAGCCAGCCTGGAGAAAGTGCTTATAATATTTCATCGAGTCAATGGAACTTAGCACTGTGTCAATTTCTCCTCCCCAACTAAAAACCTTCATACGTTTTGGAGTATTCAGAGCGACTTCAATAGAGTCAGAATCTTCACCATACCTTCTTACCAGCGATCTATATAGCGCAGTTTTCTCCATTCTATCTTCTATGAAATTTTGCATTTCATTATTGTTATCATCAATCCATGGAGCATCGCCATTCAAGTGATTGATAAAAATTTGATGCAGGGTGTCCATATGTTGAGACATAGCCTGTTCGGCATATTCTTGCATTCTGCTATCTATAGTGGTATAGATTTTAAGGCCGTCATCCCAAAGATCGTAACCGTTTTCTTTGGTCCACCTCATTAAGTCATCTTTTATGACTGATCTGAAATAAGTTGCCAAACCTTCATTTTGATTATTAACCCGATAATTAAGGCCTAGCGGTTCAATCTTGAGGGAATCAAATGTCGCACGATCAATTAAGCCGTATTTATGAATATTGTATAATATTTCAGTTCGCTTAGCAGTGGCATTATCCGGATTATAAACAGGACTGTAACGTGTTGGGGCGTTGATAGTTCCAACCAGAACTGCAGATTCGAGATAATTGAGCTGCGAGGGGAGTTTATTAAAGAATGTTTTTGCCGCCACCTTTATACCATAAGAGTTTGACCCATACTCCACTGTGTTGAGATACATTGCAAGAATTTCTTCTTTAGTATATGACTTCTCCAATTGAACGGCGATGATCCACTCTTTGAGCTTAGTTATTATTTGTCCTAGCGATCGATTGGCATATAATTTACCCTGGTTTTCAGCTTCTGTTTTGTAGAGGTTTTCGGCAAGCTGCATAGTAATTGTACTGCCTCCGCCTTTAAATTGGAATGTTAGCTTTCCGATTACTGCACGAGCCAGACCTTTCAAATCAATTCCAGCATGATCTTTGAACCTGACATCTTCAGTTACTAATAGCGTATTGACCAATTCGGGTGAAAGTTCTTCATAAGAGACTGGTGTACGATTTCTTCTGAAATATTTCCCAAGCGAAACTCCATCTGCACTAAACAGTTCTGAAGAGAGATCAGGATCGGGTTTTTCAAGGGCGCTCAGCGAAGGCAAACCACCAAAAAGTCCCATTGCGTCTGATTGGACCATGTAAAAAGTGACTGGTACACCAGCGAATAAGATTGCAAAAAACAACCAAGTAACCAGAATTAGAATCTTTGCCTTCTTATTAGGTATGGTTTGTGTTTCTTCCATTAACGGTAATATTTCTCATAAAATGTAAGATAGCTATCCAGATCTTTCGTTTTGAAAAAAATGTCGAAGTTCTCTTTAGTTAATACAATGGTGTGGAGCTTTTCTGTTTTGATGGTCGCTGGTATTTTACCGTTTTGATCAAAATTTTTAACAAAGGATGTTGCCTTTGACTTATCTGCAAATTCACTAACAAGGATCATTGATTGGACATCATCGAAAATTAAATTACCTACGTCATAAGTCTCAGCATACGAGTTAACAAACTCATTGACTATATCAGGAAGCGTTTTAATCAATTCTTGACTTGTTGGATAGACCAAAACGAAATAATGTATGTCGTCAAAATTACGAATGAACTTTGCTCTCGACGCATTGAATCTATCAATTTGGTATTCCTCTGTAGTCGTTAATAGCTGTTGAGCATAATCTTTCAAATCGCTTTCTGCAAATTTACCAATGAAGTCACCCAGCTCGTACTGGTATTTATAAACTCCATCAATCTCCCCGTGGTTCATTGCCCTCAAAAGGATCAGATAGTCTACATATTGTGATTCAGGATTGTCAGATAAGGCACTGTCAATTAAATTTAGAGAGGCTTGATAATTGCCATCGGTATACATGAAATAGGCTCTGTGATATATTTTTCGAAGTTTCTCACTTAGCACTTTGCTCTCTTCCCTATAATTTGGATTGAATATTAGTTTGGCATAAATAGTTTCCTCAAATCGATTTAGTATTTCATTGGCAGCTATTACGCTCTTAGCAGTGTCAGTTTCCTTGTGCAACAAGAAGAGTTGGTAGAGCACTTCTGGCCTATACTGGGAGGTGTCGAACCTATTAATTAAAGCTGTAAAGCTGGAAATGGCATTGTCCTTTTCTTCAAGTCTGAAATTATAGATATTTCCAAGATGGTATAAGGATTCTTCAATACCTTGCAATAATGCATTAAGCTCCCCTTGTTCAGTAGGAAGTCCATTTAATATTTGTTGTTTTTCATTTTCTCTATTGAACGATTCTGCTAATTCATCATCTTTCTCAACCAAGCCACTGAGCTCATCTGTTTCATTAATATTGTTGTTGCCTCCAGCAATGTTTTGAGTCCTTCTCCAATTATCTTGCAATGGCCGGTCTCCCCATTTTTGCCTGAATTCAATTGGGCCATTGCTCGCAAGCGTGATATTGTAAAAGTACCATTGTCCTGAAAGATCCTGACTGATCATGCTTTGATTTTCTTCAGTGTAGAATGTTTCCCCAGCAGATTCTGTGAACATACTCCTTCTCTTTTCCTTTTTGCGTAGTTCTTTGGCGGTTAAAAATTGAGCTTCTTTTTCATCAAGTTTTATTTCAACTAAACTATCCAGGGTGCTTGATGACATCTTGGTTACAGCAAGAATGCTATCATTTGTGATCAACGTAGTGTAATAATTGACAAAGTCATCCAGCACTTCATGTCGTTTCTGTATGGCGAGATATTCCTTTGAATCTTTTGGTAGAATGCTGGAAGCACTATCGTAGTAGGTCTTTGCAAGGGAGAAATCTTTTAGACTATCATAATAGATCATGCCAAGCCTCAAATAGCTGTATGATTTTTGCCGGTTATTACCCTTTCCAGCAGCAGTTGCATTTTTATAGAATTCAATCGCCTTAGCAAGTTGGCCTCTTTTTAACTCAAACTCACCCATTTCATAATAGATCTTGTCATGGTAATCTATATTCTTTGGGTCCTTCAGGAGTTTTCGAAAATATTTTTTAATTTTCTTTTCATCCCCTCCAGTATTAAGCTGAGAAACCTGAGCCATGTTCAGCTTTGTAAAGAAGGTGAGTTCATACGTTTTGCTGTTTTTTAGAGCGGTTTTATAGTTGTTGTAAGCCAGGTCATCTTGCCCTAGGTGTTGGTAGATTTGCCCAAGAATAAATGCAATCCTGGCTTTTTCGCGTCCTTTAGGCATAAGCTTTTCGGCAATTGAAAGGTGCTTGGCCATTGACTCATAATCTTCTCGAGCTTGATAATAGAACGCCAAAGTTGTTCTAAAAAGTTGTTCATTCTTTTCAGAAAGCTTCTCTTTCTGAACGTATTCAGAAACGGCAAGGGCATTTTTAAATTCCCTGGATTCGACAAAAGTTCGGAGCAGATACACCAATGCCACATGACGATCATTCTTATTGTCGCCATGTGTATTGACATACTTGAATGTTTCAATGGCCTCTGGAAACTCTGATCCATACAATCGTGCTTTTCCAACTTGTATGTAGGCGTCATCTTCCCATCTCGATCCTGGATGCCTTTGAATTGCAATAGATGCCTTTTCAATGCCATCCTGAAGTTGTGTTTCAAAGGACTTAGAAACTGTCGTATCGTAAAGTGCAAATACCGGAAGAATTTCATTGTAGTTCCATTGAAAACGATCTTGAATACCATTTTCAACTTCCAACACTCGCTCCCTGGCTATGAAATAGCCATTATAATGCGCGGTGACATTATGATAGTTAGTGCTGAGTACATCCCCCACACCTTGAGCCATTGAGCTCAATGTGGCTAATGTTAACAGAATGGGAATAAATGATTTCAACTGATTCAATTGACTTAACACCTGTGCAACGTACAAAATGATCTATTCGGTGTAATGCAAAGGTAAAATATTGGCATTGAATATATTTGCGTTTCTAACAGGATTGAAAATTGGGTCAAAAACGCACTTTATTTGGTTGGTTAACCAATCGGTACCTTCTCATAATCAGAAATGAGGAAAACTTTGCCGAGAAAAAAACATTGACATTCAACTATGCTCGTGTCATATTGGTAATGACGTTTGGCTTTTTGATTTCTCTGGGAATTGCTATCTATCTAGTTACTTCAGTGCTCGAGGCATGGTTGGACCCACGGCATGCACAAATGGTAGCAAATAGGCAGATCATCTCTCTCAGTATGGCAATTGATTCTTTAGAGCATGAAATGAATGCCAAGGATGAATTCATTCAGAATATCAAACTTATTCTCAGTGGTGAGGATGTAACATCTATCAATGAAGCGGAGATTCAGGAATCCAGGGTTGCAAATGAGGATTTCCAAATCACATCTGCTCTGGACCCTGTAGACTCACAATTTAGAGCCGATTATGAGCGCGCAGATCTTGGTCTGATTTCTTCATTTGATTACAGCAATGAAGAAATACGGGACTTATATTTAATTAATCCAGTTTCGGGAATAGTCTCCGATGGATTTGATCAGCGGGCGGAGCATTTCGGTGTAGATGTAGTTTCAAAAGAGAATGAACCGATCAAATGCGTTGCAGATGGAGTTGTTATCTTCTCGTCCTGGACGTTGGATGCTGGGTATGTGGTTGCTGTTCAGCATAAGGGTAACTTGATTTCGGTGTATAAGCACAATTCGGAAATTTTGAAAAACGTTGGTAGCTTTGTTTCGACGGGTGAGATAATAGCGGTCATTGGGAATACTGGTGAACTCACTTCCGGGCCGCATTTACATTTTGAGTTATGGCATAGGGGTAATCCTGTAAACCCTCAGGATTACATAGTATTTTAGAATATAAATTGAACTGGAATGTTGAATAAGAAGGACAACAAGGAAGCAGAATTGAGCAATACCCGCAATATTTTGGGTAAAGGAGCAATCCTCACAGGAAATCTGGAGACATATGGCAATATCCTTGTAGAAGGGAAGGTAATTGGTGATATCAAGTCAAAATCGAAAGTTGTTTTTGGAGAAACTGCGGTCATTGATGGTAATGTTTTAGCGCAGAATGCAGAGGTGGCTGGACATGTCACTGGATCAATAGAGGTTTCTGAAATACTTGTATTGAAACCATCTGCAAGAGTCGATGGAGATATCCATACGAATAAATTAATTGTAGAAAGTGGAGCATCGTTCAATGGAGGTTGCAAAATGGGATCAAATACCAAGGAAATAAAAATTGGTGCAAAAGAAGAACCCACCCTCCTCAAAGCCCAGTCATAACAATTCTCAGGACCGGAGCTTCTTGAAATATAGCGGACTGGCCATGGAATTGGCCATATATAATCTTTTGGTTGTTTATGGGGGTCATCGAATAGATCTCTGGTTACAATTGAATACACCATGGTTTATTATTTTGGCCGTTCTATTGTCTGTAGTGGGCACAGTTTTCTATCTACTTAAACGTCTTTCATGAAAAAGTACTTGATAGCATCTGTCGGTGTATCTGCAGTTTTTACATTGCTGTGGATTTTTGACAACCATCTTCCATGGCAGTTTCACCAATACTTTATTTGGTTTGTTGTTTTCTTTCTCTTTCAATCCATTCTTATTTCATGGTTGCTTTATATGGGAGAGAAAGACAAGAAACAATTTCCAATATTCGTTCTTGGATCGGTAGTGTTGAGGTTTGTGAGTGCTGCATTATTTCTACTGATTTTTTTCATTGCGGGGTTAGAAGATCCAAGAAGTTTGGTGATCCAATTTATGGCTTTGTATTTGACCCATATGGTGTTTGAATTGAGTGTCGTATTATCTAACTTGCGGCCGAATTGAGGAACGAAAAGAAAATGAACAATAAAACAGAGCTCTCCATGCTTCCTAAATTTCTGAAAATCAATCTTTTACTCGCTCTCGTTGTTCTTGTGCTAGGATACGACGTAAAAGCGGCTTCAGGTAACGGAGACGAGCCTTTTAATCCTGGTGAGATGATTGATCATCACATTAAGGATTCTCATGTTTGGGAAATCATGCATGGGGTTGAAGTTCATCTTCCGGTAATCCTTTACACTGAGCAAAGAGGACTGGAGATTTTTTCTTCTTCAAACCTTTACGATGATCAGCATAATCCTGTAACCTTTAATGGGTACGCAATGGATCATGAGCACATCACATTGGATGGAGCACATGTGCTTGATTTTTCTATTACTAAGAACGTTCTATTTCTTTTCATCAATGCAGGGCTTATGCTACTGGTATTTTTGGCAGTTGCTCGAGGCTATAAGAAAAATTCAGGTAAAGCTCCTAAGGGAATTCAGTCCTTTTTCGAACCAATTATTTTGTTTGTACGGGATGAAGTGGTTAAGCCGAACATTGGGCCAAAATATGAGCGATATACGCCATGGATGCTCACTTTGTTCTTTTTTATTCTCTTTGGAAACTTAATTGGCCTTTTGCCGGGAGCGGCAAATTTAACTGGAAACATAGCCGTTACAGCAATGTTGGCTTTGGGTACAATGTTTCTTACAAATTTCAGTGGCAACAAACATTATTGGGGCCATATCTTTAATACTCCGGGAGTTCCTTTATTATTAAAGCCTATTATTGTACCGGTAGAGATCATTGGTATTTTCACAAAGCCGATTTCATTGATGGTTCGTCTTTTTGTTGCAATTACTGCTGGTCACATTGTGATTTTAAGTTTATTAAGTCTGACCTTCATATTCCATTCATGGGCGGTTGGTATTGGTTCTGCTTTGGTAGTAACCTTTATCAATTTTATTGAGCTTCTGGTGGCTTTGATTCAGGCGTATGTGTTTACGATGTTCTCATCACTGTACATAGGTATGGCGGTGCAGGAGCATCACTAAAATTTGAATGTTCAATTATTTAACAATATAAGTATGTTACTATCTATTTTGATGGACATGAGTTTAGCGATCATGGGAGCTGGTATCGGTTCTGGTTTAGTTGCAATAGGCGCTGGATTAGGAATTGGTAAAATTGGTGGATCTGCAATGGAAGCAATGGCAAGACAGCCAGAAGCTGCCGGTAGAGTACAAACCGCAATGCTTGTAATCGCTGCACTTATTGAAGTTATTGCGCTTTTTGGTGTGGTTGTTTGTTTCTTGATCTCAGGAAAAGCCTAATAATTTTTTAAAGGACTGCATTTACAATAGGTATTTGCAGTCCTTTTACTATTGAACTATTAAAGAAAAAAATATGGATCTTCTTCTCCCTGATATTGGATTGTTTTTTTGGCAAACAGTTGTTTTTCTAGCTGTTTTCACTATCCTATTAGTATTTGTCTGGAAGCCAATTGCTGAAGCATTGAGGTCTCGAGAACAACAAATCGAGGACTCCTTAAGAGCAGCAGAGATTGCCAAGGAGGAAATGGAAAACATTAAACTTGACAATGAGTATTTGCTTCAGCAGGCTAAGGCCGAGAGAGATGAGTTGATGAAGGATGCTACAACCATCGCCAATAAAATCAAGGAAGATGCAAAAACAGAGACCTCTGCGATTGCTGAGAAAATGATTGCTGATGCTCGTGCTTCAATTGATGCTGAGAAAAAGGCGGCTCTTGCTGAAGTAAAGGGATTGGTTGCTTCATTGTCTCTTGAGATCGCTGAAAAAGTAATTCGTGAAAAACTGGGTAGTGATAAGGCTCAAAAAGACCTTGTCGGCAAGTTTCTTGACGAAGTAAAGGTTAATTAATTATGTCTGCACAAAGAATAGCAGCACGATATGCCAAGCCAATTCTAGAACTTGCTGTTGAACAGAAGATTCTGGACAAGGTGAAGAGCGACATGGATAACTTTGCGGGTATCTGTAAGGAGAGCAAGGAATTCACAAACATGTTAAAGAGCCCGATTATCGCACATTTGAAAAAGGCCGAAATCCTTAAGAAAGTGTTTGATGGTAAGATGCAGGGGTTGACGATGCATGCATTTGAAATTATCACAAGAAAGAATCGTGAGAACGTGTTGCCAGAAGTGGCAGACGAGTTCATTAGAATGTACAATGATAAAATGGGATATCAGGTAGCCAAAGTGACGACCACTTTTTCGCTTGATAAGACCACTAAGAAGGCATTTGAAAAATTGGTTACAGATGTAACTGGAAGAAAGCCTCTTTTAGAGGAGCAAGTCAATCCTGAAATCATTGGTGGATATAAACTTGTGCTTGGTGACAGGCAGATTGATGAGAGTGTCAGTGGCGCTCTTGGCGAGTTAAAATTGAAGTTTCAAAAAGAAAAATAATAACAGCCGTAAGGCATATAAAGTATTACGACTATGGCAGATGTCAGACCTGATGAGGTTTCAGCGATTTTAAGAGAGCAACTCTCGAACTTTAAATCAGAGGCAGAACTCGAAGAGGTAGGTACCGTACTCCAAGTGGGTGATGGTGTTGCCAGGATTTACGGTTTGTCTAAGGCTCAGGCCGGTGAACTACTCGAATTTGAGAATGGATTGAATGCATTGGTATTGAACCTTGAAGAGGACAATGTTGGTGCTGTATTATTGGGTGATTCCAGTGATGTAAAAGAAGGAGATACAGTTAAAAGTACTGGTCGTATTGGATCCATTAAAGTTGGAGATGGCGTAGTTGGTCGAGTTGTAAATACACTTGGAGAGCCAATTGACGGAAAGGGACCTATCAGCGGTGATGTCTATGAGATGCCAATCGAACGAAAAGCTCCTGGTGTAATTTACCGAGAGCCGGTTAGTGAACCACTTCAAACTGGTATTAAGGCGATTGACTCAATGATTCCAATCGGAAGAGGTCAAAGAGAGTTGATCATTGGTGATCGTCAGACAGGGAAAACTGCAGTTGCGATTGATACCATTATCAATCAAAAGGAATTTTACGAGAGAGGAGAGCCTGTTTTCTGTATTTACGTTGCAATAGGTCAGAAAGCATCGACTGTGGCAGGTATTCTTGCTACATTAGAAAAAGCTGGCGCGATGGATTACACGGTAATCGTGAATGCTTCAGCTTCAGATCCAGCACCTATGCAATTCTTTGCACCCTTTACCGGAGCAGCAATTGGTGAGTATTTTAGAGATACGGGACGTCCGGCATTGGTTGTTTATGATGATTTGTCAAAGCAGGCGGTAGCCTATAGAGAGGTTTCTTTGCTTTTGAGAAGACCTCCAGGGCGTGAAGCGTATCCTGGGGATGTATTCTATCTTCACTCAAGACTACTCGAAAGAGCTGCCAAGGTGATTAACAATGATGAGATTGCTTCACAGATGAATGACCTTCCGGATACTTTGAAAGACAAAGTAAAAGGTGGTGGATCATTGACAGCTCTCCCAATTATTGAAACACAAGCGGGTGATGTGTCAGCATACATTCCAACAAACGTGATTTCGATTACGGATGGACAGATTTTCCTTGAAACGAACTTGTTCAACTCTGGAATTCGTCCTGCGATCAACGTAGGTATTTCTGTATCGCGTGTTGGAGGTTCTGCACAAATTAAGTCCATGAAGAAAGTGGCAGGTACGTTGAAGCTTGATCAGGCACAGTTCCGTGAACTAGAGGCATTTGCTAAGTTCGGATCAGATCTTGATGCCGCAACACAACGAACCATTGATAGAGGACGTAGAAATCAAGAAATCTTAAAGCAGCCTCAGTATTCTCCAAGCCCGGTAGAGGAGCAAGTAGCGATTATCTATGTTTCGACAAAAGGATTCCTTGATAAGGTTCCGGAAACGAAGGTAAAAGCATTTGAAAGTGAGTTCCTTGAATTGCTGAGAGCTGGAAATCAGGGAGTTTTAGATCAATTGAAGTCAGGTAAACTCACTGACGAAGTAACTGATAAACTAGCTGAAGTGGCCAAAGATTTGGCAGCCAGATATACTTCATAAATCATAGTAAATGGCGAATTTAAAGGAAGTCAAAGGAAGAATTCAGTCTGTAACATCAACACAGCAGATTACCAAAGCCATGAAAATGGTGGCAGCTGCTAAGTTGAGAAAGGCACAGGATAGAATTATTCAACTAAGACCATACGCACAGAAACTAGGTGAAGTAATGCAGAATATCTCTGCATCTATCGATCCGGAAAAGGTTGAAAATCCTTTCTCAGATGAAAGAGAAGTAAATAACGTGCTTTTAGTCGTCGTAACTTCAGATAGAGGGTTGTGCGGAGCATTCAATAGCAATGTATTCAAAGCAACCAGAGCGCTGATCGAAGAGAAATATAGTGCAGTTCAGTCCAATGGAGGACTTCATATCATGCCAATTGGTAAAAGATCTTATGATTATTTTTCCAAAAGGAACTTTCAGCTTGTTGATGACTACTTTGAGTTATTCAATAATTTGAACTTCGACGATGCACGAGATGCAGCAGAAGTGGCGATGAATGGATTTATCAATGGAGATTATGATCGTGTCGAAATAGTTTATAATGAGTTCAAGAATGTAGCCACTCAGATCATGAGGGCTGAGCAGCTACTTCCAATCGCTCCGGTTGAGGTTGATGAAGATGTTCAACAGAGTGATACTGATTATATCTATGAGCCAAATCAGGAGTTTATTTTCGGTGAGATTGTTCCAAAATCGTTGAAAATCCAGTTTTACAAAGCATTACTTGAATCAAATGCTTCAGAACATGGTGCACGTATGACTGCTATGGATCAGGCAACTGATAATGCGGATGAATTGTTGAAGGAGCTTCATTTGACCTACAATAGAACGAGACAAGCTGCGATTACAAAAGAAATATTGGAAATCGTTGGTGGAGCAGAAGCGTTGGCACAAGGATAATTACACTATTTTCAGGGTCTCCTGAGAATGGTTAGATATATTCACATTTTGAGATGGCTTTCTTTAGACATAGTGCTAGGGGGAGCCGTTTTGCTTTTTTTCCTGGGGACTGTTTTTCACATCCAAATACCAGCGGTCATCTACCTATGTTTATCAATCGCTATTTGGATAGTATACACTGCAGATCATCTTCAAGATGCGGCCAGAGTGGCCAATCCAAGCGCTGAAAGACACATATTTCATAAAAAACATTTCAAAGTTATTGCCATATCCATGGCAATAATGACCTTGGTTGGTATGGGGTCAGCAATGTATCTTTCTGTGGAAATATTAAAGCAAGGTGTAACAGTTGCCATGATTTCAATTGTCTATCTATTGATATCAAGACGGTTTTCAATTATGGGTCTCAAGGAATTGTATGTGGCTGCTGTGTACGCATATGGTATTTTTCTATATCCCATGGTTGCATTAAAGGCCAAGTGGGGATTATTAGAGCATGTATTAATTGTTCAATTGGGATTAGTTGCCTTTATCAACCTGCTCGTAATGTCGTATTATGACCATGAACGAGATGCCGAGGATGGATTTGGATCATTTACTTTACTTATAGGAAAGGCAGGCGTTCGATCTGTATTGATTGGCCTGATATCCATTTCAATAGGAATAGCAGTTTGGATGTTATGGAATCACCATTTTGTCAGGCTTCAGTTTTACTATTTTTTTTGCCTGTTTACGCTATCGATGATCATCTCATTTAATAGATTTTTTGGCCAAAATGATCGCTTTCGAATTTTTGGAGATGGCATTTTCCTATTCCCGCTTTTGTTCATATGAGACATCCAAATGACTTTGACAGGATTGCACCCTATTATGACAGCCTTGTAAAACTAGTGTTCGGGAATGCATTACTGGAAGCCTCTATCCATTTTTTTGATGGTATAAGGCGATATGATCGATTGCTGGTAGTAGGGGGTGGTACAGGAAGAATACTGCCGTATTTAGATCATTGTGAACAAATAGATTATGTTGAAATGTCAACGGAAATGATCGAAAGGGCTAAGGCCAATTCTCTTTCACATGTCAATTTTATACAACAGGATTTTCTTGAACTAGACGATGATTTGTATGATGTTGTACTATGCCCATTTTTTTTAGATGTATTTGGACCTGAGAAGCTTAAGGCAGTGATGAATAAGATAGAGGGCTTATTGTTACCAGGAGGGAAACTTGTGGTGACAGATTTTACAATGCCCAGTTCCGGATTACAGCAATTGTTCCTTAACGCGATGCTAAAATTTTTTAAATGGACTACTAGACTGGAATCAAACAAACTTCCAGATATCAAGGCATTGGTGCATACTGCTGGATTTGATGTAATTGATGAAGCTGAATATTATAATGAATGGGTTTTTTCCGGAATTTACCAAAAGCGAGAAACCTTTTAATATGGATGCTGTCATTAAAGACAAGAAAGTGAAAGGGGAAGCTCAAAATATCCACAAGCACCTCATCGAGCAAAGCCAGCAAGGAGATGAGGCCGCCCAGTCGGAGTTGTATCGATTGTATGCTACTGCTATGTACAACATATGCAGACGTATGATGGGTGACGAAGAGGAAGCGAAGGATATTTTGCAGGAGTCTTTCATTGACGCATTTCGAAAGCTACCCACGTTGCGTGAAGTAAACACCTTCAGCTTGTGGATTAAAAGAATTGTCACAAACAATTGCATCAATGCTTTGCGAAAGAGGAGGCTAATGACCACCGAATTGAAGGAAGGTTGGGACACCATCGAGGAAGAAGATGACGATATGGATTATACGAAGTATAAAGCTCGACAAGTAATGGAAGCTGTGGATTTGCTTCCTGAAGGATGTCGCACCGTATTGAACCTTTATTTGTTTGAAGGATACGATCATAAAGAGATCGGGAATATTTTGTCTATTACTGAATCTGCTTCAAAAGCGCAGTATTCAAAGGCAAAAGCAAGAATACGAAACCAGTTGAACGATAGCATGCAACAATATGTCTGACGACTTAAAAAAATATGTAGATCAGGAGCGAGAGCAATTTGAATTGTATCCCTACGATCTGGATCAGGGCTGGAATGAATTAAGGGAGCGACTTCCAAAAACAGCCCCAAAAGAGTCCAAACCAATTTGGTACATGGTTGCCGCAGGGTTGGCCATGTTGCTGATGATCAGTCCAATGTTATTTAATGGACCCAACTCAACAGAATCGACTGTGCCTTCAGAGATTGTTGAGGTGCAGTTTTATTACAATGAGATAATTGATGCGAAAATGACTTTGGTTAAGTCACAGGTTAAAGACCCGGAAATTTTATCTGACATAGATGCCCTTGATGAGGTATTCAGCGAGTTAAATGAGGATCTTAAAGACGGAGTGCGTAACGAGGAGGTGGTAATGGCCATGATCGAAAACTATCGCCTTAAACTGGAAATATTAGAAAGAATTTTAGAGGATTTAGAAGAAGATAGCCATGAAACAAATAGCAACATTTAGTCTGCTTTTCCTGTCTTTGCTGGCTTTTGGTCAAGAGGTAAAGATTGAGAAGACTTTTGATGAATCGTTTTATATCAACAGGACCGACAAAGTAAATGTCACTAACAAGTATGGAGAGATAGTAATCAATACTTGGTTTGCGGACTCGGTAAAAATAGTGGTCCGGGCTACAGCAGAGGGTAAGAATCAGGATATGGCCGCTCGTGAGATGGAACGGGTAGAAATAGAGATGCGCAAGGTTGGCAGTCATGTATATGCCGAAACTAAGTTTGTGCAACCTGCTTCTCGGAAAGGTTTCTTTGGAGAGATTATCAGTCAAGTTGAAGAGGTCAGCAAGAGTGTCGTAGGAACAGATCGCATTGCAGTTGACTATGAGATTTGGATTCCTGTTGATCAATCCATCAGTATAGAGAATAAGTTTGGAGACATTTATCTGCCAACAATGGAAGGGGTGGTTAATCTAACTTCTTCACATGGAAATATTAGAGGAGATAGAGTTGAAGGTGAATTGATATTAAGACATAGTTTTGGAAAGAGTTCTTTTGATTTTGTGAGGGATGGAGACATTACTTTGAGAGGAGCTGATAGTAAAATAGGCAATGCTGAAACCCTGATGTTTGAGAGTAGTTCCTCGGAAATTAGAGTTGGAAAGGTCGATCAGGTTCAATTCAACAGCAGAAACGATAAGTATGACTTTGAGGAAGTCAATGACATGATTGGTGAAGGTGTATTTACAGATTTGAAAGTTGAAATGCTTTTAACCGAAGCGAGACTGGATTTCAATTACGGTGAAATATTCTTGACGCGGGTTGAGAAGTTCTTCAACAGACTGGAGATAAATGGAAAGTCATGTGACATTAACCTTATACTTGACCAGGCTTCCTACATCAGTACTCGGATCTCTGGTGAAATGGATAAAATGATCTTACCAAACAGCATGTTGGGTATGAAGAAAGAGGAGTTGGATGAAGAACGAATTTCTCTATCAGGACATGTTGGCAATACGAATACAGAAGCGAGTGAGCTTAATGTAAATGCCGAAAGTGGTAACTTAATCATCTCAATAAAGGAGACTGATATATTTACTCACCGTTAATAGTAAATGAATAAATACTTGCTTGTTATTTCCCTGCTAGTAACTGGGTGGCAGGGCATGGGTCAACAATACCAACAATCGGCCGGAGTGCGTCTTGGAAGCACCTCCGGTCTTACATTTAAGAAATTTTTGGTGGAAGATGAGGCAGTGGAGTTCATGGCGAGTGGCAGGCAAAATGGCATTCAATTGACGATGACATATCTATTTCATGAGCCCATGGAATTTTCCTTTAATGAAAATTTCTATGCCATTTATGGCGCAGGTGGCCATGTTGGATTTGAAGAGAGAAACAATTTCAATAAGGTATTGATTGCAGTTGATCCACCGGATTTTGAGTACGAGGAGAAGGGATATTTCACAATGGGAATGGATGGAGTACTGGGAATCGAATTTAGATGGCTCAAGATACCGGCGACATTAGGAGGCGACATTAAACCGTATTTTAACTTTGTGGGTTTAAGACATCTGGATGCCAGGTTTTGGGATTGGTCACTATCATTTAAATACATATTCTAGATGAAGAGACTATTGACTTTCTCTCTTGTTATTGCTTGTTTCAGTAGCTGGTCTCAGCAGTATATGGATACACATGACCCTGAAGAAATCAAGTCCATATTGAACAAGGAAAATGAATTACATCCATTTGCTGGAGCAGATGTAAAAGCTGGTCAAATCTATCAGGAAAGAGCCATCATTACTGGTGCTTATGGAGGGGTAATGATCAACAAGAATTTATTTTTAGGGTTAGGCGGTTACGGAATAGCTACAGATTCGGAGTTTGAGGGGGTCATGCCCGACAATAGTCGGAAGATGCTGAATATTGAGGGAGGATATGCAGGAATTATGTTAGGAGGGATAGTGTTTGCCCGAGAAGTAGTGCATATAACAGTGCCTGTATTATTTGGGGCAGGAGCTTTATATGTCACAGACAACAATTTCTTTGAGGGGTATGATTCAGATTCAGATTTCATCATTGAGTCGTCCTCTTATCTGGTCGTAGAACCTACTGCCCAGATAGAAGTAAATATTACTAAAAGCTTTAGGATAGGCGCTGGGGTATCTTATCGCTATTTGGAGGGATTAGAACTTAAAAATCTTAATAATGGGAATCTTAATGATTATTCAATATCTCTTTCTGTGAGGTTTGGAAGGTTTTAGATTCAATCTTTAAGAATAAATTTGGGATCAGATTCAAATGTTTCGTCATCACATCCAATGATGAAGAGGATGATTGTGAAGAGAAGAGTCCGATGGATTAAACTTTTGAACAAAACATCAACTTGTTTGCCGATACAGACTTCAAACCTATCAAAAAATGCTGACCCCCATCTTTCAAGCTGAATTTCTTTTTCAGCCCAGCTGCACCACCGGGGTAGTTTTTGCTGATCACATTTACCTGTCCATCTGTGATGAGGTTTTTGATCTCTCTTTTTGAAACATTGGCATGAATGACTTCAAATTGCCTTCCCGGAAAGTTTTGTATGATTTCATCTGCAGTATACAAATGTGTATTTACGTCTAGTTTACAGAGTTTGAATCGATCGGCAATCGTTTTAAAAGCGCCAGCTTTTAAGATGGAAGGGTTTGGATCGAGCAGGTATTTTTTAGGTTCACAAAGTGGAACATGGGTTGAGTGCTCCTGGTGCATGGTAAAAATGAATTCAGAATTTGCGCTAAGATCAATACAATGAATTTGGGGATCGTTTTTTGGAACAGGAGTTAATAGGAACAATACTTCTTTACAATCTCCTTTTGAGCTAACGACATGAACCTCAGAAACATGTGCAATCTCCTTGATCCCCAAAGTAACATCGATCATTGGAGAAGCCTTAATCAAGAGGGTGCAACCTCTTTCGAGCAATGATGGTATCAGCTCAATGACATTGGGGCTACAATCCTGAAATTTAAAAACTTTGTTTTTGCTGTCATTTCGCCTTGCCGGATCAATGAAAACAAAACTTCCTTGGGAGATTTGATCAAGGTATGATTCACATGGCATATTAAGAATCTCAATGTGCCGCCCAAGTTTTATGGCGTTGTGTTCAAAAACTGAAGCTATCCAGGGGTCTTTCTCAAGATAAGTTGCTAAACTTTCTGAATTTGACATGTTGATCAGATCAACACCCATTCCTCCAGTTAGGTCGATGATTTGATTGTTCTTGACAAAATGCTTTTTGTATTGCGCCACTTCATCAGCAGAGCTTTGCTCCAATGAAAGGGGAGGAGGGTAAACAACACCCTTTGTGGTATACCACAAAGGGTGCTTGGTTTTTGCTTTTTTGCGACTAATGATTTGATCAGCCACATGGATAACGTGTTCCTTAACGAGGGATGAAGGATTTAATATCAGTTTTTGAGGATCAATGTTCTCATTTTCAATAATGAAATTTTGAATTTCGTCAGAGGACAGAAATTTGATTCGTTCTTGAAAGTTTTGAACATCCACCTAATACCCCTGCATTGAGGAAAATTGATTAACTAACTAGCACATTTGCTTCAATATACTCTGCTATTTGTACAGCGTTAGTAGCAGCTCCTTTTCTTAGATTGTCTGCCACAATCCACATGTTGAGTGTTTTTTCTCGTGTCTCATCCCTTCTAATCCTTCCTACAAACACTTCGTCCTTGCGATGTGAGTTGATAGGCATTGGATATATATTGTTTTCAGGGTCATCCTCCAATATGATACCCGGAGTGCCTGCCAATATGCTTTTTACTTCTTCGAGATCGAATTCATTATCGAATTCAACGTTAACAGACTCGGAGTGACCGCCCACAGTCGGTATTCTGACACAAGTTGCAGTTACCTTCACATTTTCATCACCCAAGATTTTCACGGTTTCGTTGACCATTTTCATCTCTTCTTTGGTGTATCCATTTGGTTGGAATACATCAATATGAGGAAGTACATTTTGGTCAATGCGATAAGGATATACCATTCTAACGTCTTCCTTACCTTCACGCTCATCATTCATTTGGTCCACGGCTGCTTTACCAGTGCCCGTGACGGATTGATAAGTACTTACAACGACTCGATTGATTCCATATTTATCGTGAAGCGGCGCAAGGGCCAATACCATTTGTATGGTTGAACAGTTTGGGTTGGCGATAATTTTATGCTCGGCCCTAATAGAACTGCCGTTGATTTCAGGAACAACCAACAGCTTGGTTGGATCCATTCGCCAGGCAGATGAATTGTCGACAACAATGGTCCCAACTGCTGCAAATTTTGGAGCCCATTCCAGCGAGGTACCCCCACCTGCTGAAAATATTGCCACATCCGGTTTAGCAGCTACGGCATCTTCAAGTCCAACAACCTTGTATGATTTACCCTTGCATTTTATCTCTTTGCCCACTGATCGAGCTGATGCAACTGGTAAAAGATCTGAAAAGGGAAAATCCCTTTCTTGAAGGATTTGGAGAACTTCCTGACCAACCAGGCCTGTTGCCCCCACTACTGCTAATTTCATCTTTATAATATTTAAAATTCCACTTTAGACCTCAATGGGGTATGTGAGATCTTAACTTTTTATTATATTTTGAGGCGCAAAGCTACTAATACTCTTACTTACTATTGAAATATAGGTGTTACTAAAAAAGACACTCGTCGTTGCAGCTATCCTCATTTGCTATTACTCACAAGGGCAATTCTTAGAGGATTTTTCTGATGGGGATTTCACATCAGACCCAATTTGGAATGGAAATACAAATCAATTTGTAATAGATGATGACCAGCTAAGATCCAATAATGATCCAGACGCAGGAGGTATTGGCGAGTACTATTTATCAACTCCATCTGAGGCAGCTTACAACGCTTCCTGGGAATTGTACTTCAATCTTGATTTCCCCACGTCAGGTGCCAACTACGTTGATATCTATCTGATTGCAGATCGTGAGGATTTAACACAAGTGAACTTCGGGTATTTTGTAAGGATAGGTGGGACGGATGATGAAATTGTATTGTATAAAAAAATCAACGGATCGACAATTCCCATTATCGAGGAGCCGGCTGGTGATGACCTTGTTGACAAATCCAGTAACAATACTTTCAACATTCGGGTAACAAGGTCACCGGAGGATTTATGGGTGCTGGAAGCTGATAAAGGTGCTATTGGTACCTACTTGCAGATTGGTACCGTCATCGATAGTGATATTGTAAACAGTAATTATTTTGGTATTAGGGTGATACAGTCATCAGCTGATGCAGCTGTTAACTCTCACTACTTTGATGATATCGACGTTTCGGGAACGGATTATCCGGATTTAATCCCGCCATCTATCACTCATTTCGATTTTGTGTCGAGTGACTCCTTAATCATCTCATTCTCTGAAAGGTTGAACAGAGCTGAAGCGGAGATCTCGAGCAATTATTCATTTGGAGAGGGGTTTTCAATTTTAGGGGCTGATCTCTCGAATGATAGCACTAGCGTAATCCTATCGCATGATGGCTTTACAAATGGAGGCGTTTATGAATTGGAGATAAGCAATCTCGAGGACTTGTCTGGGAATGTCCTGGCAGATACACTACTGGCACTTGAGTACATTCTAACTGCTAAAGCCCAGTTTAGAAATGTGACAATCAATGAGTTCATAACGGATCCTGATATCATAACCGATATTCCTACGGCCGAGTTCATCGAGATTCTTAACACCACGGATCAATTTTTTGATCTCACTAACTGGATCATTAAAGACAACATCGGCACCTCAAGTGCATTTCCCAATGTGACGCTAAGACCTGATAGCTTATTGATAATTTGTGAGAGGCAAGACTCAGTTCAATTCGCTACATATGGAGACATTGTAGTATTGGATGATTTACCAAACCTTAATGCATCATCACCTGATCAAGTGTTGCTTTTGGATCAAGCGGGAGATACCATTGATTTAGTGGTTTTTACAGAGAGCCCAGTAGACGGAGTAAGTTTCGAACAAATCAACCCGTTTCACCAGTGTGGGGGGGTTGAGAATTTTCAACGTTCGGTTAGCCAAATGGGTGGGACGCCTGGAGCAGAAAATTCTGTGTTTGATGATACTGCAGATACACTAGCACCTGGCTTAGTGGAATGGGAAATCGTGAGGGCAGATTCTTTGGTGCTAGAGTTTGACGAAAGTATTAAGCGGATAGATGCCAGCCTCATTGATGTCGATGGAATTGGAATCAAGCATTATTCATTTGAGCATCGAACGATTTCCCTTACTCTGAATTCAGCTTTGGATCAAGAACAATTTGTCTCTATCGAATTTGAACGAGTAGAGGATTGCACAGGAAACAGTCAACGTCAAATTGACTCCCTCTACTTTGATGAAAGGTCACCACAATTCTTCGGATTGGAATATATCAGTCCAAAAGTGCTATCCATACAGTTTCATGAGCCTCTTTATCCATCCTCAGCAGAAAGAGAATCCAATTTTTCAATTGACTCTTTCAGTCCTACAAGGGCGATTTTGCAGGATTCCGCATTGAACAAAGTTCATCTCACTTTTGAAAGCTCCTTTCTTGAAGGCCGAGATTATTGGTTGTATTTCGAGAATATGGCTGACACTATAGGAAACATCTCATCAAGGGATTCCATATCATTCACCTATGCAGATGAAGTGGACAGTGTGTTGGTCATCTCTGAACGAATCATTGCGGTAGATTATGAAGTTGCACCGACAAATCTTGATTTGTCGAATTTCTATGTTGACCAGGGAATTGGTAATCCGGTTTCCATACTGAGAGACAAAGCAGATGCATCGGTCATAAGGTTGTCTTTTTCGAAATCATTCGATGACAATGAAGAGTACCTGCTTTATTCATTTAATCTGAAGTCAGAGAAAGGGAGCGTCATTCATACTCCGGCAAAAGCATTTATCTGGGATACAAGACCTCCTTCCATATTGTTTGCAGAGGTGCTATCCGATTCGACGTTGACGATTAAGTTTTCAGAACCTGTCAATATGCGATCTCAACGAGTAAACAACTTTGAATTAGGGGAATGGGGGAATCCGGAAACTATACAGTTTTTGGAACCAGACTCAATTGTTTTGATCTATGATTCATTATTTGTACAGGAAAGAGAAATGACACTTCTGGTCTCTGATGTTGAAGATCTATGGGGAAACACAATGAAAGGGACGAAGCGTATTTCGCTTGTTTTTGACCAAAGACCACCACAAGTTGAATATGTTATGCTGGCAGATAATAATCGTATTCGTATTTTGGCGAATGAACCGTTACAGACACCTGATAAAAGTTGGTTTGAAATTGAAGATAGTAAAGCTGTCATGGTTGAGATGATAGGCCCTGATTCGACCTCTTTCATGCTCCATTTTGAAGAAGAGATAGCAAATCAAGTGTCAACAGAATTAAACATAATGAACTGGGAGGATTTGAAGGGAAATGGCTTATTGGAACCAGTGAGCTATCATTTTAATTCACAAAACCCAGTGATCGCAAACCTGGAAATAATCAATGACAGAGTAATTGAAGTATCCTATTCAAGACCCATGGACGCGTCAGTTGGTATTTTAGACAATTACAAGCTGAGCTTTCTCTTGAAGTCTGTTCAGCAACTTGATGAGTACCGAATTCAGTTGACGACCGATCAAACATTACTGCCCGATAGTTCTTATCAATTTGAGACGGTGAGTGTGCGATCCGTTGATGGTCACAGTCTTTCAGTCGGGCCACTGGATGTTTTTACCTTCACGGATTACATAGATCGAGTGGAGATTGTCGATTCATTGGCGATACGGGTTGTCTTTGAGACTGAATTGAGCTTACCAGACACTCTGTCATTTCAGCTGCATCAAACACCTAAATTGATCAGTCTGTCCGAAAACAACAGAGAGTTAGTGTTATTGTTTGATGACCCTATCATCGCGAACACATATTACTCCTTTGAAATAAAGGGGGTCATTGATCGATATGGTAGGCGAATCCCCGATCAGCAAATACCTGTTATTAAGGATACCCAAGGTCCAAGATTAATCTCAATAAGAAGCGATTTTAAGAGCACATTAATGCTGGAATTCGATGAGGCTATTGATGAGGAGAGCATTGAAAGCTTAGATCAATTTGAGCTGAATGATCAAGTCAATCCCACAGATTTTACAGTTCAAAATGAAAATTTGATGATCAAGTTCGAAAGACTTGTTCCTAATTTGTCGTATCAATTAAAGGTAACAGGTCTTTCAGATCTAAAAGGAAACATTCAAAGTACCGATACCCTCAGTTTTGTTTATAAGCCTCCACTTCTTGCACAACCTGGCGAGGTGAGGATTACAGAAATTATGGCTGATCCAACCCCCAGTGCAGGATTGCCTGAAATCGAATTCGTAGAAATTGTATACATAGGAAATGATTCTCTAAATCTGGCTGGACTATCTATCAGTGATCGTTCCACAGCCGTAGAACTTTCTGACCACTGGTTGGATTCAGGTGAATATGTGGTTTTGGCAGAGGGAGATCTTGATATCGAAAATAGCATCTGCGTAAATCTTCCTATTTTGGATAATGGGGGAGATAGTATTTCCATTCTTAATCTTGATGGTCATTTGATTGATTATGTTTCATATCATCGTGATTGGTATTCAACAGAAGAGGGTGGCCATAGCCTTGAGCTAATCAATCTGTTAGAGAAGTGCAGACCAGATCAAAACTGGAAAGAAAGTATAGACTCATTAGGAGGAACACCGGGACGAAAGAATAGTGTCTATGATTTGAGTCCTGATTCAACTCCACCTAGAATTCTCGAAAGTTCTTTGATAACAGGTTCAATGATTAATTATCATTTTAATGAAATGATTGATAGCATGTCTACTGTATCAATCAAATCTCCAGAACTTATTACTGATTTCAGCTTCATAGATCCATTCACATTATCTGTGAGTCTTGATGGGTTGGATAGTGGAGTGATGTATACGTTGGTTTTGGAAGGAGTTAGGGATTGTCCGGGGAACCGAATGTTAGCCGATACTTTAGTGTTCGGCATAAGCATGAAATCCAAGCCAGGCGAGATATTGATATCCGAGATCATGGCTGATCCGAGTCCGGCTGTGGGGCTTCATGAGGTGGAATATGTCGAACTGATCAATGTGTCAGATTTTGGGATCAATCTCAACACTTTGACTTTTGGCGACAAGAGTGAATCTGTAAACCTGCCTGATTATTGGCTAGGAGGTGGTGAATACGTAGTGTTGACCGAAATAGACCTTGGAGTTGAAAATCAAGCGATTCTAAATTTGCCACCCCTTGATAATTCTGGAGATAGTATATCGATCACAAATGATTCCGGAGTTTTGATCGACGCAGTAAAATTTGAGTTAAGGGCTGAAGATGGAGTCAGTTTTGAAAGATCGTTTATTGAGAACACATGCCCCGAAAAAGAAAAATGGGGCTATAGTATTGCTGAATTGGGAGGGACCCCAGGGGCGCAAAATTCTCTCTATTCCATGAAGTTAGATTCGATAGCTCCGTTTTTAAGTGATTATGAATTAATGAGTGACACTGTTTTGAGATTGGTGTTTTCTGAGGAATTTGAGCTTGCGCCTGAGTATCGATTAGATTCACTGACATTAATGGGAGACATATCAGTTGAACAGCTTATCGCAATGCCGTCCTTCTATGATGGGTATTTCCGTCACTTATCGGTTCATGACGGATCAGATTGCTGGGGCAATGTTATGAAGTCGGATTCTATTGTACTTGGCTTTGGGACCACTCCGGCACCAGGTGATTTGGTCATTTCTGAGATCATGAGTGATCCGACACCTTCCAGGGGATTACCTGAAGTTGAGTATGTTGAGATTTATAATACAACGAATCAGCTTTTGTCGATCGGTGAAGTCGTGTTAGCCGATGAGAATGATTCAGTGGCATTGTCTGGGGTGATTCAGCCAAAATCCTATCTAATACTGGCACCAGCGAGTCAGTCTTTTCAGTTTCAAAAATCCTTAGGTATATCTCCATGGCTTAACCTGGTCAATAGTCAGGGACAGATTACACTTTCGGTTGATTCTATTGAACTAGATGGAGTGCTATACAACAAAGAATGGCTAGAAGATACTTATCGGGATGGTGGATACTCCATTGAAAAAATTGAGTTGGACAATACTTGCTTTGGTATTGAGAACTGGAGACCATCGGAAATTGGTGGAACTCCTGGTGCCCAGAACAACATTTCTGGCACAGTAGAACAGAAAGCAGTAGAAATCCTTGATTTTGAAAGGTCTGATGAAAATCTGGCCATTACACTGTCCACATCCATTGACCAAACCGAATTGGAAATTACCATCAATAATATTTTGGTTGACTGGACTTACTCAAAATGGTTACATGGAATTAGTGTGCCAGATCATCAGTTAGAGACAAATGCAAACCATATGTTGAGATTAACAGGCGAAGATTGCCGTGGAGATTCTTTTGAAGTTGCACAGGAATTTGTGATACCTGATATCGCCCAAGCAGGATTGGTAATTAATGAGGTGCTATTCAATCCATATTCAGGAGGAGATGATTTCATTGAACTATATAATAATACCGATAAATATTTGTCACTTGATGGAGTCATCATCAGGAATCATCTGGGTTCCTCGAAGGAAATTGAAGAGGATGTGATGCTGGCACCAACCACTTATATCGTGTTAACAGCTGACAAGGAGCAATTAAGATTCAATTATCCGTCATCTGATCATTCGAATATTTTGGAAATGACTCTGCCCAGTTTGCCAGATGAGGAAGGCGCTGTTAGCATAGTTGGGGTCGACGGCTTACAAATCGATTCTATGTATTATTTGGAAGGGTATCACTCTACTTTGCTTCAGGAATTGGATGGAGTATCCCTTGAAAGATTGTCAGCTGGTTCTCCTTCCTTACTGAAAGATAATTGGCGTTCAGCATCGGGGCTGGCGGGTTATGCAACTCCGGGTTTTAAAAATAGTCAGGAAAGAGGTTCTACGATGGAGGATGCAGTTACTATTGATCCACACGTTTTTGTCCCGGGTTCAAGTAATCCCGCTTTCTCATCATTCACAACCATCAATTTTCAGTTCGCCCAACCAGACCTTTATGCAAACGTCAATGTATATGATGCTTCGGGCCGTATAATCAGACGATTGGAACAAAATCAGCTGCTCTCAACCGAAGGTTTTGTAATCTGGGATGGTACTGATAGCTCGGGAGCCGCTGTAAATACCGGAGCTTACATGATCATTTTTGAATTGTACGGCCCCAATGGATTTAAAGAAGTCATCCGCAATTCAGTAGTTGTAGGATTTAAAGATTAATTTGCACTAAACACATCGAGTATTTGCAAACCAATTATATAGTGATGTCGTTATATCAATTAAAGAATTCCAACAATTTGTTTGTCGCTATTTGTTTACAATCAATTAGATTAGCGGAATTCTAAAATTGCCTCACTAATAAACTGACAAGAATATGGCTGAAAAAACCAAATACTCAGCGGATGAATTAGTAGAATTTGAAGAGTTGATCAATGCCAAACTTACTGTTGCAAAGGGTGAGTTGCATACTTTAAGAGAGTCTCTCAATAAGAGTTCGGATTCAGGAACGGACGATACATTTGGAGTGGTAAAAACACTTGAAGATGGCGCTGACACTGCGGAAAAGGAGCAATTATCTCAATTGGCAGCAAGACAACAAAAATTTATTAATAACCTTGAAAACGCCCTGATAAGAATCAAGAATGGTACTTATGGCGTTTGTGTTGATACAGGTAAGCTGATCAAAAAAGAAAGGCTCAGAGCAGTACCACATACGATGCATTCCATTGATGCTAAGTTGGGGAAAACTGGTTGATGGATTACCTAGTCAATCACATTGAGGCGTTAATTTTCTGTTCGCCCAAGCCAATTTCCGAGAAAGAGATTCAGTCATGCCTCAAGGAAATGTTCGACGCGGATGTTCCGAAGAAAGACATTGAGTTGGGGATTGAATCTGTTCGTCAAAAATTCGATGAAGATCAGTATTCATTTGGTGTGGTAAAAAGTGGTGGCGGATTTCAATTTTTGACTAAACCCGCTTATCAGGCCAGTATTGGTATCTTGTTAAAGCAACAATCTAAAAAGCGATTGTCCAATTCAGCGCTGGAAACGTTGGCCATTATTGCTTATAAACAACCCGTGACAAAAACGGAGATCGAACAGATACGTGGTGTGAACTGTGACTATGCGGTCCAAAAATTGCTTGATAAGGAACTTATCGAGGTAAGAGGGAAGTCAGAGTCAATTGGTAGACCTATCTTGTACGGTACAAGTCCTCAATTCATGGATTACTTTGGAATTAATGATCTCAAAGAGCTTCCAACTCCTAAAGATTTCGTGATAGATGATGACAATGCAATTGGAGACCAACAAGAATAATGGGTAAACAATACAAACCATTTAACAAGAAAAAGGATGTACCAGCTGAACCTCCTAAGGATGTACGTCTTAATCGATTCATATCCAATGCGGGTATCACTTCAAGAAGAGAAGCAGATACTCTCATTTCAGAAGGCAAAGTCAAGGTAAATGGTAAAGTAGTTACTGAACTCGGAACGCGAGTAAAGAAATCTGATAAGGTTGTTTATCAAGGCAAAGTTTTGCAGGCGGAGAAGCTACAATATGTATTGCTGAATAAGCCGAAGGATTTTATCACAACCATGTCGGATACTCATAATCGCAAGACGGTCATGAGTCTGGTGGACAAGGCATGTCCTGAACGGATCTATCCAGTTGGAAGATTAGATAGACCAACGACCGGTTTGCTAATGTTTACCAACGATGGTGAACTCGCTAAAAAGCTGACACATCCATCTCATAAGATTCGAAAAATTTATCATGTAGAGCTTGACAAAGCACTTACACAGGCTGATTTTGATCGGATTCTTGAAGGGGTGGAACTGGACGATGGCATTGCCAAAGTAAATGAACTGGCACAGGTTGGTGACAATCCTAAAAGCATTGGGCTGGAAATACACATAGGTCGAAATAGAGTCGTGCGCAGGATCTTTGAAAAATTGGGCTATCGGGTGCAAAAACTTGATAGAGTCATGTTTGCAAACCTGACGAAAAAAGATCTACAGCGTGGCAAATGGCGTCACCTCAACGTCAGAGAAGTTCAGAACCTGAAAAACATGGTTAAAAAGAAATAGACATTAGCCTATTTTGAAGTTATCAGATTCAGATTGCTATCAATGATCAGGTGCACTCCTGTTTCATTCTTGTCAACATTAATAGGGTCAAAATTGTCTGAAGCACTCCCCAATACATTGATACAGGCATCACTCACACGATAAACAGCATTCCCATAGTATGAAGCAGGTAAGGCATCCTGATAGGTTCTGAGATTAACCAGTCTGCCTTCTGCGGATAGCTTGGCTGCAAAAACACTCAGCTTTTCATTTCCAACACTGATTGGTTTGAAATTTAAATCCTCAACTTCATTAAAGTTTCCAATAATCAGGTAACCATCAGAGAGTGTGGTGGTCCCAAAAATATTGCCGCTAAATGACAATCTTTCCTGCCATTGCAATTCCCCTGCCAAATCATAGCCGACGATTTTTGAAAATGACTTATCGAACAACTCATTTGAGTAACTCTCTCCTTTGTAATTGACTATTAGTAATCCAGAACGATCACTATAACTCATATTTCTAGGATACTCTGTCGTAGTAAGTCGTACACTTTGTGATTCCTCACCCGACTCGTCCAACACCATCAGGTGATTGAGAGACTGACCTGTTTGTGAATGTGTGCTGTTTAACACAAAAGCACAACCACCAGGCACTCCTACCAGACTGCCTAATCGTGTATCGGCTTCAGCACCTGCTGAACTATCAATTGGCATGAGATACTCCTTATACCATGAGACCCTACCCGATGACGCTACTCCACAAACAAATGCTTGAACCTTGTCTTCATTCGTGTTACGCACCACTCCTCCCAGAAAGAAAGATCCATCGAAATTCATGACTTTATGGGTTGCTACGTGAGCTGTTGTTACCGTATCCGGACTTTGTGTGATAATTGCCGGAATTTTGATTCTGCGATATGTTGCCTGAAGAACCGTGCTGTCTACCTTCAATTTATCTAATAGCAGATCATTCATGGCAAAAATGTAGTTGCCAAGATCATTCTTATTTGATGCTTTCTCGGCTGTCACTAACGCTAAGATTCCGGTTTGACCATTGTATTGTTGACTCAGAAAGGTTGGATATTTTTCATGTGTTGAAGTGGTGTTTTTATTTGAAATAGATTGTAGAAGAGTGTCTGCCTTCGATATTTTATTGAGCATTTCACCATACAGATATAACTTTCGTTCTACTTCCATATCAACAGCCGAGTCTATTTGTTGACTGACCAGCTTCTGGTTTAGTAACTCATGTTTCAATTCTTTGTAACCAAATATGGGTTCAATAACGGAGGAGAGATCAAACTTTCTCAAGGTAAACAACACTTCTTTTGTGACCTCCAAGGGGACGAATTCATCAGTTTGGAAATCCTCTTCTAGTTTGCTCAAGACATTGCTTAGTCTATTATCCTCACTGATCAGCTCCTTTCGCATTGATTTGATGTTTTCATCAATGTAGGCGCGTGTATCATCAACCCAGTCTGCATAATTCCAGATTTCGACATTTTCTTTTAGGAAATTAATTTCTGATTCCAATCCATCCAATCGATAAATGGAAAGCGTTTTCGGCGTTAACTGCTGATCATAATTGATCGGGTAAGATGACGTTGCGGCCTTGTAAGCTTCCCAATATGTTATGGCTTGCTGATACTCCTGCTTGAGCATTTCAAATTTATCGTTGAGCTCCTCGTCGAAAAGTAGCAAGAGGTCATTTAGGGTAGTATAGGTTCCGACAATTTCCAGGTATTGTTTGTGTGCTTTATCGTAGTGGCTGAAACTCTGTGTGAAATTTTCATAAATGGCAGGAGAGTTTGCAATAAAATTTTCCAGGATGGGTTTGGCAGATGTGATGGTACTTGTCAATGTGTCAATAGTTACCACGAGCTTTCCACGAGAATCATAGGATCCAAAATTGTAATAGTACTCGTCATTTTTTTTCACGTCCTTGTCGGTAATTGTCCGTTCAGCAACGGAGAAGTAAAGTAATGCCTGCCTGGCATTGCCCAGTTTGTAGACATGATCCAAAAGGACATCACTTTCCTGGAATCTTTTGTAATGCACCATGGCCATTTGCATACTGATGCTCGCATTTTCTGGGTCCAGTCCTTTTTCAATATTGAATAGGGCAATCTGACCCGAAGAAGGGGTTGCAAGGATCACAGGCAACTTATCCTCGTATTTGATTTTCTTTTGGGCGAGACTGTTTACAGCCAATGTGATCCCGATGATGATGGTCAAAGTTCTTTTCATGACTGTGGTGTTTAAATGGATAATATTTTAAGTACTACTCGCCTGTTTTTAGCCTTGTTTTCTTCCGTGTCATTGGGTACGACTGGTTGCGCCTCTCCAAGACCCTTGGCAACAAATCGATCCTGAGCAACATCATTTTCAATCATCAGTTTGACAACACTTTGTGCTCTACGCTCCGAAAGTGCCTGATTATAGGCTGCTGAACCCACATCATCTGTATGCGCAGCAATTTCAACCTTAAGGGTTGGATTTTCCAGCATCAGATCTACCACCCGGGCTAGTTCAACATATGAAATTTCATCCAGTACATCTGAATTGGAGGCAAATAAGATGTCCTTCAAAGTTAGATCTGACCCAACTAGCAAGGGTTGAAGCTGAAGTTTGATTCCTCTACCCAGCAAACCAGGACCTGAAGAGTCCGGTGAACCATCACTGCTTACGACAGTTATTTCCTCCCCTTCGGGATTGACATCTATGACTGTACTATTGAATGCATACCCTTGATCACTTGTCGCCTCTATCTCATATCGATCACCCACTCGTAATGCGACAGATTCATTGCCTTCAACTGTCAGGACTTCATCTCTGTTGCGGTTTCTTATTCTTACCCTGGATCGAATCCTTCCGTCATTGGTTAAGTCTGTAATATTGATATCTACATTTCGTTTGACCGGCATCAATTCTACATCTTTTGCAAAATTCCGATACACAACCAATCCAGATACATCAAAGGTGAATTCCTCGCTTATGAAATGTTCTTTTTCTATCGTGAATGCATAAGATGAGCCAAGCGGAAGGTTTAATGTGACTTTCCCCGAAGGATCGCTTTCTTCCTCCATTATGGTATTCCCGTTGGTTTGATCTTTTACCGTAATTTTCGCAACGATGGGCTCGAAAATGTCAATGTCGTAAATGTTTACATTGAGCTCTGCGCTTGAATACAATGTAATATCCTGTTCAATTTCCTGATATGAGGTCTCTTCTGAGAGGTCATAAAAGAATGATTGTGAGGTGAAGCCCTCTTTTTTGACCTCAACATTATAATTGGAACCAACTGGAAGGACAACAGTGTATCTGCCGTCATTTGGGTTGTTGCTAATTTTCATCATTTCACGAGATGTAAAGGCATCCGAAACTGTGATTTGGGCCCCAATACCATTTCCTGAGATTCCATCAGTGATGAATCCCTGAATGATGTTATTCTTAAACTGCTGAAGATGTGGTGGAATCTGAACAGAATAGATATCCTTGATATCGTATACAAAATATAAAATGTCTCCCTGGGCTGAGATACTGGCAAACTGATCTGCTTTGTCAGTATTGATAAATTCCAGGGCAGTGGGTGGGACCCAATCTCCAATATCGTTGAGTTGAGTCTGGTAAAGATCATAGTCCCCAAGCCCCCCCGTTCTGTTGGAAGCAAAGATCAATGTTCTGTTATCGGCCATTATTCTGGGTGCTTTTTCGCAATCTAGATTGATGGGATAAGGCGCTTTTTCGGGATTTGACCATTCACCAGTTTTCGGATCTTTTTCGCTTGTGTATATGCTATAGCATGCTTTGTTTTCCCATATTTCCTGCAATTCTTCATCTGAAGGTCCTCTCAGATTTTGGCGAACAAAAAACAGTGTATTCCCATCCGCGCTAATCGATGGGAAGCCTTCGTAACCAACAGAGTTGATGGGAGCGCCTATATTTCTGGGCTCGGACCATTCATTGCCGACCCTTTCGGAATAGTAGATGTCTTCACTTCCCAGACCACTTCTAAAGGAAGCAAAGAAGAAAAGCAGATTTCCGTCAAAGCTAAGGCTTGGTCCTCCAATCAGGTCAGTTGTGTCACCAAAGTTGTTGATCGCTTCCAGTGGGGTTGGTTCAGACCAGCTATTATTTGCAAAACGTGATTCATAAAGCAGGTATCGGCCTTCCTTGTTGGACTCAATAATCATGGTGCGGCCATCAGCAGAAATAGAAGGGGCGTAATCAATCTTATCAGAATTAAGCGCATCAATTGGTGCTGCAGTTGATTTGTAATATCGAATTGTGTCAGCCAATGTACGCAAAGAGTCCTGCGCGTGAATGTTTTGCGCAACCAGCAGGGTAAGAAAAGTGACAAATGTTTTGAAACGCATGGAGGAAAACTGTTGGTTGATCATCTAAATTACTTACCTAACATGACAAATGCACCCCAGTAGTAAGGTTGTTTGAAATCTTTTTTGACTCGCTGAATCGCTGCATTGAAAGCATCTGTTCTCGATTTACCATCGAACCACTCAGAATAGAAAGTCGACATCAGTAACTGAGTTGTTTCATCATTGACTTTCCAAAGGCTCATAATAAGGTTTTGAGCCCCGGCAACCATAAAGGCGCGCTGCAATCCATAAACTCCTTCTCCATTTTTCACCTCACCTAACCCAGTTTCACAAGCAGAAAGTACGACGAGATCCGTATCATCCAGATTCAAGTTCATGGCCTCATAGGCTGTCAGGATACCATCATCATCTCCAGGTATTTTTTCATCTCGAATGGTATTTTCAGCTCCTGCAAACAATAACCCAGAGCGCATCAAGGGGTTAAATTTCATACTGCGACTACTAAGGCCTTCATTTTCTTCGTCTTTGATCCCTTTGTCTTCCAGAAAAAACCCATGAGTAGCGACATGGAAGATTTTAGGATTGTCAATGGCTTTCACATTAGACTCAGTGGCATTTGCTTCTTGAAAGGTGCTAAAGGTCCAGCTTTTTTCGCTGAGGATATTTTTAATATTATTGAGTTCTTCAAGGGTTCCTGGTAGCTCAGAAACATTTTCACCAAAGCTATACCGCATGCCCCCCTGGTCTACAACTCCACCAGCGTCTCCAGAAACTTTCTGAAGGTTGTATTTTGGATAACCAAATACCTGAGCTGTGCTAGATGCATTGGTGACAACAGCTTTGTCAAGTAACTCTCTCGTATTGGATAACAATCGAATATTGTATTTTTCAACCACATATTTTTTGCCATCGTTTAGTGTTGCAATATTGACTTTGTTATACACGCCATCTGCTGAGAGATAGAGTGTATTGATAGAAGAGGAAATTGTCAAATCGATGGCCTCCCAAAAAGCAGGGTATGACTTGGGGTCGGCGACTTTATACATGATTGAATTTTTGTAAATTTTAAATCCTTGTGACTCAAGATGATCTCCATTTGCCACTACCACCAGTTTCGGCGCTGTTAGATTTTGCTCATCGATAATCAAAGCCGCGTACAGAATAGAGTCATTTTTAAGATTCATCTTGATACGGATGATTTCCATTGCTGCAGTTCCTTCAGGGAGTGCATCTCTAACCTCATACCATTGTGGCAATTGTTTGTCAAATTCCTGAGCAAATGAGGAAGATTTTAAGGAAAGCTGCTTTTCTGTTTCATTTGCTTTTTCTTCCAACTGAGCAAGGTCAACATTAGCACTTGATAATTCTTCTTTTGAAAGCGCATAGAGTTTTACCAGGTTTTCCTTTTGAGCTGTCCAATCACTGAATAAATCAATCAGGTCATTATCACCACTATTCAGAATTCTGTTCCTTACTTTGTTGGTTGCATTCAATAACAAAGCTTTGGTTGCTAGTTGCAAATTATAGGCCTGCTGTAAAACAAGTTCACTTGATGATGCCGTCCCTCGTTCTGCACGTGCATAGTCTATGGCAAAATCCATGAATGCTTCAAAAATGGGTCTTATTTTGCCGTAAAACGCACTCTTCTCGCTTTCTGAGAGAGCTGGAAAATAATCCTGAATATTTTTTAAATATTTTTCAATGACCGTTTGATAATGCTGTCTGGCCGTTTCATAATCTCCGATTCTTTGGGAGATTGCCGCAAGACCATAAAGTGCGTAAGCATAGTCCGGATGATTTTCTCCAAGGATATCTGATCTAATCTGCACTACAGTCTGATAGTCTCTTTGTGCATTTTCAAATTCTTCGAGTTCTTGTTCAAGTACTGCAATGTTGTACAATGTGCTGGCATATGATGGGTGATTACTACCCAATGAATTTTCGGTAATTTGTAAAGATTGCTGATAAAGCGATTTGGCCTTATCAAACTCTTCAGTTTCATTGTACAAGGAGGCCAGATTATGAAGTGTTTTTGCATAAAGCGGATGATACTCACCTAACAATTGCTGATCAATAGCTCTTACTTCTTCTAATAGTACTTTAGCTTGATTGAGGTCTCCTTCCATTTGATAGAGTGTTGCCAGATTCAATGAGGCGGTTGAATAATCAGGTGATACTTTGCCCAGTTTTGCTTCGTAAACATTTAGTGCTTCGATGAATAAAGGTTTTGCCACACCCAAATTGCCCATTTTTAGGTAGAGCAGGGCTAGGTTGTTGACCGAGGAGGCATATGATATGTGATTCTTTCCAAGAGAACCTGCATAACCAGTAACTGCTTTTCTCAAATATTCTTCTGCCAGCGGATAGTCGGCCACTTGCTTTTTTAGAAGACCATAGTTGGCAAATGTGAAGGCTAGTGATGGGTCGCTGGATGGAAGTTGTTTTTGCTTTTCACTTAAGACAGTCTGGAAAACTGCATCGGCTTCAGTGAATCTGGCTGTAGTAATGTATAACAGGCCGAGGTTTTCAAATGCCGACAAATATTCAAGGTTAGTAGCACCAAATGATTGCAGTTTGGCATCAATGGCTTTGAGGAGATAGGTCTCAGCACTTTGGTATTTTCCTGACAATTGAAGCAAGGAAGAGTAATTGCCAATAATGGTGGCATATTCGGGGTGGGAAGTTCCAAACACCTTCTCAAAAACAGGCAATGATTGACGAAAGAGGTTTTCGGCCTTTTTGTAGTCACCCATTTGTGTTTCCAGACCCGCCAGCATGGATTGCACAAATGCTGTCTGTATAGCGTCAGCACCAAATTGGGCATTACTAAGCGCAAGGGCATTTTGTGCACTTTTTTGTGCTTCACTATACCTACCAAGTCTTGAGAGTACTTTTGATTTTTGAGATTCTAATGCATATAGCTGATTATCCTGTTTGATTTTGACAGCCAAGTCAACTGCCTCATTGATCGACGACAATGCTAAATCCACACTTGCACTTGCTAAGGCGATTTTACTCTTGGTTTCAAGTCCTGTGATGTAGATGGCATTTTTCGGGAGAGAGTAGTCTTCGTAACACTTGAGGGCTTGATCCAAATACTTATTCGCGTCATTGTTGGCACCTCGCGTGTTAAGCAGGATGGCGTAGCTGATTGCTGCCAGACTAAAGGCTTCTGGATCATTTCCAATTTTCTTTACACGATTTAAGACAATTGTTGATAGAATTGACTCTGCTTGATCAAACTTGCCAAGGCGCTGATAATCCCGAGCTAGATTGCTTTGGGCAATGGTGTATTCTGTGCTTTCGGTTTCAGATAATTGTTCGAGGTTGTCAATTGCTATCTTATATTTTGATACGGCTTCAGAATACTTCCCTTGCTGGTCCAAAATGTCACCAGAATTGATAAGAATTCCTGCATATTCAAAATTGGGGAGTTCATAGCTATAGTATTCTTCGAGTTCATCAAAGGCCTCCAAAGCTGTTTTCAAATCGCCATTCAATTCTTTGAAAAGCCCATAGTTATACAAAATATTGAGATAGTCAGCCCCTACTTCTTCTAGTCCTTGCAAAGTGCTAAGTGATTTATCAAAATATTCTCCTGCCAGCTCGTCCTGCTGCGTATTGAACAATGCGACGGCATAATTGCCTTGCATATTGGCCAATTCTTCGAAATCTTCAGATACATCCGATTCAAGTATTCTCAAGCCTTCTTCGAGCAATTTCAATGACTCTTCATATTGGCTATTTGCGCTATAGATCAAGGCGAGGTTACTAAGTGAAATGGCATAATTCCTGGTGCCATTTTGATTGATTGCATCGAGCACCGTCAATTCTTCCTTCGCGTAAGCAATTGCTGCGTCATCACTTGCCATTTCATAACAGATGAGGGAGAGTTGCCTCAAAATAGCTGCCTGATTTTGATGGGGTTCGGGGTTTTCCTCTTTGAAAATGCTCAAGGCTCGTTCAGCAGCTGTTCTCGCTTCTCTCAATTGAAAGTTATCATATAAGGTTACGGCTTGCTGATATTGATCGGCCCATTCTTGCGCATTGGCGCAAAGAGAGATGAGCATCAATAAACTGATTGTAAATGCTTTCAATTCAATTAGATCTGGATGAATGTGAAAGATACGAATAAATCGAAGCAGGAGAAATACCACATTTAGGTGATTTCTAAAAAAACTTAGCCGATCTGGGTGTTGTAAAAAATAGTATGCATGC
>JAGDZR010000009.1:0-4409 GCA_049115695.1 Cyclobacteriaceae bacterium | reverse complement strand
ATAGATGCCATCTTCCAGATCCCGGATGTCAAACTGGATCGTCTCACTACGTCCGCGTCTGATCGTCTCTGTTCGAATGATATTACCACCTAAATCCATCAGGTTCATCTCAACCGACCTTGCATTCAAGCGGCGATAGTTGATATTGATGTAATCTGCTGTTGGGTTAGGATAGACATTCAGGTCCTTGAAGTAATGTCTGTAGAAACCTAGTTCTTCCACTACCTCAACCACAATGCCATCTGTTGCCACTGTTGCCGCCAACTCATAACCATCGCCCTCTTCTTCATCCGTGATCTCAAACTCTACAAACGATGTAGGATCCATCGGTACTCCCGGATACTGGATGTTCAGTCGATAGCTGCCAACAGGCAGGTTACCGAAGTTCACCTCTCCATTGTCATCTGTTTCCTTGTAAGCGATCAGCTCCCATACATCTTCAGCCGTTCTACCGCCACCGCCTGTGGTCCTTCTTCGCAATGAACAACCCGCCTTCTTGACACGTCTCCTTGACTCTATTCGTCCAGACACCTCATCTTCACCAAAATCACTCTCAACCAATAGGCCAATGATACCTCCATCTTCTATATAAGGAAGTGGTGGTGGTATTCTCAACAGATCAAGCGTGTCAGAAATGAAATCTCTCAACTCCAGCACATTCGCACTGTCCCACTCCAATGAACTCTCATAGTAAGTCGGAATGAACCTCACCGTATCGATCGAAATACTATCTGACGAATAAGCATATTCCTTTTTCATCGAGAAGGTCGTATCAGGATTCTCTACCAATAGCAGGTAATCACCCAACACTACATCTTCAAACAGTACAGCGTCATTTCTGACAGGGACAATTCCAACCGTATCATAAGGTCCTGTTGGTGTAATCTTGAACAGCAATGACTGGCCTTCATTCAAAATACCTGGTACTCCATCTGCATACTTAAAGCCTGGGAAGTACTCAATGTCTGCCGTGGCAGTGACTGTTTGGGTTTTACTGGTCAGCTTAAAATTCGGCACCAGCGTACTGCTCACTTCAACTGAATAGCTTCCCATCTTGTTAATATCAATGTCTCGTACAGCATAGAAGTCATTGTTACCTTCATTGGTAATCGGGGAGCCATTGAAAAACCACTGATATTTAAGTGACGATCCTCGTGTGATAATATTTGGGTAGTAATTGTCACCTCTTGGGATAGTATCCTTCTTTTCAACACCAATCTCTGCCTGATCACTATAATCAATGCCACTTACATTGACATTGGGCTCAATGGAAGCAAAGTCCAGGTTGTTTCTTGAAATATCAAACCTTGTAATATTGGTCAGCTCTGATAAGTCCGGAATTGCAGTAATACTATTACCTGAGAAATCAACATCTCGCAATCCTCCAATATCCAGGATATCCTGAGGTACTTTGCCTGCCAACTGGACATTTGATAGGTCAAATGACACTACCCTTTGATTCTCAATGACAATTTCTTCCCAGTCGTTGATCGACTTGTCTTTCCAATTGTCCACCAATGCTTCATCTGTCACCAATGCCTCATAAATGGCTATCAATGCTGAGCTATCCCGCTGTAGTGATGACACTCTCAGATAAACCGGTGTAGTCGTCAAGGTCAATCCACTCACACTGCTACTGGTCACTTCTGCATGATAAACACCTTCATCCGAGAAGCTTTGAATAGCTACTTCAAATGATGCGCCTGATTGTGATATTGCCTCGCCGTTTTTATACCAACTATAGCTTGTTCCACCACCGACTGATCGGTTAATCACATATCCATTTCCTACTTGCTGCAACGTACGTATCGCATCCAACACTTCCTTTTGAGGGCTGTAATTCACCAATAACCCATTTTGGGTCAGTTTACTAATCTCTGAAAATATGAGTCGATTGTTAACTATGTCAGCAAAATTCAGTGAAGTCAGGCTTGACAAGTCGCCTATTCCATCCAGCTCGTTTTCAGCCACATTAAGCTCTGTTAATCTTTCCAATCCATCGTTAATAGTCGGGATAGTACCTTCAAGGCCATTGTTGGACAGGTCGACCTTGGTCACTCGGGTGCCTGTCATCGTCACACCCTTCCACTCAAATAGCTTGCCTTGTAGCCAGTTGCCTCGATCCTCCCAGTAAACGCCATTCGTACTGTTGAAAATGCTCACCAAAGCCAATGAATCTATCGCCGTATTTGGATCGGTCAGCGTCCTGGTCGAGATAATGTTCGAATAATTCGAGGTATCTCCCGAACTGTAAACCGCTCGTACCCTGTAGTAGAATGCCTCTCCGTAGAACAGGTCGGTTACCGTATAGCTGCTCTCCGTTACCGGTGCATCCTTAAGTAGTAACTTCTTCCGTGCATTCCGCTCTCTTGATACCGTCAATAGATAAGTTGAGACGCCCTGCTCTGTGGTCCAGTTTGCCGTGAAACTGTTCACCGTCTTATTCGTCGCTGGTAAAGCCACAACTGCTCTTGGTAAGATCCTGATCACACTACTGTCTACTCCCACATTGCCCGCAATGTCTGTGGCCAAAATCCTGGCATCATGTCGGCCCGGCTCCAGATAATTAACCATCCCCTTGGCCACAAACCAGGTCGTATCACTCGATCGCTCAGGCTTGTAACTCTTGCCACCGAGCTCAAACGATAAGCTCGTCTTCGGTCCATCGACAATACCGGTGATCTTGGGTTGGTTGTCAAGTGTCTCAATATCATCAATCCTCACCGTAGGTGGTCGTAGGTCAATCCGCAACTCGTCCGTAGTATTGTCTGCTCCCGTAAGCCCTATCGGATCGGAGGCTGTCGCTTCAACATCATAAACGCCCTGTGAAAGATTGGCCGTTAGCTCCTCGCCCGCCAGCGTCCAGGAACCATCTCCATTGTTGACCGCCGTATAGCTCTCTCCGGCTAGTGTCACCGTCACCGTAGCAGCCTCACTTGATATCAGTCCCGTGAGCGTTGGTGTCCTGTCATTGGTGATCAGGTTATCAACCGATACCAATAACTCATCAGTCTCCACAATCAGCTCATTACTGCTCGTATCCTGGCTAGCATTGCCCAGACTATCGGTGACTACCGCCGTTATCTCATAAGTACCATCAGCCAATTCAGGGATCGTCCCTTGCGAAATCTCCCATTTATTACCTGTCAGCTTTATACTATTACCTCCATAGGTATTACCATTCACACTCACCGAAATACTCACTGGGGTCTCACTCACAGATCCTGTGATGATAGGACTCGGTTCGATCGATAAGGTCTTTCGCACATGAATCGTTGGAGCGGTTGCATCTACAAAAATCGCATTGGCAATCACCTGTACATTTTGGTTGCCCAAACTGTCCACACTGGTGATCGTCATATCATAGTAACCATCATTGAGACTATCCAATCTGGCGATCGCCCATGAACTTCCAATCAACAATGGCTCATATACCTTACCTGCTACATTGATACTGATTGTCGCGCCTGCATCATTCACCGTTCCACTCAAGCCTGGTGCCTGGTTATTGGTATAAACATTAGCCGTCACAACCGTAGGGCTCGTTGCATCTACAAACACTGCATCGGTAATCACATAACTGGCTGTATTCAACAAACTATCTGAAGCTGTAATCGTCAGGTCGTGATAACCATCCGTCAAAGCCGCTACAACATTGTCATTGATCAACCAGGTCCCGTTTGGTAAGACAGTCGCCGAATAGCTTGCTCCTGCTAATTCAATGGTAGCTGTGCCCCCAATATCATCAATGGTACCGGTCAACACTGGTGTTCGATCATTGGTATAGATCGTTTGCATACTGGCAACTGGGGCCTGTAGGTCACTGGCAACTATCGTAAAGGTCGCTCCTGCCAACAACCCACCATCGATCTTCTCTTTTGGATCCGCAAAACCAAAGTGATCTCCTGTTGGGGTCACAACCCCAAAGGTCAATCCTGCTGTAGCTGTACCCTTAACAGACATAGTCACATAGTAATAAGTCGTGCTGCCGTCTGCCAGCGTATCTGCCAAATCAAAACCAAAGCCATTGGCTGGCACTGGGAATTCAGGGGTAGGTACTGCCAGTCCCTTTGCTCCTGTCGCAACCTGTGTGGCCGTTGCAAAATCATCGGTTGTATTGCTAAGTAGTTTGATCCCATCGTCTTCAAACACATCCATGTTGAATCCTTCAGCAAAGGTCAAGTACCCGCCTTCCCAGATCGCCTGGTTATTCAACACATCTACACTAAAACCGTAGACCAGCACATCGGCTTGTCCCTGCTCTATATCTCCTCCTGTAACTGACAGAGAGGTGATCGTAATTTGTGCATTTGGCTCTGTGATCGTAATCACTCCTGTAAAGGTCGTATCACTCACATTGCCTGCTGTATCTGTAGCAATCGCTCGCACATCGTGGGTGCCTACTGCCA
>JAGDZR010000008.1:0-58433 GCA_049115695.1 Cyclobacteriaceae bacterium | reverse complement strand
ATGGCAGCACCACTCAGGAATGGACAGTTTATGCTTCACAAGTCGAGGGCTTAGTTGCCTATTATCCACTGGATGGTAATGCCAATGACTCTACAGGCAATGGCAATGATGGTACGGTCTACAATGCTGTCGATTCTACCGATCGATTCGGCATGGTCGATAACGCGTACTACTTCGATGGCGTGGATGACTATATCGACATGGGCAATGTCAATGACATGACCACAGGCGACTTTAGTATAGTGGCATGGATAAACAGAGATGAGGGGGGTATCACCAACGCACGTATATTATCCAAAGGAGCAGGAAATGACGCAACCGCAGGTTATGCATTGTTTTCTTCAGAGAGTAGTGTCAGCTTTATTGTAGGAAATGGCACGGCGCGCCAGTCAATTAATACCACCTTCAATCATTCAGAATGGACCCAGCTGGTCGGCGTGAGATCAGGAGGGAATATTTCCCTTTACATCAACGGTGAGTTTGTTCTTCAGGGAACTGGAATGTCGGAATCATTGTCTTCAAGTGCCAGCTTTTTTGTTGGAGACAATGATGGACAAAGCACGCCGTTTCCTGGATTAATTGACGAGGTGCGGGTGTACAACCAAGCATTGAGCGCGGACGGTATTGCTGCGCTCTATAAAGAAAACAGCTGGGGTACCCCCATCCTTCACAGTGCTCAGCCGAATGCGGCAGTTCCGGGCAATCAGATCAGGCTCTATGGCAAGCATTTCGATGAGCCGAATACCGTGGTTTCGTTCGATGGGACGGATGTGACACCCGACTCGGTGCTTCACAATGTGGCGTATGTGACCGTGCCGAATATTGGGCATGGACCTGCGGATGTCACGGTAAGTAATGATTATGGTTCATCAATGTCTTTAGCTTTTACGGTGATCCGGGAGAATAGTGGTGGGTACTTTAGTACAGAGAAAGTCATATCTACTAGTGCTGACCGTGTTGCCTGGGTCTTTGGAATTGACTTGGACAAGGATGGAGATATGGATGTGTTGAGTGCCTCACGCAATGATGATAAAATAGCCTGGTATGAGAATGATGGTAAGCAGAACTATACTGAACATGCAATAAGCACTAGTGCAGATGGTGCCAAGGGTGTGCATGCTGTCGATTTGGATTTGGATGGAGATATTGATGTGTTGAGTGCATCAGAGGATGATCATAAAATTGCATGGTATGAAAATGACGGGAATCAAAACTTCACAGAATATGTCATAGATAATAGTGCGAATACTGTAACACGTGTTCATTCAGCAGATGTCAATGGAGATGGTCATTTGGATGTATTGGCAAATCATCCCGGTTCGGATGATATTGTATGGTATCAGAACAATGGGAATGAGAACTTCACCGCACATTATGTTTCTAATACAGTAGATGTTCCTAAAACACTTCGTGCAACTGATATAGATGATGACGGAGATATGGACTTGTACATATCTTCGATTGGAGATGATAAAATCGCATGGTATGAAAATGATGGGAATGAAAGTTTTACAGAGCACATAATTAGCACCAATGCGGACTATGCTATGATGGCCAGAGTTATTGACCTGGATCAGGATGGCGACCAGGATTTTGTGAGTGCCTCGTGGACGGATACCAAAGTTGCCTGGTATGAAAATGATGGTGATGAAAATTTCACTGAAATCCTGATTACTGATACGACATCCTACCCCCGAAGTATAGATATCACCGACCTGGAGGGTGATGGTGATTATGATATTGTGACCACATCAAGAACGCATGATCTATATATCACTTTAACGAATGGTGGTAATCAGACCTTTGCTGGGGAAGTGATTGGAACGAATGCAGATTATGCATTTTCTGTCCATGCTGTTGATTTGGATGGAGATGGAGACATGGACATTATTGGCGGTTCAGGTCTGGATGATAAAATTGTCTGGTACGAAAATCAATCCTTTGATGAGTCGGGTTTGGTTGCTTTTTATCCGTTTAATGGAGACGCTAATGACTCTACGGAGTACGCCAACCATGGTGCCGAAACAGGTGGAATTGCCCTTGCTACGGATCGATTTGGCGCATCCAATAGTGCTTATGATTTTAATGGCACAGATGCCTACCTGGACATGGGCAATGTCAATGATTTTACCACTGAAAACTTTACCATAAGCGCATGGATCAATCGAGATGAGGGCGGCATCAGCAATTCAAGAATTGTTGCGAAAGGAGCTGGGAATGATGATCTGGCAGGATATGCCTTATACGGCTCTGATACACAGGTGTATTTTGCCATCAGTAAAGGAGATGGAAGTACAAGACCATTTGCTACCGGCGACATCAATCACTCGGTTTGGAATCACCTGGTAGGCGTAAAGGACGGTAATGGATTAAAGCTGTATGTAAACGGTGTGTTGGCTGACAGTGTCGAAGGACTAACAGAGAGCATCACCAATTCTTCCAAGTTATTAATCGGTGAAAATGATGGCCAAAGCACCTTGTTTCCTGGCTTGATCGATGATATCCGGATTTATGATCGAGCGCTAAACGCTGATGAAGTGGTTCTGCTCTATGATTTAGAGCAACCTACCTTGTCAGATGGACTAGTAGCCTATTACCAATTGGATGGAGATGCTACGGACTCCACAGAAAACGGATATGATGGCACGGAATTAGGTGGACTGACCTATTCCTCTGACCGATTTGGCAATGCGAATGGAGCCGTTCTACTAGATGGAGATGATGACAGGATAGAAGTGTTGGGCATTGATACTAGTGCATATTTCACTACCTCAGTTTGGTACCAGACCTCTCCGGACCTTGCTATCGATTATGCGGTCATGCTGGATATTGAAGGATACCTTGGCATGGTGGTAGTTGATCAAAATCATACACGTGTTTTGATCAATAATGATGGTACCAACTATACCGTGATAGATGATGATAAAAATGTGGCAGATGAGAGTTGGCATCACGCTGTGGCTACCTACGACGGTACAGACTTACAACTCTATGTGGATGGAGAGTTGGCAGTCTCAACACCTACAGAAGATACCAAAGGGCAAAATCAATTTAACCTTCGACTGGGAGCTACCGCGGGATCTGTTTCCTGGCATGGTAAGCTGGATGATATGCGCCTTTATGATCGCCCCATGGATGCCAGTGAAGTAAAGAAGCTGTATGATCAGGAACGGCCAGTATTCAATTTGATCTCATCTTCTCCGGCAACATTTGCAAAGGGTGTAGCCGGGTCATCCAACATAGTTTTTGAATTTGATAAGGTTGTAGATCCTGGTTTTATTCACAATAGCACTCTAAATGATTTGTCAGATGACAATATCTTGATCATTGCTAGCCAAACAGGCTCTGTTGGGGGGGTATTTTCGAAAGATGGAACATCGGTGACTTTTGATCCATCAAGAGACTTCTTACCTGGAGAACATGTTTTTGTGTATATCAATGACTTGCTTTTGGACAGTACAGTGGTAATCGAGTTTGATGTGCAGGCAAGCCAGGCCGCTGCAGTGTTTGAAACTGAGCAAAACATAGCCAACGGAGGATCTGATTTCACCCAAGTCGTGCTGGCAGATCTGGATAGCGATGGAGATTTGGATGCGATCAAGGGCTCCATGAATAACGGGATATTGGGATGGTATGAAAACACCGATGGTGCAGGGACTTTCGCTTCTGAACAAACTATCCAAGACTTTGCTTCAAGCACACTTGCCAGTCCTGTATTGGTAGATTTTGACCTGGATGGGGACATGGACATTATCACATTAAGTTTTGGAGCTTCAGGAATTACATGGTATGAAAATGACGGTTCTGAAAACTTCACAGTTAATGATCTGTTTATTGGAGAACATACCACTGATGGATTAGCTGTTGATTTAGATGGTGATGGAGACATGGATTTTATATCTTCTTATGGTAACGTGCTGAGCGTCTTCGAAAATGATGGAGGCATGAACTTCTCCCTACGACAGTACGAAACTGGTACAATTGGAGTGCGAGGGATTGCAGTTGGAGATCTTGATAAAGATGGAGATTTGGATATTTCGGTTGCAAGTGTCTACACTGGTATTTATTGGTTCCGAAACGATGGAGATTTTGACCTGACCATGACCTCCATTTCTACGACTATTTCTGAACCAAGCGACACAGAGATGACGGACCTGGATGAAGATGGCGATCTAGATATTGTCATTGCTGCCTCGAATGGGGCAGCTTTAAGGTGGCTCGAGCATGATGGCAGTCTAGGGTTTACCGAACGTAGCATCAGTGCCAATGTCTCAGGAGCAGGGAGCCTCAAAGTGAACGACATCAATGGAGATGGTTTTCAGGATATCATATTGGTAAGCAATTTTTCGAGCAAAATGTCTGTGTTCTTCAATGATGGCTCGGAGAATTTCAGCGAGTTAATTCTCACCGAGGGTTCTAGGCCGAGTGCCAATGACGCAGGCGACATTGATGGAGATGGAGACCTGGATATTGCTATAGCTTTTCAGAGTTCCTCTAAAATTGTTTGGCACAAGCAACTTTCCGCGGTAGATGAAGGACTTATTGCTTACTATAAATTGGATAATGATGCGCTAGACGCCACAACCAACGGGAATGATGGGACGGTGAATGGGGCTACTGTAACGAATGATCGATTTGGAAATACAAGTGCGGCTTATGAGTTTGTAGAATCAGAATCTATTGATCTGCCTGTTGATATTGATCCATATCTTGATAACATGACCATTTCCGCCTGGGTTTATTTTGATACAGTAGATCAATCAACTGATAGTTACATCATCTCTCAATGGGACAGTCCCAATGGATTTGGCATTTACACTGACGCTGGAGGGGGGGGTAATCTTAGGTTTTTTGGTGATCAACCTACTACCGGAGATCCTTCTTACTCCTCAGATTTATTAAGCGCAGGGTTATGGTACCACATAGTGGGTGTAAGCGATGGTACGTCCAAAGCAATGTACCTTAATGGTGTTTTGGTGGATACAAATGATAATGCCTGGAATGACAGTGGCCTATCTGGGCTCACTGTAGGAGATGCCTTTGCGTCACCAGTATCTATCGACGGAAGGGTCGACGACATTCGAATCTACAACCGCGCCCTTGACTCAGCTGAGGTTGCTCAACTCTATTTCCAGGATGATTGGCTCGCAAATGATCCTACTTCATTTGTGACCACCTGGCAAACAACCACGGCCAATGAGTCCATCACCATTCCGACCACCGGAACAGGATATGATTACACCGTGGATTGGGGAGATGGTACAATTGAAACCGGTCAAAACGGAGATGCAACCCATTCATATGCTACCGCAGGTACTTATACAGTAGCTATTAAAGGTGACTTTCCAAGGATCTATTTCAATAATGGGGTTGAAGGACAGGACACGGCCAAAATTGTATCGGTCGACCAGTGGGGTGATATAGCCTGGACGTCCATGCAAAACAGTTTCTACGGTTGTTTCAATCTGGATATTACGGCAACAGATGCTCCGGATCTGTCCAACGTGACGAGCCTGACAAGTATGTTCCAGGGAGCTACTTCGGTGAATGCCGACCTGGATCATTGGAATGTTTCGAGGATTGTCAATTTTGATAACATGTTCTCCAATGCGTTTACTTTCAATGGAGCTGTGTCTTCGTGGGATCTGAGCAACGCCCTTGTACTCTTTGGTATGTTCGCCGAGGCAAATTCATTCAATCAAAATATTGATTCATGGGATCTTTCGAATGTGGTATCAATCGGCCTCATGTTCTCTGGGGCTGATGTGTACAACCAACCCATGGATAGCTGGGATGTATCCAATGTGACAGATATGCGAAGTATGTTCTATTGGGCCCAGCAGTTTGATCAGAGTCTTGCGGCCTGGGACATCAGTAGTGTAGAGCAAAACAACAGCGAGGATGGGATCAGGAGTATCTTCTTCAATACTTCCATGAGCAAGACCAACTATGATGCAACCTTGCAGGGTTGGGCCACCCTTGAGGCTGGAGAAACGCAGATTCCATCGGGTATTGAGCTAGGGGCATCTGGACTAGAATATTGTTCAGTGACAGCACGAAATACTTTGATCAACGAACACAACTGGACGATTTCAGGTGATGTTGCAAGTTGTAGCAGTGCGAGTGATATCACTGGTTTTGATATCACTGATCAGATCGGTGATGAAGTCATCAACACCTCAGACCATACCGTGGCTGTCACTATGCCAAATGGTACCGTGCTAACTAGTCTAACACCCACCATTACTCAGTCCACAGGAGCGACCATCGATCCTTTGACTGGTGTAGCACAAGACTTCAGTTCACCAGTCACCTATACAGTAACTGCTGAGAACGACAGTACTCAGGATTGGACAGTGACCATCACCAATGCAGATAACGACAGCACTGATATTTTGTCCCTTAGTCACCCTGAACTCGTTTCAGGGTCTCTCAGCATCGACACCAGTGCCCACACCGTCATAGCTACAGTACCTTATGGTACCAGTTTATCAGCATTGGACCCGACCATCACCGTTTCGGGAGATGCATCGATCAACCCAACGAGCGGCACCTCGCTCGATTTTACCACCGCTCAGACTTACACCGTCACTGCCCAAAATGGCGATGAACAGGACTGGACGATCACCATCACTAATCAGGACAATGACAGTACCGACATTCTCACCTTCAGTCATTCCGCACTTGTTGCGGGATCCCTCAGCATCGACACCAGTGCCCACACCGTCACCGCAACTGTTCCCTACGGTACCAGTTTAACCGCATTGGATCCAACCATCACCGTATCCGGAGATGCAACCATCAACCCAACCAGCGGTACGTCACTTGATTTCACCTCTGCCCAGACCTACACCGTCACCGCTCAGAATGGCGATACGCAAGACTGGACGGTCACCATTCAAGAAGGAACAGGATTGATGGCATTCTACAAACTAGATGCCAATGCCACAGATTCCACGGGTAATGGACATAATGGAACCCTAAGTACAGGATTTCAGTTCACCGAAGATCGATTTGGTAATGCTAATAGCGCTGCGTATTTCGATGGTGATGATGACTACATAGCCCTCAGTTCACCATTGCTTGGTATAGGTTCAAAAACCATTTCGTTTTGGTTTAAGCCATATGAAGAAGATCAATTGCAATACCTGGTCAAAAATGATGAGACGGTAAGAGGCGTAGATATATACTCGCAGTATGGAAGTGTAGCAGGTAGTATTAGGGCAGGTGTTGGTAACTCATCACATATCAGTACGGGTACGGCACCTCCTGTCTCCGTTGATTACCATGACTGGAACCATGCCGTCATGGTTTTTGATGCAAGCGCTGAAACACTGAAATGGTACAAGAATGGGAGTTTGTTAGCGACAAGCACAGGCGTATCCAATACGGAAGTAATAGGTACGCATAATTTAAGATTTGGGGCTTCCCCGGATGCGGCCAACAATAATTTCTTTTTTGGAGAAATGGATGACATTGCCATTTACGGTGTAGCCCTAGAGGATTCAGATATTGCTGATTTATTTGGGTATGGCAATTGGCCTTCAAGCAGCCAGGCCAACAGCATTCATGAATTCAGTATTACGGGTCAGGTAGGGAATACCACCATTGATTTTGGAGTTGATGTCATTGATGTGACCATGCCTTACAACACAAGCCTAACAAGCCTGAAGCCATCTGTTGTTTTATCTCCAGGAGCAACCATTTCACCTGACACTTCATTGGCAAGAGACTTCAGTTCTGAACTTACCTATACCGTTACTTCTGGAAATGGTACGGATAATGAATGGACCATTAGAGTAGCTACTGAAGAAAGCGACAGTACCGACATTCTCACCTTCAGTCATTCCGCACTTGTTGCAGGATCCCTCAGCATCGACACCAGTGCTCACACCGTGATCGCAACAGTTCCCTACGGCACCAGTTTATCAGCATTGGATCCAACCATCACCGTATCCAGTGATGCATCAATCAACCCAATAAGTGGCACTTCACTTGATTTCACCACGGCCCAGACTTACACCGTCACCGCACAGAATGGCGACACGCAAGACTGGACTGTGACCATCGCCAATGCCGAAAACGACAGCACGGACATCCTTTCCTTCAGTCACCCTGAACTTGTTTCAGGGTCTGTCGACACCAGTGCTCATACGGTCACCGCAACATTACCATACGGCACAAGCTTAATGGCATTAGCACCAACCATCACCGTATCCGGCGATGCAACTATCAACCCAACCAGCGGTACGTCTCTTGATTTTACTTCAGCTCAGACTTACACCGTCACCGCGCAGAATGGTGACACGCAAGACTGGACGGTCACCATCAGCAATGTCGCGAACGACAGCACTGATATCCTTTCCTTCAGTCACCCTGAACTTGTTTCAGGGTCTCTCAGCATAGATGCAAGTGCACATACTATATCTGCGACAATGGCTGACGGCACAGATCTCACAGTTCTTGCGCCAACCATATTAGTGTCAACAGGATCAACGATCAGTCCGGCTAGTGGGACGGCTCAGGACTTCTCTACAGCTGTCACTTACACGGTTACAGCCGAAAATGGTGATACACAGGCTTGGTCAGTGATGGTTACTACAGCGGAATCATTTAGTGATAGCACGGATATCACATCATTCGTCATTGCGAGTGGCGATGGTCATCCTGAGCCAGTCGAAGGAACCATCGATACGAGCACGCATACTGTTTCATTGACCATGCCATATGATACAGACCTCACAGTTCTCACACCAACAATCGAAGTGTCAACAGGCGCAACCATTAGCCCAGCAAGTGGCACAGCACAAGACTTTTCTTCAGCTGTCACTTACACGGTTACAGCCGAAAATGGTGATACACAGGCTTGGATCATTTCAGTCAATGTTCAACAAAATAGTGCTTCCGATATCTTGACCTATTCCATCCCAGATGAATTACAAACAGCAACCATAGACAATGGTAATCAGGATATCACCGTCTATTTGGATCAGGAAACGATCCTAACCGGACTAGTGCCAGCCTTTACGATTTCCGAAGGTGCTACCTTAAAGCTTGATGGGACTGCACAAATTAGTGGTACATCCGCTATAGATCTGACTGATTCTATCACCTATTATGTCATTGCTGAGAATGGAGTGGATAGTGCTGAATGGACGGTCAGCGCTGTATTGGTTGATCCAGATAACAATGCGCCAACAGGCCTGACCTTGTCAGCTGATAGTGTTTATGAAGAGCAGAATCCCGGAACGCTGGTGGCACAACTTACTACAGTTGATGCTGATGCAAGTGATAGCCATACATATCAATTGGTGCAGGGTGAAGGGGATACACATAATCAGTTTTTTGACATTGAAGGTGATTCACTGGTCACCAAATTGAAATTGGATTTTGAAGAAGGCATCAATCCCTATAAAATCAGGTTGCAGACGAGTGATGGTCGGGGCGGGGTTTTGGCCAATTCATTTGAGATCAGGCTCATCGATCTCAATGAGACAGGTAATAATAAGCCTTTTGCGATATTGCTCTCTGGAAATGAAATCATGGAGAATAGTGGCGTCAATCAATACATCGGCACATTTTCTACAATGGATCCTGATGATGTGGATTCACATACTTATGAGTTGATCAATGGAGCAGATGATTTCAGAATAGTTGGGGACTCTCTTCGGTCAAATGTTGATTTTGACTTTGAACAGAAGACTTCATATCAGATTACGGTTAAGTCAACAGATTCAGGTCTGGCCTCTATCAGTGAGAACTTCACCGTATTCATAACAGATGAAGTAGAAACACCTTCAAATAATCCTCCGACGGGTATCATTTTGTCGAATAGGACCATTCCTGCTAATAGTGGTCCTGGGTTTGAAGTAGGTGAGTTATCGCTCATTGATGAGGATGCCAATGATCAGCAAACTTTTGAAGTCAATATTGGTGAGTTGTTTGAGGTAAAGGGCAACATATTGGTGACAACTGAAGATTTAACTGCAGGCAGTCATAATTTGACCATTTCGGGATCAGATGGGCACACCACTTTGATTGAGGCCATTACCATTACGGTTGAGAACCCATCGGATATGGTCAATGATCTGGCTGAAATTGTGAATGAGCAGGGCAAGAAACAAGAGCATTATCGCATTATCGCTGTGCCTTTAAGGAGCATAGGTTTGAGTGCATTTTTCGAGAAACTCGGTGCGGATAAGTTGGGTAAAACCTGGAGGATATTACAGTACTCAACAGCTACCAATGCAGTAGATCTTACGTCCAGTGCTTCGTTAAAGGCAGGAGAGGGTTATTGGTTTGCAGCGGATGCGGATGTGGATTTTGAAATTCCTATGGGGTCAAAATGGGCACAGCTCAATCGGGATCATCGTTTTGAAATGAACCTGGAATCAGGCTGGAACATGATAGGCAATCCATTTATGGAAAGTTTGGATTGGGCAGCTGTGATCCAATGGAATATTGATCAGGGATTTGTTGCGGCGGATGATTTTGTGGGTGATGTGGGTAAGGTATATGTCTACAATGGCGCCTATCAACAAGTGTCCAGGCTAGAAAGATTTGAAGGCGGGTTTCTCAAAGTAAACCGAGCCCTTACCTTGTACTTACCTAAACATGAAATCAATTCGGCAGGAAGAATGGGAGATGGTGATGCGAGCTATTTCTTTTCTCCGAACGAATGGAGATTGCAAATGGAACTGACTCATGGCATCAGGTCTTCCAATCTGACCGGTATTGGGATGAGTGCAGCAAGTGAGGTGGGTTTGGATCGGCTCGATTTGGAAACACCTCCTTCTTTAGGTAATAACTATTCATTTGCATTGACAGAGTCACTCAGCGGTTTGAGCCGCAGTATGGTATCACCCGAAGAAGGGTTTACTTGGGATTATGAGCTTAACGTTTCCGAACCTGTTGCAAAATTGGACTGGGACCAGTCAGCTTTGCAAAATATGCCTGGCCACCTAATGCTTTACCTGCCTGAACTTGAAATGGGATATGACATGAAATCAATGTCCTCTTTATCGTTGAAGACGGCTGATGTGCAAAAAATCCAGTTTATATACGGTAGCGAAGTATTATTGGATAAAATGTTGCTTCCTGCGCTCGTCTATCCAAACCCAATGAAGGAAATGGCCACTTTCAGGTTTTTTGTAGATGGCGATGGTCAGGAGCATGTCAAAGTCAGTATTTACTCTCTATCCGGAAAGTTAGTTGAGCAGATGGAAAGTGAAATACGCACAGGAAGATGGTCAGAGGTCAAGTGGTATGCTGAAGGCTTTGAGGCAGGAGTCTATCTCTATCAGATTATCAATGGAGAGCGTAAAAGTGAAATGAAACGACTGATTTTAACCAAATAGCACTAATTGACGATGAAAGATGAATTGCTCGTGTTGGGTTTGCAGAATGGTGACACCACTGTCTTAAAGCATTGCTATCAGAAGGCCTTTGGTCAGGTAAAGGCCATGGTGCTTAAAAACTCAGGTAGTGACGAAGACGCGAAGGATACCTTCCATGATACACTATTGATATTTTATCAAAACTGTAAGCAGCAGGAGTTCGAGTTAACAAGTGCTTTGAGTACCTATCTGTATGCCATCAGTTGGAGAGTTTGGATGTCCAGGCTCAAATCAAAGAAAAGCATGACCGTGATGCCAGAGGTAGAGTTCGTCGATGAAATGGACTTTGAACTTAAACATCAAAGCGCCAGTCCTGATTGCAAGGAGCTGATGCAAAGGTTGAAAGAATTTGGAAAGAACTGCCTCGAAATTTTAGTGGGTTGGTACTATCACCAGCTGAGTTACGCGGAGTTGGCAGAAGAACTCAAGTACACATCCGAACAGGGTGTACGTGAACAAAAATACAGATGTCTGAAAAGAATGAGGACAGGTTTGAAAAAGGAGGAATGGGTATGAGCTGGGAGGATAAAATGGAGCAATGGGAAAATGGTACTCAGAGCCTTTCTGAAGAAGAACTGGCATCACTAAATCTTATGAAAGACGCCATCACTGGTTTTGGGGAGTTACAACTCAAGGAAGAGCTGAACGGTTACCATGACCAATATCAACGGAAGGTTAAAATCAGAAAAATAACGACATGGTCATTTGGGATTGCGGCAAGTGTTTTACTTGCTTGGTTCTGGATGAGATCATCGGAAGTCACGAGTGAGCAATCACCCTTCCAAATGAATCAGCCTCCAGTATATAGCGACAGTGCCACATATAGTGACACGTTGAAAATGATAAATGATAATGAATCACAAAAAAACTAAATCCATCATACTATGAGACTTACAATCACCGCATGCCTCGTCCTATTCGTAAGCTTCTTGTTTGCACAAACAACCTACAAGGAAGCTGAAAAAATGATCCAGAAAGAAAAGGTCATTAAGGAAGCTAAGAAAGAGGCTAAGAAATGGGAAAAAGAGGGCTATACGAACTTGCCCGGTAATATGCCGCTGGCCAATCAATTTGAACGCTCACTAGTCATGCAAGTGATGGTGGACGATGAGGGTGCATTGAGGTACTTGGCTGCTACGGGAAGTGCTATTGCAGGTACGGAAGGAGTAGCCCAAGCCAATGCCATGGACAATACACGACAAAGTCTTGCGGGTCAAATTCAGTCAGAGGTTACTGCGCTTATTACCAGTAACAAAGCCAATTCGGGTTATACTGCAACAGAGATGCAAACGATTGATGAGTTTGTGGCCAGTAGCAAAACATTGATTCAAAATAAGATAGGGGCAATCCGACCTGTGATCGAAATGATGAGACGCGTAGATGATAAGTTTGAATATCGATATACTGTACTCTATGATGTTAAAAATGCTAAGGAGATCACTGAGGAGTCAATTAGAGATGGTCTGAGAGGAAAGATTAGTGACAATGAAGCCGAACTTGACCGATTACTGAGTAAAAATTAATGAAGATTACCGCTTATATCTTACTATTCATGCTCTGTGGCGTTGGATTTGCACAAATCCGACCCAACTGGGTTCAACCATTGATGCGAAAGACGGAGTATCCAGCCGGCGACTATTATTCCGGATTTGTCTCGCGCTCCTTCCAAAAGCAGGATGATGTTGCCAAGTTGGAAAGCCAGGTGAAAAGTGCTGCACGCACCGCATTGGCTGAAACCATATTTGTTTCGATTTCCAGCTCCTCATCCAATGAGATGATCAATGCGAATGGTTTGTCAATGGAAAACTTCAACAAAACAACCATTACCTCCAGTGGATTGGAGGCTTATGGATTAAAGACGGAAACCTATGTAGACCAACGTGAGCGCGTTATTTACGGCTTTGCCTTTATCTCTAGACGGCTAGTGATCAAGGGGTATTACGATCAGCTGAGAAATGAGATGGACGATGTGCGAGATGAATTAAAGATTGCAGATAAGATGAGCAGTCCGGCAGAAGCATATACAAAGTATATGAACGCGCTCGATCAGCTGACAAAGGCAAAGGAAACACGCGAAATGTTGGAGTACCTGGGAATAGAAAACGAAATGGTGCTCATGAAAAATACCTGGACGCAATATTTCAATCGGGCAGTAGACGGAGCTGAAAGCAAGCGTAACTCTACCGAAATCATGTTGTCAGATGCAGCCATATTCCTGGCGGACAAATTGTTTGCTGAAGTGCAGGAAAAACAACATCCAATAAGTGTAGGTCTTGTTACTTATCGGAATACTGATATTGCAACGGAATTTTCCAATTACTTTGAGAACCTTTTACTCGAGCAGCTTTCATCCAGATTTACTATTAAGGATCAGGATGAACAAGGGGGTTGGCACCTGACAGGTAGCTATTGGCCAGGTCAGGATAAGGTGCAAATCAGCTTAAAACTATCCGCTATGTCCGGAGGGGAAGTTATTCGAATGATTGCAGGTTCATCAGTGAATGTGAAGAAGGAGAGATTTGAGGAATTAGCCCTAAAGTATGAATTGGAAAGCGAACAGCCAGCAGCATTGACTACCAATACGTTCCTTAACAATACTAAACCAACAAACGGTGGATTGATTACCAATCTAATGACCTCACAGGGGAGTCAGGCTTTGATTTTCAGAGAGGGGGACCAAATGAAGCTCTATTTTCAGGTCAGCAGACCGGCGTACATCAGGTTAATCAATATTTGGAGTGATGATTCAAAACTACTTCTCTTTGATAATTTAAAAGTTGATGAATCCCGGACGAATCAGATGATCGAAGTGCCAATGACCTGGGAGACGAGCTGCCCTTGTGGAGTCGAATACATACAATTGATCGCCAGTGATGAGCCGTTTGAGCCACTCATGGTTCAGGAAACGGATGGCTTTAAGTATATTCAGGATAACCTGGATCAAATGATGTTGAAATCCAGGGGTTTCAAGGAGTCTAGAGGGTATTATGGGGAATCCACCGTAACACTGACGACCATACCAAGGTGAAGCTGTTTTGGTTTTACGTTTGCATGTTGTTGTGTTCATTGGGGTCATATGCTCAGGATTTTGAGGAACAGTTCAAGTCATTGAAACAACAAGACGCTGATCGCTTTGAAAAAGCCCGTCAGGAGCAAGACTCAATTTTCATTGCTCATGTCAGACATCATTGGCGCACTTTTAGCCTGAAACAAGGGTTAGTCAATCAACCGCTGGTTAAGCCTGCTGAAGTTCCATTGTTTGATGATGAAATTCAACAAAAAAGACATCTTGAACCCCAGATACAAAAGCGGAAAATGCGATCTCTTTCACCTCCGAAATACGAGGAGACTGGTAATAATGAGGAGGATGTGTACACGGTGAAGGTTGCTTTTCATGGGTCCGAGCTCGACTTGTACAGTTCGAGGAAGATCATTGATGCAGTGGATAATGAAATTGGCGATTTGGATGACATTTCTGAAAACTATCTACGCTTGTCCCGGTTGTTGTATCAGCCTTTGGTGGGTGAACTGCTCAAACAAATGGATCGTCTTGCGCTTCCTGATTTTGGTTACTATCTATTGGTGACTGATTTCTTTTCGTTACAAGATATTTCACCAGATCAACAATCCTTTCTCACTTGGTTTTTTATGGTTCGATCCGGGTATGATGTGAAAATTGCTATACTGGATGGGAGAATTGTATGTCTGATGGGTTCAGCAATTGATGTCTATCAGAAACCATTTATTGAGCGCAATGATCGAAAGTACTATTTGTTGGATGGCACAGGGCAACAGCTTGAGACCTATGAAGAGCTGAACGAAACGTTGATCCCATTTGCGTTTTTAGGTGCAAATGCCCTTGATTTAGGCTTAAATCCAATCAAAAAAGAGCTGAATTGGACCTTCAATAGCGAAAAACAAAGTGTAGTACTCTATTCCAATCAAAACACCATTGATCTTTTTAATCGATTTCCAGATTTTGAGCTTTCAGCGCATTTAAAGGTGAGGGGTTCGTTACTATTAGAACGAGCATTAATCAAGACTATCGGACCGGCACTATCTGAATTCACGACAAACCAGAAAATTGGGTACCTATTGTCATTTGTACAGCAAGCATTTGACTATCAATCTGATCAGGTTCAGTTCGGAAGAGAGCGAATTCTATTTCCGGATCAAATGCTCAATTTTCCTTACTCCGACTGTGATGATAGAGTTGTTTTTTTTGGATACCTGGTGAGACTGTTTACGGATGTGTCGATGATAGGTATAGCGTTTCCAGAGCATGTGGCCCTGGGGCTTGCGTTACCTTCATCGACTTATGGAGAGGAAGTGGTGTACAATGGTAAAGTTTACACCTTATGTGATCCTACCTATCAAAATGCGCCTATTGGTACTGTAATACCTCAGGCGGATCGAACAATGATGGAATTGATCGAGTTCTAGTATTCAATCTCGCTCAACGTCAATTTTTCACATTTATAAACTGATCTTACTTACGGCATCAGAAACTAGCATTTACTGGTTTACCTTGCACGACATATTCAGATGATCTGTCATAAATGAACAATAGATTTTTTATTTGCATGCTCTGCCTGGGACTTTGCAAAACCACCCTGGCCCAGCAGGACTCTCTCTATTCTGCATTGATGGGTTTACCACTCAAGGAGCTTCTGCAGATCAAAACTACGTCTGTAAGTAAGAAAGAGGAGCCAATAGCAGCAGTACCGGCGAGTGTTGTGATTGTTGATCGAAAGGAGATTGAAAATTATGGCTACCAAACACTTGAAGATATCCTTCAGAATATCCCGGGTCTTTATCAGACCGACGACTATTATTGGTTAGGTACAACTCACTACGGTGTAAGAGGTTTCAATTCCAGCAGCACGTTCAATAATTTGATGGTTTTGGTAAATGGTGTCAATCAACTTGAAGAATATTCAAGGGGTACTCCTTTGACCAAATTAAACATTCCTGTGGAGGCCATTGATAAAATAGAAGTGGTCAGGGGTCCCATGTCCGTAATCTATGGGAGTGGCGCTTTTTTGGGTGTGATCAATATCCTTACCAATGAAAAGGAACATAACGAGGTAGGTGTCTCATACGGATCAGCCAATACCTTGACTACACATATCGTAGGATCGAAGAAAGTAGAGGATCTCTTCGTTAAATTTCAGGGAGGCTATTATCATACGGATGGCCTGGATGTACCCTATACCGAATTAACGAATAATGCAGCGGGATCAAATGGATTAACAGTGCTCGAGCGAAATGGATTGCAAAATGATGCCAGGACAACAGGACAGCTGAAGCAGGATCGCGTGCATTTTAGCATCAATGCCAAATTGAAAGATTTCATAGTTGACTTCAATATCGCCGGAGCAAAAGCGGGTATGATGGATGGCCAACCTACCCTGGGGGAGGGTTCCTATTTTGTAAATAGAAGTATGATTGGTCATCTCAGGTATCATAAGCAAGTGACTGAGAAATTAAGGTTGCAATTGAGAGAAACTTACAGTTATTACACCGACTATATCAATTACGAGCAGGACTACCTGTTCACGACAATGGGGAGTACTCAGTTGTCTTCTTTCGTCGAGAGTGAACTGAAGCTTGATTATGACGCAAATGAATACCTCTCATTTTCGGGCGGGTTGTATAACCGGTTGATAACGGATTACCATTGGGGAGGTAATTATTCCTATTGGGGATCACAGTTTGATAATTTTCTCACCAGAATAGACAAGCCTTTTTCGTTCAATGCTGTTTATCTGGAATCGTCATTTGAAAAAGGAAAATTCAAAGGTATTGTGGGAGGGAGGTTTGAAGCAGTAACACCCTACAGTTTTAATCGATACAATGACTATGATACTTCAGTAGTTGTCAGGCCTTATACTTACCCTTACAACAAAGTGAATATTATTCCACGTGTTGCGCTGATCTATCAATTATCTGAGAATGGCTTAATAAAACTATTATTAGGAAAAGCAATCAAACAACCAGCCATGGCAGATTTACATACCTATGCGCTCAATCCGGATTGGGATGTTTTGATCCCACCAGAAATAGTTACCTATGAAATCAATTATATCGCTAATCTTTTCAATAAAGTATCTCTGAGCTCAAGTTTGTTTATGAATCAGTTGGACAATCTCATTACACGCAAAGATATTTTCAATGAAGACGGCAGCCTAACCATAGAGAGTGTAAATGGAGGCAAGCAAAAGGCAATTGGTGGTGAAATGGCAGTGAAGTTCCAACCCTCAAAATCAACACTCCTCGATCTATCGGCTACCTATCAGGTATCGGAGGACCTGGAGATCCAGGGAGAAGATAAAAAACCAGGATACTCACCTAATCTATTGGCTTATTTTAAGGGCTCATATGCGATTACCAATAACCTGTTGATTTCCTGTTTGGGAAGATATGTGGATCGAATGGAGACGTTTTATGACAATACCTTTATTGATCCAATGAATCAGGATTTGGGGAGGAATGGAAGAATTGCCAATGGAGTTGATTCCTATGTTGTGTTTGATCTTAACGCTCGAATGAATGAAATCATGGGTAAAGGATTTGTAGAGTTTAGTGTGCAGAATGTGCTAGATGAAGAAATTAGATATCCTACTACAACTGCTAATATCTGGATGGACAAGGGTAGCTTAGGGCCGGGAAGAAGAATAATGATATCGGTAGGTCTTAAATTTTAATCATGCTAATTTTAGGGATGACCAATAGAAATTTAAATAGCATTTGAGAAATCCTGCATTTATACGTTTTACATTTTGGTTCGTGCTCTGTTTGGTTGCACGCGTAGCTATCGGACAGGTGAGCTATCCTGAACTCAAGTCTGTCCTGATTCCTCAGCTCGCTAATCAAATTGAGTGGCCTGACAATGTTTTAGGTGCGGAATTTAGCATAGGTTTTTATGGTAGAGATAGCCTTACTTATGAGATCATGCAATCAAAGCCGCTGACGGTGCATGGAAAGGAAGTGAAAGTAAGCTGGGTTGATCCATCCTCTATCGATGCAAAACTTGATTTGCTTTATGTTGATCAATCTGAATGTGATCAGATAGCCATCATTGCTCAACAACTTGAAAATACAATGACACTCTTAATTACAGAAGAGTGTAGAGATTCCAGGTACATCATGTTAAACCTGGTGCGTGATGAGGCGTCTGGTTCGGTATCGTTTGAAATCAATAAAGCGAATATTATCATTGAAAACCTGGGCATAGCTGATGAATTGCTACTGCTGGGAGGTAACCAAGTTGACATACGTGAGCTCTTTCGAGAAATGAAAATTGAAATGAAGAATCAGCAGCAGGTGATGACGGAATTGGAGCAGACTAAAATTCAATTTGAAAAAGCAAGCCGAACGCATAGAATAGAAACACAGCGCTTTGCGAAGGCAATTGATAGCCTAACAAGAAACAGCAGGATATTGGAGAATGAGATTGCGCAAAACCAATCGACTTTGTCAAACCTAACAAATGAGATCTACTCCAGAGATTCTGCAATTGCTAAACAAGACCAGATCATCACGCAGCAGAATCAGGAGGTTGAGGATCACCATCGACTGTTAGACCAGCAAGATACTTTGATTCAAGCACGAAACAGGGAGCTTGAAAGATTGAGTGAGACCAGGTCGCTACTGCAATTTGAGATCAATGAAATTGTTGGAGATCTTGATGCTAAAGAGGCACTTATTACATCTCAGAAAAGGGCTATTTACTTGTTTGTCATGTTTGTGCTATTACTCCTTGGTAGTGGAATTGCTGCATATATTGCTTTCAAAAAAAGGAAGCTGCTTTATGACAGGCTTGAGGATTTGAATCAGGAATTATTAGAAGCAAACGAAGAATTGAACACAAGTAATGAGAGTCTCGAAGTTCAAAAAACGGAGTTGTCTAATCTGTTGAGCAAATTGGAGGCTACACAAGTCAAATTATTGCAAGCAGATAAACTTGCTTCACTTGGTACTTTGACCGCTGGGGTGGCACATGAGATCAACAATCCTCTTAACTTCATCAATTCGGGTAATGAGTTGCTTAAGCTTATAACTGAGAAAAAAGACGATGAAGTAATCATAACTGAGGCTGATACATACGAAATGGTGATGGAGAACATTGGATTGGGAATTAGACGGATAAATGCCATCGTTAAAAGTCTCAATGCTTTTAGTCGTACAGGTTCAGGAGAATTTGAGGATTGTTTCCTACATGAGATTATTGATTCCTGCCTCACTATTCTAGAACATGAGTATAAGGATAGAATTGAAGTCAAAAGAAAATACGCTGAGGGTGAACTAGTCGTTAAGGGAGTTGATAGTCAGCTTTATCAGGTGTTTACCAATCTGATAAGTAATGCTATTCATGCGATTCTAGAAACCGGAGATATTAGCATTGAAACCGCCGTTGAAGATAAATGGGTGACCATACGAATAGAAGATACGGGGCATGGTATTGAAGAAGAGAACATGAAGAAAATATTTGATCCGTTTTACACAACCAAGGATCCAGGAAAGGGAACCGGACTCGGATTGTCTATTGTATATAGAATAATTGAAGAGCATGGTGGCAAAATAAACTTCTCTTCCAAAAAGCATGAGGGAACACAAGTGACATTAAATTTATTACAGAAATGACCAAACAACCGATACACGTATTATTGGTCGATGACGACCAACCAAATCTGTTTAATTTTAATCACCTGTTAAAATCCCATTTTACCATCAGTACAGCACTTTCAGGGGAGCTTGGTTTAACAATTTTGAAGGAAAATCCCGATATCCAAATCGTGGTATCTGATGTAAAAATGCCGAAGATGGATGGATATGAGTTTGTGAATCGCGTACACGAAATCTCACCTGAAATTCAAATCATTTTTGTGACCGGCTATGCTATGAACACAGAAATTAAGCAAACAATGGACAAAGGAGTAGTTGCCAGATTTATTCAGAAACCTGTGGAATTAAAGAAATTGATTGCTGCAATACAGGAGCTGGCAGAAGAATTAAATTAGATACTAGCAATGTGATCCTCCAAATTATCCTGCCGCTCAAGACCCAGCTTTTTTCTTAATCGATACCTGGTTGTATGGACTGATTCAACAGAAATACCTAGTAAGCGTGCCATGTCTTTGCTGGAAAAGTTGAGTTTGATAAGCGCACATATTTTTTTATCCCCCTGGCTGAGATTAGGGTACAAGTCCGATAGGTTATCATAGAATTTGTGATTCACCGAGGTGAATCGAGCATTGAAATCGTTCCAGTTTTTGGCGTGATTGAGGTCAATACTCTTGGCGATTTTACCAATGGTTACCTGATCGGGAGCTTTCTTGATGTCATTGAGTCTTTCCTTTAGCTGAGCAAGCATCTCATCACGTTCAATCACCTGAAGGGCAGAGGCTGTTAATTCCTTATTTTTTACCTCTAACACCTCTTGTGCTTTTTCCATTTCCAGTTGTTGTTGCTTCTGCAGTACCATCCTTCTTGCTTTAAAACGATTCCTTAAAAACCTGTAGGTGATGAACAACATAAATACCAGGGAGAGTACGGTGATATACAAAATTTGAGAAGTCAGTCGATTGATTTTTTCCTTTTGTTCAAGGTCAGAAAGTCGCTGTTCCTGGATACGTTTGTTTTGCTCAGACCTGATCTGTCGAAAGTTGTCTTTGATTTCAAGGATTTGCTTATTTTTTTGGCTTCTACTACCAAACTGCAGCTCGTTCAGTTGTTTTGAAGTGTTAATGGACTCGTAGGCCTTGTCATATTTACCCCAAGCGTAGTAGAGTTGAGAAAGCCTTTCATGAATGCCAGGAATCAAGTCCTGATGGCTTTTGTATTGATTGCCTATATCCAACGATTTGAGATAGAATTTTTCACCTTCTTCAAAATTGGATTTTGCTGCATATACATCGGCCAGATATGAATACAGTAAGACCAAATAAGATGGTAAAGCCTGCTCGAAGAATGGAGCGCTCGCTAGTATCAACTGCTTTGACTCATCATACTTTCCTTCATTGAAAAGGATATATGCTTCTTGTGCTTCCAGGTACATATTACTGTTGGCAGTGTCTCCTCGTTGAATTTGTATGAACCTACAACTGTCAAGATAGGTTCGAGCTAATTGATTTTCACCGTTTTTGGTAAACAGGGTGGCAAGAGCATAGTAATTATCTAAAATGGGTTGAGAAAATTGGAATGTGTCATCATTGATTGATTTAAATAGTCTGATGGATTCATCAAAGTAGTCTTTGGCCAAACCTTCTCTTTCAAAAAAACTATACAACCAACCCAGCCCACTGTATACCCTAGCAGTCAGTTCGGGACGGTCGAGTCTATCCGCCAACAGTAGTGCTTCCCAATATCCATCATATGCCGTAACATAGTTGGCATTATGTGCATGGTGAAATGATAAGTCAACCATACATGTTATTGCATTTGCTGTATCTCCTCTAGATAGAAATTCCATATAGCTCTTTGTGAACAAAAGTGTAGCACTGTCAGGACTGGTGAACCTGATGTCTAGTGCTGTTTGAACTTGATCAGTGAGTCCTGAGTTTATGTCTGCCTGCTGAACACTTGATTGTGCACTTGTGGTCAAATGGACAGCTATTAATGACGCAATGAGGCAAAAATGTCTAGTGAGTAGTAGAATGTTTGCTGGTATTATTGAATTCATAAGTGTTTGATAATCAAATGAAAACATATCTATTATCTAGTGATTGTCTAGTGTTATTCAATGCAATATTAAACAATTGTACAGTTTCTGTCTAGGTTCAATAGTTGGGATTGAACTCCAGTATTCTCACTTTCGATGCTACTAAAACTATTGAATGCATATCAAATTGAATGAAGCGTAAGATGAGAAAATTCTTCATATTTATTATTATGTTGAGTGCTTCTGGAGCTTTGCTGGCGCAGCAAAGAGTCACAGGCACGGTAGAGGATGCATCCATTGGAGGCGGACTTCCAGGTGTTACAGTATTTATCAAAGGAACCACCGATGGAGCCGTAAGTGATATTGAAGGTAATTACTCTGTAGAAGTTACAAGCCCACAGGATATATTGGTGTTTAGCTTCGTGGGATACGAAACCCAAGAGATCACGGTCGGCGATCAGTCGGTTATTGATGTATTCTTGGATGTAGATGTCCAAAGCCTGGAGGAGGTAGTGGTAGTAGGATATGGTGTCCAGCGAAAGAAGGAAATTACAGGAGCAGTTGCATCTGTAGATTCAGATGATATACTCAAGACCTCCACAAGTGATCTGGGTACTTCGTTACAAGGAATGATGGCTGGGGTAAATGTGCAAGCTAGTTCTGGTGCACCTGGAGCCACTGCCAATATTCAAATCCGAGGATTAGGGTCTTTTAGCGGTGGGGCGGCTCAGCCACTCTACATAGTCGATGGCATTCCTTATGCAGGCAATCCAAATATTGTTCCGGAAGAAATCGAATCTGTGGAAGTGCTGAAAGATGGTGCCGCTGCGGCTATTTATGGTACACGAGCATCCAATGGAGTTATACTCATAACTACCAAAACGGGTAAGGAAGGGGAAGTGAAAGTAAGCTATAGCGGATACGCGGGTGTTCAGAACATTACTTCTGGAATTCCTTTGATGAATACCCCTGATCAGTTTTATGCTGAGGAGGTACAAGAGAGACAACTTACAGGTCTCCAAAGCGAAAAAATTGTTTTGAATCCTGGTTCACTTGACAGAGATACTGATTTTGTAGATCATATTCTTTCCAATAATGCACTGATCCACAATCACAACCTTACTTTGACAAAAGGGACCAAGGATTCCAAAATGGCTTTCATTACCAATTATTTTGGCCAGGACGGGATTCTCATGAAGTCAGGATACGAGAGATTATCCGCGAGACTAAATAATACCTATATCAAAGGGAACTTCGACGGGTTTGCCAATCTGTCTGTTAGGGGTACTACCAGAGAAACTGAACCTTGGGGAGTTTATCAAAATGCCATTTTTCAACGACCATATCAGCCATTGCCTGTTGGAGAAGGGGTAGTCGAAGTGCCTTATGAAAACCCGCAAAACATAGGTGGATTTGCAAACAGTCTCACAACAGACAATAATAGTAATTCTACTGATCTCAACGCTGCACTTGGTTTGAAATATGAAATACTCGATGGGTTAACCTATCAGGTACGTGGGGGAGGAAACATTGTCAACTATGAAGCTGAATTATGGCAACCAAGATTTGTCGTAGTGGCAGGAAATGGTGAGGTGGAAAATTTGTCATCCAGGTTGGATGCAATATTGACCCGTACGATGAATAAGTCTACCAAGTGGACAATTGAAAATATCCTTAACTACACCCGAGAGTTCGGAGAAAGTACAATAACCGGTACCCTGGTGTATACACGAGAGCGCTCTGAGTTTAGGCAGACAGCTGCTCAGAAAAGCGACTTTCTTAGCAACGAAACAAATGTATTCAATGCCGGAAATGTGCTGAACAGTATCAATGGATATCATTCGGCAAATACGCTGACTGGATTAATGGCCAGAGCGCAATACAGCTATATGGGCAAGTACATGGCTTCTGCCAGTATCAGACGTGATGGCTCCTCAAATTTTGGTCCGGCAAACAGATATGGTTACTTCCCGGGAGTATCATTGGGCTGGAATATTTCTGATGAGACATTCTTTCAGGGAATTGGTACCATCTCCAATTTCAAGCTCCGAGCAAGCTGGGCTGAGGTGGGTAACCAAAGCATTGGTTCTTACAGATATACCGCTGAAATCATACAAGGAACAAACTATCCATTTGGCGCTGAGAACTCAGGATACTCACCCACATTAGGTGCCATTCAGAGAGCATTTGCCAATGAAGGCATTAAGTGGGAAACGAACGTGGCAAGAAATATAGGTGTAGACCTGGAGATGATGGGAGGTCAGCTCAATATGACACTGGATGCTTACTACAACTCCAAAAAGGACATGCTGTTGCAAGTGCAGTTGCCACCTTCCGGAGGTACATGGATTCCGAATGCCGGTTATCAGACCATTTTCCAAAACGTAGGAAATATGGTTAACAAGGGAATTGAGTTTGCGACTACATATAAGAAGTTTGGAGACATCAACTGGAGCTTGACAGGAACATTCACTAAGAATATCAATACGGTTACTAAGTTGAATGAAGGATTTAGCCAATTCAGTCTTGGCGGTGGTAATCCTATTCCAGTTAATCCACGAAACTTCAACACCACATTCCTTGCATTGAATCAGCCGGTAGCCTCTTTCTTATTAATAGAGACCGAGGGGACAATTAAAACACAAGAGGAGCTCGATGAGTATGCTTCGAGAGTAGCTGGTACGTGGAAGATGGGTGATTTGAAATATGTAGACGCAAATGGTGACGGTGCAATTGATGACAGTGACCGTGTTTACATGGGTAATGGTACTCCTGATTTTGAGATAGGTTTATCAGGTACAGCTGATTTTAATGGGTTCGACTTGTTTGTGCAACTATACTATGCGCATGGCGCAGAGATCTATAATGGGTCGAAGGCATATGCTTACCAGACGGGAAGACACAAGGACTTGTATTATCAGTGGCAGCCAGCCAATGCAGCATCAGATGTACCGTCCATGCGACGCAATGGTAGTCACATGAATTTTGCTACTTGGAGTGACCAATTTCTAGAAAATGGAACTTATCTGAGGGTGAGAAATATTGCGGTGGGCTACACCATTCCTAAAGTCTTTTTCAATAATCAAATCGACAAGCTCAGACTGTATGTCAGTGTGCAGAACCCATTGACTATTACAGGTTACTCCGGGTTTGATCCGGAGATCGGTTATTCCGGAGATATTTTCAATAGAGGTGTCGACAGAGGAAACTATCCTGTTTCCAGAAGAATTATTGGTGGCCTTCAGTTTGACTTTTAAGCATTAAGAAAATGAGAAGATTTAAGATATTAACATTGATTGTAATCGGATTTGGCTTGTTTTCAAGTTGTGAGGATGAGTTTCTCTCAGAAAGCAACCCCAATACAATCACTACCGATAGTTTTTGGCAATCAGAAGAAGATTTTCAAAAAGGGTTGATCACTGTTTACGGTGCATTGCAATACTCAAATGTAACAGGAGCAAACACCTCACAGTTTGAGAACATCCGATCGGATGTTGGGCGTTCATTTGATTTCTATGGGTTTGCATATTCATTCAGTCAACTTGACTGGAACATCAGCACGGCATACGTCAGAGACAGATGGGAGGAATTGTACGTTGGTGTATTTCGTGCCAACCAGGTGATTAACAAGTTGGCGGATTATGAGGCGGACGCAGATTTTACTGAAGCTGAAAAGACTCAAGTACTGGCACAAGCCAGATTCCTAAGAGGTTTGTACTACTTCTGGATTGTAAATAGCTACGGGCAAGCCGTCTTGCGTACAGAGGTACCAGCGGATGATGCGGATCTACACATAGGATTATCATCTCGAGCAGAAGTCATAGAGTCAGTTGTCATCCCGGATTTAGAGTTTGCCATGGCTAATCTTCCCACAGGATGGACTGATACGGAGACAGGAAGAGCAACATGGGGTGCTGCTACGAGCTTGCTAGGCAAAGTTTATCTGTATGATGAAGAATGGGAGCTGGCAGCTGACCACTTCAAGCAAGTGATCGATTCAGACATTTATTCATTGACTTCAGATATCGGCGAAAACTTTACAACCTGGGGAGAATTCAACTCAGAGTCAATTTTTGAAGTGAGTTACAATGCCATCGTCAACGAAGGGGTTAGCGCACATTCAAAAGAGGATGTTGGGAATACACAGGGTGCGGAGGCAACCTACAAAGCTAAGAATGCTGCACCTCAGTTGAGAGGTGGATGGAGAGTTGTGGTGCCAACTCATATTGTTAACGAATTGTATGAAAATGATGAAGTAGATCCTGATAATGGCATCAACGATGTAAACCGTTATTCAAGGAGAGCATATTGGTCAATTGCCTTTTTACGACAAGATGATGGACCACTGGGACACTATTATCAGCAGTCTGGAGATTTAAGAGAAATAGCAGACTGGTTTAATGGGGGTGCAGAAAGTTGCTATTGGAAAAAAGGAACAAGCTGGTACAATGCCAGTAACGAGGGTCAATTGCAGCGTTCAGGGATAAATGAGCGAATTATTCGATTGGCAGATGTCTACCTCATGTACGCAGAGGCTATCCTCAATGCGCAAGGAGATGGCGCTATTGATGAAGCCATCACATACATAGATCTGGTAAGAGCTCGTGCAGGAGTGAGAACATTGGATTACTACAGAGGCAGATTTAATGGTCAAATACCACAGTTACATAAGCGTGGTATTATTGGAAAGCACCCATTTGTGGCACTCAATGCTAGTAACCTATTGAACCACCTGAAATACGTAGAGAGAGTGCTCGAGCTTTCGTTTGAAGGTGTAGCAATCAGGTGGAACGATTTGGTAAGATGGGGAATTGTGAGAGAAGCCTTCCAAAATCAAAATGAGCATAAATACACCGAGGATGTACTAAATCCTGAGACTGGGTTGATGGAGCCTTTAGCAAACAATGTGCTTGAGTTCTGCGGAGAGATTTGCGTAGAGCCTGAGCCATTTTTCCTCGGAAGAGCAATTGCCAGATACCAGAGTGCGGATGTACAACTGGAAGTATACGCACCAGAGACACATGATTACTTCCCGATCCCGGTGAATGAAACCAACTCAAATAGTAGCATAGACTAACACTAAGGAAAGAGAACAATGAAGCATTTATATAAGATATCATTAGTTGTTGGAATCATCGCAGTGACCTTGGGATGTGAAGATAAATTTGAAGCACCTTCCGACACACCCAACAATATTCACATCACAACTGGATATGGAACGGGTACACCTATTGTACAAATCAATGGTCAAGAAACTTTTGCCGACCTGTCCGTAGGAGTAGTTTCGAGGGAATGGACTTTTCCAGGAGGCGAGATTACAGACGTATCCAATTCTCAGGATCAGTTGGTTCCGGTGACTTTTAAAAAGACCGGGTCTTACGAGGTAAAAATCGAACAGACTTATGCCGACAACCCATGGGACTGGAGGACGGAGCAATTCACATCTACAAAAGATAACGATAGTACACTGACTGTCACTGTCGTGGATTCTGTAAGTGCTAGAATGCAGGTGTTTTATGTCGCATCCGATGGATCCGATAGTACCGAGCTTGTTTTACAAAGTGGAGCAGCTAATCAATTGATGGCTGGCGAAAGCATCCGTATTAAGCAAAACTCAGGTGGTGTGCCAACTATTTTTGAATATACCTCTGAGGGTGCAAGTCCTGCCTCCACTAAATCTGTAGTTGCAAATGAGGCCGTGGATATAAAGTACAAAAGACTTGGGAGTTATGACCTAACTTTCAAGCCATACAGAACCAAGCCTGCTGGTGAGGATTTTATTGTTCTTAAGGACTTTATTGAGGTAATTCCATCTACAAAACCGGTTGTTTTAGAAAGTGTAATTCGTTACGCGGACAATGCAGTTGGGTTGGTGTACAGTCGAAGTATTGCTGAACCCTCAGGTGCTGAATCTAATTTCTCAGTCAGGGCGATTAACATAGTGAGAAGTGCTTTAGGTATACCACGGGATTTTGACGAGTTTTTACCCGTTGAAGCAGTCACAGTAGCGCCAGGTGATGATGACAATATATTGTTGATTCAGTTGGGAGATAAGCTGTACAACTCAGATACAGTATTTGTAAGTTATGATGGGGCAGGATCGGTCAACTCTACTGATGGCATTCAGACCTCAGAATTTTCGAATAAGTTATTAGACTTTCAGTTGGTGAATATTGCTGCACAATATGGAGGTTTTGAAAATGAAGGCGAAGGTTGGAAGCAGCACCAGGAATTTAATGATGATGGCACGATAAAGTATCGAAATGATGCTGGATATGGCACGTTTGAATTCTCCACAGAGAAACCATATTCTGGTGGTTATAGTCTGAAACTCAGCACCAAAAGGGATGCAGATGATAATGCACAATGGAGTGAAGTAATATCAAATGTGGACTTGGAGGATCCAAATGCTGCACAAGCATACAATGCAGTTGCAGTAGAAGAGGGAGATAAGTTCTATATCTCCTACTATGCTTTTGTGGAATGGACTCAGCCAATCGGGCCAGATACATGGGAGGCATCCAGCTTCTATCTGTGGTTGATGGGAGACAAACTTCAAGTTCTGGAATATCGGGAGGGGGTAGCAACTCACCCAAAAAATCAATGGGTCAAAGTAGAAGGATTATGGGGAGGTGTAAACGGTGCATCGAGTTCGGCTACACTGAGACCGTACTTCCGGTCTATCGGAAATATCACCATTTTCCTTGATGATTTGGTGATCACCAGGTATGAGACCAGACCTGGCTTTTAAATCATTGATTGTCAAGTTATCGTCTAGTGTAAAAAAGAATAAAATAGCCTTAAACGGCTCAATTTGGAACAATTACTTAAACTAATGTTAATATGAATATGAGAAATCTGTTTACTTATTTTTCGATGGCTGCAATCATATTTGTGGTCTCGTGTGCCGATCCGGTAGAAAATCCGGGCGAAACTTCCGATGCTAATGCAGTAGTCGGAACTGAAATATCTTTTGTCGATGAAGACACTGATGCTGAGTCTCGCACTTGGTCAGTATCTCCTGCTGATGGAGCTACTATCAATGGAGATGCGAGTGCCTCGACTGTGTCAATTACTTTCACAGCTGCTGGAGATTATGTGGTTACCAGCACAAGAAGCTTTGATCCTAAGGATTTTGTAAACGCTACGAATGATTTGACCATATCGGTTAAGGCGTTTGATGTATTGGCAACTACAGTTGCTGCAAATGGTGTTAGAAATGATGGAACCGACGGAGCGGCATTAAATATAGCTGCTGATGCTGGTAATGTGGTATCAACTGGTCAGGTTGTTAGATTCATCAACAATAGTGTAGGAGAGCCTGATGGTTCTACATGGACTTTTGAAGGAGGTATGCCAGCTGAAGCGAGTAATGTACCTGTTGGAGGTATTGTTGATGTACTTTACGAATCAGTAGGTTCTTATGGTGTATCTGTATCAACTAGCAGGAGCAACACGGGTGTTGAAGATGAAAGTGCTGTTGAGTTTGGTGGATTAATAACTGTGGTTGAAGCACTTACACATGATATTGCTACTATGGAAGGCGATAATGGATCTGCTGTAGTACTTACTTACAATAAGCCAATCGATGCTGCTACATTGAGCGATGCAACTTATTCAGTAAGAGTGGTGAACATGGGTGTAGAAGCTACCATTGGTGTGACGGGTGCGTCTGTCGCTGATGAAGCAGATTCAGTAGTTATTGTGAATCTTGATTCGGAACTTTTAGGTTCTGATTCAGTATTCTTGACTTATAGCGGAAATGTTGCAGATGCTACTGATGGTGCATTGGCCGATGTTGTTAATGATGAGTTAATAGCTAACTACAAGGAATTCACTGCTGGATATGGTGATTTTGAAAATACTTTAGTAACTGATGGAGTACTAAACCCTGCTGGATTCTCTGGTCTTACGCTTTACGGCGATTCTTATGGTTCAGTAATCATTGCCAATGGTGAAAACGAGTACAGCGTTGCTGCAGCATGGGGCGCAGCTACTGTCACTGATTTAGGGGCTACTAATGTAGAGCCTCATAGTGGTGTTGCTGCTGGTAAATTCACTGCAGCATTAGCTACTGATGTATCTGATTTAGGAGTAGGATACACTGGTGATTCGCAAAAATTCGGCGTTGAAGAGGGTAAAACTTACTTCATCAGTGTTTGGGTAAATGTGCAGTCCGCTGGGGTTTGGTTCCAGCCTAAAGATAGATGCGAAGCTCAAACAGAGGAGGCTTGTACAGTAGATGCATCATTCGACATCTTTATGGTGAATGTGAACGGCTGGGGAAATGCCGGAGGATGGGATCTCAAAGATTACGAAGGACAAGGTTGGGTACAATTGACTACAACTTTCACGGCTGACGTTACTGGTGTAACATATCCATTCTTGCGTCAATTTGGAATCGGTGAAACTTGGGTTGATGACCTATACATCGTTGAACTAGAAAACAGATAATTTCTTCATAATTAGGCTTTATTGCTGAAAATAAGGCTGTTGCTTTCTCCTCAGTATCCACCGGGGAGAGGCAACAGTTTTTATAAAAATTTATTAAAATACAGTTGTCCAAATTCCTCTACATATCATTTGTGTTATGCTGCGCCATCACATCGGTGACAGCTCAGGTCTTCTTTGAAAAAAAGGTGAGAGGATTGGATAATTTGAACAGCAATAATGGCGTTTCCGTAGCGGACTTCAACGGGGATGGTCATTTGGATGTTTATGTGGTAGCCAATCGACCATATGATCCGAATAATCCCGAAACATGGAGCCGACTTTTTCAAAATAATAATGATGGATCATTTAAGGACGTGACCGAAGCAAGTGGCTTGATAGGCTCATATACAGATGATTTAGTAATTCCTACACTGCCCTTCCTTTTCCGAGGCAACCATCGTCATGGTGCTTCATGGGGTGATTTTGACAATGATGGAGATCCTGACTTATTCTTAAATAACTATTATCATAACCAGTTATTTGAAAACAATGGTGATGGCACATTCACCAATATTACAAAGCAAGTAAACTTGGCATCCACAGGATGTTATGCTACAAGTGCCGCTTGGATAGACATTAATAATGATCAGTATTTAGACTTGATCATTTCATCATGGGCCGAATGCAATAATCAATTATTCATCAACAATGGCGATGGCTCCTTCACTGAAAAATCTGAAAAACTCCTTCCAGCTGCTGAAGAATTGAATAGCTGGATGTGCCTACCTGTAGATGTTAACAATGATCGTTTCGTCGACCTGTTATTTATCAATGACTTTACCCACAATACATTATTGGTCAATGATGGGACCGGCAATTTTGCAGATCAATCATCAGCCTTTGGCTTTACTGCAGAAGGGAATCATATGGGTGCTACCTATGCGGATGCAAACAATGATGGCTTGTTGGATATTTACGTGTCTGATATAGACAACAGCAAATTATGGGTTAATAATGGAGAAACATTTGATGAGCAGGCAGCCTATCACAGCATAGATTCTACTGGATGGTCATGGCAGACAAAATTTGCAGATATGGACCTGGATGGGGATCAGGACTTGTTGGTTACTAATGGCTATGTAGGATATCACCAGGATCATTTCTTCGAAAATCAGTTGGAAACAGGATCGTTTTCCTTTGTTGACAACACTGTAGCTGAGGGGTTTGATCGCTACACAAACAGTTATGCCTTTGAACTTTTTGACTATGATCACGATGGTGATCTGGATGTATTTAATACAAGTTGGAGAGATGACCCTACATTTTATGAAAACAATACGATTTCAAACCAAAGCAGCACTAATGTCAATTGGGTAAAAGTGGAGCTTAATGGGACTACTTCTAATCGGAGTGCCATAGGGACACACATTATACTGGTCGACAATCACGATCTCAAGCAGGTAGCCTTTTATACTGGAGTTGGATTTATGTCACAAAGTTTGCAGCCAGTTCATTTTGGTACAGGTTTGGCTTCAGAGATAAAGGAGTTGATTCTTCATTGGCCTTCTGGAGAGGTGGATTCTTTATTTGACTTACCTGTTAACAAGACCATAAGTGTAGTTGAAGGAAATGGCTATGAATTGAAGTCACTACAGAGTAATAAGATTAGTGGATGCACTGACCCAAACTCATGTAGCTATAATCCACTAGCGACCTCAGATGATGGATCATGTACCTATCTGGTTCCCAGTGAAATTTCAGGACCTGAGCAGTCTGGTATGTATGCTGTTGCGACCTATACTTATCCGAATCAAAGTGATCATACCTATGAATGGCACGTAGAGGATGGGAGTATTCTTAGCGGTCAGGGAACAAATGAGATTACAGTACAATGGGGTATCTCAGCAGATGGAAAAGTATCTGTCCAAGAAAAAGGGGACTGCTTTGGTGAGATAGTTATTAAAGAGGTGACGTTTGAAGGCGGCTTAAGAAATCAAGACTATTCCATTGCACGACTTTGGAACGAAGTTTTGCTTGAGGCAATACGAAAGGACTATGCCAGGCCAACTGTGCATGCCAGAAACTTATTTCATACCAGTGCGGTGATCTATGATTTATGGGCTTTGTACAATCAGTCTGGTAAGACTTTTTTGACTGAAGAAAACTATGCAGAGTTGTTGGAAGTCCTGGAAGAGAAGAGTGACGAAGAAAAGAAAACGGGATTGGAGCAGGCAATCAGCCATGCCATGTTCAAGGTAATGAAGTCAAGGTTTGATGATTCGCCGGGTCACGTGTCTACAAAGTGGCTGATGCTGCAACTCATGACGCAGCTAGGACTTGATCCTGGAGTGACAAGCACTGATTATAGCTTGGGTGATAATGCTGCCATTGGTAATTATGTAGCGGAACTAATGATCAACTATGGCTATACAGATGGCGCGCGAGAAGTACAGGGCTATAGTAATAACTATTACGAGACCACAAATACTCCTTTGGCTCCAAGCTATTCCGGAAATCCATTGTGTGAAGATCCGAATAGGTGGCAACCACTACAACTAGTGGAGTTCATTGATCAATCAGGGAATTTGATCAATGCGAGCACACCAGAGTTTTTAAGTCCGGAGTGGGGCAATGTAAGACCTTTTGCTTTGTCTGAAGAAAATATGACCCGCTTTTCCAGAGATGGTGACAGCTATCAGGTTTATCACGATCCGGGTTTGCCTCCAATGATAGATACAATTAGTGCATCAGATACAGACGAATTTTACAAATGGGGTTTTTCACTGGTTTCTATATGGGGAGCACACCTCGATCCGACAGATGGAGTCATGTGGGACATTTCACCAGCTTCTATTGGCAACATTGATTTGTCTCAGATGCCTGAAAATTGGAGCAATTACAATGGCTTTTACAATCACCTTGAGGGAGGAGATATTGGGCAAGGACATGACATTAATCCCATTACTAATGAACCATACGCAACTCAAATGGTGCCACGAGGAGATTATGCAAGAGTACTGGCGGAGTTTTGGGCAGATGGTCCCGATAGCGAGACACCACCGGGGCACTGGTTTACATTGCTCAACTATGTAAGTGATCACCCTGAATTTGAAAGAAAATTTGCCGGAAAAGAAGTAGTTGATAATCTGGAATGGGATGTGAAATCATATTTTACACTAGGTGGTGCTATGCATGATGCAGCCATTTCTGCCTGGGGGATTAAGGGTTGGTACGATTACATAAGACCTATTTCAGCCATTAGGTATATGGCGGATCGAGGACAGAGCACTGATCCTTCTGATCTCAATTACAATCAAGCCGGTATTCCGCTGGTCGATGGATACATCGCATTGGTTAAAGAGGGAGACGTATTGGCAGGTAGTGATGGTCGAAATATTGGTAAAATCAAGGTAAAGAGTTGGAGAGGACATGACTACATCCAAAATGCCGAGACTGACGAAGCTGGTGTTGGTTGGATCTTGGCAGAAAACTGGTGGCCATATCAGCGACCAAGCTTTGTGACGCCACCATTTGCAGGATATGTGTCGGGGCATTCTACTTTTTCAAGAGCAGCAGCAGAGGTGATGACATTGATAACCGGTTCTGCTTATTTCCCTGGCGGAATGGGAGAATTTGTTGCTATAAAGGATGAGTTCCTGGTATTCGAAAAAGGGCCAAGCACCAACGTGGTTTTACAATGGGCGACCTATCGCGACGCATCAGACCAATGCAGCCTATCACGTATTTGGGGTGGTATTCATCCACCTGCAGATGATATTCCTGGTCGTTTGATTGGTGAGAAAGTGGGCATTGATGCATTCAATATGGCCACAAAATATTTTGACGGTCGCCTTTTGTCTACTCGGGAAGAAAGCACAATGCCGGGCAGTATTTATCCTAATCCTAGTAGACCGGGTGATTTGATCACGCTGACCACTTCAAGTCCCAAAACGGGAGACCCGGTGTTGATCGATTTACAAGGAAAAAGACACAATATTCTGTTGAAAGATCACGATGAGAACGGTAAGAAGATGGTCCTGCAAAGCAACAGCGAACTATCACCAGGGATTTACATTTTAAAATATGGACAGATGTCCTATAAGTTGATAATTGGGGAATGATTCGAAGGGGAACCATATTGATATTTGGACTTTTGATTCTTTGCTTTGGAGAAGCCCAATCAATCAAAATAGATGTGAATGTCAACCATAAACACACCGTTGGTGGAGTTGAGTCTTTTGATAGGAAGAAATTCATCACCATTCATTCTGACCAAATTGAGTCTGATTGGGATATGGGGACAAATGCCGTAGATGATCTACGCGATGATTTTCTCAATAGATTGGATGTGTATATGGGGCGAAATACCGGGCCGATCACTGGTGCCATAAGATCTAATCAGTTAAATGAAGACTCTGGAAGACCGGGGTTTGCAGATTCAACTCACATTGCTGAAAAAGGTGCCACAACCAGAGAAAACTATCAAAACAGTACCATTTATAAGACTTATGAGTCACGCAACGATCTGATCATTGCTGCACAACTTCATCCATTCTGGCCGGATGAGGAGACTACTGCGGCAGGCTGGGCTTTTTCTCAGGAAGATACTGATGAGCATCCTTTTGGATTTGCAACAGGGGAATATATGGGCCACTACATTAAAAACCATTTCGGCGGTGATGGGCAACCTGCTCCAAAATGGATAGAGGTGATCAATGAACCCATGTGGCATCTATACGACATTTCAACGAAAAGCAACCCAGAGGAGATTTTTAGGTTTCATAACGGTGCTGCAAAAGGTATTAGGTCAGTGCTTGGAAATACCATTCTTATCGGTGGCTACTGTACTGCGTTCCCAGATTTTGAAAAGGACAATTTCGGTAGATGGGAGGATCGTTGGAAGCGGTTTATTGATATGTCGGGTGATCAAATGGATTTTTGGACCATTCATTTATACGACTGGCCATCTATTAACGGAGGACAACAACATTACCGAAAGGGAAGCAATATCGAAGCAACAATGGACATGCTGGAGCAATACAGTCTGTTGAAATTGGGCCATACCAAATCACTTATGATCTCTGAATATGGTGCGCAAATGCACGACTATGCAAAAGATCCATGGACCCCATACAGAGATTGGTTGCATGTCAAGTCTTCGAATGCACAGATGATGCATTTCATGAGTAGGCCCGATATTATCAACAAGGCCATACCCTTCAATGTTTTGAAAGCCGAGTGGGGACGTGAAGAAGGTGTACCCTACAATCACAGACTAATGCGACAAGCCAAAGAAGGAGAAGGGGAAGAAGGCGATGAATGGGTGTATACAGATATCGTTCATTTTTATGAATTGTGGTCGGAAGTAAAAGGAACCCGCGTGGATATTAAGTCAATCGACCCGGATATCCAGGTAGATGCATATGTAGATGGAAGTAAGGTTTACGTGATATTAAATAACCTTTATTTTGAAGCAAAAGATATTACTATTTCGATTGCTGACAAATCGGCTACAGCATTGACTTCTTTGAAAGTGAAGCATTATCATTTAAACGATGCAAAGGATCAGGGGGTGATTGATGAGCAGGAGCTTAGTTCCGAACCAGCAAAATTTAAGATTGATGCGGAGGGGACCATGATCCTTGAGTACACTTTTGGTAGTAATCTGACAATCGATGAATCTAAGCAGGAGACAAAATATTATGCCACCTCCTATTTACAACCCATCACAGCGGGCAGTCCCATTAATTTTAACGTCAATGAAGTGACAACTTCCAATACGGGAGAGGCGATGCTCCGATTAGGACTGGGAAGAGATCACGGACGATCGCTTAGACCTAAGGTATTGGTCAATGATAAGGAAGTATTTGTGCCTGCTAATTTCATGGGGGGTGATCAAGCCCAAAGAGGTTCGTTCTTTGGTGTGATCGATATACCTGTTCCTTATGAATACCTAACAACTAATAATAAAATATCGGTAACCTTCAATGATGCTGGCGGTCATGTCAGTTCTGTTGCTTTGCGTGTATTCAATTACAGTACAATGCCTGGTCGTAGTGCCGGTGACCCGGTTACAGGTGTCGGTTTAAACAGGGAAAGTCAATTATTACCGATTGATGGTACTATCCAATTAACCGAAACAGTGGAACCAGCCTCAGCCGGAAACAAAAAAGTCACATGGTCAAGTACTGATGTTGGAGTAGCTACCGTAGACTCATATGGACTAGTCACTGCCAAAGCGGAAGGGGACGCCTACATTGTGGTCACTACTGAAGATGGTGCATATACTGATACCACCTTGATAAAGGTACGTACGACGGTCGATGATTGGATGGACTGTAGCTTTTTACCAAAGGATTCGATTGAGAGTCAGCAGAATTATCAGTTCACGGTGAAATATGTGGCTGGTGAAAATAAAACACTCGTGGTGGATGTCAGACAAGATCCCGCTGTTTGGCAGGGTAGCGCAATCATTGATCTACCATTTGGAGAAGGAGAAATTGATGTCACAGTCTTTATGAATGAACAGGTTATCCCTGGGGATTCTGCCAGGGTCACAGCCTACATCAGACCGACAGATTCTGATTGGACAGAGCAGACTTTTGGATGCACGGAGTGGCCATACGTAGCAGGCAAAGTCAATGTAGAAAGCATGTCTTTGGAAGCTGACGCAGACAGTTTGGAAGTGGGAGAGACCATGAGTTTGAAAGCTATTTTCACACCTGATGATGCGACAATTAAGGATGTAAAGTGGTCATCAAGTGATTCAGAAATTGCTTCTGTAAATGTTGATGGAAAACTTTTCGGAAAATTACCAGGTGAAGTAGTTGTCACAGGTATTTCTAAGGATAATGAAGCTATTAGAGATAGTCTCAGCATTTCCTTATACAAGATTGATGTGGACACCATTGATATTAGCAACCTGCCGAGGTTCATGGTGTTGGGAGATGTGGTTGAGCTCGATGCGATTATTACCCCAAACAATGCTACGCACCATAACCTTGTTTGGAGCACTGCTAACATCGGTATTGCAAAAGTCTCCAGGACGGGAGTGCTTGAGGCCGTTGGATTAGGTAAAACCACCATTAAAGCCGAGATCGAAAAAGAGAATTATAATCTGGTATTTCCTTTAACTGTACTGTCAGAGCCTCTTGGAATGGAAAGTTCGGAAGTGATTTTTTATCCCAATCCTGTAAAGGACAAAGTGATTTTTCAAGGTTTAAGAGCAGGGGCATATGAAATGATCATTCGGGATACTTTAGGTCGGGTTTGTAAGACGTTAAAATTTGAAAGCATTGATTCAGTCTCCATCGGAGAATTAAACCAGGGATTGTATTTGGTTGAGCTTCGGCAAGGAGATGATTTGAAAAAAATTAAACTGATTAAACATGAATAGACAATACTCATTTGATGGACATCACACCTAGTTGGAGCCATTTATAAGCGGTTTCAATTGAATGTATTATTGGATTAATACATAAGTTATTGATAGGCAATCGAATAGTAATAGTCAAAAGAAGATATGTATAGTTTTTTTTCACTGAAGTAGTAAAATGTACAGTTTCTGTCTAGTCCAGCTTTTGAGGTATCAATAGTCCAATTGAGAATTTTAAAAGTTGAAAATGACAGGCTGAATTCCGTGCGATGAAACCAGAATTTATACGAATAATGAAATGAAAAAGGGATTAATAGGAATGGGTGGGATTGTGATTGGCTTTTTGATATGGAGTCAAATGGGAAAGCCATCTGAGGAAATTCAACGAATTTTGGATTTTAACAATGAATGGAATTTTCTGCTGACCCAGGACTCCTCTTCCACGGCTGAAAGCGCAATCAATGTCAATGATGGTGACTGGGAAACGATTAGGCTTCCCCATGATTGGAGTATTGCTCAAAACTATGATACCGTCAAGACCGATGGAGCCACTGGCTATTTACCTGGTGGCATTGGCTGGTACCGCAAGACATTCGATCAGACAGTAAGTGATGATCAGAAAACATTCATCTTGTTTGATGGGATCTACAACAACGCCGACGTATGGATAAATGGAGAGAAGCTGGGCTTTCACCCCTATGGTTACTCACCATTTTATTATGATATCACAGAGCAATTAAATGCTGACGGAAAAAGTAATGTCCTTGCCGTAAAGGTTGATCGTAGCAGATATGTAGATAGTCGATGGTATTCTGGTTCAGGAATCTATAGAAATGTAAAACTTATCAATACCCGAAAACTGTTTATCCCGATATGGGGGACATTTATTACCACTCCAGAAGTGAATACCCAATCTACACAAGTCCGAATTCAAATACAGGTGATCAACGAAAGACCTAATCAGGAGGCGTTTACAGTTGCTACCAAGATATATGACCAGCACGGAGAGCAGGTAGCCGTTATTTCGGAAAACAAAACACTTGCAGCTCAAAGTGAAGAAGTGTTTATTTCTTCAACCAGCATTTCTTCACCCGAACTTTGGAGTGTAGGAGCGCCCAACATGTATCAGGCTGTAACCACTATCGAGCAAGAAGGAGAAGTGGTAGATGTATATGAAACAAAATTTGGGGTGAGAGACTTTAAGTTCGACGCAAACAATGGATTTTTTCTCAATGGAGAAAATATGAAAATAAAGGGTGTTTGTTTGCACCATGATGGAGGTTTAGTGGGAGCTGCGGTACCTAAGGGCGTATGGAAAAGAAGATTGGAAACACTTATGGATGGAGGAGTTAATGCTGTTCGTATTTCTCACAATCCTGCTTCCCAGGAGTTCTTGGACCTTTGCGATGAACTAGGCATACTCGTTCAGGACGAATTCTTCGATGAATGGGATTACCCAAAAGATAAAAGGTGGAATCAGGAAGAAAGACATGATGATTATCATTCTCGTGGGTCAGCAGATTATTTTCAAGAGTGGGCAGAGAAAGATTTGAAATCTGTGGTGCTGGCGCATCGCAATCACCCATCAATTTTTCAGTGGAGCATTGGCAATGAAATCGAGTGGACCTATCACCCTCGTTACAGAAATATTACGGGCTACTTCAATATGAACTGGAAAGGCAATTACTTTTGGGAATTGCCACCTCTTACAGCCGAGCAGATCAACGAGCGTCAGAATGAATACCCACCAGCACAATATGAACTAGCCAAAACGGCACAAAAGTTAGCAGATTGGACACGGGAACTTGATACGACTCGACCGATTACGGCAAATTGTATTTTACCATCAGCAAGCCATGTAACTGGTTATTCAGCTGCATTGGATGTGGTGGGTTATAGTTATAGACGTGTGCTATATGATTATGGACATGAAAACTACCCGGACAAGCCGATCATGGGAACGGAAAACCTCGGACAGTGGCATGAGTGGAAAGCAGTAGCAGAACGACCATTTATCTCCGGGTTGTTTCTTTGGACAGGAATTGACTACATGGGTGAATCTCACAATCAATACCCAAGGAAAGCAACTCCGTCAGGATTGTTGGATGTAGCGGGATTTCCAAAAGGTTCATTTTACATGATGAAATCCCTATGGAAAGAAGAGCCAATCATAACCCTGGCTACTCAAAAAGAAGATCGGTCTAAATTTAAGAGAGATCCAAAGACTGGCCTGGCGGTAGAAAAAAGGCCAGGTGCATGGAAGCATGCATTATGGTTTTGGCAGGATGTGAATTACCATTGGAATTATAGAGCTGATGAAATGATCATTGTTGAGGCTTATTCAAACTGTGAGGAGATTGAACTGTTTTTAAATGGAGCATCTTTAGGTAAAAGGAGTTTAGAACAATTTGAGGATCATATCTATAAATGGGCAGTCCCATACGCTGAAGGCGAGTTAGTGGCCAAAGGATTAAAATCAGGCAAGGAAGTTTCTACTGTCATCAAAACTGCTTCTGCTCCTTCGGAGTTGAAGATCAAGGTGGATGATTCTCAGTTAATGGCCAATCAGTATGATGTGGCACATGTTGAAGTACAAATCGTCGATGCAAACGGAGAATCAGTGAAGACGGAAGAGCGAAGGGTTTCCTTTGATATTAGCGGAGATGTTCGTCTCTTAGGGGTTGATAACGGTGCGGCTGATAATGTGCAGCCACATGCATCTAACAGTATCATTACCAGTCAGGGGAGAGCCATTATTATCGTTCAGGCAAATAGCAATGCTTCGGAAGTAACGATTACGGCGAGCTCAGAAGGTTTAGCTTCAGCAGAGGTGAAACTGTCGGTGGTGAATCCATCAAAAAATAAGATATAACATAGCTTAATGTAAATAAGAGAATGAAGGCAGCATTTTATCAGGAAAAAGGAAAGTTCTCCATAGGAGAAGGCCAGGTAGTAAAACCAGGTGCGGGAGAGGTTAGACTTGAAGTAGCCTACTGTGGTGTGTGTGGCACGGATGTACACATCTATCATGGAGTAATGGATCAGCGTGTCGGACCCCCTCAAACGGTTGGTCATGAAGCGTCGGCAATTGTGGCAGAAGTGGGAGAAGGAGTTACCAATGTTAAAGTAGGTGACAGGGTTGCTGTTCGACCATTGAAATTTGGAGAACCACATCCGTTTGATAAGGGCCATACTCATGTTGGAAAAAATCTGAAATTCATTGGAATTGACTCAGCTGGAGCATTTCAACAAAATTGGACTGTACCGGCATACACCTTGCATCATCTTCCAGAAGGATTGTCTCTACAGAATGGAGCCTTTATTGAGCCCTTAGCTGTTGCTTGTCACGATGTGAAAATTGGTCGCGTTGAGACTGGTGAGAATTGCATGGTGATTGGTGGCGGACCTATTGGCACATTAATCGCTTTCGTCCTTAAAGAAAAGGGCGCCAATGTAATCGTTTCAGAGGTGAATGAAACTCGTCTGGAGATGCTGGCCGGATTTGGTTTTAATGTGATCAACCCGATCAAAGAGGATGTGCTGTCCAGGGTATCTGAGATTACCGATGAGAAAATGATCGACTGTGCATTTGAGGTGTCTGGTTCACAACCTGGTGTTCAGACCATGACCGATGTGGTGAATGTGCGAGGCAGAATTGTCATGGTCGCCATTCATGGTGGAGAGCAAAAGAAAGTTGACCTGTTCAAGTTTTTCTGGTCAGAGATAGAACTATTGGGAGCTAGATTGTACGAGGAGGACGATTATGAGGAGGCAATTAGAATAGCATCTTCAGGCGCTGTGCCTTTTGATACACTTACCACCAAAGTGAGTTCACTTGATGAGATCCAGTCTGTTTTCGAGGAAATCGACAACAATCCTGCAGGGATGAAATATTTAATTGACTGTCAAAGCAAATAATAAGCATGAGCATTATAGATAATTTTAAATTGGATGGTAAAGTAGCCATCGTAACTGGTTGTAAGAGGGGTATTGGTAAAGCAATGGCTATTGGTCTGGCTGAGGCTGGAGCTGATATAATTGGAGTGAGTGCTTCACTGGAAAAAGAAGGAAGTGCAGTTGGGCAAGAAGTAGCAGCAAGAGGTAGAAAATTCACTGCCTACACTTGTGATTTCTCTGATAGGAAAGCCGTTTATACTTTTATTGAAGAGGTTAAGGCCAATCACCCTCAGGTTGACATTTTGATCAACAATGCTGGTACCATTTTGAGAACACCGGCTGCAGAGCATCCTGATGAAATGTGGGACAAAGTGATCGAAGTAAACCAGAATGCCCAGTTCATTATCACTCGTGAATTTGGAAGAGACATGGTGGCAAGGGGTAATGGAAAGGTTGTTTTCACGGCTTCATTATTGACATTCCAGGGAGGTATTACAGTGCCCGGATATGCAGCTAGTAAAGGAGCTATTGGTCAAATGACAATGGCATTTGCAAATGAATGGGCTGGCAAGGGTGTTAATGTGAACGCTATTGCACCTGGATATATCAGTACTGATAATACAGAAGCATTGAGAAACGATGCTGTTCGATCGGAGCAGATTTTGTCGAGAATACCAGCTGGAAGATGGGGTGAAGCAGAGGACTTTGCCGGACCAGCCGTATTCCTATGCTCTGAGGCCGCAGCTTACATGCATGGATCAATCATGCTGGTAGATGGCGGTTGGATGGGCCGATAATTGATTTTGAATATCTAAAGATTTTAACATGTCTAAAGCATACGACTTATTTATAAATGGAGAATGGGTTCCATCAACAACTGGTGATAGAGCTCCCATTTATAGCCCAATTGATGAAAGTGAAGTAGGCACCACCGCAATGGGGGTGGATGCTGATGCTAATGCGGCACTTGAAGCTGCGGAAGCTGCTCAGAAACTGTGGAAAAAGTGGCCTGCAAGAAAGCGCGCGGAGCTTATGAGGGCGTTTGCCGCTGAAATTAGGGCCAATAAGACGCGATTGGCAGAACTGCTGACAAGAGAGCAGGGGAAAATTATTTCTCTTGCTGAGATTGAAGTGGAGGTCACTGCCACTTTTATCGAATACGCATGTGACTGGGCACGACAGTTTGAAGGCGATATTGTGCAATCTGATAATGAAAGTGAGCATATCTTAATTCATAAGATACCAAGAGGTGTTGTAGTCGCAATTACGGCATGGAACTTTCCATTGGCACTGGCCGGAAGAAAGATCGGACCCGCTTTGGTGGCAGGAAACACGATGGTGCTAAAGCCTACACAGGAAACGCCTTTGGCTACACTGGAGTTGGGAGATATTGCCAACAAAGTTGGTATTCCTAAAGGAGTACTGAACATTGTGACAGGATCAGGTAGAGTATTGGGTAATGCACTAGTTGCCTCCCCAATTACTAAGATGGTGACCATGACAGGCTCTACACCTGCAGGTCAGCAGATTTTCAAAACGGCCGCTGAAAATCTTACTCATGTTCAGCTTGAGTTGGGTGGTAAAGCACCGGCCATTGTTTTTGCGGATGCAGATATTGATGAGGCAGTAGCCGGTACATTCCACTCTCGTTGGGACAATTGCGGTCAGGTATGTACTTGTAATGAGCGTATGTATGTGCATGAAGATATCTATGATCAATTCATGGAGAAATTCATTGCTAAGACGAAGGAAATCAAAGTAGGAAATCCACTAGAGCGAGATGTCGAAATGGGACCTAAGGTAAATGCCGCTGAGTTAGCCAATATGGAACACCTGGTTGCAAAGTCGATTGAAGAGGGAGCAACCATTGCCACTGGAGGCAAGAAACCAACAGGTGCAGGTTTTGAAAAAGGACATTGGTTTGAACCAACTGTCATCACCGATGTGACCCAGGACATGACAATCGTGCACGAGGAGTCTTTTGGACCTATTTTGCCGGTGATCAAGTTCAGAGAATTTGATCAGGTGATCGAGTGGGCCAACGACTGTGAATATGGATTGGCTGCCATGGTATTTACACAGGATTATCGCAAGATTGCCCGATTGACCGATGAGTTGGAGTTTGGAGAAATCTACGTCAACAGAGGTCATGGTGAGCAGCATCAGGGTTTCCACAACGGGTACAAAAAGAGCGGTAGTGGTGGAGAAGACGGCAAGTACGGATTTGAGCAGTACCTGGAGAAAAAGACATTCTACATAAACTATAAATAAGCATTGGGAACAGCCATAAAGGATGTAAAGTCCAGACTATTCCATGTGCCGCTGGCAGAGGTGTTGAGTGATGCCAAACATGGAGATCATACCTTCTTTGAGTTAGTCACTGTCACGATTACACTTGAGGATGGCAGTGAAGGAACAGGCTATACCTATACAGGCGGAAAGGGTGGATACGCTATCAAGGCGATGATAGATCATGACCTGACACCAATGTTGACGGGTCAGGATGGGTTGAAGATCGCGGAGCTTTATGACGAGATGGAATGGCACATCCACTATGTTGGAAGAGGGGGTATTTCGTCCTTCGCCATTTCAGCTGTAGATATTGCGCTTTGGGATATCAAAGGAAAATGGGAAGGTCAGCCATTGTGGAAAATGGCCGGAGGTGAAGCTAATACCTGCAAAGCTTACTGTGGGGGCATTGACCTCATGTTTCCGTTGGAGAAGTTACTCAAAAACATTCAGGGATACCTTGATAAAGGCTTTAGCGCTGTTAAGATCAAGATTGGTCGAGAAAACCTGGATGAGGATATCGAACGGATCAAAGCTGTTCGTGAGCTGATAGGGCCGGATATCACCTTTATGGTGGACGCTAATTATTCCATGAGTGTGGAGAAGGCAATAGAGTGCTCTAAAAGAATGGAGCAATATGATATCACCTGGTTCGAAGAGCCAACCATACCCGATGATTACAAGGGGTTTGCTGAGATAGCGGATGCCACCAATGTGCCTTTGGCAATGGGTGAAAATCTGCATACCATCCATGAGTTTGGTTATGCATTTGATCAGGCAAAACTATCATTTGCACAACCTGATGCCTCCAATTGCGGCGGTATTACCGGATGGTTAGCGGCGGCAAGATTAGCCGATAGCAATGGAATACCTGCCTGCTCACATGGCATGCAGGAATTGCATGTTAGTCTTGTTTCGGCTCAGCCCAATGCTGGATGGTTGGAAGTACACAGCTTCCCAATTGATGAATATACTACTCGACCACTGGTGGTGGAGCATCATAGAGCTGTTGCACCGGATACACCGGGTGTAGGAGTAGTGTTTGATTGGGCAAAATTGGCCCCACACGAAAAGTAATAAATATGAAAATCTCTAAATCATCATTTGGAACATTCGAAGGTCAAAATGTTGATCTTTTTAGGCTTGAAAATGATAAAGGAATGGCGGTGAAAATCACCAATTATGGAGGAACGATTACTTCTATTCAATTGCCACTGGATTCAGGCATAAGAGAAGTGGCTTGTGGGTTTGATACATTAGAAGGATATTTTGGGCCTGAGTACAAGGCCAATGCGCCATATTTTGGCTGTACGGTTGGACGATACTGCTCGCAAATCAAGGATGCAAAATTCTCCCTTGAGGGGAAAGTATATCAACTTGCCGCAATGGTGGGAGATAACAACCTCCATGGAGGTATTAAGGGATTTGATAAGCAAATATGGGAAGCAAAGGAGTTTGAAAGTGCAAATGGAGTTGGGATAGCATTACAGCTCAACTCTCCAGACGGACAGGAGGGGTTTCCCGGTAATGTGGAGGCGAAAGTGACCTTCGTATTGACAAATGCCAATGAGATTGAGATTTCATATGAAGCAACAACCGACAAGGCGACTCCATTGTCAATGACCAATCACACTTACTTCAACCTGAGCGGTTTTAGTGAAGATGTGCTGAATCATGTGGCAAAAGTCAACACAGACAAACGCCAGGAAATGGATGAGACAGGTGCTGGTACGGGAGTCATTGTCGAGTTAGATGGTCAGCCTGATGATTTGAGTGGAGGAAGAAGAATCGGGGATGTACATGATGAAATGGGAGATGGGTTTGAACATTTCTATGTGTTTGACAAGACAGGCTCTGACCTCAGTGAGGTCGCTTCAGTGGCCCTCGGTGATCTGTCATTGACAGTGAAGTCAACAGAGCCATGTATGCTGCTATACACGGGTAAGTACACCTCGGATGAACTCAAAAGAGAAAGTGGAGATCAATACGGGATGTATAGAGGATTTTGCTGCGAAACACATCGCTATCAAAATGGTCCAAATATTCCCGGATCACCTGGTACGATTACGACTCCAGATGCCCCTTTTGAGGCCAGAACTGTTTTCGCATTTAATTGGAAATAAAATCAACTTAAACCAATAAGAACATGATTGAAGGATTGATATGGGCCGTTTTTGCAGGCCTGATGTTGGGGCTTTATGCCTTGCCAGAAAAATACACGAAGGACTTTCAGTTTGAGAATACATGGGGGCTCTTCTTTATGCTGACCATGTTTGCCGTCCCTGTGGTAGCGTCCATGACGTTGATCAACGGTTTTGGAGATGTATTTGGTGCTGTACCATCAGATATTATTTTCAAAATGGCCGCCGCTAGTTTCTTGTGGGGGATTGGCGTGATGATGTGGGGCAAAGCCATCAATCACATTGGATTGTCATTGGGTTTTTCGTTGTTCATTGGTACGGTAATATTGGTAGGTTCGTTGCTCCCATTTTTAGTGGATGGACTTCCAGCGAACAATACATTCCTGTCCATCATGGCTGGTATCCTGGTCGTATTGATCGGCGTAATCATGAATGGAAAGGCCGGCCTGACCCGAGAAAAGGATGAAGCTAAAGAAGAAATTGCGGAGGGGAAGGGATCAGTTGCTACAGGGATTACGATTGCGGTAGTAGGTGGTTTGTTGGCTACAGGTTTTAGCTATGCCAATGCAGTAGGAAGACCTTTGCTACACGAAGCAAGTCAGGCAAATGGTAATGCAGAATGGGTAACCGCCGTAGCTGTGATGTTTCCGATTTTCATTAGTGGTGGCATTGTGATGGCCGCCTATTTTGCATGGCAGTTGACTCAAAAAAAGGCATGGGAATCATTTAAAACGCCTGCATTCGGAAAGAACTTTGGATTGATACTGGTAATGGCTGTATTCCACTATGCCGCTTCAGCATTATTCGCTTTTGCGGCATTCAAGTTGGGGGAATTAGGAAATACAGTCGGTTATGCCATTTTCAACACTGCTTGTGTCGCAACAGCTATTGTGAGTGGACTGATCACCGGGGAATGGACCAAGGCTTCATCAAAGGCTCGACAGTTCCTTTATACAGGCCTGGCCTGCATGATCATTGGTATCATCATCGTAGCTTACGGTAATTCGTTAGGTTGATTCTGGTATTGTTCGTGCCTCACAATCCGGAATGACACTTGTTTTACATGTCATTCCGTTTCTGAACGAAGAGAGGAATACCGGAATCTAAAAATGAACATCATATGATCACATGGTCCAATCAATCCGACGATAACCTTAATCCTTCAGACGAAGAGCTGGATCGGTTGGGGATTACCAATCGTGAATATTTAAGTGCGGCTTCAAAACGTGCGCTAGGTTGGCCGAAAATCACTAACGAGTGGTTCGGAGAGTTTGAAGTACATGATCTCAAGGGAGATCTTGCTTTTGAAGAAGGGGTAGTCAGGAGAGACCCAAGTTCCATCATCATGATTGAAGGCAAATACTATATCTGGTATAGTCGATCCACAGGTAAAACAGCTGGATTTTCCGGTGACATTGAACGTGACAAAGTATTCCCCTGGGATCGTTGCGATATATGGTATGCCACTTCTGAGGATGGCTGGGATTGGAAAGAAGAAGGACTGGCAGTGAGCAGAGGGGAAAAGGGAGCTTATGATGATCGCTCTGTTTTTACCCCCGAAGTATTAGCGCACCTGGGAAAGTACTACCTCGTGTATCAAACTGTGCATGACCAATACACCGTGCGGGTAAAAGAACATGTCGCGATGGCATGGTCTGATTCACCACATGGTCCCTGGACCAAGACAGATGCCCCCGTACTCAGTCCTGCAGACAATGGTGTATGGAAAGGAGATGCACAGGACAGATTTGCGGTAGAAAAGAAAGGAGACTTTGATAGTCACAAGGTGCATGATCCATGCATCATTCCCTACAAGGGAAAGTTTTACCTGTATTACAAAGGAGAGCAGATGGGGGAGGAAATCACTTTCGGTGGCCGTCAAATCAGACATGGTGTCGCCATTGCAGATCAACCTTTTGGTCCCTATGTGAAGTCACCTTATAATCCCATTTCTAACAGTGGTCATGAGATATGCGTATGGCCACACAAAGAAGGTATTGCATCATTGATTACGACAGATGGACCGGAGAAAAACACTATTCAGATCTCCCCTGATGGAATCAATTTTGAGATAGTTTCAGTCATTCCGGGAGCCCCACATGCCATAGGACTGAACAGAACCATTATGACAGATGAACCATTCGGTGTTTTTGAATGGGGACTCACACATGAGTACTATGATTACGATTGGCAATACATCAGAAGATTTGAGGGGAAGAGAAAAACGGCGCATGTTGGACGTGGAGAAAAAGACGAAATGAAGGCAAGTGATGAATAACAGCTAAACTTATTGCCTTTTTTTCCTTGAGGATAGGCAGGAGGGCACGCATAGACTCGTATTACCTTTCAAATAATATGAAGTTTTTGATGATTGCATTCTCATTAAATTGGAGGCATATCAAATTGCCTATTCAATGAAAACCAAAATGATGCTTATGCTAGCTGCTTTTCTCTGCAGCTGGATAGGTTTTACACAAGAAACAAAAACACCAAATGACATCAGTGATTGGCGAGCAAGGGCATATGCCTTTACCAATGCTACCATTATGGTGGATTATCAAACCAAAATAGAAGGAGGAACCTTACTCATTCGAGATGGTAAAGTAGTAAGTGTAGGAGCAAATGTGAATATTCCAAGTGGCTATCAAACGATAGATCTGAATGGAAAATACATTTATCCTTCGTTAATCGATTTACACACAGACTATGGATTGCCAGAGGAAAAAAAAGAACGATCAGGCAGCCCTTGGAGCAGTGCAGAGCAAATGCTTCCCAAAACTAAGGGCGCATATAGTGCCAATGATGCCATCAAATCACATTACAAAGCTGGTGCTACTTTTTCAGCCGACAATAAAGCAGCTGAGGAATTTAGAAAGAGTGGATTTGGATCAGTATTGACCTTTAGAAAAGATGGTATTGCCAGAGGGAATTCAGCTTTTGTAACCTTAGGAAACAATGATAATGAAGCAGTTATTGCTGAAAATGCAGCAGCTCATTACGCTTTTGACAAAGGTTCATCTACACAGTTTTATCCCTATTCGATGATGGGATTTATTTCGTTATTGCGTCAGACCTATTTAGATGCCGCGTGGTATGCGCAATTCAATCCACGACCATTCAAAGATCAATCCTTGGAAGCATGGATAAGTTCTCAGCAACTGCCACAGATGTTTGATGCAGGAAGTTGGATCAATATTTTGAGAGCAGACAAAGTTGGAGATGAATTTGGTGTTCAATATATTATTAAAGGTGCAGGTAATTCGTATCAGCGAATCGATGAGGTCAGGGCAACAGGCGCTGCGTTGATTGTTCCGGTCAATTTTCCTGATGCATTTGACGTGGATGATCCGATTGATGCAGAGGCGGTCTCATTAAATGATATGAAGCATTGGGAATTGGCCCCTGCCAATCTTGCCAAACTAGATCAGGCAGGAATCACCTTTGCTATTACCTCCGATGGTTTGAAAAAGAAATCAGATTTTCTGGGTAACATTAGAAAGGCGGTGGATTATGGACTTTCAGAAGTTTCAGCCCTGAAGGCTTTGACTTATACACCTGCGAGGCTTGCTCGAGTTGATGCGCAAGTAGGTGCACTTAGGAGTGGAATGATTGCCAATTTCATCATTACATCGGGAAACATATTCGATGAGAATAGTCAAATCCATGAAAATTGGATTCAGGGAAATGCCTTCAGATATGAGGAGCTGATAAAACCCGATTATGAAGGAACCTACAAGATGAGTGTTGATGGAGTCGATTATTCATTGGAAGTAAGTGGCGACCCTGGGAAGCACAAGACGAAGTTGGTAATCAATGATTCTACTTCTATAGATGTCGATGCAAAATTCAATGAAGAGACGGTTAGTCTGAATTTTGATGAAGATGAAGCGACTATCAGATTGACAGGATGGACCATAGATGAGGGATGGAAGGGAACAGGACAAAAGGCGGATGGTAGCTGGATCAAATGGATGGCTCAGCTGTCCTCAAATGATTCTTCCGATGAGAAAAAAGAGGATAAATCAACAGACAGTCAGGTAGATCTTGGGGACATTATCTTCCCGTTCATAGCTTTTGGAAATAAGGAAATTCCAAAGCAAGAAACTATTTTGTTCAAAAACGCGACGGTATGGACCAATGAGGATGAGGGCATTCTGGAGCAAGCCGACGTGCTAATCAAGAATGGAAAAATAGCTTCCATAGGTAAGAACTTGAGTGAGTCGGGTGCTACCGAAGTTGATGCATCAGGGATGCACTTGACTAGTGGAATTATCGATGAGCATACTCATATTGCAGGTGGTGGAAATGACGTAGCAACCAATTCATCAATGGTTCGGATTGGAGATCAGGTCAATTCAGAGGATGTAAATATTTATCGTTCGTTAGCTGGTGGTGTTACTGCCGCACAAGTTTTGCACGGAAGTGCCAACCCGGTGGGTGGACAATCGGCAATCATTAAGCTGAGGTGGGGAATGGCGCCCGAAGATTTGAAAATCGATGGAGCGGATGAGTATATCAAGTTTGCGTTGGGTGAAAATGTAAAGCGTTCATCTAACAATAATTCCGTACGCTATCCACAAACCAGAATGGGTGTCGAACAAGTATTCATGGACGGGTTTACCAATGCATTGGTTTATCAGAACAAATGGAATGCCTACAATGGTTTACCCAAAAAATCAAAAGCTGGTGCTATCAAACCTCGGCGTGACCTGGTCGATGAAGCCATGCTTGAGATCATCAATGGAGAACGATTCATCACTTGCCACTCATACGTTCAAAGTGAAATTAATATGCTGATGAAGGTGGCAGAAAAGTTTGACTTTAATGTGAATACTTTCACGCACATCATGGAAGGGTATAAAGTAGCTGATAAAATGAAAGCACATGGTGTTGGGGCGTCTACATTCTCAGACTGGTGGAATTATAAATGGGAAGTCAGATACGCTCAGCCTTATAATGCAGCCATCATGCACAATGAAGGAGTAGTAACAGCTATTAACTCTGATGATGCCAATAGCGGACGTAGACTCAACCAGGAAGCGGCCAAGTCTATCAAGTATGGAGGTATGAGCGAAGAAGACACCTGGAAAATGGTAACATTGAACCCGGCTAAACTGTTGCATCTCGATGATCGAATGGGCAGTATTAAAGTGGGTAAGGATGCTGATTTGGTGCTATGGACGGATCACCCATTGTCAGTCTATGCAAAAGTGGAGAAAACTATCGTGGATGGAATAGTCTTCTTTGATGCCAAGCAGGATGCCTTGGCGAGAGAAGCATTGCAGCAAGAGCGAGCTCGATTGATCCAAAAAATGAAGGGTGCCAAGAAGAGCGGAGCTCCTACACAAAAAGGTGGGTCCAGTTATCAACTTGAATTTCACTGCAGTGAAGATCATGCAGATTACTCATTCAACATGTCTAACCACTAATTGTAAGCGTCATGAAAAAATTGATATATAGTATAATTCTGTTATTAGCAGTTGTTTCGGTCTACGCACAAGTACCAGTGCCTGCGGGCCCTCAATCAGGACCGATTATGATAACGGGTGTAACAGCTCATATTGGTGATGGATCAGTCATTGAGAATGCGGCGATCGGGTTTGATAAGGGTAAGATTACGTTTGTGGGGCAGACTTCAGCAGCAAATACCGATGGTCATGAGGTCATAGATGCAAGTGGCAAACATGTATATCCAGGGTTTATTGCCCCTAATATACAGCTTGGTTTAGAAGAAATTGGAGCGATACGTTCGATGCGTGATTTTTCTGAAGTGGGCGGTTTTAATCCAAATGTAAGGTCTTTGATTGCCTATAATACTGATTCTGAGTTCATTCCAACGTTGCGTTTTAATGGCGTGCTATTGGCTGAGTCGGCACCATCGGGTGGTCGTATCTCAGGAACATCCTCAGTAATGGAGATGGAAGGTTGGAATTGGGAAGATGCTGCTCATACTACGGATATGGGTATTCATCTTAACTGGCCTAGACGCATGAGACGAAATTTCGATTATGCCACCTATACAGTCAAACTTGAACCTAACAAAAACTACAATAAGCAAGTAACAGAGTTAGGTGTACATTTCGATGATGCAGTTGCTTATGGTAAGGAAAGCAGTAAAGTTCCGAATTTGAAGCTTGAAGCAATGCAGGGCTTGTTGGATGGTTCTCAAACGCTTTTCATCCATACAAGCGATGCAAAAGAAATCATCGAGTCAGTGCGTTTCGCAAAGGGAAAAGGTGTTAAGAATGTAGTCATTGTAACTGGAGATCCAGCGCTGCAGGTTGCTGAATTTCTAAAGGACAATAGTGTAGGTGTTATTGTTTCATCTACGCATAGGCTTCCGTCAAGACCAGGTGTGGATGTTTATGGACCTTACAAACTGCCGGCGCTATTAGCAGAAGCTGGAGTGACCATTGCGATGACTGGCTCAGATGCCATGAGTGCCAGAAACCTACCATTTGCTGCCGGAACAGCTGTGGCTTATGGAATGGACAAAGAAGAGGCGTTGAAAATGATTACTTCAAATGCAGCTGAACTTTTGGGAATTGCTGATCGAGTAGGTTCCATTAAGGTTGGAAAAGATGCTACTATATTTGTTTCTGAGGGTGACGCGTTAGATTATCGAACCAATAATCTTACACATGCCTTTATTAGCGGGAAGCAGGTTATCCTGGACAATAAGCAGCAAGAACTGTTTGATAGATACTCTCGAAAATATGGTCATAATGATTAAAAAAGGAGGAAGTAAAGCAGCCAGTGCAACAAACTGAAATTCTAAATCCTCCAACGAGTTTTTGGGGCCGGATGAAACATCTCGGCCCTTCTTTAATTCTTACTGCAAATATTGTGGGGTCCGGTGAACTGATCATGACCACTACATTGGGCGCTAAGGCCGGATTTGTAACATTATGGGTAGTGATATTCAGTTGTTTGGTCAAAGCCGCTATTCAATTGGAATTTGGTAGGCATGCTATTCATTCAGGAGAAACGACCATGCGCTCCTTTAGCAACCTTCCTGGCATTAAAATCAGAGGTGCAGGTTGGGGAGTTTGGACATGGTTGACGATCAAAACTTTTCAATCCGTACAATATGGTGGAATAGTGGGAGGGGTGGCGCTTGCTTTAAACATTGCCTTTCCCTCAACTCCCATTTGGATTTGGGGAGCAGCAGCAGCATTGTTAACCATAGTACTAACCATTAGTGGAAGTTATCGGGTAGTAGAGAAAGTCGCCATTTTTCTAGTCGCAGGTTTTAGTCTGTTTACATTGTACAGTGTTGTAGCACTTCAAAGCACTGATTACGCTTTTGTATGGGCTGATATACAGGAGGGGATGAGTTTTCAGTTACCTACCGCGGCATTGGGTTTTGCATTAGCTGTGTTTGGTGTTACAGGAATAGGTTCAGATGAGATCATGTCCTATCCCTACTGGTGCTTGGAGAAGGGGTATGGAAAGTACACAGGAACCAAAGAAACACCCGGGTTTGAAACCAGAGCTAAGGGTTGGGTCAAAGTCATGTATTTAGATGGATTGGTTTCGTTATTCATTTATACTGTTACCACGGCCGCTTTTTATTTATTGGGTGCATCGATTTTACATGAGCAGGGTAGAATACCTGAAGGATATGAAATGCTAAGTACTATATCCAATATCTATACGGAATCGGTAGGCCCTCAAGCCAAGGTGATTTTTATCGTGGGGTCTGTTGTGACTTTGTTTTCCACCATGTTTGTGGGATGCGCTTCAGGGATTAGGATGTTTTCAGATGCTTTTGCGCAAATCGGTTGGTTAGATTACAATGATTTGGGTCAAAGGAAGAAATGGTTCCGGGCAATGGCCATCATACTACCATCGATTTGGTTTGTATTATTTGTATCCTTTAAGGTACCTGTATTTTTGATCTTGTTGGGTGCCATTTCGTTGAGTGTCTTGATGATACTAGTTGTTTATGCAGCTATACAATTTCGATATAGTGCTAACCTACCTAAATCATTAGTGCCAACTCGTTTTTACGACTTGATGCTCTGGCTGAGTATCCTCGCAACATTGGGTGTGGGGGTGAAGTCTGTGGTGGGGTTGTTTTGATTCCGGTATTCTCCGTTAGCGCTACGAAACCGGAATGACGTGCTTGGGTTTAAGGTTAAGGGTACAATGTCATTCCGGTTTTCGACCCTGGAGAAATACCATCTGCTCGCGAAGGCTGACGGTATTCTCCGCTAGCGCTACGAAACCGGAATGACCTTGATGAGTATTGGTATTAAGGGTAATACGTCATTCGGTTTTCGACGAAGGAGAAATACCATCTGCTCGCGAAGGCTGACGGTATTCTCCGCTAGCGCTACGAAACCGGAATGACCTGGATGAGTATTGGGATTATGGGTAATACGTCATTCGGTTTTCGACTGGAGAAATACCATCTGCTCGCGAATGGCTGACGGTATTCTCCGTTAGCGCTACGAAACCGGAATGACGTGCTTGGGTTTAAGGTTAAGGGTACAATGTCATTCCGGTTTTCGACCCTGGAGAAATACCATCTGCTCGCGAAGGCTGACGCTATTTTCTGCTAGCACTACGAAACGGAATGACGTGCTTGGGTTTAAGGTTAAGGGTACAATGTCATTCCGGTTTTCGACGAAGGAGAAATACCGGAATCACAGAACCGCTACTCCATCTCCTCAACCTCCTCAAACAGATCCTTCCATTCTGGGTTCAGTTCATTGATGAGGTTTTCCTTGAAGGCACGTTTCCATTTCTTCATTTGCTTTTCTTTTTTGATTGCACCCATAATGGTGTCATGAAACTCCCAGTACATGAGATCGGTGCAGTTGTATCTTGATGTAAATTTTGAACCAATCCCTGATTTGTGTTGATAGATTCGGCGATAGAGATTGCTCGTTACACCAGTGTAGAGGGTAGATCTGGACTTGTTGGCGACAATGTATACATATCCTCCTTTCGTTCGCATGAAGGTAATTTACAGATTCCGGTATTCTCCGCTAGTGCTACGAAACCGGAATGACGTGCTTTAAGGTTAAGGGTACAATGTCATTCCGGTTTTCGACGAAGGAGAAATACCATCTGTTTACGCATGGCTGACGCTATTCTCCGCTAGCGCTACGAAACCGGAATGACGTATTCGTTGGGCCGATTCGTCATTCCGGTTTTCGACGTAGGAGAAATACCGGAATCTAAACAATGCTTCAAACAACCATCAATACCACCACCTTGTAGGAGTAGGTGTCAATGCAACAGCTCACCCGGCTGCAAAACAGTCTCAGGGTCCTTGAGCTTTGACCTATCTACTTTATTTCTTCCTTTGATGAACTTCGTCCCGATCACATAAGCTTTTGCGTTGTTGACTGCATCCACAGCAAGCAACTCCTCGCCTTTGAAATACCATAGAGAAAAATTGATACCATCACCTGGTTCAACTCGTCTGATAACCTCTGTGTAGCCCTCAGAAAGCCCAACCATTTGCAGTTTTACATCATATTGATCAGACCAAAACCAAGGGATTGTGTTGTATGTTGCTTCTTTGCCGCAAATAGCAGCGGCGGCCACTTTTGATTGGTCCACCGCGTTCTGTACCGACTCCAATCTTACCCAACGATCATAATGAGGGTTGAAGTGACAACTACAGTCACCAATGGCATATACGCCTTGTTCTGATGTTTGAGTTGACCCGTTCACTTTGATGCCATTTTCAATTTCGAGTCCTATCTGTTCAGCTAGATGAGTATTCACCTTGATACCTACACCAATAACAATCAAGTCAGCAGGAAAGACAGTACCATCAGCACAAATCACTTCCTGCGACTTGATTTCACTTACATTCTTTCCAATCAAAATTTGCACTCCATGAGACGCATGTAGGTCCATAAAGAATGCCGACATATCCGAAGCTGTAACGCGGGATAAGACTCGCTCTTCCCGCTCTAGTACAGTCACTGATGCCCCCATTTTTTTCAATGATGCAGCAGTTTCTAGCCCAATGTATCCACCACCTATCACCACGACACGCTTCTCCTTACTTGTGGCTAATGCCTTCTTGATTTTTCCAACATCAGCAGCAGTTCGGAGCGAAAATGTGATAGCTGATTGCTCAATCCCAGGTATTGGAGGAATCAAGGCAGAAGCACCGGTGGCTAGCGCTAGTTTGTCATATGACCGAGTAGTTCCGTCAGATGCTTTAAGGGACTTAGATTGGTGGTCAATAGATACAACTTCAATACCTAAATGGAGGGAAATATTGTCTTGCTGATAGCTTTCAGCTGATTTAAGTAAGTTGCTTTTAATGCCATCGTCGCTTGTCAGGTATGCCTTAGAGAGTGGAGGTCGGTGATAAGGAAGGGTTCGATCCGCATCATACAGATGGATGCTTCCTTCCCATCCTTCAGCTCTCAAGTTGAATGCAAGATTGACGCCTGCATGACTGGCGCCAATGATTACACAAGTTTGCTCTTTGGTTGGCAATGACATCTTTTAGTTAACTACCTTGACCACAAGGCCATCCAGCTCTTCAGATACATGAATTTGACATCCTAGTCGGCTGAACTCACTGACTTCATCCTCCAATTCCAACATGTCTCCTTCAATCTCACTTGGGGCTCCAACCTTGTCAAAGTGTTCAGCAGCAACATGCACATGACAAGTTGCACAGGAACATACACCCCCACAATCTCCATCAATTCCTTTTACATTGTTCTGTTTGGCGAGTTCCATAATAGAACCAGCCGCTCCTTCAACATTGATTTCTTCTCCTGTTTTTGTTATGAATGTGATTTTTGCCATTTGTTTAATTAGGTTTTGCTTAACACTTGATCAAGCGTATTCTTGGAACCTCTCCCTACACCCTCTCCGAAGAGGGATTATAGGAGTTTGATCAGGTTGTTTTAGTTGTTTACTTGTGATTGAATTTTGCTATGATGCTGTCGAATCCAACCTTGCGTTGGAACTCCTGCCAGTCTTCAATGTTTTCTTTTGCCTCAAGAATATCAATTGAGGCGATTCTCTCTGAAAGTATTCTGATAAGGTTTCTCAGGATGGCTCTTGCGTGCGGCGCTCCCATGCACTTATGAATGCCAAATCCAAATCCAACATGAGGATTGATTTTTCTATCAATATCCACCTCATTTGGATTTTCAAAAGTGTTTGGATCACGGTTGGCGGATGCCCAGCAAAGAGAAACGCGCGAGTCAGCTTTTGTGGCATGCTCACACACTACTGTATCTTCAGTGACCACCCTGCCCATATGCGTCAGCGGTGAAAAATATCTCACCAGTTCTTCTACGGCATGAATGGTCATCTCAGGATTTCCTTTCAGTCGAGCTAGTGAATCTGGGTGTTCTGCGAAGTATGAGATCGTGTTAGTTACAGCATTGATCACTGTGTCTCTTCCTCCGGCAAAAGTCAAAATCATAACACCTTTTACTTCTTCTTTGGTCATCTTTCGTCCTTCGACCTCAGTTGCTAATAGCACAGAATATAGGTCATCACTAGGATGTTCAATTGCTTTATTAATCTGGGCGTCTATGTAGTCATAAAGGATAGCCGCTTTGTCGCCATCCACAGGACTGTCTTCACTACGGAAAACATGCGTTCCCCATGAGATCCATAGTTCAGATTCTTCGTAAGGAATGTTCAATAGGAGCGTAAGCGCTCGGGACTGAAGCTTCAGCGAAAATTCTTCAACGACTTCAACGGAATCCAGGTCCTTAACTTCATCTATTACCTCGTTAATGATTTTGGAGAGTTTTTCCTGGTAATCAGGCTGCTCTGGTCTTTTAAACCAGTCTTCCACCAACCCACGATATAAAGTATGCATTGGAGGATCGACTTCAAATGGAATTTGTCTGGTATCCCGTATGCTCACTTCAGAAGGAACCACGATTCTTCCTGGTGCAGCACCCGATTGAAAGGTTTTCCAGTTCTTGGCAGTTTTTCTTACGTCTTTGAGGCGAAGTAACATTTTTACCCGATCATCCTGATCATCAACTTCGCCGAATCCTTTCGTCTCTCTGGCTTTTTCAAATGGGTCTGGAAATTCACTGTGTTTCATGATACTGTTCCTTTTGATTGAAAAAATGCGTGGTTACATCAAAATCACATTTGCAAAAGAGCAGGGTTTAAGGATTAGTTTCTTTCTTTATTTTGATGATTTTATAATCTATTATGTCGATGAATGGTTTGATATGGGGTGATTATTGATTGAAAAGAGTATTCCGGTATTCTCCTTCGTC
>JAGDZR010000007.1:174517-407560 GCA_049115695.1 Cyclobacteriaceae bacterium | reverse complement strand
TCACGGCCGTCTACTCAATTGTGCTCAGTTTTCTCCTTTTGTTAAGTCCTTATCTTCAAATGATTCGAAAGAAAAAGTTATGTTATGATCCTCTCCAGAGACTTTCTCTGATGAAGTAAGTTTCAAATTCAGAAAGCGTTCTTGACCGAATTGTGTAAGATGAGAATTATCGATTAAGAGCGGTGCAATAGGATTATCTACTTTCTGCCCTTGCAGATGTTCGTCAGGTTTTCCAAAAGGGAGAGCTAGTTGAAGCTGATAGTTACCGTAATAAAATATGAGTTGATAGTTTGGAATATTTTCAGAATCTAGTTCTGACTTTCTTTTAAATAGTTGGACAAAGGTTTTGTTAAACTTAGGAGGTCCTGGAATCCAATAACCAAGTATTCTTAACACATCAAAATTCTCGAAACGTTTTTCTTTTTCAGTGTCCATTAGAAACTTTCTTGTAAAATCATAATCCTCGAGTTCTCCATCCAGAAGCATGGATAAACCAATCTTAATTAAAGTTTTCGTTACATGAAGTGGTATATACCCTGGTCTTTTGGTCTTTAAAGTGAAAGACTTGTTTTCCTTATCAAAATCGAATACATCCGTCCCTTCTTGAAAACTCATTTGCAAGCCGGTATCAGATAGTTCTATTTCCAATCCAGTTCTGGGGTCTTTATATTTAGGAACTTTGTTCCTTTTTCCTTTTATCTGAGATACGGTTCTTGATGCTCCGATGAAATTAGCAAATGAATCCTCATATTTAGAAAACTGTCGATTACATTCATCGCATTCGAAATAAGAAAGAAGTTTATGATTGCCCATTAATTCAGGTATTACATGAGCATCCATTTTAAAAGTTACCTCTGGTTCTTTTCTTCTACAAAACCTGCAAGATTTATTGTTCTTATCGCCAATGAAGTGCTTAGTGTCCGTGTCACCCAGCATTGATACCATTTCATACTTCCTAAAAAAGTTCAATGCCTTACCATGATGAATTTCGTTCAAGTTAAAGGTGATTTTAGATTCCATGGCATTTACTTGGTGAAGTTAATTGAGCACAACATTTTGATATCAGACGTTATGGCTGATATATTACTTATGTGGGTGGTAAATCTAAAGGATTTTTGATCTGAGCCAAACCATTCACTGCAACATGTGTGTAAATCTCGGTGGTTTTGGTCGAGCCGTGCCCTAATAGTAGCTGGATATGCCGTAAGTCTGTGCCGCTTTCCAATAGATGTGTGGCAAATGAATGCCTCAACGTATGTGGTGTCACCTTTTTTCCAACTTTGGCGTGCACTGCGGCTCTGTTGACAATCTTTCGAATACTTGTACCACTGTACCGACCGCCGTTGATACCCTCAAATAAATAGGTTTTTGGGCGATGTTTTTTGTAATACACCCTTAAATCTTGCAGCAAACTATGACTGAGCAAGGTTTGACGGTCTTTGTTTCCCTTGCCCTGCCTGACATTGATGACCATTCGCTCACTGTCTATGTCTTCAATTTTCAGGTTAATGATCTCTCCTCGTCTTAACCCCGCTGAATACAAAAGCGCAATAATGCAACGATGCTTGATGTTTTTGCAGCTACTGATCATTCGGAAAACACTCTCTTTGCTGATCACTTTGGGCAAAGTCTCATTTTTAATGGGACGCTCAACGGTGTAGAACCGATTAGGCATTTCTTTAACCACCTCGAAATAGAATTTAATCGCATTGATCGACAGGTTAATAAATGAATCAGATTTGCCTTGCCTAACTAAATGACTCAGATAATTGATGATTTCTGGCTCAGTTATGGCCATCAGGTTGTCCACCTGGCTGAAATGATTGATAAAATATTCGAAATGGGAGATATACACACGAGCTGTGTTCATGGCATATTTCCTTACTTCCAGTTTTTGATAGAATTCTTCTGGACAATATTTCCTTCCAGGGATGGGATTTCGGTTACGGAAATGATCAACTGATAGTTCATAATTCCCCGGATTGATGGGCCTGTTTGGAAAGAAATTTGTACAGTTGATGAGTGCTATTCCGCGAAACCGCTCAAAAATCTCGTCTAAATGAGGTTTTGTATTGGGGACCATAGCCATGCTGTAGATAGTACTCCATTGTACGTCAGATAGTTGCATAGCCAGCGCCTCGATTACCCTGTCCTTGTGGAATTGTATGCCAATCATCTTCACATCATTGACATGAAGATGTTTGAGCGTGATTTGTCGTTCAGAAATACGAGTCATTTGACAAATACAGAGAACCAAATTGCCAAATGCAATTAATATCCGAATAGTTCCGTAACTTTTCGTATAATAATACGGATATGGAGAATGAATCATGTTTGGAGTGTGGGAAGAAACTTACAGGTCGATGGGATAAGAAATATTGCGATGATACTTGTCGGGCCAGGCATCACAACACGCATAAAAGAGCGAGTGAGAAAACGATTACAGCAGTCAATAGGAGGTTGAGACGAAATCGATCGATTTTGAAAACCCTCAGTCCATCATGTAAGGCAACCGTCAGACGCGAAGTGTTGGAGAGTTTGGGTTTCTCATTTAAATACTTCAGCTCCATCTATCAAACCAATTCCGCGCAATACTTCTTTTGCTACGAGTATGGGTATCGCGCGATTTCTGAAATCTCGCTCAATGATGGGAAGCCCGTTCAAAAAGTTGTCATTATCCAAAAACAGGAATTTATGACCAATGAATTCGATCCGTGGACAGTATCTCTAAAATCTAAAACGTGACAATCTCAATACTAACTAAAACGTGACAATCTCAATACTAAAGGCATTGCTCTTGCATCCTTGCTGAGTGATGTGAACGAACTGGGAAGAGCAAATAATTAACACAAATGCTAATTCATGCCCTGCTTTAGATTTTGTGTTAACAACCATACATTCTCGACTGCTTTATTCGTTTTTTCAATTACTCTGCACCTAATATTTCATTCTATTACTGATGAATTCGAAAGCTTGGTTAATTTTGATATTATTGATAATTAAATCTCAGACCATGACCAATAGCACACGAAATATTCTACGCATTGCTTCCATCATCTTAGTATTAGCGCTTGTATTAATGGAACTGGGATTTATACCAGATCTATTCAACTATAAATTTTGGTTCTTGACAGGAGCGTACGCTCTATTGCTATTTACGGTCAAGAAGTAGTCAATTAGATTTCCGGTTTGTTGCGGAAAGTGCGTATCACTAAAATCACAATGATCAGCCCCCAGACACCTGCAAGGACCATTTTAGGTTCAGAGGACCATTCCATGATGGTATTGTCGATAGCATCAGCTGATTCCTGAGCAATGCTGTACTGCATGAATGCGAATGCAGCGAATAAAGCGATAAAGCGTTTCATTAGTGTCGCGTTTTTTGGGCGTCCTGTATAATCAAATCTAAGGGATTTTTTTAAACTAGATCATCTACCGGTTATTTTGCTTGGATGTAACAGGATCATTTTGCAATTTCCTTGATCAGTCAATAATCTATTTCTCAATGGCACACGATTACATCGATATCAATACGCTCAAGTTCTTGTTGTATGAGGTTCACAGCGGGGACGAAATCCTAAACGGAGAGCGATACGCAATGCACGATCATGATGCTATGAACATGATGATTGAGTCGGTTAGGGATTTTTGTGATGCCGAGTTGTTTCCCTTCATCAAAGAGTTCGATGTAAAGCCAGCCAGATATGAAGATGGATCAATTAAAATACATCCACAGTTAGGAAAAGCGTACAAGCAAGGAGCGGAGCTCGGAATGATTGCTGGTTCGTTTGAGGAGAAGGAGGGAGGATTTCAACTGCCGAGATTGTTCTTTTCGGCCATGCATATGATAGCCAATGCAGCCAATAATCATGTACCTGGCTATTGGGGATTGACCATGGGATCGGCAGACTTGATTGCCACGTTTGGAAGTGAAGATCTTAAGCAAACATTCTTGCCCAATATGTTAAGTGGGAAATGGCAAGGAACTATGTGTCTGACCGAACCGCAGGCTGGTAGTTCGCTGAGTGATGTGATTACCAGAGCTCAACCAACCGATGATGACCATTACCTCATTCAGGGACAAAAAATATTCATCTCGGCAGGGGATCATGAGTATGCGGATAATGTCGTTCACCTATTACTGGCAAGAATTGAGGGGGCACCAGAAGGAACCAGGGGTATTTCGCTTTTCGTAGTACCTAAGAAACGTGGCGACTCGTTGGACAACAATGATGTAATTACAGCCAGTGAATTCGAAAAAATGGGACAAAAGGGATATTGCACAACCCATTTGTTATTCGGAGAGCAGGACAACTGCCATGGTTATTTGGTCGGAGAACCACATCAGGGACTTAAGTATATGTTCAAAATGATGAATGCGGCCAGGATTGATGTAGGGCTAGGGGCTGCAGCCATTGCCTCGGCAGCTTATTACGCCTCACTCAACTATGCCAAGGAACGCCCTCAGGGTAGACGCGTGATGGATTCAGGTAAAAAGGATGTTGCTCAGGAACAGGTACTGATCACTCAACACCCGGATGTCCGACGATTATTGTATTTACAGAAAGGAATTGCAGAAGGAGGAATGAGCCTGGTATTGCAGGCATCTGAGTACGTAGATAAATTGAGAATTGCCACAACGGATGACGAGAAAAACAAATGGCAACTCCTACTCGAGATATTGACACCAATGGTCAAAACTTACCCATCTGAAGCAGGCAAGCGATCTACTGATGCAGCAGTGCAGGTGCTGGGAGGGTATGGATTTTTGATGGATTATACACCCCAACAGTTTTATCGTGACATTCGCATATTCTCTTTGTACGAGGGGACCACTGGCATTCAATCTCTTGACCTGTTGGGTCGTAAAATCACCATGAATGATGGGGCTGCAACGAAGCTCCTAATGGAGGAGATAATGAAGACCATCAATAGGGCCAATCAATATGATGAACTTCTGACCTATACCGTACAGTTGCAAGACGCATTGGCCCATGTGCAACTAGTCGTGAAACACCTGATGCAGTTTGCCCAGCAAGGACAATTTGAGCGATTCACTGCAGACGCATCCATATTTATGGAGTTTTTAAGTACGGTGGTAGTAGCATGGCAGTGGTTGAAAATTGGAATTGCAGCCTCTCAGAATGGTATCGAGGAGCAGACAGAGTTCTATCAAAGTAAGATTCATTGCATGAAGTTTTTCTTTAGATATGAACTGCCGGCAACCAAGGGACTTTACGACACTTTGTTGAGAGAGAATAGCCTAACCATTGTAGGGGACGGACCTGATCCGTCTTAAGATTTTCGGAGTTTATTTATTGGGGCTTAATCACACTTGTCATTCTGCTTGGAGTTCAAAGCTGACCTGCGTCATAGTTTGTCAGAAATCACTGCCTTAGTTTTATGTTGGACCAAATCTGATAGACATGCTTACGGATTATAAAACCATTGATGTAACCAAAATCCCCAAGCCTCGACGGAGGGAAACCATTTTAGAACAGCTTTTGAAACTGCAACCTCATGAAGGAAGAGTGTTAAAAGTCGACCATGACCCAAAGCCGCTATTTGATTTCCTAACAGTCGATCATCAAATGGATTTGGAATGGAGACACTTGGAGGAGGGTCCCACCTGGTGGGAGGTGCTGATCGTCAAGAGATCTGGTTCTGATAGTATGCGTCTGGATGATTTCATAGGAAACAATCTTGCCAGGATGCTGTTCTTTGCTAATTATGACCCAAGGGTATGCCTCAATCGAAATCAGACACTTGGGGAATTTTGCCAGCATCACAATCTTGAATTAATTGAAACGTATCAAGCTGCAAGTCAAATCAATAGTTATACCCAACCGCATTTTGACTACTGGAAACTCTCTTTGTTTGTGGAGTTTATCATTGAAAACTACCACCGCTATGAGCGTAAACTGATAAACGATACCAAGGAAATCCTGGATAAGGTACAAAAGGCTCATGGACACGAATGGAGTTTTTTGAGCACACTTGCTTCGCACTATGATAGTCTAATGTTGATCCTGTTTGATCATTTTCAGGAGGAAGAAGACTATTTCTTTGATTTGTTGAAATTTCAGGGATCACAGGACGCACTCGAAAGTAGCTATCGGCATGTAGAGCATGATCACGACGAGTCTATCAGTGTGCTGATTTCCATCAAAAAATTAACCAACAACTTTACACCACCCGGGGAAGCATGTGGACTGACCAAGATGCTTTACAGTAATTTGGAAAGCCTACACAATGACTTGTTGTGTCACACTTTTATTGAAGAAAAGTTTCTGGGGCCAATGGTGGCTCAATAGGATTTACTCGATTACAGTATTGACTGCATTTATCCTACCTTCCTGAAGCACGGAAGTTTGTGCACCCATGCCGTCATTGCTTTTATCATCAATCCTGGCATCAATATAATAGGACACAGGTTCGAGCTTTTTCAATGTCACAATACCCTTTTTGTTGGTGGTGCCCGTGGTTACTTCATTTTCCGAATTGAAATAGTCCTCTTTCGTCTTGTATAATTTGACGGTAGCACCCTCAAGTGGATTGCCTAATTCATCGAGCACAGTCACCTTGAGTGAAGTGGGTAACGGTAGCTCGTTGCTATTGGCCTGAAAGGTGATCAAAACGATCAGCAAAAGGATCAACTCTAATATTAAAAGCTTCTTATGTTTATTCATGGAGCTTGACATTCTCATAATAAACGCTTGTTTGTTGCTTGTAGTATTAACCATATACCGTGCCAATTTTATCTTACCAGCATGACTGAGCCCCTTTGTGATAGCTCGCCAAGACCGGGTTCTTCTAAGTTCGTGTATTTAATAATGTATGCATAAGTCCCCGGTGGTAATGTCTCACTTCTAAACTGTCCATCCCATCGGAAGTACTTGTCATCGGAGTAAAAAACCAGTTCTCCCCAACGAGAGTAAATGTAGATTTCAAATTGATCTACAAACACATTTGGATACACGTAAAAATCCTCGTTTTGATTATTTCCATTGGGACTAAAAGCAGATGGTGCAAAAATTTCGGGTTCGCAATCTGTACCACTCGCCCAGTAAGGTTCGATCAATACAGAGTCAGCTTTGAAGCATCCCGTCTCTGTATCTACGACATTGATGTTGTAAATGCCATCTGGTAAGGTAGGTGGAGTTCTAATGGGAACAGTAATGTTGTACTGTGAAACAGAATCTCCAGTAGTGGTGTTGATCGCATATAGATCAACCCGATCTGGTAAATCCAGTCCGGAAATCACAATGCTCACGTTTAGATCGGTTTCACAGTCAGGTAAATTTCTTGCATTTACATCAAAAGGAGTATCGTCCTCAATGAATACAGGCTCATTGATGGCACATCCTGTTGTCTGGTCAGTCACAAGGTAGGCGTAATTACCAGCACCCAGTCCCGCTCTGGAAGGAACTAGTGTGGGCCCCTGAACAAATCCCCTAAATGAGCCACTGTCTGTGATCAGTTCATATTCGTAGCTACCTGTCGAGTTGATGGCCATGTCAATAATAGCATCCAGTTCACCACAATTGCTGGGAGGGGTAAAGGAAGGTGTGATGTCTGGAGCAGCATCAATGGTGATCAGCAGCGTGTCGGAATTGTAACAGCCAAAATCATCTTCAATGTACATCGCATACTCGTAGGTGCCGATTGATTGTGTGTTGATGCTGGCAAAACGCCCAGTATCAGTTTCCACGTCATTCACCGTCCAGGCTACAAAATCCAGCGCGTTGTTTGCATCCAGTTGAGGTGGGACAGAAAACTGACAATGAGTAACATCGGGCCCCAGATCGGCAAAAGGTTGTCCGTCTTGCACGAAGAAATCTACTGTATCTGAGCTACAGCCCTGATCATTGATGATGGCTACTCTGCGATCTGTTGGATTGAATTGATCCACTCTATCAATCAATATGGTCCTGGTCGTTTCTCCTGTACTCCAGTAATAGTTCAAGTCTGTTCGTGAGGCATCATCCCAGGCGGCTAACTCAAGCGGTCCATTGCAGAGCAAGGCATCTTCGGGTACTATCGGCTGCTCGGGGATACCAAAGACTTCCAGACTGTCTGTAAAGAGTAGGTCTACTCCGCAGCGATTGGTAATGTTCAGTTCATAAGTGAACCACCCTGTTCCGGCATAGGCAGTCGTGACATTTTCTCCGTACCCGGTAGGGGGGAAAGGAAGGCTGTCATTCATTACATCAAAATCCCAGAAGAACTCATCTATGTCTGTTAGTCCGACTGCAAAGAATTCTGTATCCTGACCAAAACAACCCGCCAGATGATTTTGACCAGGTTGTTGAGGTGTGTCACTGGAGTTTTGTGTGAAATTAGGCAAACCACGTCGGCTCATTCTTCCGCCCAGATCCTGCCCGTCGATGCTAAACCCAACAAGGTCATCGTCTCCACTGGGCGTGTTGATGGTGCCGAGTGTATTCGCATTTTCTTTTGCCAGGTAGATTGTGCCTGAGGAACTTCTTTGTAAAGCACCCAGGGTATTTCCTTCTGCGTCATAATCATCATACTTTGAGTCTTGAATCTCGGCAATGGCCAACTCTAAACTGTCCAGCACTAGTGAATCCAGCTTGTACTGGATTAGTTTGTTCGATGTGGTGACATATAGCCGCGTTCCTCCTGACGAGAATTCGAGTCCATAGAGGAGGTCACCTGTTTCTTCAGTGTCTATCTGTCTGACCTCTGAAACTTTACCCGTATTGAAGTCAAAGTCGAAGATTTCCACGTAGTTAGGGCCCGGAATGGTATTCGCTAACAAGGTCAAATCTGATGAAAATTTCACCGCTCCCTCAGCTTGTCTTTCATCCTGTCCTCTCAATACTTCTCCAATAGGCGAAAACGTAGAGGGCAGTATGCCTGCATCCGTGATGAGATTGGATCTAAAGGAGTTGTTGCCAAACTCATGTCCTGCTAAGTAGACCTGATTGGTAAATCCTGAAGGCGTGATCTTTTCAGTGCTTTTTTGATACAATGGAATATTTCGTGCGACTACTGCCCCGCGAGCAGAATCGTGCTTTAAATCAACAATAGAGTACCTGAGGTCATAAGTGCCAGTTCCATATACTTCCATGGCCGTGAAGACATAAAACATGGTTTGATCATCTTCATCATTCATGAAGGGAAGAATCGTTGTGCCTTGGGTTGCTGTATTGTCCCCTCCTAATACTGTACCACCAGCAGTGTCAAGCACCTGCATGGGTTCATGGTCTTTGTTGTAGATCGTATTGCCATCCGTATAGAAGATCAACTCTCCAGCCACATCAGAGATAGAGGCGCACGCTTCAGGCGAGCTCATGAGGTTGTCATCGGTAATGGGCGTGGGGGGTTGTGTGTTGAAATCCAATCCGGCTCGCTCACCAAAATACCATTGATTTTGAGTTTGTGCGGATACAATACCCGTTGAGTCAGATTCCTCGATGGTAATTTCTGAAAATGCGCGACATCCGTTCGCATGAATGGCAGCCACCCAATACGTGCCTGCAGTATCAACCGTAATGGTTGGCGTAGTTTCTCCAGTGCTCCAGATAAAGCCAGCTGGTGTTGGTGCTGGTTGACCTTGTTGTTGTTGTGCATTTGCAAAAGGGTCCAGGACTAATGAGTCTGTTACACATATGACCGTGTCATTGCCAAGATCTGGCTCGAGATCATTCATTCCGTAACCAAAATTCACTGCCAAGTTTCTTCTGACACCATTTAACTCAACCTCCAACGTGCCATTGACGCTATTGGCCTGACCAAAATCAATGAGCGGTGCTTGAACATTCGTAGAGTTTCCGTTCAGATTCCAGAGAAACTGGTTAGGCGTTGGCTCAACCAATGGGAATATTTTGGTGACGTTACCCTGGCAGGTATCCAGCACTTTAAACTCCATTCTACTGAACGTATTGAAATTGCCTGGACTAAACATAGGGAATTGTCGGCCGTTGAAATCAATGTCATAAAACTGGGGTACATAGTTGACTACATCATAGGCACTGTCAGGCTGCTCAAATCTTCCCAGTAGATAAGGGCCATCCTGAACTTGCTGGTAAAGATGGTACATGCGATCATCTATCGCGGTTTGAAGACCATAACTCCTATATAGATTGTTGGGGAGCAATCGTACTACCTGCGATGTAGCGGCAGTATCTCCCAGGTCATATTGATAAACATTGGCCAACAGGGTATCGACCCCTCCATACCTTGAAAAATAAAGTTTACTTCCATTTGGGGACCATTCCACATCAAAAACAGCGTATTCTGCTCCGTCGGTATAGCCAGCCCTGAGTATTTCGCTGTTGAAGGACAGGAATTGTGCTGAGTCACCTACATTGAGTAACCAAACATTTCTACTTTGATCTTTCGGTGCTACAGCCAGTAGCATTGAGTCGGCGTTGAAATCCATTTGAGCTACTTCATACCCCAATTGATTGGTCGTATCAAAAGCAAATGTCATGGTGGTGTCTAGTCCATTGGTTCCTACCTGAGATACCATGAAGTCAAAATTGATATTGTTCTGAGAGATCAGCCAGTACTGATCTTCCGAGGTTTTGATGATGGTCATCCCCTCAGATGGATTAAGGTGGCGGGTCACCAGTCCGCTGGTAACTACTGCACCCAATGGCGCATCTGCCGTTCCATTACCCACGGCATTCATGTCGATCAGTGTGTATTCGATATGAGTCCCCACATTGACAAAAACGTAATACATATTAGGGAAACCGGGCATTGAACTTATCACCGCTGGTTGATTGATGTCGGGACTGCCGCCAAGCGATGTGCTATTACTCATGATCGCGCCACTTTCATCATAAATACGCTCTCCATCGGTATAAAAAAGTAAGTTGCCTGTTGTAGAACTATTGGCTACAGCTGATCCTCCCATCCCAAAAGGTGCTGTCATGCGCTCTTCATCATAGACCTCATCACCATTTTTATCAAACTGAAGATTGGCCGAGGAGTTACCAAAGAACCATTGGGATTCAGATATTACCTGTCCATTCAGTGGGTTGAGCCCAATTAATAGTAAAAAAAGCGCATAGATGGTGCGCATAGATGTTAAGGGATTTTTATATAAGGGCGACTTATCGCTAGTTTGTTTCAAATCAAAAGATTAATGTGCAAAATACTAACGTCATATTTGCCGTTAGATTACTTGACCATTCTTTAGAAAACCAAATTTATGGTTTAGTGTTTATTTTATAATTTAACTTCGAATTAAAAATTACGGGAAGATACATGGCAATTGAGAGAATTAGACTTCTTTCGTTAGGGTGGAGACAAATAAGGGTGCTTTCTGTTGATCGGATTTCATGGCTGCTTGTTGTGATTCTTGTTATAGCTAGTAACAAGGTATTCGCACAAGACCCTCAGTTTTCTCAGTATTATGCTGCGCCCATGTACCTGAATCCCGCTTTGGTTGGTATCAACCAGGAGGGAAGAGCTGGTATCAACTATCGAAATCAGTGGCCATCTATGATGGCCAATTTTGAAACATACTCCTTTTATTTTGATTATAACTTCATCGAACACGCCAGTAGTGTTGGCTTGATTGTGAATCAGGATCAGGAAGGACTCATAGGACTTAAGACGACCAATATCGGCGCACAATATGCGTATCAGGTGGACCTTAACCATCGTTGGACATTCAGACCTGCGGTAGAAGCTGGTTATTACTGGAGGAGCATTGATTTTACACATTTGACATTTCCAGACCAGTTTGACGATACAGGACTCATTAATCCTACAACTATTGAGAATTTGGGGCAGGGTCAGGCCAGATGGTTTGATTTGTCTTTTGGTGGAATAATATTTAATAAGAATGCCTGGTTTGGAGGATCGGCCCACCACGTTCTGGAACCCAATCAATCTATTGCCGGAGGAGATGTGTTATTGAGAAAGAAAGTCTCTTACCATGGCGGTTACAAAATTCCACTTGATAGATTCAACCCATTCATGCAGTCAAAACTTGGTCGCGAATGGAGTATGACCCCTACGTTTAATTATAAAACACAAGGGGATTTTGATCAGCTTGATTTAGGCGTGTACTTTACTTTCGAACCAATTCTCACCGGATTGTGGTATAGAGGTATTCCGTTAAAGATGCTGGAGGAAATCCCCAATAGCGAGGCGATAGTTTTGATGTTTGGCCTAAGAATGGGACAAACAATGTTTGGCTACAGCTTTGATTTCACTTTGTCAGATTTGGGCGTCAGTAGTGGCGGTGCTCATGAAATTTCTTTGATTTATTCTTTCAGATTGGGAGATAAGAGTAAACCTTCGATGGAGATAAGAGGGCTTAAGTGTCCCATTCCATACAATTTTTAAGATTGACCGGTGGTTTGGTCGGATTGTTTTGATCAATCTATAAATTGCACGACTATTTGCTAACTCAATATGACTGAAGAACTGATTTACAAAGTAATCCTGATTATCGTATTGGCTGATTTTGTACTTGAAAGAGTACTGAGTAGGCTTAACTATGTTAGCTCCAAGCAGCCTATTCCTGAAAAGCTGAACGGGATATATGATCAGGAAAAGTATCAGAAATCTCAAGCTTATAACGGCGTATTAACACGATTTGGAAACTTGTCAGCGACATTTTCATTCGTTTTGATGTTTCTGGCACTATACTTTGGCTGGTTTGGTTTGTTGGATAGTTGGGTGAGGGACTTCAGTCCACTTGAACCCGTCACGCCGCTGATTTTCTTCGCTGTTCTATACGTGATCTCGGATTTGATTGGTTTGCCATTTTCGATTTACCAGACGTTTGTGATTGAGGAAAAATTTGGGTTCAACAAGACCACCGCTAAAACATTCGTGATGGATAAAATCAAAGGTTATCTACTTGCAATTATCATCGGTGGGTTGTTGCTGGCAGTTTTCATTTATCTGGTCACCTTTATGGGCTCTGGGTTTTGGATTTACTTCTGGGGTGTGATTACTGTTTTCGTCCTGCTTGCCAACATGTTCTATACATCTTGGATTCTGCCGCTTTTCAATAAACTAACGCCTATGGAAGAGGGCGAGCTAAAGTCATCCATTCAGGCGTTCAGTGATAAGGTTTCCTTTCCGCTGAGTAATATTTTTGTGATTGATGGCTCCAAGCGTTCATCTAAAGGGAATGCCTTTTTTTCTGGTCTGGGTAAACGGAAAAAAGTGGTTTTGTATGACACGCTAATTGAAAAACACACCACAGAGGAACTCACTGCAGTATTCGCTCATGAGATTGGTCATTTCAAAAAGAAACATATCTACCTGTCAACGGTGTTATCGATTCTGCAAACTGGCCTCATGCTTTTCATTCTTTCGAAAATGATCCTGAGTTCGGAGCTGAGTTATGCCATGGGTGGAGACATGACAGCACTACATTTGAATATGCTTGCATTTGGGATACTGTATTCGCCCGTTTCTCATATTCTGGGTGTAATCATGAATATGATCTCGAGGAAAAATGAATATGAAGCGGATGAGTATGCCGTCAGGCACTATGACGGAAAACCTTTGATCTCAGCACTTAAGAAAATGAGTAGTGATCACTTGTCCAATCTTACGCCTCATCCGGCATATGTGTTTATGCACTACTCGCATCCATCACTATTGCAACGTGTGGAGTCGATGGAGAAGGCAATTGACTCTCAATAAAGTTGATCAATCCAGGAAGTCAATCTCAACTCTGAAAGGGAATTTCATGAGGTACCCATGGGCATCTTCGACTGTCATTTCTCCTCTTACAATCTTGTAAAGGGACTCAGTGATTGGGACTCTGACATTGTAAGTTTTTGAGAGCTCCTGCACAATATCAATGGTTTTCACACCCTCGGCTACTTCTTCCATTGAGTCGATAATGCCTCCCAAAGATTCGCCATTGGACAATCTATTGCCAACTGTGTAGTTGCGGCTAAGGTCGCTCGCGCATGTTGCAATCAGATCCCCAACTCCTGCTAGTCCCAGAAATGCGTGGGTGTTGCCCCCTAGCTTTTTGCCTATGTGGATCATCTCGACTAAACCTCTACTGATAAACAGGGCCTTGGCATTTTCTCCCAGATTTCTGCCACCTATAGTTCCTGCACCAACGGCAATGATATTTTTGAGAATTCCGCACAACTCAATGCCTATCAGGTCATTGCTGCCGTAGACCAGAAACCGATCGTTTTTCAATAGTTTCTGACCGACTTGAATGACTTCATCAAACTGACTGGCAATTACCGTTGCTGCGGGTTTGTGTTCAGCAATTTCACGAGAGAGATTTGGTCCCGCAAGGCAGCCAATTCGGACCACTGAGCTTTCTTCCTGAATTACCTCACTCATCGTCTTGACATGCTCTCGGCTCATCTTTTCACCTGAATTAGGAGTTGTCAGATCAAAGCCTTTGGTACCGTGAATTAAGATGTGATAGGGTCTGAGATAGGGTGAAAGATCACGCATCATATCCCTGAAATTGGCAGAAGGGATAATAGGAAATATGATATCACATTCGCCCCCCATTCGTTCAAGATCTGAAACAATTTCGATGTTATCAGCTAACGATTGACCAGCACTGATTCTGGAAGACTTGATTTCTTCGGCACGTCCTTTGGTTCTGGCATAGAGCAGAATGCGGTCACTCCTTTCGGCAAGAATGTTGGCCATTGCTGTACCGAAACTACCAGCTCCGATCACCCCTACGGGTTTAGATGTGCTTTTCGAGTCCATATCCCTCTAGTCGATTGTGATAATAAAACAATGTAGCTGGGTCGTTGATAATAATTTTATTTTCTTTTTTGGTAAGTGGACGCTGGGCGTGATACATACCAATATTTTCCAATCCTATTCGAATTGCTTCATCAGACTTAAGTAGTAAATCGTTTTCTATCCCTACCTGAGCTTTTTTATTGAGCTTTTTGATTTGCTTCCTGATATCCTTCCATTTTTTCCTGAACTCTTCATAATCGAGAATAAGATCCTCATCCGGCACACGCATAAGTGAGTACAGGTCTAGCTTAGGGTTTTGGCGCTGAAGCATTTTAAATGCAGTGTATGCAGCGATATGGCTGCTAAACACCCGATGAATCTTGTAGTATTCTTCAACAATTCTTTTGGACAATATCCTTACATACGTCTGTTCACGCTGTGGATCTATCGTGATGTTGCCATTGGCAACAAAATAATCCCTGGGGTGTATGTGATTGTTATTTTGATCGTAGCTATGCCCTTCATCATCCACAAAGTTGCCCAGGATATCCATGCCCTTTCCGATCGTTACAGAAATGTCAGATCCTTTCGTGAAAAACTTTAGAAGAAAGGTTCCGATTTTGTATGATGTTGAAAATTCATCTGATTCCTTATAGTACCGCTCCTGACCGGTACGCTTCAGGTGATCGTTGATCAATATAGGAGCTTCCAGTGTAAATTGGTAGTTGAGCGTTACCGGGACAATGAATATTTTTTTGGCTTTATCGAAGCGTTCCTGATACATAATCCGCTGCGCCTCAATGGCAGTACTCAATAAGCCTAGTTTCAAGGATGATTCGAGTTGTCCGGACCGGGCTCGTGTTCCTCCCGGGAAAAACAAGCTGTGGCAACCCCATCTGAGCGCCATACTCGAGTAGGTCTTGAGTGTTTCTAAGTAAACCGGGTTTTTCTTTCGTCTGTCTACTTTGTAGGCGCCAAGACTATTCATGAAATAAGCGAATATCTTGATGTTGAAGAGATTTAGACCCGCTCCATAGATAAATGCAGGTAGTCCAAGGTGCTGAATGACCCAACCAATCAGTATTGAGTCCAGGTTACTGAAATGCGTCGGTACCATTACAACAGTACCAATTTTCGCTAATTTTCTTATTTGCTCAGTTTCTCCGGTAACATGCAGTTTGTCATCCAGGTCCAGTTGACGACTGAATAATGAGGTGAATCCCTTTACTCTGGCTGCATTTAGCAATCGCGCAAAACCAAATGTGACAAAACCAACGGCAAATTTGTAGTAGGAATTTTTGAAATTCCCAACAATCTCATTCGCATATCGATTGATAATATCCTTTAATATCTGCTCTTCTGCTGCATGAGGATCGCTAGCTGACTCACTTTCCACCAACCGATGTTGCATATGTTTCCAGAAGTCTCTTTCATCTTTTGGATCAACACGCCAGGGATTAGCGCGCATGCGCAATTTTTCGCGATAAATGGTCGTTTCCAGTTCTTCACGTAGTGATTTTACTTTGGCATGCTGCTTTACGTTTTCAAACGATTCTTCCGCTACCTCTCTCAAAAACTCCTTTCGATTTTTCGAGAGTTTCACAATGGGCCATTGCTTGTGTCTCGGAATAATCTCTGAGTACCTTACCTTTTGTTTTTTCTTCATTTACGAAGGATAATGGGAGGGCGAAGTTAATAAAATTGAGATCAGAATGACCTATTAAAGGTATAACTCACCTTGTCCAACAAAAACACTTTCACCTCCAACATGCACGGCCGTTATGTGATCACCTGATTGTTGAATGTCAATATGAATAATACTCGGACGTCCCATTTCGAATCCTTGCTCACTTACAAATGGTCCTTTCAATATGTCGTAATGCGTAACATAACAGCCCAGGGGGCCATTGGCCGATCCAGTTGCGGGATCTTCCAAAATACCACCTTCCGGCGCAAACATTCGTCCATGAAGATTGGAGGCCTCTTGTTCACCTGATGGAGTAAAAGCATAGATAAAGGCACCATTCACTTTGTCCTTCATTTGTTCCCAGAGATCAAGTCGAAATTTGATGTTTTTCACAGCTTCCAATGAATTCAATGGAATGAGTATATAAGGAACACCACAAGCAATTTCCTGGATAGGATGATCGAGCAGACTTGTTTCGTTAAGACTGAGTAGATCAGTGAACATTTTACGCACGTCGTATACTGCGCCAAACTTTGGCAGTGGTTGACGCATTGTGGCTTTGATGGGTACTTGATTCTTGTAGGCAATTTCTACTTCAATTAGCCCGATCTTTTGGTCCAACAACAAAGTGGCCCGGTCTGATAGATCCGGTGTGATGTCCCTACCAAGCAAAAAGGCCGTACCGATGGTTGGGTGTCCTGCCGTGGGTAACTCGGTCGCTGGTGTGAAGATCCTCATCTGATGCCCGCCTAACCTGGTTTTTGGAAGGATAAATACAGTTTCTGATAAATTGAGCTCACGCGCTATCTCTTGCATTTGGTCCTCAGGAACATTACGAGCATCCGGGAATACCGCTAGCTGATTGCCACCAAATCTTTGGTTGGTAAAAACGTCAAGAAGATGATAAATAGCCTTTTCCATTTCGTTCTTGGTTAACGGATTTCAATATATATCGGTCTGATAAATCTTTTGTAGTTTTTAGGACAAAAAGGGCGATCATTTTCAAATGATTTTAAAAGACCATGAAGTACCGTAATATTGCACTTCGCAAATGGCCCTCAAACTAGAAGATATACAGGCGCCCGTCAATCGGGAAATGGTGGATTTTGAAAAGAAGTTCAGAAAGTCCATGCGTAGCAACGTGATGTTGCTGGATAAAATTACGGGATACATTGTCAAGCGAAAGGGTAAGCAGATGCGTCCACTCTTCGTTTTTTTATCCGCTGGTGTCAATGGAGAGATTGATGAGTCTACCTATAGAGGTGCATCGTTGATCGAATTATTACACACTGCTTCATTGGTTCATGACGATGTGGTAGATGATGCGCACTATAGACGAGGATTTTTTTCTATCAATGCACTATGGAAAAATAAAGTAGCAGTGCTTGTTGGTGATTTCCTCCTTTCCCGTGGATTACTGCTTTCATTGGAAAATGACGATGTGAATCTGCTTCGCATTGTATCCAATGCTGTCAGGGAAATGAGTGAAGGCGAATTGCTTCAGATGGAGAAAGCCAGAAAACTCGATATTGATGAATCAATCTATTATGAGGTGATTCGTCAGAAAACAGCCAGTTTGATTACATCGTGCTGTGAGGTAGGGGCCAGCTCTGTTGGTGCAGACGAAGCGGCGATTGCTAAAATGGGTGAGTTTGGAACAAAAGTAGGGATGGCTTTTCAAATTAAGGATGACCTGTTTGATTATGGAACATCTGAAATTGGCAAGCCAACAGGCATTGATATCAGAGAAAAGAAATTGACGCTTCCGCTTATTCATGCACTTACTAAATGTACCAAGTCAGAAAAAAACCGCATCAAGCGATTGGTTAGGACGAGCGAAAAGGAGCCGAAAAACGTCAATGAAGTTGTGAAAATTGTTCAAGATAAAGGTGGCCTTGAATATGCAACTGAGGTGATGAACAGGTATCATCAAGAGGCGATCGATATTTTAAGAACCTTTCCTGAATCAGAGTACCGCACCTCATTGGAGCAACTTGTACAATTCACAATAGATCGCGCAAAGTAAAAACGAAGGTTTGATTATCTTCGGATCGTTGAACCACCGTTTTTATGAAAAGAATTAGTCTGGCATTTCTCTTAATGCTTTTTCAAGGAGTCCTGTTCGCTCAACTCACTTTCTCAGACCAATTGCATGTTAGGGCTGCAAAACAATTGAATGATCGATTTGGTGAGGAAATATGGGAGGGTATTGCTAAAGTACCTTTTTCGCTATTACTCGTCACGGATAGTGGTGAATTCCTAATGTTTCATGAAAATCCGTCAGAAGAGTTTGTTGAGGTTGATCACGAAAAAATGATTACAGGTAAGGTCTGGTATCGTCCTAGTGTATTCAGGAATAACTTGTTGGCCACATTTCCTGCTGTTGGAGGACAAAGTTGCATAGTGGTTGGCACACCAAAAAATACAGGACTTAATTCAAATCGGTGGGTAACCACTTTGCTTCATGAGCATTTTCATCAGATGCAACAAGGAGATTCGACTTATTATGCTGATGTAGCTAATCTCGATTTGGATGGTGGAGACGATACGGGAATGTGGATGCTGAATTACCCGTTTCCGTATGATGACTCTGCTGTGAATGCAAAATTTGACGCATTCAAATTGTCTTTATTAAATCTTCTTGAAAGCAAGGGGCTGGATTTGACTGAAGATTATTTGGCTGCAAGGAAAGCATTTGAGCAGGGTCTTTCAGAAAAGGACTATGCTTATTTTTCGTTTCAGGTATGGCAGGAGGGAATTGCTCGGTATACAGAGTATCAGTTCCTCGAATCGGTCAAGCAATTTATTGAAGGATTAGGTGTAACAAGCCTGAGCTCGTTTGATGATTATTTGCAAATCCGTGAGCTGCTTTATGCGAAGATGCTCGAGAATCTCAAAAGTCAAAGTCTCCTTGAAGACCAGCGACTTTGTTTTTATACTATTGGGTTTGCAGAAGGTTTGGTGCTTGATCGACTCAATCCTGATTGGAAAGAATTGTACTTAAAGGAGAAGTTCTTCATCGAAAAGTACTTGGATGCAAATGTTAAATAGCCGTAAAAACGCTGTTAATCTAAGTTAAATAGTATATACCTGAAGCGTGAGCAAGTACGTTTGATGCAAATTAATGCATCATGAAATACTCAATTATTATTTTATCACTTGCGATTACCAATATATGTTTTGGTCAGGAACGCCTTGTAGTCCCACAAGGAGGATTACATGTTGGATTTACTACCATAGGGGCATTTTACGAACTTCCAGTTGGGGAGAAATCGTTATTGCATCTTACTGTTGAATCGAAATCTGGATACGCAGGATTATTTGGCGCATTCCATGGCATGCAAGGAGCTTTTTCATTCAGACACTATCTGTTGACTGAGAAAGCGCAGAATGCGAATAGTGGTTTTTTTATGGAAACAGCAATATTTACTGCGATTAAAGGTCACAATGAAATTTTTGGTAACGGTGGAAGTGATTGGGATATAAGATTTGGGGTCGGATATCGCCATGTGTTAAACAAAAGGCTTTTTTTGGAGGGAGCTGTCGGGAACGCCTATCGGGTTTGGGGTGATTGGGCTCCTCGAGAGAATGCTGTTAACCCCTATATTGGTTTTAAGCTAGGTGCTAGTTTGTTAAAAGGGACTTCTAAATGATTTTTCTAACTTTGTCCGCTTAAATTAAAAAAAGCATGGCACAAGCAAAGAAAAATGACCTGGTAAAAGTGCATTACACAGGTAAATTGACGGATGGTGAACAATTTGATTCATCTGAGGGGAGAGATCCATTGGAATTTACAGTTGGAGCAGGCCAAATGATCAAAGGGTTTGATGATGCCGTAGATGGCATGGGACTTAATGAGAAGAAGACTGTTACTATTCCAGCTGCTGAAGCATACGGAGAGTACAATGCTGGCTTGGTTCAGGAAGTGCCAAGAACTCAATTACCTGAAGAGTTGGTGCCAGAAGTAGGAATGCCATTAATTGCAGGTGGTCCTGATGGTCAACAAATGCAAGTAACTATTATTGAAGTCAATGACCAGGCGGTGAAAATAGATGCAAATCATCAGCTCGCAGGAAAAGATCTGGTGTTCGATATAGAATTGGTCGAAATTGCAAGTAATTAAAAAGGTCGAAAGACCTTTTTTTGTTTTAAACCCTTACCTAGGTATTTCCGTTCGAGTAACTTCACTGAAAACATCATGTGAATGCGCCAACTCGTATTTTGTACGATTGTCATGGGTGCCAGCCTCGCTTGGGGGCAGGACCAGTCTATTACCAAGGCATTTCTTTTTGACAGCTACCAGGATGGCGTTATTGTCAACCATAAAGGAGGAAAAGTACCTGTTCTGCTGAACTACAGCACAAGGGAAGAAAAACTATATATTAAAAAGGGAGATCATGAGATGGCCCTTGAATATGAACTAAACATTGATACGGTCTATTTTGGGTTGAGACCATTTGTGTTCGCTGATGACTTCTTCATGGAGTTGTTAATCAATGGAGATGTTTCCCTATATAGGAGACATCAGGCAAAGTTTATAGAAACAGGCACCAGTATTGGTTATGGTACCAAGACACAAACCGGTACCACAGATAGTTTTCGATTTGCGCCCCGAGAAAAAAAGGATGTTCCGGAGGGATTTATGCTGAAGGAATCCATGGTCTACTACGTTCATTACCAGGGTACAACAGTTGAACTTAAAAAATGGGGAAATATATTTCGACTCATTCCCGAGGTTAAGCCTAATCTTAAAAAGTACATAAAACAATATAGTCTGAATGTGAACGATGATGCTTTTAAAGCAGTGCTGTTCTGCAACCAGGAATTGATGGCATTAAGTCAATAATCGAGGAATTTTCGTTCTATCAAGCAGCTGAATATGCAATTACATTAACAGCACTTACAGGAATCCATATATACGGAAGGAGCAATAACAGGAGAAAAACGAATCAAGACCATTGTCTCCTAAAACTTTACTCTTCCTGGTACCATGACCAAAAGCATGCTGTCTTGGGTGTAAACCTAATAGGAATATTCTTATCTCCCACAATCTCCCACCTTTAGAAATTTAACCGGATCATTCAGTTAATATGCTCCTTCATGCGGACTATTTGTTGTTTCATAGTATCCTCAATGCGAAAAATGTGGATAAATAAATGTCCCTTTAATCCCTTTAATCACTATTTTTGAAAAAAAGTGTAGGAAAGTGGGAGTAAGTGGTTGAAAATGTAGATTCTTTTCATACATTTGTTACGGTGGTTTATATTTTTCAAAGCTCTTATGGCTTTTTTTACAAGCGAATATGAGTGTAAGTTGGATGCTAAGGGTAGGTTGGTCTTGCCTGCAAAGATCAAGACTAACCTTCCCGAGGTTTCCACGAACGAATTAGTTCTTCGAAAGGAATCGGATCATTTGATCCTTTACCCGATGCTGGAGTACAAAAAAATTCACCTGAAGTTTTCTGCGCTGAATGATTTTGATCCGGAGCAAGCCAAATTGAAGAGACTGTTCTTCAAGAGTATCGCCCAGGTCGAGTTAGATGGAGCAGGGAGAATCTTGGTTCCAAAAGCCATGTTGTCTCACGTAAAAATAGAGCGGGAAGCCGTGTTGCTGGGTATGGGAGATAAAGTGGAAATCTGGAATCCGGATGAATATTACAAAGAAAGTGATGATGATTTTTCAACACTTGCTCAGAAATTTATTCAATAACCGGGATGGAATATCATGTACCGGTATTGTTGAAGCAAAGTGTTGAAGCATTACAGATAAAAAAAGGAGGAGTATACGTAGATGTGACGTTTGGCGGTGGAGGACACTCCTTAGAGATATTTAACCAGCTGCAAGAAGGCGTCTTGCTCTCATTTGATCAGGATCCGGACGCAGCTGCAAATGCAGAAGACTTTAAGTCCGACGCGTCACGTTCTTTTATTTTTGTATCCGCTAATTTTAGAAATCTCAAGAGATATCTTGCTTTTCATGGCTACCACAAGGTAGATGGCATTCTCGCCGATTTAGGAGTTTCTTCACACCAATTTGATGATCCTTCCCGAGGTTTTTCAATCAGGGATTCTGGTGATCTGAACATGAGAATGGATCAATCATCTGAGGCTAGTGCAGCACAGGTGATCAACAATTATTCAGAAGAAAAGCTCATACATATCTTCAGTTACTACGGTGATATAAAAAACGCAAGAACGCTGGCAAGACAGATTGTGCAGGAGAGATCCAATAGTAAAATTGAAACGACTGGCAGATTAAGAGAAGTGGCTGAAAAAGTTGCTCCAAAGGGAAAGTGGAATAAGTACCTGGCGCAGTTGTTTCAAGCGATCCGCATTGAGGTCAACGGCGAAATGGATGCTCTGATGGATTTACTAGATCAATCTGCTCAAGTGCTCAATCCAGGAGGTAGGCTAGTCGCGATAAGTTATCACTCGCTTGAAGATCGGTTGGTGAAAAATTATCTCAACAGTGGAGATTTCAAGGGAAATCAGGAGAAGGATTTTTATGGAAATCTGGTAAGGCCTTATCAGCCTGTGACCAGAAAACCTATAGTACCTGATCAGGAAGAGATTGAGAAAAATAGCAGAGCGCGGAGTGCAAAAATGAGAATAGGAGAAAAAATTGAGTCTGTAAATAAGTAATGGCAACAAACACCTATCGGATTCCTGGAAAGGAAAGAAAGAAGACAAGCTTTTTTGGGCTGTTGGAACGATTTCTGAGGATTGATGAAACTCTTCAGGAGGTAATTCATGTGCGTTTTTTGCCGCAGATTTTATTCATAGGAGCCATGTGTGTCATATACATTGGCAATCGCCATTTTGCGGAAAAGAAGATTAGAAACATTCACTTGTTAGAACAGCAGGTTGAAGACTTACGTGCAGATTATACTACTTTGAAAGCCGACTATATGTTTGACTCCAAACAGTCGGAAGTGGCTCGAAAGGCTGCTCGCCTTGGCCTCAAAGAATCAGATGTTCCACCGCTTAAAATTGAAACGTCTGAATGATCTATAAAAAGTCTATCCTTCTCAGGATCCGCATTGCATTCTTATTCATTTTTCTTTTTGCAGTAGCAATCGTCTACCGCATTTCTGTTATTCAGTTTGTAGAGAACGATCGTTGGGTTTCACTAGGTAATTCTAATGGGCTTAAAGTCATGAAAGTGAATGCCACAAGGGGGAATATTTATTCTGATAATGGCTCTTTGCTTGCAACATCACTCCCTTTTTATCGGGTAGCGCTTGACCCCTTCCTGGCATCTGAGGGATTGTTCAAGTCGAATATTGACTCACTTTCATATCTCTTGTCACAGTTTTATGGGGACTTAAGCCCCAATCAATATAAACGGCGTATAGAAGAAGCCAGGCATCAACGGGATCGGTACATCGTCCTCAATAGGCGAGAGATCGGCTATCAGGAAAAAAAGGAAATACAGCAGTGGCCCATATTCAGAGAGGGTCGCATGAAGGGTGGTATCATATTCGAAAAGGTAGAAAAGAGAGAGCTACCTTTTTCGCGTTTGGGATTGCGTACCATAGGAGGCATCAATGGAGATGGAAAAGGAACTTCAGGTCTGGAATATAGCTTTAACCGTCAGTTAGCGGGAAGAGATGGTGAAGCGGTCTACCAAAAAATGGTAGGTGGAGGATGGAAGCCACTTTATGATGGAACAGAAATAAGACCTGAAGATGGTTACGACATTGAAACCTCAATCAATGTAAACATTCAGGATATCACTGAAACTGCCTTACTAAGAGGTTTGGAGCAACACGAAGCTGACTATGGGGTGGCTGTTGTCATGGAAGTAGAGACCGGAGAGATCAAGGCCATGTCCAATTTGAGCCGAAATTCTCACGGAAACTATTACGAACGCTACAATTATGCTGTAGGGAATCAGGGAAGTCGAGAGCCAGGTTCTACCTTCAAGTTGGCGAGCATGATTGCACTGCTCGAAGATTCTGATATTCGACTAACAGACACGGTTGATACGGGCAATGGAGAATTACACTTCTTTAATGAAGTAATGCGTGACCATAAGCCGGGAGGTTATGGGAAACTCACAGTTCAGGAAGTTTTTGAGAAATCCTCAAACATCGGAGTAGCAAAACTGATCACAACTCATTTTAATAATAAGCCGGAAAGATTCGTCCGCTACCTCACCAATATGGGCATTTCTGAGCCCCTCGGCTTTCAGATGGTTGGAGAGGGCAAGCCTTACATCAAAACACCATCTGATTCGACATGGAGTGGTACAACTCTTCCATGGATGTCTCATGGTTATGAATTGAAGATGACGCCCCTACAAACGCTTACCCTTTACAATGCCATTGCCAATCGTGGCAAAATGATTCAGCCAATCATTGTGAAATCGGTAAGAAAGGCTGATAAAACAGTCGAGCGATTCGAAACCAAGGTGCTCAATAATAAAATATGCTCTCAGTCTACCTTGTATGATATCAAGCGGATGTTGGAGGGAACAGTCATTCGAGGAACTGCGAAAAATATACATACAGACAGGTACCGAATAGCAGGAAAAACCGGAACAGCCAAAACGGTTAATAACGGTCGTTACACCAATGAATATTATACTTCATTTGCAGGCTTTTTTCCGGCTGAAGATCCTAAGTATAGCTGCATTGTGGTCATTCACGATCCTAAGGGTTTTCAAATCTATGGTAGTGATGTTTCTGCCCCAGTATTTAGAGAGATTTCTGACAAGTTGTTTCATCAGGAAATCGAAATGCACCAAAACCTGGTGGTTAACTCACAAGGATCTGAAGGCATATTCCCTGTGATCAGGTCTGGTAAGCATTCAGAGCTGGCATTTCTGTGTAATGAGCTTGGTATTAGTAATCACACTGACGAATCAGCAGCTGATCAGCCCTGGGTTAAAACACGTGTAGTTGGTAACTCGGTCTATTGGAAGAATAATACAGCACATCAAAACCTGGTACCAGATGTAAGGGGCATGACTTTAAGAGATGCCATTTATGTACTCGAAAATGCGGGATTGGACGTGGAAATGGATGGTAGGGGTAGAGTGAAAGAACAGTCTATTGTGCCTGGGGCAAGATTATTACGCAAACAAAAAATCAAATTGACGCTTGGCTAGCTTAAAGGACATATTGTATGGTGTGAAGCTTCTTTCTTTCGAAGGTGAAAGGGAGTTGGTAATCAAGGGGATAACATTCGATTCTAGAAAAGTAGAATCGAATTTCCTCTTTGTTGCTGTTAAGGGGCTTACGGTTGATGGGCATCAGTTCATCGAGCAGGCTATATCAATGGGAGCTACAGCAATTTTGGCTGAAGAGCTACCTGAAGCAAAGAGATCGGGTGTTGCTTATGTCCAGACAGACAACACAACGCAGGCTTTAGGAATGGTTGCTGCCAATTTTTATGACAATCCTTCTCAGAAATTGAGATTGGTGGGTGTGACCGGTACTAATGGTAAAACAACCACTGTGACATTAGCTCATGATCTTTTTACGACCATGGGATACAAGACAGGATTGTTGTCTACGGTTGAAAACAAGATCGGAACGGAGATATTGCCATCTGCCTACACAACACCTGACGCGGTTGCGTTAAATAAGCTGCTCGCGGAAATGGTTCGCGCGAAATGCACACATGCATTCATGGAAGTGAGCTCACACGCTTTGATGCAGGGGAGAGTTTCGGGACTTGTTTTCAGTGGTGGAGTGTTTACCAACATTACCCATGATCACCTGGATTATCATGAAACCTTTGATGCCTATATAGCCGCCAAAAAGATGCTTTTTGACATGTTGCCTGTTGACGCATTTGCGCTGAGCAATGCTGATGACAAACGTGGACAGGTCATGCTTCAAAACTGCAAGGCGGATAAAAACACCTATGCGTTAAAAGCAATGGCAGACTACAAAGGAAAGCTATTGACCAATTCGCTTTCCGGATTAGAAATGGATGTCGATGGAGTGAATGTGTGGTTCAAATTAATTGGTGCATTTAATGCTTATAACCTTCTTTCTGTTTATGCCATGGCTATTCTTTTGGAGGAGGATGCAAATGATGTACTGACGGTATTGTCGCAACTTAAAGGTGCAAGGGGAAGATTTGAATATGTGCAAAATGTTGCCGGCGTACTGGCGATTGTAGATTATGCACACACTCCGGACGCGCTTGAGAATGTACTTTCAACGATTGATGGTGTAAGATCTAAAAATGAGACTCTCATCACGGTTGTCGGGTGTGGTGGTGATCGAGATGCCGAGAAGCGACCTAAAATGGCAGCAATTGCCTGTAGTCAGAGTGACAAAGTAATTCTTACATCTGACAATCCAAGAACTGAAGATCCTGAAGCAATTCTGGATGACATGTGGGCAGGAGTTCCAAAGACAGCTCAACGAAAAACATTGAGAATTCTCGACAGAAGAGAAGCAATACGCACCGCGTGCGCTTTGGCTTCCAAGCAGGATATTATCCTGGTTGCGGGCAAAGGACACGAAACTTATCAGGAAGTCAATGGAGAGAGATCTCACTTTGATGATAAGGAGATATTAACTGAAATATTAAACTGATGTTGTACCACTTATTTGACTATCTGGATAGACAATGGGACCTGGCAGGAGCTGGGGTTTTCCAGTATATCAGTTTCAGAGCTGGTATGGCTGCCATGATATCGCTCCTGATATCCATAGTTTTTGGTAAATACTTAATAGGAAGATTAAGAAGATCTCAAATGGGCGAAACCATTAGAGACCTGGGACTCGACGGACAGATGGAGAAACAGGGTACCCCTACAATGGGTGGCATCATTATTTTGCTGGCGATCATTGTGCCAACATTGCTCTTTGCTCGGGTAGAGAACATTTACATCATTCTTTTAGTGATATCCGCAATTTGGATGGGTGCCATTGGCTTTATCGATGACTATCTGAAAATCAAAAAGAAGAATAAGGAAGGTCTGAGGGGGAAATTTAAAATAGTTGGGCAGGTGGGACTGGGACTCATTGTTGGGCTCACATTGGTTTTTCATGAGGATATCGTCATACGTGAATTTACCGTCAGTAATGAGGGATTATACAAGGATTTGAAGTCCATTGTGACCACTATTCCATTTTTTAAGGAGAATCAATTTGACTACAACTGGCTGATGCCTGAAATTCTGGAAGATTATACCTGGATACTGTATGTGGGAATGGTGATTTTCATTGTGACTGCAGTATCGAATGGTGCGAATATCACAGACGGGATAGATGGATTGGCTGCAGGAACTTCTGCGATAATAGCGCTAACCCTTGGGATATTTGCTTACCTGTCTGGTAACGTAATTTTCTCTGATTATCTCAACATCATGTACATCCCCTTTTCAGGGGAGATTGTGATCTTTTGTGCGGCCCTTGTTGGTGCGTGCATTGGATTTCTCTGGTACAATTCATATCCAGCTCAGGTATTCATGGGAGATACCGGCAGCCTGTCTCTTGGAGGTATCCTTGCAGTGTTGGCATTAATTATCCGAAAAGAATTATTGATTCCACTGCTGTGCGGCATATTTCTGATAGAGCTTCTATCAGTAATGATACAAGTAAGCTATTTCAAATACACAAAGAAGAAATACGGAGAAGGAAGACGTGTTTTACTGATGTCTCCTATCCATCATCATTACCAGAAAAAAGGGTTACACGAAGCAAAAATTGTCACCCGGTTTTGGACAATGGGAATACTGCTGGCAATCGTAACATTGGCAACCTTAAAACTTAGATGAAGCACATACATATGGACTTAACAGAACTATCCAAAAGAAATGAAAAGTTGCAGGACGCAGCGGTGCAGCTCACAGAGCTGATGCCCGGAACGAGTCTTGTTCCTGTAACAAGTTTGATTATCCGGAGTGCGAAGCGAATAGATAAAATATTTCCAAGCCTGCTGGCAAATAACTCTGAGGCAAGATTTGGTGCCATCATGGAGAAGTTGGAGGAGGAAATGGATGAGGTCCTTTATTGCATGGACCGATTGAGTCAAATGAATCAAGCCCAAAAGGTGAGATACATCAACGATTTTGTCAAGTATGGTTACGACCTGTTGTCTGTCTACTCCTTTGCATGTGATAAGATTATTGAAAGAAAAGTAAAAGACGACATCTAAAATTGGCAAAGAAAGTAGTCATATTAGGTACCGGTGAAAGCGGAATGGGAGCTGCCAAGCTTGCGCATCAGCAAGGGTTGGAAGTCTTTGTGTCTGACTATGGCCAAATTGCAGCTGATCATATCAGCTGGCTAGAGCAACAAAACATTGATTACGAACAAAGAAAGCATACTAGTGAGTCCATAGTGTCTGCTGACTTGATTGTAAAAAGCCCTGGAATTTCGGATACAGTGAGCGTAGTTCAACAAGCCCTGTCTAATGGAGTTCCGGTCATTTCTGAAATAGAGTTTGCCTTTGACTATATCCCGGAAGGTTCAAAAATCATTGCAATCACAGGCACAAACGGCAAGACTACTACCACATTGCTGACTTACCAGTTGTTGAAATCAGCTGGTTACAATGTTGCTTTAGCCGGGAATGTTGGCATTAGCTTAGCGAAGCAAGTAGCTGAAAAACATTATGACTACTTCGTTGTGGAAATTAGTAGTTTCCAGTTGGACGGAATCATTAATTTTCGCCCTGATGTAGCAGTTCTGCTCAATATCACGCCAGATCATCTCGATCGTTACAATCATGATTTTGATAACTATGTAGCTTCTAAGTTCAAGATCACTCAAAATCTCAGCAAGGACCAATGCTTCATTTACTGTGCTGATAGTATTCCGATAGAGAAGGAGGTCGCAAATAGGAAAATTGACGCAAGTGTTTTTGCAATTTCTACCATCAAACATGATCGGGATGGGGCATTCCTGGATCATGACAGACTGATTTTTCATGTCAATCAAAAAGATCTTTCTATTCCAATCAACGAAGTTCAGCTAATTGGTAAGCACAACATGGTCAACACGATGGCTTCAGTTTTAACTGCACTTTCCATGGATGTGCCTTTGGTTAAAATCGTTCAAGGGTTGAAAAGTTTTAAAAATGCGCCACATCGATTGGAACTAGTCGCCGAAATAGGGGGTGTCCGATACATCAACGACTCAAAAGCTACGAATGTTGATGCCGTATATTTTGCATTGGAAGGTATTACAAAACCTATCGTATGGATTGCCGGTGGAGTGGATAAAGGCAATGACTATCAGCAAATCGACGCATTAGTAAAAGAAAAGGTAAAGGCAATCATTTGCCTGGGAACAGATAATGAAAAGTTACTCAACTATTTCAATGACAAAGCTGAGGTAATTGAAAACACAGAAGACTTAAAAGAAGCAATTGAATTGGCCAATGGTCTGGCAGATGATCAGGATGTTGTGCTGCTTTCTCCGGCATGTGCAAGTTTCGATTTATTCAAAAGTTACGAAGATAGAGGAGATCAATTTAGAGAGGCAGTACTGACATTAAGAAATAAAAAACACCAGAAGATATGAATGAGATAAAACAATGGGCATATCGCAATTTGAAAGGTGATCCGGTTATTTGGTTTATCGTAACCGTGCTATCTCTTTTCAGTATTTTGGTAGTTTATAGTGCAACTGGAAGTCTTGCCTACAAGCGGATGGGAGGTGATACTGAGTATTACCTGATCAAACACTCTGCTTTGGTTATGCTCAGTTTGCTGGCTATGTGGCTAGCCCACCGGGTCGATTATCGCTATTTCTCTAAGATATCAAGACTTGTCCTTTGGGTGTCGGTTCCGCTCCTGCTGTTTACCTGGAAGTTTGGTGTTAGTATCAATGAGGCTTCTAGATGGATCACTATACCCATTATCAATCAGGCCTTTCAGCCATCTGATCTGGCAAAGCTAGCGCTCATCATTACACTAGCAAGTATGTTGTCAAATCGTCAGGAGAGAATTGCAGATTTTCAAAAGGCCATTATTCCAATGTTGATGTGGATTGGTTTAATCTGCGGGTTAATTGCCCTGACAGATATTTCATCTGCTGTACTTCTATTTGCTACCTGTATGTTGATACTTTTCATCGGTAGAGTACCGATGAAGTACCTGGCAATGCTGATGTTAATTGGAGGCTTGGCTGGCGTATCAGCGATCGCTTTAGGTCAGCGTGGAGATACGGCCTTGAGTCGTATAGAAGATTTCTATTCAGGCGATACGCCTTTCCAGGCCAAACAAGCTTATGTGGCAGTAGCAACTGGCGGCTTGCTTGGAAAAGGTCCGGGTCAAAGTGATCAGCGTAATTTTCTGCCTTCTTCATTTTCAGATTTTATCTACGCCATCATACTGGAGGAGTACGGATTGATCGGAGGATTAACAGTTTTATTGTTATATCTCGGATTGCTTTACAGGGGCATGCGTGCATCGCTGGCCTGTGAAAAAACATATGGAGGATTACTCTCCGCCGGATTAAGTTTTGCAATCGTTGTTCAGGCTATGATCAATATGGGTGTAGCAGTTGGCTTAGGACCAATTACCGGGTTAACACTTCCACTCATTAGCATGGGAGGTACTTCTCAGTTGTTCATGGGGATTTCTCTTGGTATCATTTTAAGTGTTTCCAGAGGTGAGATGGATACAATTGGAAAACCGGTTTCTAACCAATACAGAATGAATCAGGCTGCATGAGTCATGAACAAACATATCGCGAAGGTTCGTTGCGCATCATGATCAGTGGTGGAGGTACTGGTGGGCATATATATCCTGCAATAGCCATTGGTCAGGAACTAAAGGCCGCTTTGGATAATGTTGAATTGCTTTTTGTTGGAGCCAAGGGCAAGATGGAAATGCAAAAGGTTCCGGAAGCAGGATTTGAAATTGTAGGGCTTTGGATCAGTGGATTGCAACGAAAGCTTACGATTCAGAATTTATTGTTTCCATTCAAATTGATTTCCAGTATATGGAAGTCTTTTAGATTGCTAAGATCTTTTAAGCCACATGTGGTGGTTGGCGTAGGTGGGTATGCGAGTGGCCCACTCTTATTTGCAGCTTCAGTAAAGAAAATTCCTACTTTAATTCAGGAACAAAATTCATATGCCGGATTGACCAACAAGCTGCTATCAAAGAGAGTGAATGTTGTGTGCGTGGCGCACGAAGGACTTGAAACTTACTTTCCAAATGCCAAAGTCATTGTAACAGGTAACCCGGTACGAAAAACCATTACAAGCTCGAATGATCAGAAAATGATGGCACTCGATCATTTTGGCCTGCAGGCAGGAAAGAAGACCATTCTTATAATCGGAGGAAGCCTTGGAGCTCGCACAATCAATGAGGCAATATTGGCCAATTTGGATGAACTACTAGCAGCTGACTTACAGCTCATTTGGCAAACAGGAGGGTTCTATTATGATGAAATGATCCGAAGAACGGAGGATAAGCAGCAAGTGGGCGTAAGCATTCAGGCTTTTATAGCCAATATGAAATATGCTTATCAGGCGGCAGATATTGTAGTAAGCCGATCTGGAGCACTATCATTAGCGGAACTCATGTTAACCGCAAAGCCATGCATTTTGATCCCTTCTCCCAATGTAGCAGAGGACCATCAAAACAAAAATGCAAAAGCACTTGAAGAAAGAAATGCAGCGATTGTCATTGACGACAATCGAGCCATTGAAGACCTCAAAGAAGTTGTAGTTAAAACGCTCAATAGCCCTGATAAACTGAAGTCTCTCCAGACGAATATCTCGAAGATGAGTAGACCAAACGCGGCTATGGATATCGCAAATGAAATAATCAGACTGGTGGCATGAATTTAGACAAAATACATAGCGTCTACTTTGTCGGAATTGGAGGGATAGGAATGTCTGCCTTAGCTAGATGGTTCAATAGTAGGGGAGCATTTGTAGCCGGATATGATCGGGTTAGAACGCCATTGACTTCCGCTCTTATCAAGGAGGGAATTGATATTCATTTTGCCGATAGCGAGGCACTTATTCCTGATCAGTGTAAGGATTCAAAACAGACATTGGTGGTTTACACACCTGCAATTCCAGATGATCACAATGAACTTCATTATTTCGATTTAAATGGATTTGCTGTCAAGAAGCGCTCTGAAGTTCTCGGCATCATTACAAAAGATCATTACACTGTAGCAGTTGCAGGTACGCACGGTAAGACTACCACTTCCTCGATGGTGGCACACTTACTTCACGGAAGTGAGAAGGGCTGTTCAGCTTTCGTTGGGGGTATCATGACCAATTACGGTTCCAACCTAATTAATGGTGATCGCGATGCTCCTGTAGTAGTGGAAGCGGATGAATTTGATCGTTCATTTTTAAGATTGAACCCAAATTTTTCTGTAGTTACGTCATTGGATCCAGATCATCTCGATATTTATGGCGACTCTGGTGAAATGCATAAGTCCTATCTCGACTTTATGCAACTGACGGATCCAAAGGGCAATATTTTGTTACACGAAAATGTGGCTGAAAAGGTAGGGGATACATTGTCCCGCGCGTTTTCCACCTACGGATTGGAATCTGCTCGTATCAAAGCAACAAATATTCGGGTTTCTGATGGATGCTTTGTTTTCGATTATGAAGGAGAGGTGTCGATCAAAGATTTGAGACTCCAGTTACCTGGGTTTCACAATGTGTCAAATGCCGTGGCGGCAATAACCGCTGCGCTACATTTACAAATGACACCAGAGCAAATCAGTGAACGAATTGGAACTTATAAAGGCGTTAAAAGAAGGTTTGAATACGTCATCAGGCGAGACGATGTGGTCTACATTGATGATTATGCCCATCATCCGTCTGAAATTCAGGCGTTGCTAACATCGGTAAGAAAGTTATATCCTGACAAAAGAATCACAGCCGTTTTTCAACCTCATCTTTATACACGAACTCGGGATTTTCAAGAGGGCTTTGCTGAAAGTTTGAGTGCCGCAGATGAGGTGATTCTTTTAGACATATACCCGGCAAGAGAGCTCCCAATTTTGGGCATTACCTCACAAGTCATTTTTGATAAAATCAATCACAGCAATAAACATCATATGCAGAAGGAGGATTTTCCAGGATGTCTGGATGATCTCAAACCTGAAGTTTTGTTGACAGTTGGGGCTGGTGATATTGATCAATTGGTACCCCTGATCAAGGAGTACTATCTAAACAACACAAGCCATGAAGGATAGGATCAAACAAATATTGTCGTATTCATTCGGACTGGTTTTAGTTATCAGTTTGATCAGCTTCGCTTCCAAACGACAATCAGATCGATATGTGAGTGATCTGAACATTGACATTGAAGTCAAGGACGGCTATTACTTTGTCGATCAGCAAGAAGTTGTTCAGCTGATCAATGCCGAAAGTGAGGAATATGTGCTAGGGCTTACCCTCGATCAATTGGACCTGAAGGAATTAGAGAGAAGGGTTGAAGAAAACTCCTTTGTTCGGGATGCACAGGTTTATTTGGATATCAAGGGCAGTCTGAAAATTCAATTGGAACAAACCAGGCCTCTTGCGAGACTTATCAACTACAAAAATCAAGGTGATAGGTATGTAGATGAGGATGGAAATTTACTACCCTTAAACTCAAAGCACACAGCACGAGTACCATTGGTAGAGTTAGAAACGGAAGAACTATGGGAGAGCAATCTTTTTGAGAATGATTTGGGTGCTGATTTGATGCACATGTTCAAATACATTGATCAGGACGAGTTTTGGAAAGCGCAAATAGCCCATATGATTGTTGATCCAAAAAAGGAGATTACGATGCTCCCGCAGGTGACGAAACAGGAAATCCAATTTGGTTCAGCCAGGGAAATCGAACAAAAATTTAGAAAACTAAAAGTTTTTTATAAGCAAATACTACCAACAAAAGGGTGGAATACATATGCCTATGTAAACGTCAAGTATAATAACCAAATAGTCTGTAAGTAAAATAAAAATAAATCATGGAAGAGGACAAAATAGTCGTTGGCCTGGATATCGGAACTACCAAGATCTGCGCGATCGTTGGTAAAAAGAACGAGTACGGAAAGCTCGAAATCCTCGGTATGGGTAAAGCCTCATCCGATGGAGTGAGTCGAGGTGTTGTGATCAACATCGATAAAACCGTTCGGGCGATAGAATTGGCCATGAAAGAAGCAAGTGACCAATCTGGTATTGATATCGGATTGGTGAATGTTGGAATTGCTGGTCAGCACATTAAGAGTTCAATTCATCATGGTTCGATTACACGAACTACTGATGATGAGATCAATGTTGAAGATGTGAATCGATTAGCAAATGACATGTATCGAATTGTAATTCCTCCGGGAAGTCAGATCATACATGTAATGCCACAGGATTACATTGTGGATTATGAAGATGAAATCAAGGACCCGGTGGGCATGTCTGGTGTGAAGCTGGAAGCAGATTTCCATATCATTACGGCCCAAACCAACGCGATCAACAATATCAATAAGTGTGTGCGTCGTGCGGGTTTAGAAATTGATAACCTCATTTTGGAGCCCCTTGCTTCAAGTCTGGCGGTATTGTCGGATGAAGAAAAAGAGGCTGGAGTTTGTTTGGTGGATATTGGAGGTGGCACTACTGATATCGCGGTGTTTTATGACAACATCATTCGACATACTGCTGTAATTCCATTTGGTGGGAACATCATCACGTCAGATATCAAGCAAGGATGCATGGTAATGGAGCATCAGGCTGAATTGTTGAAAACTAAATTTGGAAGGGCGATCTCGGAAGAGGCTAATGCCAATGAAATTGTTTCAATTCCTGGTTTAAGGAACAGATCTCCAAAGGAGATATCAGTCAAGAACCTTGCTCATGTGATCGAGGCAAGAATGGAAGAGATCATTGAAATGGTGCATACTGAAATCATTTCATCCGGATACCACAAAAAACTGACAGCTGGTATCGTTGTTACGGGTGGTGGATCTCAATTGAACAACCTAAGACAGCTGTTTGAATACATGACAGGATTGGATACTCGTATTGGCTATCCAAACGAACACTTAGGTAAAAGCAAAGTGGATGCAGTGAAAAGTCCGATGTATGCAACATCAGTTGGGCTTGTCCTTTCGGGTTTTAAAGCCCTGGATGCACGAGATACGCAGTATTTGGAAACTGCGGGTACTACAGAAGGAAGAAGGAGCCGTGAAAGACAAAGCGGAAAATTTTTCCACACGATTCTAGAAAAAACAAAAGGATTGCTCATCGATGATTTGGATGAACGAGCCTAATGTTAAACAACTAACTATCGAAAATCATGTTTGAAAATAATTATTCGTTTGATATACCCGCTAATCATAAATCAATCATTAAAGTAATTGGTGTTGGCGGAGGAGGCAGCAATGCTGTCAATCATATGTACAACCTTGGGATCAAGGATGTTGAGTTTGTCATTTGTAATACGGATGTACAGGCTTTAGAAAGCAGCCCAATTCCGACTAAGCTACAAATAGGGATCAACCTGACAAGTGGTCTTGGAGCAGGAGCAAACCCTGAAAAGGGTAGAAATGCGGCCATTGAAAGCAAGGAGGAAATTAAGGAGATGCTTTCTGACGGCACCAAAATGGTATTTATCACTGCCGGAATGGGCGGTGGTACCGGAACAGGAGCTGCACCTGTCATTGCGCAGGTCGCGAAGGAACTTGATATTCTTACTGTAGGTATTGTCACTTCTCCATTTGGGTTTGAAGGCAGGAAGAAAATGAACCAGGCCAATGAGGGAATTCGTTCACTTAAGGAAAATTGTGATACGGTTCTTGTGATCATGAATGACAAGATCAAAGAAATTTTTGGTAATCTACCAATCAGAGAAGCATTCGGTCAGGCAGATAATGTACTTACCACAGCTTCTAAGGGCATTGCCGAAATCATCACGGTACCTGGTTATGTCAATGTCGATTTTGAAGATGTAAAGACTGTAATGGTTAATGCAGGAGCCGCTGTAATGGGATCTGCAGAGACACATGGTGATAATCGTGCTACACGTGCGGCAGAGGCAGCATTGAACTCGCCATTGTTGAATAATCACGACATAAAAGGTGCTGAAAAGATACTACTTAGCATTGTTTCCGGAGAGGAAGCAGAGTTGCAGATGGATGAACTCACAGAAATCACTGATTACATGCAGGAAATTGCTGGTGATGAGGCTGATGTGATATTCGGTCACGGTATCGATGCTGATCTAGGTGAAAATATAAGAGTGACGGTCATCGCTACCGGCTTTGTAACACCTGATGAGATGGAGCTGAAGCGTACACCAGTTGAAGAGCAGGATACGAAAGTGGCAGAGCCAATCAGGTTTGAAATAGAGGATAGAAGGGCTGCAGAAAAGCCAGGTTATTCAGAATCCAACGGAAAGCGTTACCACGATCTGGAAAAGTCTGAGGGTATTAATCAATTTGAGCTCTTTGGTCAATCAGATCCAAACAAAAGGAATATTGAAGACGAACAAGATGAAGTACCATCTGATAGACCGTTTAGCTTTCGTGAAATTCCTCATGAAGATCCGATAGAAGCACGAAAGGAAGATAGTTTCGAAGATGAAGATTTGGATTTTGACTTTTTAAAGGAAGACGAGCAAGAGAAGGTTCCGGTTAATAGGGGAATGGATTTTGATTTTGATTTCCCTGAAAAAGAACCAGAAAAGGAAGAGGACGAATTCGACTTTGAATTTGATGGGGATTTCGAATTTGAACCCTCCATGAGTGATGAGCCAGAGGAGGAAGATCATCCATTGGAAGAACTGCAGGATATGGCACATCAGCCATCTCGAAAGTTAATGCTTATGGAGCAGCGTAGGAAGCGTGAAGAAGAATTGGCAAGTGCCAATAAAAGTGCTGCGCCTATTAGTCCTGATGCTTTCAAGGAAAAATGGGAAGTGCCTGCCTATGAACGCAAGAAGGTCAAATTGCAGGAAGTACCTCACTCTTCAGAACAGAATATATCGAGATACAACCTGACAGATGATAATAATCTATTAGGAAATAACAAGTTTCTTCATGACAATGTCGATTGAGGAGAACTAATGACTTAAATCCGAACAGGTGATTTATTTTTTACAGACGAGAAGGTACCAAAGTTGGTGCCTTCTTTTTTATTCCTGCGAATGCAGGAATCTTGTAAATAATGATCAGCTATTTAGTGCGCATGCAGGAATCTTGTAAAGGTTTCCAGATTGTTTCCGCGCATGCAGGAATCTCCTGTTGAGTGAGTAGATATATAATGCGAATGCAGGAATCTTGTAAATAATGATCAGCTATTTAGTGCGCATGCAGGAATCTTGTAAAGGTTTCCAGATTGTTTCCGCGTAAGCCGGATTCTCTTAGAGGTGATGCAGAGGTAAACTGCGCATGCAGGATTCTGATAAGAACGCCTATCGATACTCCTCTTTTACGATAGCCGAAAATTTTGCTTTGACCCGGTCAATCTTCGGCTTTGAGACACTCATGACATAAGGTTGAAAGGGATTACGTCTTTCATAGTCCTGATGATATTCTTCCGCAATGAAGAAAGCCTCATAAGGTGTTACCCTCGTCACGATCGGGTTGTTAAACTCGCCCGACCATTCTTTTACTTTATTCTCAAAAATGTCTTTTTGCGCCGCTGAATGATAGAACACTTCTGAGCGATATTGTGTGCCAACATCCGGGCCTTGTCTGTTGAGTTGTGTTGGATCATGTGCAGTGAAGAAGATATCTACTAGAGTAGCATAAGAGATTTGCTCTGGGTCGAAATAGATTTGGACAGTTTCAGTGTGCTGCGTCATGCCGGCACTCACCTTTTTGTAAGAAGCCGTAGATTTTTTTCCGCCAGCATAGCCTGAGACTGCTTCATATACTCCTTTGATTTGTTCAAAGGATGCTTCTACACACCAAAAACATCCCCCCGCAAAAGTGGCAGTATCCACTTTGGCATTAGCAGGAATTTGCACGGTGGATGCTTCAACGGGGGTGGATTGGGTGGTACAAGACCCAAGTAATAAAACGACTAGAATGGAAAGCATTCGCATATCGGATTGATTGAGGATTAGATTAACGCTTACGTTTATAACTCTTTCGGCCTCTATTTTGTTTCGACGGGTTGTACGCAGGCGCCTCTCCCAACCATTCGGGAATTTTTGCCTTATCGAGCGGACGTCCGATCAGTGATTCTATATCCGCAAATTTGGATTGCTCCTTTTCGCTGATAAAGGTGAATGCCGCGCCTTTAGATGCTGCTCTGGCTGTACGACCAATTCTATGGATATAATCTTCACCATCATTGGGAACATCATAGTTGATCACTAATTCAATGTCTTCTATGTCGATACCACGTGATAGTATATCGGTAGCAACCAATACAGATAGTTTTTTGGCTTTGAATTGATTCATCACATCTTCACGATCTTTCTGGGCAAGATCAGAATGGATGTCGGCAACATTTACATTTTTAGATTTCAGAGTTTTGAAGAGCTTTTTCGCACTGTCCTTTGTAGAGCAAAATACGATCACACTGGTGAAGGATTTCTTGGTGAGTATATGCTCAATCAATGGAATTTTTTGAGTTTCGTAAACGACGAACCCAACTTGTAAAATCTTCTCGGCGGGTACGGAAACCGCAATATTGATTTCTTCAGGATCTTTTAGGACTGTTCTGCATAGCTCACGCATTTTTGGAGGCATGGTGGCCGAAAACAGGAGATTCTGACGCTCTTTAGGCAAGAACGAAATGATTTTCATGATGTCATGATAAAACCCCATGTCCAACATGCGGTCCGCTTCATCTAGGACCAAATGTGTAACGCCATCCAGCTTGGCATAATTCATCGTCAAATGCGCGATGAATCGTCCCGGTGTTGCGATGATAATCGGCGCACCTTCTGTGAGTCCCTTTTTTTCCTGGCTAAAGGAATCCCCGTCCCCACCGCCATAGATGGCAATGGAATGTACATTGGCAAAGTATGACAAGCCTTGAACTTGTTGATCAATTTGTACTGCCAATTCCCGAGTAGGGACTACAATGATGCACTGGGTCGTTGAAAGGTCGCCGGATCTGGTGATCTTATCAAGAATAGGTAGGAGGAATGCAGCGGTCTTACCTGTACCTGTTTGAGCAGAACCGATGAGATCTTTTCCGGATTTGATAATGGGTATGGAGGCTTGTTGAATCGGGGTGGGTTCCTTGAAACCTAATGCGTCGATACCTTCTTGTACTTTTGGATGTAACCCTAATGCTTCAAAACTCATTAATTATCTATCAAATTGGAATGTCGAATGGCGCTTTGCTATTTGCCACCAAATAAGTGAAAAGCATGTTGTTAAGTAATGCTGTCACGAATCTTTAAACCGTAGAAGTACCCATTTTTTCATTCATCATGTTGCTTAGATTCCTGCTGGGTATTGCGCTACAGTTGTCGTAAAGTTATACCCTATGCTACATAAAGCAAAGTCGGCAAGGATTTCACTGCGGAAACATACGGGCAAGTGATGATCAAGTCTTGTTTTTTATGGATTAAATCTGCCAGGTTATCCAGTACTGATGAATATCATTGATCTGTTTCAATGTTTCGATTAATATGCTGTTTTTTAAATAAGAATGAATGTCTAGTTTTAGAATAAGACCCAGATTCAAGCATCTGGTATCAGATGAAATAAATGAGGTTGAGGCCCGAATCAATCAAGCACTAGAGAAGAAAGGGAAGGACGTTTTTCAGAAAACATCCCTTTCTGGTCACATTACCATTCGTACACCACTTGCGCGCAGGCACTTCTGGTCCCCGCAGCTTCACCTGACCTTTGAGCAAACAGATGAGGGTACAGTGGTAAGAGGACTTTATGGACCCAATCCGACAGTCTGGGCTGTTTTCTTTTTTGGTTATGTAACCATAGGGATTTTATCCTTGTTCCTGGGGATGTGGGGACTTTCCCGTTGGAGTCTTGACCTTTCTTATGACATTCTCTGGTCGATTCCAGCATTGGGAGCATGTGCAGTGCTGCTATACGTGGTGGCACAAGCTGGTCAGAAAGTCGGCTCTCAGGAGATGTTTGACCTACACCATTTTTATGAAGAGGTGGTGCATGACAAAGTAGTGGTAAGTTGATTGGTTTAGTTATTAAATAAGCACGCTTAACTATTTGTCCACTTTTTTGTTGCAAGTCCAAACATCAGTTTCGGTACTCTACACTATTCCAGTCACGCCACGATCAGACTCAACGAGTCATGCCGATTCAGGAGGCATCTATTATTTGTTGGTTGTGGCTATCAGCATTGGCTGTTTAAGTAAAAAACAATAACCCCTGCAGTACGTCTGGACTTCCATTCATTTTTTTGTAGTATCACTCACTTTTATTGCAATACCCACCCCTTCCCCTCCCAGGAGGGGATTCGAGTCGGCAATAATCACGCTTTGCAACAACGCGATAGGTCACGCCAGGATGGAGTCTTTCCAAACATGGCATTCAACTAGAAATAAATTTCTCCTTTCGTCGAAATGACCAGCAGGACGGTGTGTGGGACAATGTACAAATAAAAAAAGGCTGCCCATTGGGCAGCCTCTTTCAAAATCTAATTACTTAATACTTTATTGATATTTAACGATTAGATAATCTCCGGTGTTAAACTGAGTATCACCTTCAACATCTGAATCTCTTTCACCAGAGCCGTAGTACATGTCTCTTGTGTAAACTTCTCCAGGTTGCAAATTATTCATGTCATAATCGACACCCCAGCTGCCTCCTGTGCCTGTGTAATCGTTTAGGTAATAATTGTATCCACTACCTTCCCAACTTCCATTACTTCCGTAGTACCAACTACCACCGGTGCTGAAATAATTTTCAATCTGTTTAGATCGTTCATCAATACGCAAGTCACGGTTCCAGTTCTCATAGATATCCTTTTCAAAGACAAATGCTTCACTCGGTGACAAATCCATCGCCAATGAAGTGGATGCCAATGTACGAGGAGATATACTAATTTGAGGAATAGAAGTGTATCCATCCATCTCATTCGTTTTGATGACAACACCTGTGAATCTTCCATTCGTCTCATCAATTTGAATACCTGTAATCTGTAAAGGATTCAGATTACTACCCGGATCTACAGCCGTAGGTGACTCATGTAGGTAGTCATTAGTTACATAATATGCTGTAGAGTCATTGAAATCATCCAATGAACCTCCAGATATTGTTAAGTGTTCAGCCAAATCTTTTTGAACGAGATAGTTTCCGCTATCGCTTTGAAGCACGTTCCAAACTGATTCGAACTTGGTGTCTTGAGTGGTATTAACATCAGTTACATAGTCCTTAGCAGTGAATTCAAGGTCTGTAGGCACATACGACCAATCGCTATTGGATGCTACTCTAAACGCATATCGAATAGGGAATTCATTGATCGTGAAATTAGGAGGTGTTCCTCCAGTCCATCCTGAATAATTGAATGTAGGAGCTGAAGTAAAGCCATCTCCTGCGTCGTACAATTCAATTCGATCAAAAGAACCTGAACTACCAGCAGCAAGTGTAGCAGCAGGACCAGCAATTGCAGCATCTGCAACTTGTCCATATCCGGCTTCATTACCTACCGCAGCACTAATAGAATTTACTCTGAAAGAAACATTATCTTCTGGTTGAAAAGCGTCCATACTTTCAGTCCAATAGTTAAACCATCCACCAGCATCATCAGACAATTGCCAAGTCCAAAAACCAGCAGGAGTGTATGCTCCAGTTACTGCAGTCACACTACCATCTGCCTGTGAGACTACATTGCCAACATCTATTCTCAAAGTATCTATATCACTAGGATCAGCATAAAATGAACCGATAACATAGATATACACATCAGCTACATTTACGGAAGCATTGTATCTACCAGCTGTACCAGCGCTTAAGTCAATGCTATTGGTGATGTCCCAAGTGTTTTCAACTTTGAAAACCGCTGTGCTTGTTCCACCAGTTGCGGTTACAGATGGTGTAGCAGTAAATGATCCAGAAGGAGCCACTAAAGGCGTTGCAATAGTTTGCAAGCCGCCTAAATCCACTCTTTCGCCTATATTTCCACCCATGTTGTTGAAGAAAGTATTCCAATCTTCACTAGCATCATTGATGTCTCTTTCTACCAATAAAATGTTAGACAAGGCATAACCTGTACCGGTAGCTGCAGGATTATCAACATTCACCTGGTAGCCATAAACTTGAGGAGTTGATTGTAGATTTACATTAGGTCCGTAGGTTGCAGCGACTGAAACAATACTTGCACTGTCATTAACAATTGCTGCCAATGTTTGATTTAGTGTAAATCGCTCAGGGAAAGTAACTCTGTAATCAAGATAGAGGTCTGGAGCTGCAGGTACGACCATGCTATACTCACCTTCAGCGTTAGTGGTGTCCATACCAAATCCAGTTTCTTCAGCGAAGAAAATTTCCTGAACTTGCAATGAATTGTTAGCTGAATTCCATGTAACCAAATCTGATTCATTTTCTCCACCAAAATTGGTTTTCAATACTGCTTTTACCGGAACACCAGGGAAATCATCAGTTTCAGAAGTCGTCAGATCAGAGTGGCCATAAACACGTCCTTTGATAGTTGCCAACTGACTGCCTGCTGTGGTATTCAACAATCTTACGATCGAGCTGGCTTCATTTGGCTCAACGACGGTTACATTTTGACCATCTATATAAACAGTTTGAAGGTTGTCTTGAGCCGGATCAAACCTTACCCGATAGCTTAGACCTAAATGATTGGTCGCAGAAACACTGATTGTAGAAAATCCTGTTGGTACCATGTCAAAAACAACAGTTCCTGATGCATCGGTTGTATCAGTAGAAGTTCCCATGCCATTGGCCAATGTCACAATACTGCCATCAAGCACCTGATCACCACCAGATACTACGATTGTATAACTATTGACAAGACCAGCAGCGGTAAGCATCTCGAGTGCTTTTTCTCTTCTAGCATCATCTTCCATCTGATCCATTTCGAAAAGAAATTCCTGATATGCTCTCTGGATTTCATCACTAAGTCTTTGAGCATCAGCAGCATTCTCTGCTCTCGCTTCTTCTAGTGCCAGGGCATCTACCTGCATTTGAGCCAGCAGCGCAAGTTCGCGTGCCTGATCATTCGTTGCAGCTGTCTCAGCTAATTCTGCTTGGAGTCGAAGAAGATCTTCTTCAGTGAAATCATCCTGACAAGCTGTGAAGATCAGGAGAAATGATAAAATACCAAGCAAACTAAATTTGGTTGCTTTCATTTTCATAATCATAGTTATTAGATAATTGAATTTTAAAACTTATTTATAGTAATTGTTTAGAATATGCTGTACGCAAAATTGATAGAGATCGTATTCGCAAATGCTTCACCAGATTTGGCAGCCGGATATCCAACGTGTAATTCATTGAATATGCGCTCATACCTTACCTCAGTGCTGAATATCTTCCCATTAGAGAGAGAATAGTCCAGTGCGATTCCCAGGAAGCCACCAAATTGGTGTGCTTCAAACTCTGATCCAACGTTTTCATAATCTGCCTCTGCTCGTGCTTCGAGCGTTCCGCCCGTAATAGGAGTAGAAGTGATCAGATCACGCTTTTCAAAAACTGCTGTATTGTAAGCATAAGAGCCGCCAACATGCACCTTTGGTTTCAAAGCATCATCCCCTGAACCTAGGTTTACTTTTAGTCCTGCACCTAGTCGAACTGCGTGAAACGTAATAGATCGATTAGTAAAGCTCAGGTAGGGAGGACTTGCCACATCCAAGCTGTAGTCATTTCTAAGGCCACCATTTTGGTTGTACCCTAGTTCTCCTTGAATACCTAATAGATCGCTAAGGTTGAAAAGTACGAATGCTCCGCCATTTACTCCGGTATGAAGACCAGACTGGCTGAGCTGATTCAGATTACCCCCAACTTTCGCACCTATGTTCAAGGCATTCTCCGACTGTGCCATCACAGATGTCAAGCCGAAGGTGACGAAGGTTAAAATCAGTAATGAATATTTTTTCATAGTGTTAGACGTGTTTTCGAATATATGTTCAATTAAGTAAAAGTCGTCGATACAGGTTAGAAGTATAATGTATTGCTTGTTAACTGCTGTTTTTCTTTGTGAATGCACTACAATCGTTTGTGAGTTGCATTAATGCCTGATCTTGATCACGGGTAAACGAGCCAAAATATTATGCCGCTTTCGTTTACTGAACGGGATCTTATGCTCTACTCCATCAGGCCCTTTGATGACCAGTGCGATACCATTGATCCTTTCTGTATAGGTTAGGTTAATGATATGCTTTCTGGAGACCCTGAAAAACTGAGGATGATCAAACTGCTCATTAAAATTTTTGAGATTGGTTGACAACTGAAAGGTTTTTTGCAGTGTCTGTATTTTAATGTAACTGCCGTCTGCTTCGATGTATAAGATTTCGTCAAGCCTTACCTTGACATACTCATAGTTGTCAGGTATGAAAATATGGTCGGAAATATAAGAATCCCTTGATGTGCTTTCCTTGCGGTCCTTACTAGCGGCATCAAGTATCCCGGTGGTGGATGCTTCAATCATTTTTCTGCGGTGAATGATTCAAAGTAAAGGTTTAAAAAAAACGTGAACTAAGCAATACCTAGTTCGGGGTATTTTTGAATTTTTTTTAGGATTAATTAAACTTTACTAGGCTCATTCTTGGTTAATGCAAATTGAAGATAGAAAAAAAAACTTTGAAATAAGATAGATATGGTCATAAAAAAACCCGGGGGTACCGGGTTTCTCATGTTAAGAGTTATAAGTATTGTTTTTATGCTATCTGCGCCTCCAATTTTTGACTCAGAACAGATTTAGGAACTGCACCGATTTGCTTGTCGACAATTTCGCCATTCTTAAATACAAGTAGGGTAGGAATCGATCTGATGCCAAACTTGGCTGACACCTCAGGGTTTGAATCCACATCTACTTTACCAACGACTGCTTTGCCATCATAGTCAGAAGCAAGCTCTTCAACTACCGGACCGATCATTTTACACGGACCACACCATTCTGCCCAAAAATCAACAAGTACTGGCTTGTCTGAACTAAGAACTTCATTGAAGTTCGAATCTGTAATTTCTAGTGGTTTTGACATTTCTATTTGATTAAATCTTTCGTTATTCTAATTCGCAATTGCACAAAGTTAACCTGAATGATTCAGAGATAGTTCATTCATAACACTGGTTTGTATTCGCGTTGACATAATTATTTGCACATGATCTTATAGCCGAGGTTTTCGATTTGCGCTAAATCGGCTAACATTTCATTGGTTGGGTTCACACTGAATTTACGACTCATCATTTCCAGGTTGATGGCCCTGTCTTCAAACGCACCCAATACATTCAACTTTAGTTCTGAGTTTCCCGGATGCTTGGTGCTGAGTGATTCAATGTCATTTATCAGTACATCTGTGAGATCTGGAAGCCGTACGTGCAACTCGAGTCCCTTGATGAGTTTGTCTCTCAATTCGGAGAGGTACTCGATATTTTGTATCTTGAATTCCAGGTCTTCCCCATTCCATCTTTTTTGCGAAGAACCGGTAACGCAAAGAAACCAACCTACCTCCAGGTAGCTTTTGAATTTGAGGTAGGTGTCTGAGAACATAAAGAAGTCATGAGAATTGCTGTAATCCTCCAATGTTAAAACCCCAAATGGATTGCCCTTCTTTGTCATCCGATGCTGTACACCACTCACTATCCCGCCAATCCTTAATTCTCTGCCATATATTTTATCAAGTTCGTCAAGGTCACTTAATCGCCCCCGGGTGAGGAACTCCAACTCCAGCTTGTATTGATCGAGTGGGTGCCCTGTTATGTAGAGTCCCACCATTTCCTTTTCGATGTTGAGTTTTTCAATTTCGCCATAAGGCTCTACCCGGCCTACTTTTGGCAGTCCGACAGACACACCGGATTCTCCACCGAAAAGTGATGCCTGAGAACTGGCTTCTTCCTGCTGTAGTTTGTTGGCATACTTGATCGACTTCTCAATCAGGGAAGCACCATCATCATCTGGCTCTACATATTGTCTCCTGTGATAGTTGCCGAAGGAGTCAAATGCCCCGGCTTTGGCCAGTGCCTCAAATGACTTTTTGTTGACAGCTCGAAGATTGACGCGTTTGGCAAAATCAAAGATGTCCTGAAAGGGTCCGTTTTCTTCCCTATCCTGCACAATTGCTTGTACAGCTGACTCACCTGTACCTTTTATCGCACCCAATCCAAATCTGATCTCTCCATCGGGATTTACCATGAAATCCTGAAATGACTCGTTTACGTGCGGACCCAATACCGGTATGCTCTGCTTGCGACATTCTTCCATGAAAAAGCTGACCTTGTCAATCTGATTTTGATTATGGGTAAGTACGGAAGCCATGTACTCAGCTGGATAATTTGCTTTGAGGTAGCCAGTGTGATAGGCCACCACTGAGTAACACGTACTGTGAGATTTATTGAAAGCGTAAGCTGCAAAAGCTTCCCAGTCTTTCCAGATCTTTTCAAGCTTGTCTTCAGGGTGCCCCTTTTCCTTTGCCTGATTAATAAATTTAGGTTTAAGCTCTTCCAGTAATTTGAAGATCTTTTTACCCATTGCTTTCCGTAGCATGTCGGCTTCACCCTTTGTGAAGCCGGCTATAGACTGAGATAGCAACATCACCTGCTCTTGATACACTGTGATTCCATATGTTTCGGACAGGTATTCCTCCATTTCCGGGAGGTCATATTCGATCTGAGCTTTGCCATGCTTTCGGTCAATGAAATCAGGTATGTATTCCATTGGACCAGGACGATACAGTGCGTTCATGGCTATTAGATCCTCGAACTTATCCGGTTTCAGCGCCCGCAGGTGTTTTTGCATGCCTGGAGATTCAAACTGAAAGGTGCCGTTGGTCTCTCCCCGCTGGTAGAGCTCGTATGTCTTTTGATCATCCAGCGGAATAGCATCTACATCTATTTTGATACCATGTCGTTTCTCTACATACTCAACAGCTGTTTTGATAATCGATAAGGTCTTTAGCCCAAGGAAATCCATTTTGAGCATTCCAGCACTTTCAACTACGCTATTGTCAAACTGCGTGATGAATAGACTTGAATCTTTGGCTTTGGCTAACGGAATGTAGTTGGTGATGTCATCTGGTGTGATGATCACTCCGCAGGCATGAATGCCAGTATTTCGCATCGACCCCTCCAATACTACAGCTTGATTCAAAACTTGCGAGGGTAGTTCTTTTCCTTTGGTGAGGTCTTTGAGTTCTGGGACCTCATCAAATACCTTGGAGAATTTTGCGCCTGGTTTTTCAGGGACGAGCTTGGCGATAGCATCTGTTTCCTGAAGTGGGAGCTCCATGACTCTTCCTGCATCCCTGATGGCAGATTTTGGCGCCATCATGCCATAAGTGATAATTTGTGCCACCTGGCTGCTGCCATATTTATTGACAACATAGTCAATCACGCGTTCGCGACCTTCATTGTCAAAGTCAATGTCGATATCGGGAAGTGATACCCTGTCCGGATTCAGGAAACGCTCAAACAGCAGGTCATATGCGATTGGGTCAACATTCGTAATGCCGATACAATAGGCAACCGCACTTCCTGCAGCCGAGCCTCGACCAGGTCCAACCGCTACTCCAATCTCTCGTGCCTTTGTCGTGAAGTCCTGAACGATCAAGAAGTAGCCTGGGTAACCGGTATTCTCTATTGTGGCAAGCTCAAAGTCAAGTCGTTCTTTGATTTCTGGCGTTAATTCAGGATATCGTTTTTTTGCCCCTTCATAGGTCAAATGCTTTAGAAATGCATTTTCTCCTCGTTTGCCACCATCAACAAGGTCTTCTGGGTTCATGAACTCTTGCGGAATGTCAAATGCGGGAAGCAGCACGTCCCTTTCAAGTTTGAACTCCTCTATTTTATCAAGTATCTCGGCGATATTCTCGATTGCCTCAGGTAGGTCGGTGAAGGCTGACTTCATTTCGTCCTGATCCTTAAAATAGAAATTATGATTCGGTAAGCCAGGTCTGAATCCGCGACCTCTGCCAATTGGGGTGCTTTGCTTTTCGTTTTCCTTGATACAGATGAGTACATCGTGTGCAGGAGCTTCGGCTTTATCTAAATAGTAAAGCTCATTGGTCGCAATCATTTTTATATTATGCTTCCGGGCTAACCTAATCAGCACTTCGTTCAAATGGTCCTCTTCATCCAAACCATGACGACCAATTTCGATGTAGAAATCTTCATCAAACAACTCTTTCCACCAAACAAGCGCCTCTTCCGCCTGAGTTTCACCCACATTCAGTATTAGGTGAGGGATTTCTCCTCTTAATCCTCCTGAAAGCGCGATTAGATCTCCTCTGTATTCTTCAATCAGCGCTTTGTCAATTCGGGGATATAGTCCGTAATTCCCCTCCATGTAGGCAATGGAACTGAGCTTTGCCAGATTGTGATAACCTTGCTTGTTTTTAGCAATCAGTACTTGCTGAAACCTCTTGTCTGGATTGTCTTTGGTGAACTGTAGTTTCGTCCTTTCTTCTGCTACAAAGAATTCGCAACCAACAATAGGTTTGATGTCATTTTTGAGCGCTTCTCTAACAAACTTGAAAACCCCAAACATGTTTCCAAGGTCAGTCAACGCCACGGCCGGCATGTTGTATGCTTTGGCTTTTTTGATCAGGCCATCGATTTTTGGAGTTGCCTGGAGTACTGAAAATTGGGTATGGACATGCAGATGGCAAAATGGTCCTTTTATGTCTTCAGCTTTGACTGCTTCACTCTTTTGCTTTCCTCCGGATTTTTTTCGAATCCATTCAAAATTTGCTGCGGCGAGATCAGGGGCTTCATATTCGATACTCGAGATATCGATCTCCTCATATGGAGGAATGATGCCTCGTTTCAGGCATTCAATAAAAGCTTTAGCAGTTGCATCTACATCATAGGCGGCATCATGTGCATCTCCGAACCCTTCACCAAAAAGTTTTTCATAGAGCTCAATCAGTCTCGGTTGCTTGAGTCTTCCTCCTATGCCACCCTGCAGTTGACAGAATTCTACAGTTGTTGTTGAGGTATCAATGTTTGGGTATTCAGCAATCTCATTCGTGACTCCCAAGCGCAGGTATTCCGCTCCAATGATTTTATTGTCAAATTCGATGTTGTGACCAACAAGGACTTGTGCCTTTTGGACATCCAATGTGAAATGCTCCAGTACTGATCTGAGGTCTTCACCTACCTCAAGGGCTCTTTCGGTACTTATGCCATGTATTTTTTCGGCATTAAAGGGAATGGTAAAACCCTCAGGTTTGACAATGTGATTGCCTTGAGATAGCAGATGACCCGTCGCGTCATGCAATTGCCAGGCAATTTGAACCAATCTTGGCCAGTTGTCCAGGTCCTCAAGTGGGGCAGATTTATTATGAGGAAGACCTGTGGTCTCGGTATCAAAAATTAAATACATGCTTGGTGGTTTACGATCGCAAAATAAATGATCGCTACATCATTTTCTTTCGTTTTATCAAATAAGCACCGAGGATTTTGTCGAAAGGTTGATTTATATCCGCTTCGATAAAATCAATCTTCAATTTCCCACATCCTAGTTTAATGTCCTGATAAAAGGTGTCCATTCGCTTTTGAAAATCTACTTTGATTTCTGAAGGTGTCAGGAGGATGGTCTCGCCGCTTTCAAGATCCTCAAACCGATGCGGTTTGTTCGAAAACTCAAAATTTCTTTCACTGGCATGATCGTTCACATGAAAAAGTAAGACCTCATGCTTGTTATGCTTCAGGTGCATAAGTGCTTCGAAAACTTCATTCAGATTCTCATTTTGCTGAAACATATCAGTGAATATGATAACTAAAGATCGCTTATGAATGCTATCTGCTATCTGATGAATGCTTTCAGCTACCCTGGATTTGGAATGTTTGCCTGGTACCTGCTGAAGCCAATCATTCATTTGCTCAAGAATATTGTTGAAATGAATTTTTGTTGACTTCTGTGGTGATTGATAATTGATGCCGTCTGCAAACGAAATTAGTCCTACTGCGTCTCTTTGTTTGATCATAAGAAAGCTAAGGGCCGCAGCGGAGTAAATACTAAATCTAATTTTGTCGTTATCCGGAGCTGGGTAGTACATGCTGGGCGAGGTATCCATCAAAATGGTGCATCTTAGATTTGTTTCCTCTTCGTATTGCTTTGTATAGAGACGATCTGTTTTAGCAAAAACCTTCCAGTCAATGTTTTTTGTGCTTTCTCCAAAATTGTAAAGCTTGTGCTCTGCGAATTCTACCGAGAAACCGTGATAAGGTGATCTATGAAGTCCAGTGATAAAACCTTCCACAAGTTCTTTTGCCAATAATTCGAGGTTTTCATACTTCCTGATGCTTCCTAAATCGATCTTCATGTTGCAAACATATTAATAAGTGAAATTTTCAATACCAGTCCTCTTATATTGATTCATAACACGCTGGGTTTGTAATAAATTATTTTAAGATGCATCTTTATCTGGTATTTTTTATAAAATTGAGAATTGGAATAAACGAAAATCTACTAAAAAAGAATAGCGAAGTGGAAGAGAATAACGAAAAGGGAAGGGATGAGATTTTTTCTGAAAGGGTCAGAGCAGGGAAAAGAACTTATTTTTTTGATGTGAAGTCAACAAGGTCAAATGATTATTATCTAACGATCACAGAAAGTAAGCGTCGATACAAAGACGATGGTTACGTTTATGAAAAACACAAAATATTCTTATACAAGGAGGATTTCAATAAATTCCTTCAGGCATTGAACGGTACTGTAGATCATGTGAAGAATGAATTACTTCCTGAAGTAGATTTTTCTCAGTTTGAAAGAAACGAAGAAGAAGTTACGACTGAAGATTCAGATTTGAAGTGGGATTGAGTTTAAAAAATAGGATTTGATACAGCCCCATTTCGGGGCTTTTTTGTTTATGAATAGGAAACTCGGAAGTCTGATAATAATAGTATGCCTCCTTTTGGTTGCGGTGTGGTATTTCTTCAATATTTTCCTTTATCTGATTATTTCGTTGGTGCTGGCTTCTCTTTTGAGACCTAGCGTAAGTGCTTTGCTGAGACTAGGTTTTATTGGGGTTCGATTGCCAAGATTTATTGCCATCTTATTCTCATTCGCCATGGCTGGTATTTTCATCAGCCTGTTCGTCCTGCTTTTTGTGCCGCTGTTCTCTGAGCAATTAGAAGTAATCAGCGATATGGATTTTGACTCGCTCCTCTCAAAAGTTTTGTCCCCCATTGCCGTTACTGAAAGACTACTCATCAGCAACGAGTTGACCACCAATCCTCCGGGATTTCTCGTAGAAGGTTTTAAATCAGCCATATTCGATGGTATGCGTGAGTTGAACTTTGGCAACATTATCAATAATCTGATCTCCTTTACGGGCAATTTTTTTATTGGACTGATTGCCGTTTTATTCATGACTTTCTTTCTGCTTTACGATCCTGGTATCATAAGAAGGCCATTGTTCAACCTTATACCCAATATGTATTTTGAGGTTTTTACCTCAGCTTTTTTCAGAGTAGACCATCTGCTTGGTAATTATCTGGTCGGGTTATTTATTCAAATGATTGCCATTTTCACTCTGTCATCAGTTGGATTAGGATTGTTTGGTATTAAATATGCACTGACGATTGCCGTATTTGCAGCTTTGGCTAATCTGGTTCCTTACTTAGGTCCGATACTAGGAACACTATTTGGAGTATTTGTTGCGCTCTCTACAGCAGGATCTCCAGGTCTTACGCGGGAAGCCATTTTCATTGGATTAGAAATTGTGTCTGTTTTTGGGCTGGTTCAGGTGCTGGACAATGTATTCTTCCAGCCTTTAATATTTTCCAAAAGTGTAAAAGCCCATCCATTAGAGATATTTGTGATTATTTTTGCCGGCGCAACAATCGCGGGCATTCCGGGCATGATAGCCGCCATTCCTACATACACTATTTTGAGGGTATCGGTGGAGGAGGTTTATGCTGGGTTTAATAGTTATCAAGTATTTAGGATTAAATAATTCATGGGTTTACAATGTGGAATTGTTGGTTTACCAAATGTGGGCAAATCAACGCTTTTCAATGCACTTTCTAACGCGAAAGCAGAAGCTGCCAACTATCCTTTTTGTACAATAGAACCAAACGTAGGTGTCATTACTGTACCAGATGAACGTTTGCAGATATTAGAGGGATTGGTATCCCCGGAAAAAGTAGTTCCTACAGTAATTGAATTTGTGGACATTGCTGGCCTGGTAAAAGGAGCAAGCAAAGGAGAAGGACTAGGTAATAAATTTTTGGCCAACATACGGGAAGTGGATGCCATCATCCATGTGTTGAGATGTTTCCAGGATGATAATATTGTTCATGTAGATGGAGTGGTCGATCCCATAACAGATAAGGAGGTCATCGATACTGAATTGCAATTGAAAGACCTTGAGTCGATCGACAAACGTATCCAGAGAGTTGAAAAAATAGCCAAATCCGGTGATGTGCTAGCGAAGAAGGAATATGAAGTGCTTGTTACGTTTAAAACACACCTCGAATCAGGTGCTAATGCACGGACGCTTGACATTGACGAAGAACAAAGATCGCTGGTCAGGGAACTGCAGTTATTGACTGACAAGCCGATCATTTATGTTGCCAACGTGGAAGAGGATAATGCCAGCAAGGGAAATGAATTAACAGAAAAACTAAAAGAACTGGTTGTCGATGAAGATGCGGAGGTAATCGTAGTGAGTGCGTCGCTTGAGGCCCAAATTGCTGAGCTGGATAATGAAGACGATCGCCAACTCTTTTTGGAAGAGTACAGTCTCACAGATTCTGGACTTAACAGACTTATTAAGGCGTCCTACAAACTATTAGATCTTATTACCTACTTCACGGCTGGTGTTCAGGAGGTTAGGGCGTGGACGATTCAGAAAGGATGGAAGGCACCTCAGGCAGCTGGCGTGATTCATACTGATTTCGAAAAAGGATTTATCAAGGCTGAAGTAATCAAACTTGACGATTATCAAACTTTTAAAACGGAAAATGGCTGCAAAGAAGCGGGTAAGCTCGCCATCGAAGGAAAAGAGTACATTGTCAAGGATGGTGATATCATGCATTTCAGATTCAACGTGTAAATAAATTTTGTTTCTGTATTTTTGATTCACAGCTATCTGTTTTCATTTTTTAGTAGCCCAACTTGAGAATAAGAATCACTTTTGAAGTTAAAAACAGAGGAGTTTCCATCCCTTTTCATCATCAATACCTGATTGGTCAGGTTTTGAGAGGTCTCGTCGTTTCTTCTGGAGAATTAAAGTACAAAGACTTTAAGCTATTTAGTTACTCAGGACTAAAAGGACAGACACGGGTAAGTAAAACCGGCTTGCATGTCAATAGCAAAAAGGTAACCCTGGTTATTACATCGCCGGATAAGGGATTCCTGGACTTTGTCCTGGTACAGGTTTTCAAGCAACCACATTTATTCATTGATCAATTGCAGATAGTGCCAGAGCATGTTGATGAAGAAAGGTTACTGCCATTCGAGAACAAAATGAGGTTCATTTGCATATCGCCGCTGGTTTTGCTGGAACCCACCTTCAATGCAGATCCCGGTAAACGATTCATTGAACCGAGTACAGATGAGTTTTCTGATTTGATGTTTGAACACACCATGGAGAGAATGGAAGAATCAGGCATAGATACGAGCAAGATTTCAGAAATTGATAAATTTCAGGTGGTGCCGGATTTGAGTTATATTCAAAAATTGAGGGATTCAAAAAAGAAGTTTGCCAGAATATATCCAATGTACCATGATGATGTGAAGTATGAAGTAAGAGGTTATACTTTTCCATTTGTACTTTATGCCCCCGTGCCTGTTCAGGAGTTCATTTTTATCTGTGGATTAGGTAGATTTTGCAGCAAAGGGTTTGGCATGCTGGATCTCGCTAATTCGGATCCTGTCGAGCGGATTTCTCCTTATGAGTTCGAGCATTTATTGCCTCACTGATTTATATCCTACTATTCTGTCATAGACAGTCCCGGGTTTTCTGTAATAGACCAATACTTCATAATCATTTTCGGATTGGAAATGACTTCCTTCAAAATAGTAATGTGGAAGTTCGGTTTGATTGACCCAGTAGTGATAATTGTAAAATCCCTGTTTGAGGAGCAAGGAACCAATGTAAGCTCTTTCATCAGAGGAATAACTCAATTTGTTGCGCTCGTTAAGTTGCCAATCATTGAAATGGCCTGTGACATAAACTTCAGATGTGATCGAATCAGTTTTCAATCTGAAGTTGACATATACATATTCAGAGTTAATGTTTTTCGCATTTGGGTCGTTGTTTTGTAAATAGTATTTACCATTTAGGTCATCCATGAGCTGTTGACCGAAAGACAAGCCATGTCGTGAAGTTTCTGGTTGAAGAATGGCTTCAACTCCTCTATCAGATGTACTCACCCTGGCTACATTTTGTCCCCTGTATGAAGTTGCCCGTAGGTCGAAGAACCGGAAATTGTTGAGACCGGGAAAATTATTCTCCTGATTAAATGGTTTGTATTCAATGAATCGTTGATCTGGACGGTGTGCTGTAGGCGTTAGATTGTAAATGGCCGTTTGCCAATTGTTGTTTTGTAGATAAATTGGATATAGCTGGGTGTTGGGATCGATGACGTCCAGCCCAGCATACGAAAGCTCCAATTCCAGACCATGGTGAGACAGCCGCTTTATTGCCCCAGTGCTTAAAACGATTGAGGCTGATATGCCAACATTATTTTCATAAACCATAAACCGTCGAGAAATTAGCGGTTTTGCCTGGCCTTCCTCATATATCACGGCGATGAAATTTCCTGATATTCTGGTGGCGGGGATGCTCACGAAATAGCTCACGTATTGCCAAAAGCGCGTCTGAGAAAAATCGTAATCCCTTATGTTGATTTCATTGAAATCATCTAGAAATTCCAGGTCTGAGAGATTGCTTTTCTCCCAATACTTATCGCAATGGAAGATTTTTAAATATAGGTTGGTGTAATCTTCGTCAAGTAGATCGAAGCTTAACTTGAGTTGCTGGCCTGATCCCAAAAGGATTTTGTTGGATAAAAAGCCAGATCGATCGTTTGCGATGGAAATGTTGACATTGCCAATTCTTGAACTATAGTCTTTATTGCCGTATTCGACTAAATCGGCACCATCATAATGGCCGGATGAGTAGGGAACACAAGAAAAGATTAGAGTGGTTAAGGTGATGCTAATAATAAATTGTTTCATTTATTAATTGTATTTATCATCGATTACAACGAAATTTCTAGAATTGTTGTCTCAACTAATGAGCGAATGACCTTCACGGACGAAGAATTAATTGCAGGTTGTTGTAAAAATGACCACCATGCTCAGGAATCATTGTACCAAAAGTATGCAAGATCTATGTATACTGTTGCTTTACGGTATGTGAAACTAGAGCAAGAAGCAGAAGATATTCTTCAGGAGGCTTTTGTTAAGGTATTTCAGAAAATAGACAGTTTTCGACAGGATTCGTCTTTGCCGTATTGGATCAAGCGAATCGTGGTGAATACAGCCCTTAATCATCAACGGAGCAAATTGTATTTGTATCCGATGGTTGACGTCAATGACTTGAAAGACTGGAGTGTACAAGAAAATGCACTTTCGACCTATAGTCATAACGAACTACTGCTGATGATCAAGGAATTGCCGGATGGCTGCAGGATTATATTTAATCTGTATGCGATTGAAGGCTATAAACACCATGAGATTGCTGAAATGCTTGAGATTAGTGAGGGAACGAGCAAGTCTCAGTATTCAAGAGCAAAGAGCCTGTTAAAGGATAAGTTGGAGAGGAACAATTTGATGAACTATGGGCAACTTGGGGAGCAACGAGGATAGTTTTGAAGAACAATGGCGTAAAGCAATTGAAGCCAAGACAGTAGCACCACCATCGAGGGTGTGGGAGCGTGTAGAACACAAACTTGCATTTAAGCAAGTGGAAGCCTACAAGAAAAAACTGTTCGTTTATAAATGGGCAGCAGTAGTTGCCATTATGGTGGCAGCCAGCATTAGCATATCAAATTACCTGCTTCCTGAAAATTTACAGTCATCTACTTTTAGTTTGAAATCCGAAGAAGGAGTTTTTGGTAAATTCCTAAACACGTCTATAGATGATGGTGGAATTGAAAAGCCACAACAAACAGCCTCAATGCTCGAATATGTTGCGTTACTGGATGATGAAAGTTCAGACCAAAAGATTGGTAATCAATCATCAATTTCAGGGTACAATGCATTGGTGCTCTCTAGCAAAGAAGGTCGAGCGCTAGGGCGTGTGCCTTTCGTAAAGTCACATGCAGTTGAGCCTATTCCAGAGTGGAAATACAGAAGAGTCTCAACCTACAGTAGAAAACGCATTGAGAATAAATATTGGGCTGGTTTGTCTGTTGGGGCAGATCAATTTGACCCTCAATATCAGGTTCAGGCACCAAGTGTTTTGAGTACTGCAGTAACAACAGCAAAGAATTTCGTGAATACATCCGGAGGGTCTACTACAACTTCAAAGCAGCCTACCGAAAACATGGAAGTTGGCATGATGAGACAGCTTGCTTTAAATATGGGCATGAAACTAACAGATCGAGTCACACTTGAAAGTGGAGTCAGGTACGGGGAAGCAGCAGTTACAAATTACACCAATGTGTTAGTTGAAAATAGGTATTATCCTGCAGCAATTCCTGTTACGAATGAGTCAGCTGGCCTGAATCAAATCAATCAGGTTGCCAAGCAAAAAGAAATAGTGGAGTGGGAGTATCGTGATGTTGAGCTGAATAATCAATTTCAGTTTGCCACTATCCCCTTAAAAGCGGGATATATCCTGGTAGATAGACGCATGCATTTAAGGTTGAATGCAGGGGTGGTTACAAACTTCTATTTAGGAAATACATTGGATCATCCTTCAGATGAGATCGCTACATTTAACATTAGCCCTGGCGATGAATCTCCCTACAAGAACCTTACTTTCGCAGGAATAGCCGGATTCTCAATGGGCTATCAGATTCTCAATGGGTTTGATATGGTATTTGAGCCTAACTATTCTCATGCCCTTCAGTCCATCACCAAAAACGAGGCAAACTTCAATGTAAATCCTGTTGGGTTTGGTATGAATGCTGGTATTCGCTATCGATTTAAGTAGTCATTCCCTTTAAATAAACTGAAGCGGTGTAACTAATTTTCTAATTGGTTGTATACATAGTAAGACCAATTCAAAACTCAAAATGAAATTCCCGCTTTCACTGCTGCTTTTGGTAGCTGTGTTTTTTTTGTTCGGTCAAGCCAGACAATACGAAACTTCCCTAACGAACTCGCCCCCTAAGATAGATGGAATACTAGATGATGAAACTTGGGGACAGGTGGAATGGACTGGCGATTTTGTTCAATACATGCCTGATTACGGTAAAGCTCCTGCTCAACCTACACGGTTCAAAATCCTTTATGATGCCAAATACCTTTACATAGGTATTCAGGCATTTGACAATGAACCGGATAAAATTGTCAAGCGAATGTCAAGGCGAGATGGATTTGAAGGTGATTGGGTGGAAGTCAATATTGATAGCTATCACGACAAGCGAACTGCCTTTTCATTTACAGCATCTGTTTCTGGTGTGAAAGGTGACGAATATATCAGTAACAATGGTGATAATTGGGACGAAACCTGGGATCCCATCTGGTATGTAGCGACTAGTATTGATGACGAAGGATGGAATGCCGAATATAAGATTCCTCTGTCACAGTTGCGGTTTGCGGATAAGCCAGATCATACCTGGGGGATGCAGGTGACGCGTAGGTTCTTTCGGGATGAGCAACGATCAGTATGGCAGCCAATTCCAAATGATGCGCCCGGATGGGTACATCTTTTTGGCGAGTTGAAAGGACTGAAAGGAATTAAACCTCAGAAACAGCTTGAGATCATGCCCTATATAGTAGGCAAGACGGAACGTTATGAAGCTGAAGAGAACAATCCGTATCGAACTGGAGTGAATAATGAATTTGATGTTGGGGTTGATGCCAAAATAGGGATCACTAGTGATATAACCCTTGATTTGACAATCAATCCAGATTTCGGTCAGGTTGAGGCTGATCCTTCGCAGGTTAATCTATCTGCCTTCCGACTGTTTTTTCAAGAGAGAAGACCGTTCTTTCTTGAGGGAAATAACGTACTCAATTTTGAAATGGGAGATTCGGATAATTTGTTTTATTCCAGGCGAATTGGGCGAAATCCAAGTTACTATCCTTATGGTGAAAATATTCAATTTGTGGATCAACCGAGTAATACACGAATCCTCGGAGCTGCTAAGCTGACAGGCAAGAATGCCAAGGGGTTTTCCTGGGGATTGCTTGAATCAATCACCAATCAGGAAATGGCGACCGTGACAACCGTGGATGGCGAAGAACAGGAAATTGTCGTTGAGCCATATACGAACTATACCATAGGAAGATTTCAGCAGGATATCAAGGAAGGGGAGACCGTAATCGGGGCAATGCTCACATCGACTAATCGCTTTATCGATGATGATCATCTAAACTTCTTACATGCAAATGCTTATTCAGGAGGATTTGATATCACACACAATTTTAATGACCGTAAGTATTTTGTTCAAACAAAAGGAGCATTCAGTAATGTAAATGGTTCAGAGGAGGCTCTTTTGCAAACGCAGACTGCCTCTGAAAGATTTTTTCAACGTCCCAATAATTATCATCATGATGTTGATTCTACATTGAAATCTTTGACCGGAACTTCCGCCGGATTTGTATTTGGTAAACAAAGTGGAAAAATCAGATTTCGGTCCATATTGGGTTATAAGTCTCCAGGATTGGAGCTTAATGATGTGGGCTTCCTGGTACAGACTGATGCCATTGAGCAAGACAATTGGATTCAATACAGAACATTGGAGACAGTGGGTAATTTTAGATTTTTCAGATTCAACGTCAATCAAGGTGCTAAATGGGATTTTGATGGTGTTAATACTCAATTGTTTGGGAATGTTAATGTCCATGGACAGTTTAAAAACTATTGGATGGTTGGCACTGGGATTAATGCGCGAGATCGAATTGTTTCAAATGCCGACTTGAGAGGTGGGCCTTCTTTTATCTTTCCAGGAGGGAGTAGTATCTGGGCGTTTGTTGGCTCTCCTGATCAAAAGCAAATATCAATCGGTCTGGAGACCTGGTATTATCAAGCTACCCAGGATGCTGGTGAGGAGTTTGGTTTATGGATGAATATACGTTGGCAACCCTTCGATGCGATGAGTATTGTTTTGCAGCCTTCAATCAATAAGGAAAGAAATGAACTCCAGTACATTTCTACTGAATCAGATGGTGGGTCCAATAGGTATATTTTAGGCACTATCCGTCAAAGCACCTACAGAATGTCCATTAGAACTACCTATAACCTCACTCCTAATTTGTCTTTGGAATACTGGGGTCAGCCATTTATATCTTCAGGCGAATACTCTAACCTAAAAGTTGTCACGAATCCAATTGCCCATGAGTATGGTAACAGATACCTGGATCTTTCAGGCAGTAGTACTTTCATCGCCAATGATGGGGTTTACTCAATTGACGAAAATAGTGACGGAGCAGAGGACTATCAGGTAGGGGACCCTGATTTCAATGTGATGCAATTCCGATCGAATTTTGTGATGAGATGGGAATACATTCCAGGTTCAACGCTTTTTGCAGTATGGGCCGTAAATGGATCGAATTTTAATAACTCCGATGATAATTCATTCAGGCATCTGAGTAAGGATTTATTGGAAATTAATTCAGGTAATACATTTTTAATCAAGTACACTTACAGATTTGTGCTTTAGAATTTTTGAATTGCGATTAAATTAGTGCTCTAATTCAAAAATGATCCATGTCTAAAATAGTAATCATTGGAGCCGGAGGTGTAGGCCGGGTTGTTGCCTACAAATGTGCTCAACAGACTGAAGTCTTTACAGAAATTGTTTTGGCCAGTCGAACTCAATCGAAGTGTGATGTAATTGCTCAGGATATCCAAAAGGATCTTGGCGTATCGATCATGACTGATGTAGTCGATGCGGATCATGTAGAACAGGTTGTAACGCTTTTTGAAAAGCACCAACCAAAACTGGTGATCAATGTGGCGCTTCCTTATCAGGATTTGGTGATCATGGATGCATGTCTTAAAACGGGTGTTCACTATTTGGATACAGCTAACTATGAGCCCAAAGAGGAGGCTAAGTTTGAGTACAGCTGGCAATGGGCATATCAGGAACGTTTCAAGGAAGCTGGGCTCACGGCAATTCTGGGGTGTGGTTTTGATCCAGGTGTGACAGGCGTTTTTACAGCGTATGCCGCCAAGCATCAATTTGATGAGATGCACTACCTGGACATTGTTGATTGCAACGCAGGAGATCATGGGAAAGCTTTTGCAACGAACTTCAATCCGGAAATCAATATTCGGGAGGTGACGCAAAAAGGTAAGTACTATGAGAATGGAAATTGGGAATTGACTGAGCCACATGAAGTTGGTAAAATGATCGATTACCCAAATATTGGTCCAAGAAAAAGTTACCTGATTTATCATGAAGAGTTGGAGTCTTTGGTAAAGCATTACCCTACATTGAAAAGGGCAAGGTTTTGGATGACATTTGGTGATGAATACCTGACGCATTTAAGGGTGATTCAGAATATTGGGATGGCTGGTATTGAACCTGTGAATTTTCAGGGTACTGAAATCATCCCTCTTCAATTCTTAAAGGCTGTGTTGCCGGATCCAGGAGAACTAGGTGAGAATTATGAAGGTGAAACATCCATTGGGTGTAGAATCAGAGGCATTAAGGACGGCAAGGAAAAAACGTACTATATCTATAACAATTGTCAGCACCAGGCGGCATACAAGGAAACAGGAGCTCAGGGAGTATCATTTACTACGGGCGTGCCTGCCATGATTGGAGCCAAGATGTTTTTGACTGGGAAATGGCATGGAGAGGGAGTGAAAAACGTTGAGGAATTTGATCCGGATCCGTTTTTGGTAGACCTGAATCAAAGCGGACTTCAGTGGCACGAAATGATCGATATTGACATTCAAATGGACTGATATGAAACCACCTATTGACGAGATTCCAGCATTCTATAGGCCATACATCGACACGCTTTCAGATGGTGATCTTATTGATACGCTGAAGCAATCCAAAAATGAATTGGTCAGGTTGATTTCAGATTTGAACGAGGCACAAGGAGGTAGTCGATATGCTGAGGATAAATGGACCATTAAAGAAGTGATGGTCCACTTATTGGATTCAGAACGCGTTTTTGCCTATCGAGCGCTTCGATTTGCACGAAATGATCAAACTGACTTACCAGGATTTGAGCAAAACGATTATGTACCTAATAGTGAAGCCAATAGGCAAAAGCTGGGTACTATTCTCGATCATTTTATAAGATTGAGGGCTTCAAATGTTGATTTATTTGAGAGTTTCAGTTCTCAACAATTAGAAAGAACCGGAACGGCGAATGGATTTCCGGTTAGCGTTAGGGCCATCGGATATATCATCGCTGGACATCAAACGCACCATCTGAATATCATGAAGGAACGTTACCTGTCTTAATCATGAATGTCAATATGCCATCTCCGGCTTTTGTACTTGAAGAAAAATTACTGGAGGAAAACCTTCAGTTATTGAATAGGGTTCAAAAAGATGCCGGAGTAGAAATTATTTTGGCTTTCAAAGGATTTGCCATGTGGTCTCAGTTCAAATTGGTAAAGCAATATCTTTCCGGGGCAACTGCTAGTTCCTTGAATGAGGCCAGACTTTGCTATGAGGAAATGGGATGTAGGTCACACACCTATTGTGTCGCTTACGATGAAATGGAATTCGATGAGATCGTCGCAATGTCCAGTTACTTGTCCTTTAATTCGATTGGACAATTTGAGCGTTTTGGTGAGAGAGTTCCAGGTGATGTTAAAGTTGGTTTGAGAGTCAATCCAGAATGGTCTGATGTTGAAATTGATCTCTATAATCCGAGTAGTCCTGTTTCGCGTTTGGGTGTAACCCGAGAAAAGATGCCTTCAGTGCTTCCTAAGGGTATCACTGGCTTGCACTTTCATGTATTATGTGAAAGTTCAGCAGAGAGCTTGTCTGACGTGTTGGATCAACTGGAGTTGAGGTTTTCAGAATATTTGAAGGAGGTTGAGTGGGTCAACATGGGAGGAGGACATCTAATGACCCGTGATGGGTATGATCTGGATCTCCTGATTGCAAGGCTTAAGGATTTTAAAGAAAAGTATGATGTGCAAGTTATATTGGAACCAGGAGGAGCAGTTGCCTGGCAGACTGGTTATTTAAAAACCACTGTGCTGGATCTGGTTGAAAACGGGGGATTGAAAACTGCCATTATAGACGCTTCTTTTACCTGCCATATGCCTGACTGTCTGGAAATGCCTTACAGGCCAATTATCCGTGATGCACATGAAAATCCAGAAGGTAAACCTTTTCGCTATCGAATAGGCGGAGTGAGCTGCCTGGCAGGAGATTTTTTGGAGGAATATGGGTTTGATCAAGATCTGAAAGTTGGAGATCAACTCATATTTGAAGATATGATCCATTACACGATGGTGAAAACCTCTACTTTCAATGGTGTTAAGCATCCAACAATATGTGTGACAAGGACTGATGGACAGTTTGACGTGTTGCGTCAGTTTGGGTATGAGGATTTTAAAAACAGACTATCATGATTAGTCCTTAGCTGAAGGATCAAATTGACCCATCATAAATAGGTTGTAATCCTCGCATGTCAGATACCCTGATCCAGCGCAGTACGGACATGTCTGATACTGTATTTCAAAAGGTGTTTGCTTAAGAATTACCCCATCTCCGCGACACACCGGGCAGATCATTTTTGAAAGCCCACCACAATCATATTCATTGGGTTTTATTTCATTTGTTAAGCTCTGAGCTTGTTTCCGTTGGATGTTGAGATATTCATCTTCAGCAAATTTCAGGTACTTGACAGCTTCTTTGTAATATTGACCCTGAGTGCCTTTGAGCTGAATGTATTTATTGAGCCAGTTGATACTCTGTTTGTACTGACTGAGGTGAAAACTATTCCTTCCGAACAGGTAAGCCATGTTTGAAGGAAGAGGTTTCATGTTTGTCATGACAAATTTGAATTCATCATCAGCCTCTTCATATCGCCCAGCGATCATCAGGTCTTCACCCTTGTCCATTCGGCGTAAAAATTCTGCTTCAGCTGGGTTTTGGGCCAGCGCAGCGATTGATGCTAAAAGAAACCCAATCCATAATATGTTCCTCATGACGCGAAAATACTTTAAAAGAAATTATACCTGCTGAACGGATTCATTTTGGAAGATGTTGTGAAAAGCATCTACTTTGCAATAAATAAAAGAATGATCGTTTAGGTATCAATGGTAGCCAAAAGAAAGTCAAAGAAATATTTAATTCTATCTTTATTGATGATGGCTGGCACTTTTGCTTTTGCTCAAACATCTCGTGATGTTGGCGAAACTCCAAAAGTGCCTAAGGCCCAATATCAGGCTTTCAAGAAGGCTGAAAAGAAACGTTCAATAGGTGAAATCTTCAGGAAGAAGCCGGTTAACGAAGTGGAGGCGTTTAGGGCTAACATGAAGGAAAAGTACAAGCAAAAAGCCAAGGATCAAAAGCTTGCTCAAAAACCTCAGTATAGTAATCCGCTTTATTTCGGTCACAAAAAGCCACCTAAAAAAAGACCTCCGGGGAAACAGAAGTTTTGTAAGGAATGTCATCTGAAACACTAGATTGTAAAAACATTATCTGTAGAGGTCGGGTTCAAGGCGTATTCTATCGAGCGAGTACTGTGAACATGGCCAAGTCGCTTGGGTTAAACGGTTGGGTAAGAAATTTAGACAATGGAGATGTCGAGATTCTTGCTCAGGGTTTGGAGGGCCAAATGCTAGAATTGATAAATTGGTGCAAAAGAGGACCGGAATTTGCAACGGTATCTGAAGTAATCATAACACCTGTTTCCTGTGATGAATCCTTCGAGACTTTCGAAATAACCTACTAGGCAGCTTTGGCTTTAATAATGGTGCCCTTTGTTGAGCGCTTCACCTTAAATTCTGATAGTAATATTCTGATTAAGCTATTCTGCAAGAACTCTGTTCTTTGATCTTGATGAAGTACAGCTCCTTTCAAGATAATTTTTGAGAAAGATCGGGTGTTATGGAATTTATCAATCCAACTCAGAAAAGTATTGGACCAGTCATCCTGATATTTTTCGTATTGTGATCTTCCATCCCAAACAAATTCAAGCTGATTGTCAATGTATAGGAACCGGAACAGACTTGCGGCAGTGAAGTAGAATTCTTTCAGAAAATCCGTATTGAATTGCTTTATATTCTGTAGCTGTAATACGAAATCATCAATCAACCCCATCGGGTTTTCATATGCCAGGTAGTTGTCAACAGCTCTTTGGATGGCAAGATTGGACAAGTCCAACTGCATATCCTGTTGCATTTGCTTGACAATGTAGTTCCTATCGTGATCGAATGATTGCTGTAACATATCAGATACAAAAATAGGATAGCTTGTTCAGCTATCCTATTTCTTCATGTTATGTCTTTGTATTTTACTGTGGTCCCATATTGAAAACCCACTCTCCATAGAACCCTTCTGCTCTATTATTTGGATCTGGTACGTCAAATGCGACATTCAAACTTGCTCCTGAAGAAACTGTAACGCTCAATGCATTATCCGTATCCCCATCCTTGTATATCGTGTTTATGTCAACTTCACCGTCTCCGTTGGTGCCAAACTCCCACGTACCATTGCCTTTCCATACCAGGTTGTCAGCATCTTCAGAAGGATATCCCTCCGTTGCGTAAGTACCGCCTGTAAAACCAGCGTTCGCTGAGAATGTCAAAGTAAATTCTGACCACTCTTCTCTAGGAGTACCTGCATTTGTAACACTCGAAGGAACCCAAGTAGCAGAGGCCATAGCCTCAGCCTTGTCCTTTCCAATTGGATCTTCTGGTTCTGGCCCATCATCTCCTCCTTTGCAGCTAATCAAGACAGCTAGTGAAAACACAGCAGCGACTGTCAGTAAGTTAAGTACGTGCTTCATAATTGGTTGTAGATTAAATTTTGTAGTTGTTGTAATAGATTAAGAATGAATCAAAAATATGATTTTTTCATGATTAATTACGCTGCTTCACCTATTTTCTTGAATAACTAAATTCTGAAATATTCAAAACATTGCTTAAAAAATCATATTCGTAACGTTGGTTTGATGCGATAATTATCGTCTTTGTGTTAATTATTTCATTAATTTCATTTCGATACCAATCTATCCCAGTTTGATCCATGTTGGCGGTGGGCTCATCCAGCAATAGCAGGTCACTTTGAGTGTACATAGCCAGGGCTAGTTTGAGTCGCTGTTTCATTCCTGAGGAAAAATCAGCTACCGGTTTATCCCAAGCAGTAGTCAATCCAGCTCTATCGGCTATTTCCTTAAGCTCAAGGCTGGGTTTTTTAAAAGTGAAATGAAAATGCAGATGCTCTGATAAGGTAAGTTCCTCGATCAGGTTTTGATAAGGTGCAGCGAACGAGACTACTCCAATGTCTAACTCAGTTGTATTGTTGTTGAACAAAACGAATCCCTCAGATGGTTCTGTAATAGAACTGATAATTTTTAGTAAAGTGCTTTTTCCGCTACCGTTTGGTCCGGTAAGTACCATGTGGTCCTTTGACGGGATGTCAAATGAGAGCTTTCGGAATATCCACTCTTTATTGAATTTCTTACCAATGTTATCAGCTAAAATTCTCATCAATCCATCCCTTTCATAATACCCCGCTCTGATTCCTGAATGAAGTTTACGATCGTGTCTTTAAAGTCGGACTCTTTGTATTCTTCATTGATTTTCGCAATGGCCTTGGTAATGTTCAGATCACTGAGATAGATGATGCGATAGATCTCCTGCAGTTCATTGAGCTGGTTGGTCGTAAAGCCTCGCCTTTTAAGTCCTATTGCATTGATACCATTATATGATAGAGGTTCGCGAGCAGCAAACACGAAAGGAGGAATGTCTTTGCGTACCAATGATCCACCTGCTATCATCACATGAGCGCCAATGTTCACAAATTGACGAACTGCTGCTGTTCCACCTATGACAGTATGTTCACCAATCGTAGCATGCCCAGCAACCTGTACAGCGTTGGAAATGATAGCGTGATTTTTGACAATACAATCATGCGCAATGTGTACGTATGACATAAGTAAGCAATTGGAGCCAATGCGTGTTTGCATTCTATCGCCGGTACCTCTTGATAGCGTCACAAACTCCCGGATGTCAGTATTGTCTCCAATGATGGTGGTTGTTTTTTCCCCATTGTATTTCATGTCCTGCGGTTCACAGGAGATTTGAGCACCTGGGAAAATCCTACAACCGTCACCAATTCTTGCACCTTCAAATATGCATGCATTGGGACCAATCCAGCAATTTTCACCGATGTTCACATCCTTGTCAATAAATGCGAAAGGTTCAATAGTAGTATTCAGTCCAACACTTGCTTCAGGATGTACATGCGCTTGTGGACTGATCATATGTGCCTATTTATCATATTCCAACCTTGGCGTTTACATCAGGTTTAACACTACCTTCCAGATTTTTAAGATAAGCTTTGAGCTCTCGGGCAAATTGAACATTGGACGTATGACCCGGCCGATTTGCCGAAATATGCCCTCTTAGTGGCCCACCCAAAAGCGCCAGGTCACCTACTAAATCCAGCAATTTGTGCCTTGCTGCTTCATTTTCAAACCTGAATGAAGTGTCATTTAAAACGCCTGATTTTTTTACAGTAATTTTTTCCTTCCCTAGCAAATTAGCCAGTTGATCCATTTCTCGGTCTTCTATTTCCCGATCAACAATCACTACTGCATTGGATAGGTCACCCCCTTTAATCAATCCAGTTTTGAACAGCATCTCTATTTCGTGTAAAAAACAAAATGTTCGGGCGTTACTGATTGATTCGTAAAAGTTCGATATTTGGTTAAGTTCAGCTTCCTGAATACCCAATGTTTCCGAATTGTAGTCAATGCTTACGTTTAGTGAATAATCGGTGGATGGTGAAATGTTGATAAGGGTTTGATTGGACGCATCGCGATAACTAAAAGGAACGGGCACTTCGATGAACTTTCTTGGTGCATTTTGTTCAAATAAACCAGCTTTTAGTAGTTGGTCCATCAGTAATCGTGCACTGCCATCCATTATTGGGGGCTCTGGTCCGTTAATTTTGATCAACACATTGTCAATCTCAAGTCCAACCAATGCGGCCAATGTATGTTCTACAGTATAGACTTTAGCCCCATGTTGTTCAATGGTGGTTCCACGTGAGGTATCCACCACATTGTCAATATCCGCGGATATTGTGGGACCTCCATCGAGATCAGTTCTTTGAAATTTAATACCGTGATTGATGGGTGCTGGCGTAAATATCATCTTGCTCATTACCCCGGTGTGCAACCCAATGCCAGAGACAGTTGATGTTGTCTCAATCGTATGTTGGTTAAACTTCATGGGTCTGTCAATGACTGGGATTAGCAAATTAGGTAAGAGGTCAAGTATCCAAATTTAGAACTTTTTCCTCAAGTTCTTCGATCCTTTTCAGCATGTCCGGAAGTCTTTTGAAAACTGTGTAAGACCTTAAGTACTGACCATAATCAATTGCGGGTGATCCGTACAATATCTGTCCCGGTTTCTGTGCTTTGGCTACCCCGGATTGAGCCTGTATTTTGGTGCTATCAGCAATGGATATATGACCGGCAATGCCAGCTTGACCACCAATAACGCAGTTGTTTCCAATTTTGGTACTCCCTGCAATACCAACTTGGGCAGCAATTACTGTATGCTTGCCAATTTCAACATTATGGGCTACCTGGATCAGATTGTCTAGCTTGACTCCTTCCTTAATGATGGTTGCATCAAAAGTGGCACAGTCTACCACTGTATTTGCCCCAATTTCGACATGGTCTTCTATGATTACCTTTCCAATTTGAGGAGTTTTAGCATATGAGCCATCTACTTGCGGTGCAAAACCAAAACCATCACTGCCGATAATTGCGCCTGAGTGAATGATACAGTAATTACCAATGACAGAATCTTCGTAGATTTTCACTCCAGATCGAACGATCGAATGATCTCCAATGGTACTGTTGTCTCCTATATAAGCATGGGGATAAATTTTAGTGTTATTGCCGATTGTTACATTGTCCCCAATGTAGGCGAAAGCGCCAACATAGGGTTGTCGACCAATAGAGGCAGTCGCAGAAATAAAACTAGGTTGCTCAATGCCTTCTTTTTTCAGAGCAGTCAGTTTTTGATATTCACCAAGCAGCAGGGTAAAGCTCAGATACGGATCATTTACCCGAATCAACGTAGGTGTTAATGTTTGTTTGGGTTTGAAATCTTTGCTTATGATTATCACTGACGCCTGAGAGGCATACAACAGATGTTCATATTTTGGATTATGGAAAAATGTAATAGCTCCTTGAGCGGCCTCATCAAGGGGGCTAATGGTATTTACAATAGCATTTTCATCACCTTCTACTGCTCCATCAAGTAAGCTTGCGACTTGAGTGACTGATAGTTGAATCACCTGTTAGTTCTTTTCGACCTCAAATAATCAAAGATACGTCTTTAGGCCAGCATAGGTAGTGCTTCTCTACGATTTTGCTAATGGCTTTGATATTAGGTAGATCTACGGCCTCTGCCACATCGATAACACGTCCATCTTTCTTTAGAATGTTAATGCTCTCACCTTTGGCAATGTATCCTGCATTACTTACACTTCCATGCGTAACAAGATACTTGGTGTACTCGCTATCAAGTTGGTATTCCGTTCCAACTTTCTGATTCATTTCGGAGATGATCTTATTATTGGCTGGTACATCCAGAAACTGTATTTTGAATAGCTTTCTATGAAGCAATCCATTGCTGAGAATTCTCAATACAGGATCCTCATGTGATGTCCAGAATTTTATGGAACCCCAAATATCTGTGTCATCCATGGTCATGAAAATGTCGAGCAGATCAGGGTCCTCTTCAAAATCGGAAGCAGAAATTTGTCGCTCCAGGAAAATTGAAAAAGCTGGAGTTGCGAGAATGTCCTCGCCTGCTTGCGTCAATGTCTTTGCTCGACGAATTAGTTCGATAAGCATTTTTTCAGCGCTGATAGACGTTTTGTGCAGATAGACCTGCCAATACATAATTCGACGGGCACTCAGGAAGCTCTCGATACTGTAAAGACCTTTTTCTTCAACCACGAGCTCGTCATTCACTACGTTGAGCATCTTGATAATTCGTTCAGCTCCAATGGTCCCCTCATGTACGCCGGTGAAAAAGCAATCACGTTTAAGGTAATCGAGGCGATCGACATCCAGCTGGCTGGATACCAATTGGGTTAGAAACTTTCGAGGATACTTGCCTTCATATATTTCGATGGCTAGATCTAGTCGTCCACCAAATTCCTTATTCAGTCTTTTCATTGTCCATTTGGTGATTTGTTCGTGATGGACATTATTGAATAAACTAAATTCAAGCGTGTGAGAAAAAGGCCCATGCCCAATATCATGTAGCAGAATAGCAATCAGGGCCGCTTCGTATTCTGCATCAAAGATCATGTGTCCTTTTGATCTTAGGGTATCTAGGGCCTCACCCATTAGGTAAGTCGCGCCTAGGGCATGGTGAAAGCGTGTATGCAGCGCACCTGGATAGACATAGTCTGACAGGCCGAGCTGTTTGATTCGTCTCAACCGCTGAAAATAGCGGTGCTGGATAATGTCATATAGGAGATCATTTGGGATGTTGATAAACCCATAGACCGGATCGTTAAGTATCTTCTTTTTGTTCACAGAGATCAAGCTTAAACAATCAAAGTTTTCAATACTTCCCGTAACTTCGGAATATTGTTTTTTGAGATTGTGATGAAGCTAAAATAATGCATAAGAACAGGATACTATGGGCTGATGATGAAATCGACCTGTTAAAACCTCATATTCTTTTTTTGGAGGACAAAGGATACGAAATAATAGCAGTGAAGAGTGGAGTTGATGCTTTGGATAAGGTGGATGAAACATCATTTGATTTGGTCTTTCTGGATGAGAATATGCCGGGCATGAGCGGATTGGAAACTCTGACAGCTATTAAAGCTAAGTTTCCGAGTCTACCCGTGGTAATGATTACCAAAAGTGAGGAAGAGCACATCATGGAGGAAGCAATAGGTTCGAAGATTGCTGATTACCTGATTAAGCCACTCAATCCGAATCAAATTTTGATGTCCGCCAAGAAGTTGCTGGATAATGAACGGTTGATCACGGAAAAAACCAATCAGGACTATCGGCAGGAATTTACTAATCTCAGTGATGCATTAGGAGCTGACCTCACTGCAAATGAATGGGCGGAACTCTATCGGAAACTTGTGTTTTGGGAATTGAGCATCGATCAGACAGAAGAGAAGAGTATGCGCGAAATACTTGAAATGCAGAAAACTGAGGCTAACCAAAAGTTTACCAGGTTCTTGACTGGCAATTATGAGGATTGGATGAACGGTGATGATCATGCGCCTATGCTTTCTCATCAAGTTTTAGATAAAAAGGTTTTTCCTCTGGTCGAAAATGACCCTGTGTTTTTAATAGTCATAGATAATTTGCGATATGATCAATGGGAAATTCTGGAACCAGAGATCTTAAAATTCTTCGAATTGGAAGAAAAGGAATACTATTATTCCATCCTGCCGACAACTACTTCGTATGCACGAAACGCACTTTTTGCCGGACTCACTCCGTTGGAAATTTCCGAAAAAATGCCAGCATATTGGGTGGGGGAAGATACTGATGACCCAAAGAATAATTTTGAGAAGGAGCTATTGGATGCCAATCTCAAAGACAAGGGGATTGCAGGAAAGATGAGCTACCATAAGATTATCAAAGCGAAGGATGGTAAGTCGCTGGTGGAAAATGTAAGTGCGCTTTTCGATAATGACATCAATGCCATCGTTTACAACTTTGTCGACATGCTTTCACATGCAAGAACGGATATGCATATGATCCGAGAATTAGCTCCTGATGAATCAGCATATCGATCACTCACAAAGAGTTGGTTTTCACATTCGTCCCTCAATGATCTTTTGAAAGAGTTGAGTGCACGTAAAGTCAAAGTAGTCATCACTACTGATCATGGAACAGTGAGAGTGAATAACCCCGAGAAGATCGTGGGAGACCGCACGACCAATACCAATCTTAGATTTAAGCAGGGTAGAAACCTTGATTTCGATGAGAAAAAAGTTTACTTCACCAGAAACCCTGACAGCATTGGATTACCCAAGTTGAATGTGAGCACTGCATATGCCTTTGCTTGTCAGGACGCCTATTTTGTGTATCCCAATAATTACAATCACTATGTCAATCACTATCGGGACACCTTTCAACATGGGGGTATAAGCATGGAAGAGATCATTGTTCCTTTGATTACCTTAAAGTCGAAGAGTTGATCTACCATTATAATGACATTGAAAGCGCTGCTAGGTGGTTGCTGGATAAGGGAAGTGCATATACCATTTGGGCATTTCAGGCTGAAATGGGTGGAGGCAAGACCACTCTGATCAAATCTATTTGTGAACAACTAGGTGTGGAGGATGAAATGAGTTCACCCAGCTTTGCGATCGTTAATGAATACTTGGATGGTCGTGAGAACGCTATTTTTCATTTTGATTTTTATAGAATTAAGAATGAAGCAGAGGCTGTTGATGTTGGAGTGGAGGAATACTTTTATACAGGTGACAGGTGTCTAATCGAATGGCCGGATTTAGTGAAAAATTTATTACCTGATCGATACCTGGAAATAAATATTAAATTAGTAGGTGAATTTCAACGCGAAATAGTGCTGGTTGAGCATGACGGAGAAAATTAGTTCAGGGCTTGCGGATTTGGCAAGGGAGAGTGCGCTGTTTCCAATGGAAGCACCATTGAAAACTCATAAGGGGAGTAGGTCTTTGCAGATCGCGGTTCCGCTAGAAACATCCTTGCAGGAGAATAGGGTTGCGCTGAGACCGGAATCAGTCGAGTTGCTCGTGAATAACGGACATGAAATAATTGTCGAAACCCGAGCAGGAGAAGGATCAAACTACTCTGATCAGGAATACAGTGAAGCAGGGGCAAAAATCGTTTACGACAGAAAAGAGGTTTTTCAGTCGAATATAGTATTGAAAGTTGAGCCACCCACCAGCTATGAGCTCGAAATGATGAAGCCCGGAATTACTTTAATTTCTGCTTTTCAACCCGGCTCTCAAAACACACATTTTCTTCAGGAGCTCTCACGTAAACGTATTACAGCCATTGGTTATGAGTACCTGGAAGATAAGGTGGGAGGGTTACCATTTGTGCGTGCTATGAGTGAAATTGCCGGTAGCAGTGTAATGCTCATTGCAGCCGAGTATTTGAGCAAAACAGCTGAAGGCGGACAGGGCGTGATATTGGGAGGCGTTACTGGTGTAGCACCAACTAATGTGGTGATTATAGGTGCAGGAACAGTTGGTGAGTATGCGGCCCGGGCGGCAATAGGGCTAGGAGTCGATATCCAAATATTTGACAATCACATTTACAAACTGAGAAGATTAAAACATGCGATCGGACATCAGGTACATACCGCAACTTTTAACCATACCGCACTAAGCAAAGCAGTGGCAGAAGCGGATGTAGTCATTGGGGCCATTAGGGCTGAAAAAGGACGCAACAGGATCATCGTATCAGAGGAAATGGTGGCTGGCATGAAAGCAGGATCAATTGTGATAGATGTAAGCATTGATCAGGGAGGATGCATCGAAACATCCAATCCTACAACCCTCAAAAATCCTGTTTTTACGACCTATGATGTGATTCACTATTGCGTGCCAAATATTGCATCCAGAGTTCCGCGAACCGCTTCGATGGCCATTTCAAATATCTTCACGCCGATACTACTCACCATGTCAGAAGTTGGAGGTGTGGAAGATATGATTTTTGCAAGTAGGGGATTTATGAAGGGTGTTTATACCTACAAAGGCAGTGTTACCAATCAATATCTGGCCAATAAGTATGGTTTACCTTTCAAGGACCTCAGTTTGCTAATGGCAGCCAGGTTTTGAGTGTTCGGGATTAAGTATTAAGTATCTGGTACAAAGTATTTAGTACAAAGTATTAAGTACAAGGTATTAAGTATTAAGTATTAAGTATTAAGTATTAAGTATTAAGTATTAAGTATCTGGTACAAAGTATTAAGAGCAAGGTATTAAGAACAAAGTCTCTTAATCTCGTTCGTATGCCATGTAGCCACCTTTGAGGTTATAGATGTTTTCGATTCCTTCCTTGGCCAGCATTTTACAGGCACGGGCACTGCGCATACCACTTCGGCAATACACCAGATATGTTTTTGATTTGTCCAGTTTGCTTGCCTTATTTCTAAATGAAGGATCCATTACGTTCATCTGTCTGTTACCTTTTACAGCACCTTCCTTAATCTCTGCAGTAGATCTTACATCCAACACAATCGTATTTTTTTCCTTTTGAAGATCTTTAAACTCCTGAGCGTTGATGCTTTTATATTTCTTGCTTCCAAATAAGAATCCTAACATGTCTAATTGATTTTTGTGCAAACGTAGTGGAGATTGAGTATAGCAGATGTGACCTTTGTTACATGTCATCCTTACATTCGCAGCATGGGTAAAATAGCTTCCATTGTATCAGATCTCTGTGAATTGCCATTGAGTGATGTCATTGGGTTTGAGCAATGTTTCACATGGCATACTTATCAAAAGGGAGATCACTTACTGAATGAAACAGAAAGCTGCAAGTATATATACTTTGTAGTGTCGGGTATTGTGAGACAATGCTATCATGCAAAGGGTAAGCAGGTTACGGCATATTTTGCAGTCCCTGGAAGCTTCACGACATCTTTTCAATCATTCGTGTCCGGGACGAGCAGTAAGTATGCCCTTGAAGCGGTTACAGATGTAACTGTTTTACGAATTGGAAAATCTCAATTGGAGGCATACTATCATCAAAATCCCAGGTTTTTGATTTTGGGAAAGACTTTGGCTGAGGAAAATTACTTGTGTGTAAGCGAGCGACAGGATATGCTTCAAATTGATACTGCAAAAGAAAAATGGCAATGGTTTGTTCAGCAGTATGACAAAGAACATCGGATGCAAATGCCGTTGAAGATGGTGGCTTCTTTTTTGGGCATAGAGCCGGAGACATTGAGCAGAGTAAAGAAAAAATCAGTTGACTTGACATAAGTCAAGTGTAGAACTCTCGGTGTTGATGTGTTTTGTGGTCTTAACAAAATACTATGCAATACAGAACAATAGTGCGGTACAGTGGAATCTATGATTTGTTGGTGACAGCAGTGTATGCTTTGCCATGGACAGCAGTTGCCAACCTTGAAATGATCGGTGAGTTACATGAGCGATGGGGCATGTCGGGAAATTTCGAAATGCCAGGAAATACGGGATTATTCTTTATCAATTTAATGGGAGCGATCGTGACCATCTGGTCGGTGTTGAGAATCAAGCACCCTTTGCCTTTATTGGGGCTATATGATGGAATTGCGAGATTTTCCTTTTCGGCCATTTTCTCGTATTACCTATTGGCTCAAGGACTAACGAGTCTGATTTGGTTTTTCCTGATTCCAGAGTTGATCTGGGGAGTAGTACAGGTGTATGGATATGTCAGGCTTGAGCGTCGAGGTTTATAGGTGTTGGTTTTCCTATGGTTGATATAAATTGCCTAAAATCAAAACGCCTACCCAGAAGAGAGAGATTCTATGCCATATGAAATAATTTCAAACCAAAACTGAAATCGATTGACTCAAAGAAATGACATAACCATTGTCGTTCTATTTGGTGTACTTGCTTGTTGCGCGTTCCATTCATTTGGGCAGACATCCTTACAAACGGCTAAGCCGTGGACATATTGGTGGTGGATGGGAAGCGCAGTGGATGAAGAAAACATAGCTAAAGAGCTTACCCAGTTTTCAGAAAGTGGCTTGGGCGGTGTTCATATTATTCCCATTTATGGGGTAAAAGGTTATGAAGAACAATTCATTCCATTTCTTTCCGAACGATGGATGGAAGTTGTACAATTCACCATCGAAAAGGCAGGTGAATTAGGTCTGGGAGTGGATATAACCCTTGGTACTGGCTGGCCATATGGAGGACAGTGGATTGACAATCGCCTGTCAGCGAAACAATTTCAAATTATACGTCATTTTGTCGAAGATCAGGACGATTATTCTATTGAGGAACTAAAAAACAGATATGAACTGGACAGTTTATTTGGCCTTTTTGTCAAAGACGACACCACTAATTTACTAAACAGCTTCATTGAGCAGAGAGTAAAAAATCATATTGGCGACACAGTCTTGATACTAGGCGCCAGGCCAACCATGCAACAGGTGAAAAGAGCTGCGCCAGGAGGTAAGGGGCTGGTGATGGATTATTTCGATGAGCTGGCTGTTCAGACGTATTTAGATTATTTTGATTCGGTTTTTGCCGCTACAAACCACCCCATTTCACCCAGGGCCTTTTATCATGATTCATATGAGGTATTTGGAGCCAATAGCACACCTGAGTTTTTCGAGGCGTTTAGGGATATTCATCATTATGACTTGAAGAATTACCTACATGTATTCACTGATACATCACATGTGCTGTATCCCTATATCATATATGATGTGCGAGTTGTTTTTGATGAACTTTTGTTTTCAAATTTCGCAACGATATGGACGCAATACAGCAATGACCACAACAAGTTATCGCGCTATCAGGCACATGGTTCACCTGCCAATATTTTAGACTTGTATGGGTTGTCAGATATTCCAGAAACAGAATCATTTGGTTGTAGTAGCTTCGATATTCCGGGGTTGAACTGTGATCGAGATTACGAGGAAAAGACCTTTGGAAGACCGAATCCATTGGTCATGAAACTCGCTTCCTCACCGGCTCATCTGCTCGGTAAACCTATGGTGAGTGCTGAAACAGGGACATGGTTAGCCAATCACTTCAAGGTTTCCTTGAGAAGTGTAAAACCCCAGATTGATGAATTGTTTACTGCTGGTGTTAATCACGTATTTTATCATGGTACAACATACTCCCCCGAAAATGAGGGATTTCCAGGTTGGCTCTTTTATGCCTCTACCAATTTTGGCAAAACTTCGCATTTCAAAGATGAGCTTCCACTGCTGAACAGCTATATTGAGAAGAGCCAGGTTTTATTTCAAAATGCAAAACCGGACAATAACATACTGCTTTATTTTCCACTGGCAGACATTTGGACGAAACACAAGGGAGGCACCCTTCTGGCCCTTGATGTACACCATTATGCGAACTGGTTCAGCGCGACAACTTTCGGGGAAACTGCAGAGCTTTTATGGGATAATGGATACTCTTTCGATTACATTTCTGATCGACAACTGTCTATGCTCAATACGGACGATGCTCTAAATGTTTTCGTTACAGAAGGAGCAAAGTATCAGACAATTGTAGTACCTGAAATTGATTACATTCCTGAACAAACTTTGGCGAAATTGGGTCAATTGGCGGCAAGGGGAGTTGAGGTCATTTTTTCAAAACATTTTCCTTCCCAATATGCAGGCTTAAACGCATACCAATCATATGCAGATGTGGACATTGGTGATCAAATCATTATGACTGATGACTTACTTGACCTGCTGAAGCAGAACAACGTTCCACAAGAAGAGTTAAGCAATAAGGGGTTGGATTTCATTCGCAAAAAGAATGATAGCGGACATCTTTACTTCATCGTCAATTTTGGAAGTAGCATTATTGCTGACACTTTTAGACTTGCATCTGATTACGAAACGGTTACGATCACCAATGCCGTAACAGGAGTTGTCGAACATATTGAGACTAACGATAAATTCTATTTCAGCATCTTACCAGGAGAATCCTATTTTTTACAAACAGGATTGAGGCAATCATTTGCGTCTAAAAGTAGAATCTACCAGATCGATACATTGTCCCTCGAGGAACAATGGACTGTCATTTTCACGGATTATGAGCAATTTGGAATAAAGAAACAGTATTCAATAGACAAGCTTACTCCGTATACAACCTGGGGTGATCAAGCCTTGAATTCGTACGTTGGTAAAGCGAAATATATGTATCAATTAAAGCTGAATGAGCCAAATGAGAATATCCCCGAGAAGTATGTTTTAGCATTCGATCAAATAAATGAATCAGCAGAAGTGATCATCAATGGTATATCGTATGGTACGATATGGTCATTCCCTAATCAAATAGAGCTGCCTGCAAGTGCGCTTGAGAAAGACAATCGAATTGAAATAATTGTACAAAATCTTTCAGCCAACTATATGCGTGTATATGATGAGCAATACCCCGAATGGAAGAAGTTTTACGATATAAATTTCGTTGATATAACCTACACACCTTTCCAAGCATCAAAGTGGGAGATAACTCCATCGGGGCTAGGTGGCGATGTTGAATTGATCACTTATAGGTAAATCAGAATGAATATAACCATTAAGAAAATACTGATTTGGACGGTTTCAATAATTGGGATAGGTGTTATCGGATATTTTGGATTTATAGGTTATGGCATTTACTTATTTCTCAGCGGCTGTGGATTGGATGACGGACCCTTTGAGGCAGTTTTGATTGATGAAATTGAATTGACGGAAGAAGGACTACAGTTTGACTTATCTGATAACGGTGCATTGATCATAGAAAATCGCAGTGACACATTATCTCCGGTCATCACCTTGATTGAAAATGGAAAAGTTAAGTGGACTTTGGATGCCGACACCAGGCATACCAAAGGTTATGAATCAACAAGGCTTTGGGAAGTAAGCAATTTGACCATAACCCAAGATACAGACCCGATTGAAATGAGCTTTACAGGTCATTGGACCTATGGTGGAGAAGAAGGTGCAATGGAAATTGATCGAGATGATGGTGAGAATAGCTTTTGTCTGAGCTGGTAGGTAGGTGATTATCTTGCATTTTAAGGCAGATCATGCTTGATAAGGTTGAGGAGAATAATGGGAAAATTATCGTTCCTAAAACACCTCATGCTGATGAAAGTGGATTCTTTGCGCTATATCTAGATTCAGAAGGGAATAAAATAGGGCTACATTCGATTAACAGAGATCAGAATCGGCCAACGGTTAGAGAAAATCCTCTCTAATTGGAGTAAAGCTATCCACCAGTTTGACGTACTCGGTTAGCGTCTGTATGCAATGGGGTAGGTTAGAGGAGATTTTAAACACATCGCCTTCCTCCAGCAGGTATTCACGATCTTCAATTAAAAGTTTAAGACGACCTTCGGCTACATATGACATTTGCTCATGCGGATGGCTGTGAGGAGGGTCGGGTGTAGCCATGGGGCCATTGGTGAATTCGATGACTGTGACCATCAAGTCATTGAGGTGAATTACTTTCCGCCTGAGGTTGGGATCCAGGGATTCAAACCCTTCTTTGTTTTTGACGACTTCCATAGTACTCGTTCTGATTTGATATTTTTTCAAATATCCATGTTTTTTTGGAGCATCATGATTGAGGGGTGATAAACCAAATTGTAGGGCTTTCGAGGAGCGTTATTTGCTAAATTATTAATAGATTGAGGTGCCAATCGATACGCGTTAGAGGCCTTTAATGCTGATGTCAAACTATGTACAATAAATTCTTCATGAAAATTTTATTGATATGCTTATTGCTTGTTCCATTTTTCTCAAGCGCTCAGGGATTTATGGCTTTGGAAACGCTGGAAATGGTTCCTTCTTCAATAGCCAACAAGGTTGCGGAAGAAGTAAGTATGGTAAGGAGTATTGACTTGAATGGAAATGGTAAACGGGATTACATCGTCACCACGACAACAGTAGATGATCGCAACTACAGGTTTTTTGAATATTGGATACTTGATAATCTGGTTGTGATCTGGAAGAAGGAGCGATATAATACAGGGGAATACTTCAGGAGGTTTTTAAACTTAGATGATGACCCAGAACTTGAAATGTTGTTGGCGTTCGGTTATGAGGATGGGATGGATTACGCATTCTATAATTTTGATTTTGATAATAGGACTGAAGAATTAATTTTTTACTTCTATCCCGCGATTATCGAAAATGAAGCTATTTATTGGGGCTATACTTGGGATATTAGTGATATCTATATTAGTGATGAGAATGACAGGATAAAAATTCTATCATCAGTTCATAGCAATATTGGAAATGATGAACTTGGAATAGATCCGCTACCGGAGAATCAATCCTTGATGCCGGTTATTTTCTTTGGGGGGCACTCCACTCAGCCCAATGACATGTCAGAAAAAGTTGGGCGAAGAAGTTGGTTTACGCTTGAAGAGCTAAACATTCAGGCGCACAACAAACAGTAGTTGTTATAGCCAATTATCTTTTTCCAGATTTTGAATGAAGAGGTCTGCGTCTCAGCGTAATTGCACCATCTTAAGCAAACATTCAAATAGTATGTCTGTTAGATACGCTTTTTTACGGGTGAAACTTTGCTGTCTGCCGATAGAAAAATGAACATAGTGCTAACTTACCCATGACTGAAATCCTCTACTGACAACATGCATATTGCTCCACTTATCGAATACTTCAATTCATTTCTCACTTTAGCCGAAGATGAGATAATTGAACTGGAAAAGCGGATCAAGGTGAGGTCTGTGAAAAGAAGACAATTCCTGTTGTCAACAGGTGAAGTATGCAGACATTACCATTTCATAGTAGAGGGGTGTTTCAAAACCTACAAAGTAGATGATAAGGCCAAAGAACATAATCTGCACTTTGCGACAGAAAATCAGTGGATCACCGACATAGGTAGCTTTCACGCCGAACAGCCGAGTCAACTATACATTGAAGCCATTGAGCCAGCAATCGTCTTGCAGCTATCCAAGCAGGATTTGATTTACTTCTATGAACAGAGTATCAAGTTTAATCGGATTTTTCGTGTCATTGTGGAAGAAGAATTTGTGCTTTTGCAAAATAGATTGCTTCAGACGATCAGTACGACTGCTGAGCAACGATACCTCGAATTCATAGCGCTGTATCCCAACCTATTCAACCGGATTTCCAATGTTCAAATTGCTTCATACCTGGGTATTACCCCTGAATTCCTCAGCAACATCCGCAAAAAGTTAAGCCAATCTTAAGGTAGTTTAAGACTTCTTCTTAAAGTTCTTTATGGGTAGGAGAGGCAATCCCTCATGACCTTTGCCTTGTACAAAATCAAAGGAAATATCATGAAAAAAATGATTGTATCAGCACTGGCCATCACGTGTTTGGCGGTCAGCTCATCAGCACACGTGACATCAGATCCTCAAATTCAAAAATCAGAAATCATGCAAAAACAAGACAAAATCGCCATCGAAGCATTGCTAGCCACTTACAAGAAATCGTTGAATACTTCAGACGCAAAGCTCGCCCAACGACTTTATGCGAAAGATGGCATATTTATGCCAACCGAAGCACCGTCGGCCATTGGGGTTGAGAACATTTTAAAATCATACGAACTTATCTTTACTCAAATTCAATTGAACATTGAATTCTTTATAGATGAAATTGTAGTGGAAGGGGACTTTGCATTTGCAGTAACCAATTCAAAAGGGACAACACTCATACGTGCCACCGGAGACACCATTCCAGAAGCAAATAGAGAGCTGTTTGTTTTTGAGAAGATAGACTCTGAATGGAAAATTGCCCGATACATGTTTAACAAGACAGCACCGAAAGAATCATGAAAGCAGCTGTAACAACGCAGGCAGGAGCACCTGCAGTAATAGAAATACAGGAAGTACCCATGCCGGAAGTAAAGTCCGGCCGGGTGCTGATCAGCGTAAAGGCTTTTGGGCTAAATCGATCTGAGTTGTTCACGCGCAGGGGTGAATCTCTGGGTGTCAAGTACCCAAGAATCCAGGGAATCGAATGTACTGGTGTTGTGGAGGATGATCCATCCGGCACTTATAAGAAGGGGCAACAGGTGGCCGCTATCATGGGGGGTATGGGAAGATTTTTTGACGGTGGGTATGCGGAATATGCCCTCGTTCCACTCGAAATTGTATTTCCATTCACGAGTACACTATCATGGGATGTACTGGGTGCCATACCTGAGATGTTTCAGACAGTATCGGGTTCGCTGAATCAGGCATTGGAGATAGCTTCAGGGGAGACACTATTAATCCGAGGAGGCACATCTTCCATCGGTATGTTGGCCTGTCAGCTTGCCAAAACTAAAGGTCTGAAGGTAATCGCGACTACCAGAAAAGCAGACAAGCAGCAGGCTTTGTTAGACAATGGCGCTGATCATGTCCTGATTGACAATGGGCAGTTGATGGAGCATGTAAGAGAACTGTATCCTGACGGGGTGAACAAGGTGCTGGAATTGATTGGTACCCGCACACTGAAGGATTCGTTGAAGTGCATTGCGCCGAAGGGTGTGGTGTGCATGACGGGCATTTTGGGAAACGAATGGACGATGAAGGAGTTTACCCCGATGGGAGATATTCCATCGCTAGGGAGGTTGACTGTTTATATGGGAGAATCGAATAACCTTTCCAAAGATCTGCTACAAGCATTCATCGATGAAGTAGAAAAGGGCTCCATCCATTTGAACATAGATAGTGTATGGAAACTTGACCAGGTTGCTGAAGCACATCAGTACATGGAGGACAATAAGGCAAAAGGCAAGCTTGTTGTGGAAGTCAAATAGCATGGATCAACTACTTGAAAGTCAGCATTAGGGGTTGCCAATCTACTTCAGGTTGTTGGTCATCATTCCAATTGGATAGGAGAAATCCGGATTTCAAAGTATCGTGTGTCGACAGATGCTGAACATATTACAAGAATCAAAAAAACGAATCCATGACGTTTTCATGGGCAGGGGAATGTAGCGTTATGCGGAATGTTCCTGATAATGTTTACTAATTGCTGAGTTACCCAAACACAATAACCGACGCTAATATCCGCACTTGATTATTTGTTAAGCTTATTATCTAGTTTTTTCGTTGATTTACTGATAAATGAATCCACGTGAGATTCGGTCTGGTGGATATTCTGTTTGATCTTTTGAAGTGGATTGAGGTGAGATGGTGACTTATATATTTGGTGCTCGTGATAAAACCTTGTTCCGGTTACCTATTTTTGAGAAATGGGTAAGCAAATGAACAATAGAAGCGGAAAACCATCTAAGGAGGCGAAAGCGCTTTCTCTATTCTTGATGGCTTTTAAAACAAAAGACCCGATCTACAAGGAGAAGTCTAAGTGGATCAACAAGCGTTGGGATTTGGTAAAGTCAGGCGAGATGGACAGAAAAGCCTATGCAGGAGATGTCCGGCAGATGTTGGACGATTATGGGGGTTATGTTGAAGTTGTTGAGAAGACAGTTCAATATTATGTTGACAAAACGGGTGAATGGTCTTTACAAGGAGAGGATGAATACTGCCAGGATGCGAGGAAAGTGGCTGATCGAATATTAAAAAAATAGTGTCCGCCATAACTAAAATAAAACCAACACGAGTCAAAGGTAATCTGGTGGATTGCTTTTTTTGAATGTTGAATCAAACATCATCTAACAGACACTCAAATGAATAGCTAGGCGCCCCAATGCGAACTGAGGGATTTGATAAGGCATTGCAAGCAGAAAGTTTCAAAGCGTCTAGCAACTGGGGCGCATGCTTATTTTAGTAGGCTTACAAACAATTAAAAAAAATGAGAAAATATATATTTCTATCAATAATATGGGTGCTATTATCTTGTTCTGAAGAAAAAAAGAGCCTTGAAGAAGTAAAGGCAGGTTTTGGAACTTTTGTAAAGGAAACAATTAAGCTAAGACCTATTGACTATACCAAGACACCCATCTACAATTCTGTAAAACATCATCCGGAAGAATATGCGTATTTAGATGAGGTTAATATTTATTCTATTGGACATATAAGTGATGACTTATTTTTAACGGGTTTGATGGTAAGTCCTAAAAAGGTAGGAAAATATCCCATCATCGTTCTCAATAGAGGTGGGAACAGAGACCTGGGTACTTTAATTGTAGCTACTGCCGTGAATGAAATGGCTCCACTTGCAGCTAAAGGATATGTTGTTGTTGCATCAAATTATAGAGGCAATTCGAGAAGTGAAGGGGTTGAGCAGTTCGGTGGTGATGATGTAAATGATATTAACAATCTAATTGAAAGTATGGCTGAGGTTGAAATAGCAGATACATCAAGAGTTGGTCTACTTGGAATGAGCCGTGGAGGAATGATGAACTATCTCGTTTTGAAGAACCATACTAACAGTAATATTCGGGCGGTTGTTAATATTGGTGGAATCACTAACTTGAATGTAACCATAGAACACCACCCTGAAATAGCGGCGGTAATGAACGAATTAATTCCTGACTTTAACAAAAATAAAATGGCTGAGATAGAAAAGCGATCTGCCATTTATTGGTCAGATCAGCTTCCAAGCAACATACCTATTCTAATATTGCATGGTACAGAAGACCAGCACGTGAATTATTCACAAATTCCCCCTTTTGTAGACAGCCTAAAGGCTCATGGTATCCCTCATAAGTTGATAAGTTTTAAAGGTGACAATCACGGATTAAAAAACAATATTGATTTAGCTAAGGAAAGGATTGCTGAGTGGTTTGAAGTCTATCTTAGATAAAATAGGGATTTTAATGACGAGGTGAAATGCAGTAAATATATCTGGGGTTTAAGAAATATGCTAAATATGAAAAGTAAATACAACTAGTTGAAATCAACATTATGAAATTGTAATAATCCACGTGAATTACTCTGGGAAAAATGTTTTCTGCCATAATTCGTGTGATTTGGCCCGCGCCAAAAGTTTTCCTGCTATAATCCATGTGAATTACTCCGGGCAAAAAGTTTTCTGCCATTATCCACGTGATTCATTCCAGGAAAAAAGTTTTCTACTCTAATCCACGTGATTTGCTCAATGACGAAAGCTTTCCTGGATAAAATCAAATGGATTGAACAAATCCCACCCTTTCTTGAATCCATTCAATTGAAAAATTGAAAGTCAATTGATTCCGTACAATGAATCAGGTGATTTACAGCAAATCATTCGGGTGGTTTACAAAAAACGGTAGTTCCCTTGAGAATTTGTATATGATTTTTATATTACACATAAATAAAACATTATATGTAAATAAATAATACTATTATGATTAATGAATTAAGAACCAGCTATTTACTCCCTTCAGAACTCTCTGAAACGGTGAATGCTTACTTGAAAGTATTGCAGGACGACCAACCTGAAAATCCTTTCCTGGATCGGATTACCGGCCTATTACTGGAGGACCTGAACATGCTTAACCAAGCTATTACAGCAGTCCGTATCAATCAACTGATTGATGATGTGGCAGCTGCAGATGCTTTGCGTGATGACCTATTCATTGGCTTTCGTGATCTGATCAACGCCTACAAACGAAGACGAGATGAATCATTAGTGGAAGCCTATGAAAGAGTATGGCCAGTCATTGAGAAAGCGGGAACCCGGCTCTACAGTTTGGGATATACGGACCAGTCTGGTAAGCTTGAGGCCATGTTTGCGGAACTTGACAAGACCGGTCAACAGGCATCTATCACACAGCTAAATGCACAAGGCATCTATGAAGAGTTAAAGGCTGCACAAGAGGAGTTTGCAATACTTTATCAGGAAAGGCTGGAGTTGGACAACCAGCATGATTATCCAACCTTGAAAGAGGCCAGAAGAGCCATTGTTCCTCATGTGAACAGTCTGATCAATGCCCTGGATGTGTTAAGTGAAACAGAGCCTGATACGTATGGGGGTTTAATTAATAAAATCAATGTGATAACCAAACAGGTAAATACATCAGCTAGAGCTAGGCGGAGTAGGGCACGCTCCGAAGCGCAGATTGAAAATCAATAACTAAGACAAGTCCAACACGAGTAAAAGGCAATCCGATGGATTGTCTTTTTTTGTTTATCCGCTTGCCTGTAGCATCAACACTTGCGCTCACGTCAACTGAAATAACTACCCACTTTCAGGTATTTATAAAGCAGTGTAGTGGTGTCTTTTAGGTATTTGCCAATAAGTGATTAGATTGGTAGAAAAATATAACTCGACTATCAGCAATGCTGAGTATTGGGTTGTTAGAGATCAATAAATCACCGAGCCAATGGATTATCAAGATAGACAATCAACATTCGAAAAGATTTTTAAGGAACATCTCAAGATTGAAACCTATTCTAAATCTATTGATAGCCTTTACAGTCCGAGGCTGAAAAACAAAATTGATTATAAACCATATTATCAGAGAAACTATGTCTGGGACTACAATAAGGCGACTTATTTCATTGAGAGTATCTTGTTAGGAACTGAAATTCCTCCGTTAATTTTCTTTGATAATAATGAAAACATCGAAATAATCGACGGTCGCCAGAGATTCGAGACGATTCTCAGGTTCATGGAAAATAAGTTTGCCTTGAAACCAAAGGGGCTCACTCACCTGAAGCAACTAAAGAACCATTCGTACGATGCTCTGGCTAAAAATGACCGAGAAATAATTGATAATTTTCTTGACGCCAAACTCCGTATCATAGAATTTAAATTGGTTAATGAACCTCCTCTTGATAAGTTTTTAGAAGATCGTATAAAGAAAGAAATCTTCTCAAGATACAATTCAGGAATAACCCCTCTTAGAAAGGCAGAAATTGACAATGCCATATACGATGAAGATCCTTTGTCGAATGAATTTAAGGACTTTCTGCAAGACGACTTACAAACAAGAAAAAATCTATATGAGACTTTTTTCAAGCCGGTTGGTAATAAAATAGACAATCCACCAGTCGAGGATTTAATGACATTCATTAGGCGCCATTTAGTACTTCCAATGATTCCAATTGCATACTATGCTAGAGGAACTGGAAGGACTGATTTGCTTACAAAAATGTATGAGAAAGTATCTGATGATTCTGTTGATATTGAAACGGAAACTGTCTCAAGATTTTTAGGCAAATGCGAGTTTATAGAATTAGTCAATACCATAGCAAAGGAGCAGGATTTCAATACGAATAGACTTGCGCTGGAATGTTTTTTATGGTGCTTAGGTATTCTTGATCAGGAAGAAATTGAGATTGAATATTCAAGGAGTTTGGCTGAGGAAATTGCAATCTTTATAAATGAAAATTTTGAAGATTACACTGAAGTTGATTACGGCTTTAACAAGGAGGTCTTAACACGTTATAGTACTTCCGCTCAATATATTTCGGAAAAATTCGGACTTGATACTTCCCTGTATATTTCGCCGGATGATGTAAAGAAGGCTGAGTTGAAAGAATTGAACAAGCCGGATGACACAACCACTAAATTATCTGAACTTGAATCCCTAAGGTTGAATAAACCTGAACCTGCTAGAAATTCTATCGATGATATTGTAAGGGTAATGCAAAGACGAAGATTTTTAGTTAGACCCTCATATCAACGTAAAGAAGTAATCAACCCATCAAAAGCTTCATCAATTATTGAAAGTGTGTTACTCGGAATTACTCTTCCGGCCATATTTATCTTCAAAAGAACGGATGGTATAAGCGAAGTAATTGATGGTCAGCAAAGGATTCTAACCCTGCTAGGGTTTATCGGATCGGAATATGTTGATGAAAGAAACAATACACAAGTATCAAAGAACCATAAATTCGGTCTTCGAAAACCACGAATTCTGAAAGAATTGGATGGAGTCAAGTTTTCTCAGCTTGATGAGGAACTCCAAAACAAAATTTTCGATTTTCAGCTTTACGTTGTTGAAATTGATCAAAACCAAAACCCAAATTTTGATCCGATTGATCTGTTCATCAGACTGAACGATAAACCATTTCCTATACGAGAAAACTCGTTTGAAATGTGGAATTCCTGGGTCGACGTTGAACTTATCCAGAACTTAAAATTGCTTGCCCAGCACAATAAGTCTTGGTTTTATGTTAAACAACTTAGAAAGGCCAACGACAGGGATCGAATGGAAAATGAAGAACTGATAACTTCACTCACTTATTTTGAATACGTTGAGCTAACGAATGATTCAAGAAACGCCTTAGATATTTATCAAAAATCAGAGCGTTTGAATGCCCGAGTAAATAATAAGGCATATATCTCTTCTATTTTATTGACTATCACTGAGAATCAAGGAAAGCAAAAGGATAAATTTCTTGAAGCTCTGAAAAACGTTAAAAGTTTTATCAAAAAACTGAAGTACGTACTTCTGGATAAAGATTGTGCAAAGGATGAACTGTCAGGTTATCTGGAAAGTGAACTGAACGAAATATTTAAAGCTGGTAAAAATCCTAAATATTTTAGACGAACCATGCAAGACATCTACATGACTTGGTTCTTAATCCATGATATCAACTTTGAGATGATCAAACATCATCGAGTAACAATAAAGGAAGAAATCAAATCTATGTTCAGCTACTTCAAGAGCTTTCCTGAAGAAGATCAAGAAAGCAATAGAGGGTTTGAGAAATTTTTGAAGATATTTTCTGAATTCAGGAAAAAGTACCAAGTAGCAGATAGAAAACTAGTTTTGAGCGAGAGTGAAAAACTGGACTTAATCAGAAAGCAGAACAACGAAAGCAACATTTCCGGAGCGCCTATTTTTCTCGGTGATGAAATTGAAATAGATCATGAATTTCCTCTATCAAAAGGTGGTGAAGATGCAATTGACAACCTTAAAGTTGTTCACAAAGATGAAAATAGAGAAAAAGGGAGTAAAACGTAAAATCGATCTCTAACAGATACTAAAATGAATATACGAATAGAGCACTTAGATAAGACAATGCGAAACAGAAACCTCAGTGCTTCTAGCGACTGGGGCGCATACTCATTTTAGTTGATCGTTACATACCATAATCGCATGGAAGAAATAGAAGCAGAGAAAAAAAGGTTCTCAAATGATATAAAATCCTATATGGATATTCTGGGATATTCGTTCGAGGATTTATTTTCCTTATCCAAACATGACAGAGAAGTTTTTAAGGAACTATACTACAACAGAGATACCGAAGTAATCAATTTTCGAGATTTGGCAGGTATTCTCCCAAATACAGGAGAAAACATCTTGGTATTAGGCAAGGCTGGTGTCGGGAAAAGTAATTTTATATATCGTATATTCTTTGATGATTCTATTATGGAGGAATTCAAACTCCACCCACTAATGGTTGATTACAGAGAAGTAAATCCAAGAAGTGTCAATGGTTGTTGCTTAACTTTTATCGATGATATTAAGTCATATTTTTCAGAGTTAAAAGTACCTGTAAATGGACTTGAAACTAACAATGAGCAAAATATCACAACTAACCTCAACATCATACAAAGACACATTAAGAATCTTAAATCTGATCAGGTAAAAAAACATTTGGTAATCTTTCTTGACGACTTAGATTATCTCGAAGAAGAACACCTATTTGAGCTTTTGGAAATTTTCTCGCCGTTTGCTCAGTCTCCGAAAATATCGTTAATTACTTCAGCCAGACCCACTCTTTACACATCCATCAATAACAATGATTTCAAATACAGTCATCTATACACGAGAAATGTCAAAAAAATAGAACTAGGACCTCTGAACATTAACAATTTAATATCAAAAAGACTTGCTCCAATTCTTATTTTTGAGCAGGCTCATCCCTTTCACTCATTTATCAAAAATCTGTTCAGCAAGAGAAGTGCTTTTCAAAAAGTCTTATCAAAATTTGGAATAAAAGACCTTGAACAGCTACAAAAGTTTGAGTACCCATTTACAAACGATTTCGTCAATTTCATGGGTCAACTCACTAATGGTAATCTTCGGGAAATATTTGACATTGCTTTTGACGCTCTTATTTACATTCTAAATAACTACGATGAACTTGAGAATATTAACGAAGTGGAACATGGAGTTTCGATCAAAAAGAAAAAAATATCCAAAAAGCAAATCATAGAACTTTACTATAGCAATGACGACAGTAAATTCAAATTAATAAACCTTCATCAAAGGACTAAAAATGGAAACTCATTGCTTTTCAATGTCCTTGAAGCGATAAAAATATTTGAATCTATTGATGATAGATTCTATGCGTCGCTACAAAATCTAGGACACAAACAGGATGAAGTAAATGAAGCCATCGAACATTTAAAAATCAAAAAACATAGGTTAATTATACCCAAGCAGATTTACCAACCAAAAATCAAAAAGGTTGTTGCATTTTGTCCCGAATACACGGTTACAGATAAAGGAGACTTCTATTTAACAGAGATTACTAAATGGGAGGAGTATGTAGAGAAATGTGGTGAATCAAAAGAATCATTGATTCAAAAAATCAACCAATCATTCTAGTTATGGTTAATATCACTTTACTCCGAATCGAAATACTTAGTGCCTGCGATTATGTACTAGAAATTAAAAGCATGAAGAGAATCAAGGTTAGGCTTCTATACAACCTAATAGTCTCTAAGGATTTTCTCAACTACTCCAATTTGACACAAACTATATTGCGCCAAGAACTCAGAACGTTATTCCCCATTCATAAAAACAATAAGTTGAGGACAAGATTTTTCAAAATTTCCCGAACTAAACTGCTAGAACACACCAACGAATGGGGAGTAGATTTAACCTCGATGAGAACAATCAAACAAGAATATTATGACTTGGCTATCTAGAAGATTCCATGATACTGAGTGTTTTTTTATGCAGAATAACTCATGCATATTAGGAAAGTCAACTTGTTTTTCATGCTCACATAGAATTAAAAAGATCGACAATATGAATGAGCCCAAGGATTACTTAAACTATCTCATGGCAAGATCTAACTTCGGTAAGTCATTTTTAATTTCGATAATTTCATTAATCGTTTCATGTCTGACTTTATTGTTGAAAATTCTAGAAGTAATATAACGGTATGTAACAAACACCACAATGAATATGCCAACTGAGCATTTTGGAAGGGCAATGCAAGCCAGAATCTTCAGTGCCTCTAGCAGCTGTAGCGCATACTCATTTAGGTGATTAGAGGCAATAAGCCATGGAGAAGAGATATCAAGTATTTGTTAGTTCTACGTTTGCCGACCTCAAGGATGAAAGGCAAAAGGTCATTCAAACACTAATGCAAATGGATTGCATTCCAGCAGGAATGGAACTGTTTCCCGCGATTGACATTGAGCAATTCGAGTTTATAAAAGAAGTAATCGATGATTGTGATTATTATCTCCTAATAATTGGAGGAAGATACGGCAGTTTAAGCGAGGAGGGCATTAGCTACACTGAAGCGGAATATGATTACGCGATAGAGAAAGGACTTAAAGTAATTGCACTCGTTCACAAAGACCCTGATAAGATACCATTTGGTAAATCTGAAAGCGATCCGGAATTAAGAAATAAACTAAATGATTTCAGAGATAAAGTACTCACTGGAAGACTTGTCGAATTTTGGAAATCTCTGGAGGAGTTGCCAGGAAAGGTGGCTCTCAGCCTAATTAAGACTATAAAGTCATATCCTTCTGACGGTTGGGTCAGAGGTTCAGAACTAGGAAGTACTGAGCTACTAACTGATTTAAATGAACTCAGAAAAGAAAATGAAAAACTTCACAATCAATTAAACGCTATAGTTGTAAGCTCTGGGTCTAGAAGAGTTGATAGTTTTCATACCTTGCGGAAGAAGGCACGCAAAAAAATTATTGTTACTGGCATTGGAATGACATCTATCGTTCAATATGACTTACCAAGTCTTCGCAAGCAGGCAGAAAATGTTCCAATTGATTTTTTAATGCTTGACCCTGCATACATTGAGTCAAACAAAGAGTTTAATTCACAGCTAGAAGAGTTTTTAGATATTAGCGATTTTTCCGAAAAGGTTAGATCGTCATTTGAGAAATTGAAGGACTTCTGCACAGATTGGAACGGTAATAAGTCAAACAGATACAAGGTGAGATTACGAACGTATGATACCGTTCCTACCAACAGCATGGTAATCATTGATCCAGACTCAGAGGACTCTGAATTGCTCATTGAATTTTTCCTGTATCACAGTGGTACACATCGGCCAAGACTTCATGTGTTTGGAAAGGGAGAAGGAAAAGAATTGTTCGATCAAATTCTGTCAGATCATGAAAATCTGTGGAAGCACAGTAAAAAAATTGTCAACTGATGGGAAAGGGAAGTCACCTAAATAGGGATTATTTCGAACAGCGAGCTAATGCATTTGACACTCTAAACTGGTTTAATGACAATTCCCTAAACCTTTGGATCTCGCAACATCTGAGAAGGTATGGCTCGTCTATTTGTGATGTTGGATCAGGAACTGGAATTATGACTGAGTTTTATATTCAGTCTGGATTTTCAGAGGTTGTTCTAACAGAACCATCAGACGAAATGTGCGAACAGATAAGAAAAAAACAGTTTCCGAATATTGTAAGTCTATTCTCTTTACCAGCAGAAAGGTTGAATGAAACGGAGAGAAGTGTTTCAGTGACCCTTGCTAAAAACTCATTCCATCATTTTCTTGATCATGATATTGCATTAAGAAACATGGTTAAAATGTCTAATAGTGCAATAGCTATAGTCGAAGTAGTTGTTCCTGATGAACGGTGTAAAGAGTACATAACTGAATTGGTGTGTAGAAAAGAAGTAGGTCGCCCTTTCTCCACAATTTATTCCATTCGAGACCTTGAAATTGTTTTAAACCTTCATACTAGTGGAACTCGAACTCTAATTTGTGATCAATATATAGAAATAGAATCTTGGTTAGAAAATTCCGAGCTATCGGAGAGTGAAAAAGCGGATTTGTTAACCCTGGTGGAAAGTCAACCGAATGACATAAAAAAAATCATGCATATCCACAGAAAGGACTCGAAAACCTACCAATTACGGAGAATTGCGCTGATTATTGGAATTGTTGAGAATCCTGCTGGCGCGGATTTGTAATCCGCGTCCGTCACTATGGAGAATAGGATTCCCGGTCCGCCGTTTGTAACACGTGCTTCTATGACTTGTGAAAAGATTCCTTCCGGGAGTGACTGTAGGGTGGAGTGGAGAATTATTGGATCGCAGACTCTTCTCTCCATGTGTTTCGATCCGAATGACGTCCCTCTCAAGTCACGCCAGCATGCGTCTTTCTCACTAATGTATCACCATCATCCAGAGCATAGCGAAGGATCTCATCATTCAGTGTCTGCTGGCGCGAATTTTGTAATCCGTGTCCGTTTACTATGGGGAATAGGATTCCCTGTCTACCGTTTGTTATGACTTGTGATAAGACTCCTCCGTGAATGACTGTAGGGTGGAGGCGATTGAGGAACAGAAGTTGAGTATTCCGTTAATTATAAACTGAGGGATTAATTTGAAAAGACGAAAAGAGAGAGTAGTTTAACTTTCTCTCTTTTCTAATATGTAAATTATTTATATGAAGAATAACATGAAAAAATTAGCCAGTTTAATACTAGTCGCGATAGGGTTTCTTATTGGCACTTTAGTGTTTAATGACTGGGATAATTTCAATAGAGGTCTAAAAGGGCAGCCTGAAATTGGTGCAGCAATGGTCACACCTTAGGTCGGGACATTAGTTGGCTAGAACCATTACCACTCCTTTCGTATTTCATATTCCGTAAACTTTTTGTGTAATAATAAAAATAGATGAAAGATATAATTGACTTAAGCAAGCTGGCTTGGGTGGCCAAGACCATCGGACTATTTGCAGGTATTTGTTTGCTTCACTTCCTGATAGAAGTAGTCTATGTCGAGTCGGTGGATCAGGCTTTGGTCGAAACAAAAGAAGATCTCGGCTTCATCGCTTTGTCTGCCATCGCAGTGTCGCTTATAACATATTTTAGAAAAAGAAATAATGCTGGTGGCATTAAAGAAGGTAAATCTTAATCGACCAACCTTACAGTTTTCTTAAAAGAACTCAAATTATTACCTTCTAAATTGGACATACTGAGCAGATGATTTGAAATGATTCAAAAACAAGAATCAATCATTACTTAGTAAGAAGTAACCTATTTTTAGTACATGGTTGGAAGGCGAATGCCAATTAACATCTTGATCTCGTGAGAGTTGCGGAAGTACTGGTCATAGTGGCCATGAGCCTCTTTTGTCTATTGGGTGTATTTCTGCTTTCCAAGGACAAGTCATGGCAAAATGGATTTAGCTGGCTAGGCATATTCTTTCTCTTGCTGGCCGTCAACTTTCTGGATGGGATCCTCTTGCTCAATGGATCAATTTTAAATATGCCTCGATTGGCTATATGGGAAGATCCGCTCGCCCTGCTGTACGGCCCGATGATCCTCTTCTTCAGCATACAACTTAGATCTGGAAATGTGTTTGACCGTGCATCTACCTATCTTCATTTCATACCCTTTGTCCTGATGGAGCTGGTGGTGATGCAATTTCATTGGCAGCATTCGGAACAGGAAATCCGCGAAATGCTATCGGTCGTTATTACCCAAAATCTCAGTTCGACATTTTATATGGGTACCCTGCTTGTATCGGCCCATGTGATTGGCTACATCCTTCTAGCATTACGTACGCTATTAATACATCAGGCCCGTCTAAAGCAGTATTACGCTTCCTTTGACATTCGGTGGGCATTTGCACTTGTTCGGTTGACGCTCTTCATTTTTTTATTGTCCCTGGTAAGTACCGCGGTACAGTATTTAGCTACTATGGAGTTTTATGCCATCGCCTTGACATCACTTATATTGATTTCCATTTTTTTGACGATCAGGGTCCTTCTGTTTGCCATGAATCAACCCATACTTCAACCCAAAGCCGAGCCACAATATGCTCAGGTCAACCTGCCGCTGAAAAGTCAGCAGCAATTGAAGGAACAAATTGATCATGCTCTGACCACCTCCAGATTATTCACCAATCCCAAGCTCACACTCAAAGACCTGGCAAATGCGGTAGGTTCTACCGATCGGGAACTTTCGTTTGTTATCAACAGCCTGATGGCCGACAATTTTTACGATCTTGTCAATCACTACAGGATCGAAGCGGCACAACATATATTCAAGACTAATCCAGATTCGAAGTTGACTGTTCTGGAAGTGCTCTACCAGGTGGGCTTCAATTCTAAATCATCTTTCAATACCCAGTTCAAACAAAAGACCGGTCTGACACCTTCTGAGTTTAAACGACTCCACATGAAGAGGAGTAACAAATAGGTTCGAATACATGCATTCGGTCGATTGGTAGTGTTCTGCTCTTGATTTTTGGATCAAACAAAAATTCAGAAGTCATGAGCATAGCAGTTAAGCCAATCCCATTTTCAAAACAGCTAATCAACCATTTTTATGTTGGGGTGATCATCACCCTTTTTTACATCTGGATCAGCCCGAGTATTATTGGATCAGGCTATCCAGGTGGATTTGTCCTGTTGATCGCCGAGTTGATCATTTTACTTCCATTAGTGGTCGTTCACTTTCTCTGGGTCTCCAAAGAGACGGGCTCGGATTTTTCGACACTCATTCCATACCAGGCAAAACTGTCCATAAAGTCATATGCCTTATGGATAGTGGGCGGATTGCTGGTTTCAGTGCTTATTTACGTCCCGTTGTATCCTGTAGGACTTTTCCTTCGGGAGTCATTCTTTAGCTGGTTGCCTGAGTGGTATTTTGACCCTGCCTATGGATCAGACGATGTAGGGCTTATTGCCAAGGTTTTCCTGATGGCTATTCTGGTGGATGGCCTTGTAGGCCCCATTGCTGAAGAGCTATTTTTTCGAGGATATCTGCTTCCACGCATGGCCTATCTAAAAAGCTGGGCGCCTGTAGTCAATGGATGTTTGTTTGGAATTTATCATTTCTGGCAGCCGCATAATTTCATCGCCACCATGGCTTTGGGGATGGTGTTTAGTTATGTAGTCTGGAAAACTAAAAACGTTTACCTGGGCATAGCCATTCATTGTATCCTCAATATAGTAGGGGCCTTGGGCGGGTACATGGCGGTTATGAATGGCACCATGATTGGAAGGTAAATTGCAATACTCCGCTCCTCCGAGTTGTTCACTCGGCGGAGCGGAGTAATAATTCCTTGATTGTCAGTTAGTATTCGTAAATTCTTGGTCCGGCACTGTAGGATTGAGATATGGTGTTGATGTAAACTAAACAGTGATGGAATGAGATGGATAAGACTTGTAGCCGCAATGGTCAGTGCGAAATTCAAAACCAAATTAAGTTTATCGGAAACGGTAGTCCTTCCATTTCGTGTCTGGGTGACAGATATAGATGTGTCTGTGATGAATCACGCTGCTATTATGACCGTAATGGAATTGGGTAGAATAGATTTTATGGTTAGGACCAATTTTTTAAAATTGGCGAGGAAGTATAAGTGGTTTTATCCCAGTCAGGCAATTAGCGTTCAGTTTTATAAACCCCTTAAAATGTTTCAAAAAGCGGAGTTACTCACCAGAGTGTCCTTTATCGATGAAAAATGGATTTATATGGAGCAAAAAATAGTAAGGAATGGGAAGGACGTTGCAGCGTGTTTGGTGAAGGGCACTATTAAGAAAGGCAGAGCAACTGTCCCAACTTCTGAAATAGCGAATGCACTTGGGATTGATCAGATGCCGGATCAGAATTATGATTTGATCGACACATTCCAACTGGAAAATGAACAAATGAATGAACGGATGACCGATTGGAGAAATTGAAGCCTTGATTCATACCAATTGACCGCCAGTCGTATATTCCCTATCTTTACCCTATGACTCTTGAGCAACGTAAAATTGAACTGATTAACTGGATAACAGCTATCAATAGAGAAGATGTCATAGAGCGGATTGAGAATTTCAGGAACAGTCCGGAAACTGAGATTCCTGATACCATTGTTGAACTTCTTGGTGAATCAAGCTCAGCCAAGCTCGAAGACTGTATAGAACACACCAGCGCTCGCGAACTCTTGGGTAGATAGTATTTATGAAGACAGTATGGACTCCTTTGGGTCTTAAATCTCTGGACAAAACAACTAACTTCATTGAAGAGCATTGGAACAAGGCTGTAGCCAATGCTTTCCTCGATCGACTTGATGAACGTGTAGAACAACTTAAACAAAATCCACGAATAGGGCCTACATATCAACGAACTAGCTATCGTCAACTCACTATTCATCCTCTGGTAACACTTTATTACGAACTTAAAACAGACTACATAGGACTAGTGCTTGTCTAGGCAAATAAACAAGATCCTGATGAACTCAAAAAACAATTAAAGCGGATGTAGACACCTCTGCGAGTTGCTTGGAACTGGGGGTGCAAAATTGATACTTTAATAGATAAGTAAAAATTCTGAGGTACATGCCATATCTGAGCATTAAACCATGATAAAACCAATGGATGATAGAGCAATTGATATAAAGCTTGGAAGATTATTCCCATTTCATTTTCAAATATTGGGCTTGGTGTTTTCTTTTATCGGAATAGTTTTAATGGTGTTTTCACCTTACTTTTCACCCATACCCATGTTCTTGGGAGGTCTAATACTGACAGGATACAGAGGAATTAAATTTGATGGGACAGCTAAGGTCTACAAAGACTATAACTCCTTCCTGTTTATCAAATTTGGCAAGTGGGAGAAATATAGCCAGGTTGAAAAGGTATTTATTAATTCCAGTAAAGTGAGCCAAAAAGTGTATACAATGGTGACGAACGGGACAACCATTGAGAATCTGGAATACAATGCCTACATCATGTTTGAGGATGGCAAGAAACTTTACCTGATGTCCGATAGAAACAGAGATAAACTGTATAAAAAGCTAGCCAGGATAGCAGACTTTTTTCAATCCAAGATCAATGACAATACAATGGCTAACTAAGAAGAATATTTCCTCAGTCGGAAATTCTCTGACTTAAATAATCAAACTCTTGGCTATTGTTTTATGTCCTAAACTTCTATTTGTGCTCTATATAATAATGTCAACTAACTTTATAGGAAGTTAATAATCTCATTGATGAATAGGAAATCCATATGGACATGGTTAGGAGAGGCATTGCTCATTTTTGTTTCAGTTTTAGGAGCGTTTTGGTTTGAGGACTACCGCCATAACAAACAAGAATATCAGGATTATCTCAATGTCTTAATCAACTTTAGAAATGATGTGAACAAAGACGTTGTGGACTTCAGGTATTTGATGGACACCTCCTTGCTTGGTGGAGGGACCTATGTATATCTTGATGATTATTTAAATCGGGCATATGACGTCTTAACAGACGACACTCCTAAAAACGATTATCAAGCAATCAATATAATAAATGAAGGAAATTGGTTTTATAGTGATTGGAGACGTCAGTCGGAGTATTTTGATCTTCTTTCGAATTATTCGCAATACCTGATGCTTGATACACTGCATTCTACTATCCGGGTATATGAATATGTTATGAATCTTGAAGATCAAGCTGCAGAAGATTGGAAAACACAAATTTTGAAATATCAAAATTACATTGAAGCAAAGGTTGATCTTGAGAAAGTTGAAGCTACAAGTGAAGAAATTACTTCTTCGATTTTTTTGAAGAACTGGGTTATTGAAACAAGAACTCAAAATCAATTCAGAACAGAGTTTGATGGAGGGATGGTGGCAAGACTGATCAAAATACGAACTACATTAGACGAGCGCCTTATGCTTCATGAAGTGGATTCTTCACAGCTGGATAAAGAGCCTAACAAACCTTCTTTCATGTATTAGAATTGATCTTTTAGGTAAAAAACTTGCTGCCCTTCCGGCGCGGATTTGTAATCCGTGTCCGTTCACTATGGGGGTAGGATTCCATGTCTACCGTTTGTTATGACTTGTGAAAAGATTCCCTCCGAGAATGACTATAGGGTGGAGTGGAGAATTGCGGACTTTTCTCTCCATTGTATTTCGATCTGAATGACGTCCCCCTTGTAGTCACGCCAGCATGGCGTCTTTCTCACTAATGTATCGCCATCATCCAGAGCATAGCGAAGGATCTCATCATTCAGTGTCTGCTGACGTGGATGTGTAATCCGTGTCCGTTTACTATGGGTAAAGGGTTCCCTGTCTACTCTTGTTATGACTTGTGAAAAGACTCCCTCCGGGAATGACTGTAGGGTGGAGTGGAGGATCGCGGACTCTTCTCTCTTTTGTATTTCGATCTGAATGACGTCCCCCTTGTAGTCACGCCAGCATGGCGTCTTTCTCACTTATGTATCACCATCATCCAGAGCATCACTGACGGTCTATGAACAACCACCTTGGCCCTTCATTCAAAAAAGCTTCCATTTCCTAACAGGAAAGTAGCATATTTAATGCTCTTAAGGAAAGGATCTGATGGCATAGATCTGTTTTTAGGAGTACGACCCAGCGCACATGTTAATAAAATTTGCATCAGTGAACTCTCGCCTGTATCTGGATGTTCAAAACAATTAAGCTTATAAGATGAATAAGGAGATAAGAAAGAAATTGGGGGTTGAAGAAAGCAAACCCAATGATTGGTTTGAAACCCTTTATGCTGAGTCAAATGATGCCGGAAGTGGAGTTCCCTGGGCCAATATGGCCCCTCATCCTGTTTTCAAGGAATGGATAGATAAAAACGCTCCTCCAAAAGATGAAAAGACTGCATTGGTAGTAGGGTGTGGATTAGGCGATGATGCGATCGAACTGGAAGGGAAGGGATACAAGGTTACTGCTTTTGACGTTTCAGCTAGTGCTATTGACCTCTGTAAAAAGAGGTTCCCGGACTCTCACGTTGAGTTCGTAGTGGCTGATTTAATCGAAGGTGTTCCTGCCTGGCATCAGAAGTTTGATCTTGTTTTAGAAATCTTCACTATTCAGGCACTCCCACCAAAATATGAAGTGGGTTTAATTAAAAACATAGCGGACTTTGTTGCTAATGATGGTCAATTAATCGTTATCACTGAATTACAGTCTCAAAAAAGGACATTTGAGAATGGTCCGCCCTGGCTGTTGAATAGCGATTATATCCAAACGTTTGAGCAATGTGGATTAAAACAAATCGCTCATTCTGCAAGCCACAAGGCAACAATAGGTGAAGCCATTCATCTCACCATTTTTGAGCGATAATTGAAATCACTTAAAGCACATCAAAAGAATTGATAAACTATTAACCATCATTACCAGGCATCCAACATTAGTAAAAGGCTTTTTGAAGAAGGTTGCCTTTCTTTGGACTAATCGAAGATTAAGGGTACAAACACTAGTTGCCACGCGAATTGACTCAATGCAAATCAGATTATGTTGAATTACTTCGCCTTTGGTCTAAAGGCTTTCATAATCTCAGGATTGGTTTCCAGATGAGGCCCACCCAATAGATCTACACAGTAAGGGATGGCTGGGAACACCACATCCAGACACTCTCTAATGGCCTTTGGCTTACCGGGAAGGTTGATGATCAGAGATTTGCCTCTTAGTCCGGCTACCTGTCTTGAAAGTATTGCTGTTGGAACAATTTCCAGACTCTTCATGCGCATGGCTTCTCCAAAACCGGGCATCATGCGTTCGCATACCGCTTCAGTCGCTTCTGGGGTTACGTCTCGCTCTGCTGGTCCGGTACCTCCAGTGGTAATGATCAATGAGCATCCTTCTGTATCAGCCATCTCAATCAGTTTGGCCGAGATTTGGTCGGCCTCATCAGGGATCACGGCGTAGACCGGTTCCCATTCGCTTACGAGGTACTCACCTAGGATTTTTACAGCTTCTTTACCCGGGATGTCTTCATAGATACCCTGACTTGCTCTGTCTGATACGTTGATGATGCCTATTCGTGCTTTGCTCATTGTTTTATTTATTTCATTTCGACGAAGAAGACACTGAAACAAGTTCAGTGTGACAGCTGGGTGTTACTTTCACAATTTACTTAAACTCTCTTCGATTGCTTTGATCTTTGCCTCGGCATCTGCCTGCTTTTTGCGTTCGATTTCCACCACCTTTTCAGGTGCATTGTTCACAAATCTTTCATTACTCAATTTCTTGGCAACTGAATTTAAAAAGCCTTTCTGATAAGCCAATTCTTCCTCCAGTTTTGCGCGTTCCGCGTCAGTGTCAATGCTGACGTTAGACACCAGGAAGCATTCCGTATTGCCTACCATTAAACTGAACGCATTGTCGGGTTTATCAGTGCCGTAACTGATCGACTCCAGGTTGGCCATTTTACTCAAAGAGCTTTCTATTGTCGAGAATAGGCCCTCTGAACCATTGACAATCAGGGGTAACAGCTCTTTCTGTGGAAGCTGTTTGCTGTTTCGGATATTCCTTACAGCAGAAACCGCCTCAAATAACGTATCCGCCTGGTCCAATACCGCCTGATCGACATTACTGGCTTCCGGCCATTCAGATACGATCAAGTCGTTCTCCATTTCGGCACCTAGATTATGCCATAGTTCCTCAGTGATAAATGGCATAAATGGATGTAACAGTCTCAAATTCTTCTCGAACAATTCGATGGTCTTATCCAATGTGTATTGGTCGATCGGCTGTTCATAGCCAGGTTTGATCCACTCAAGGTACCAGCTACAGAAGTCATTCCATATCAGTTTGTAACTTGACATGAGGGCATCCGATATTCTGAATTTATCAAAGTGATCTTCTACCTCTGTCAATATCTTATTGAAGTTGGATTCAAACCAATTGATCGCCAGTTCGTTTTCAGCTGGTGTTTCAATGGCTGCCGTTTGCCAGCCTTTTACCAGACGAAATGCATTCCAGATCTTGTTAGCGAAATTCCTGCCTTGCTCTACAAGTTTTTCGTCGAACAACAAATCATTTCCCGCTGGGGAACTGAACAACATACCTGTCCGCACACCGTCCGCACCATATTGCTTGATCAGATCAAGAGGATCAGGTGAGTTGCCCAGTGACTTGGACATTTTGCGGCGCTGCTTGTCACGTACAATTCCAGTGAGGTATACATTCTCAAAAGGCTTTTGTCCGGTGTATTCATATCCGGCAATGATCATTCTCGCTACCCAGAAGAACAAAATCTCGGGAGCAGTGACCAATGTATTGGTTGGGTAGAAGTAGTTCAAGTCTTCATTGGACCCCATTTTGATTTTGCCGTTTTCAGCATCCCAATATTCATCATCAAATCCATCGAAAACAGCCGTTGGGAATAACCATGATGACGCCCAGGTATCAAGAACGTCTTCTTCCTGTTTCAGATCAGCCACAGTTAAGTTACTGTTTCCGGAAGCTTCTTGAGCTAATCTTAGTGCTTCTGCTTCTGATTCCGCTACCACAAAGTCGTTTTCACCTTCACCGTAGAAATAGGCTGGAATACGCTGACCCCACCACAACTGACGAGAGATGCACCAGTCTCGTACGTTCTCCATCCAGTGGTTATAAGTATTCTTGAATTTTGAAGGGTAGAGTACCACTTCATCATCCACCACGGCTTGATGTGCTTTACGAGAAATATCTTTCATGTTGATGAACCACTGTAAGCTCAGCTTTGGCTCAATCACTGTATTCGTTCTTTCCGATCTACCAATTCGGGTTGTGAAATCTTCCTCTCCGACAAGGATGCCAGCAGCTTCCAGGTCTTTTACTACCTGTTTTCTGGCCTCAAATCGATCCATTCCAACGTAGGCAGGAACTCCGCATGCTTCGTTCATCTTACCATTGAGGTCGATGGTGTCTACGGTTTCGAGATTGTGCCGCTGACCGATTTCATAATCATTCGGGTCATGCGCCGGTGTTACCTTCAGGCAACCGGTTCCAAAATCCAACTCCACGTACTCGTCCGCGATGATCGGGATCTCTCGGTTTACAAAAGGAACAATTGCTTTTTTTCCAATGAGGTGTTGGAATCGTTCATCCTTGGGATTTACAGCAATGCCCGTGTCACCCATGATAGTTTCAGGACGCTGAGTGGCGATCGTGACAAACTCCTCGCTATCCTTGATTTGATATTTTACATGATAGAGTTTGGCGGCTTCTCCTCCTTCCTTGTAAATCACCTCTTCGTTCGAGACCGCAGTTTTTGCTTCAACATCCCAGTTGACCATCCGTAAACCTCGGTAGATATATCCTTTGCGGTATAGATCTACGAACACGCGGATCACACCTTTGTAATAGCCTTCATCCATTGTGAAGGCAGTACGATCCCAGTCACATGAGGCGCCTAATTTTTTTAGTTGCTCAAGGATAATTCCACCATACTTTTCTTTCCATTCCCAGGCATGTTTCATGAAGTCTTCACGAGACAGATCACTTTTTTTAATGCCCTGTTCGCGCAACATTTTTACCACTTTGGCTTCAGTGGCAATCGAGGCATGATCGGTTCCCGGTACCCAACAAGCTTCTTTTCCTTCCATGCGCGCCTTGCGAATCAGGATATCTTGAATGGTATTATTGAGCATATGTCCCATGTGCAATACCCCTGTGACATTCGGAGGGGGGATGACGATTGAGTAGGGCTCTTTTTCGGGATTTGGTTTGGCCTGAAAGTGTCCTTGCTCCATCCAATGTTTGTACCACTTGTCCTCTACCTGAGTAGGATCATATTTGGTAGATATTGCCATGAGATTAATCTTAATTTTTTAATGAATGCGCAAAGCTACTTGAACTAGTGAAAAACGCGTGCCAAACCTTTATGAAATAGCAATGCGATGGTAGGTTGATTTCTATAATGCATGTTATCTTGGCAGAAATAAACAACACCCAAACGAAATGACTATTACCGCAAACGATCCATCGCTTCGGTCATGGGTTGAAGTACCCAAAGGATCAGATTTCTCGATTCAAAATCTTCCTTTCGGCATATTCAAAACAAACAGCCGATCTGCCAGAGCAGGAGTTGCCATAGGTGATCAAATATTGGATTTAGGTTTTTTACAAGAGCGGGATTACTTTGGAGCGCTTGACTTGCCTAAAAATGTATTGTCTCAATCTACCCTGAATGATTTCATTGGATTAGGGAAGCAGAAGACCAGGGAGGTGCGTAACCGAATTTCAGAATTACTAAGGGCTGACAATGCAGAATTAAGAGATCGAGAAAATGCTTCGAAATTTTTGATTGCTCAAAGTGATGCGGAAATGTTGATACCTGTGACGGTCAGGGATTACACTGACTTTTACAGCAGTGAGCAACATGCCTACAATGTGGGATGTTTATTCAGAGATCCTAAAAATGCGCTGATGCCCAACTGGAAGCACTTGCCGGTGGGTTATCATGGAAGAGCTTCGAGTATTGTTGTCTCCGGAACAGATTTTCATCGCCCGAAAGGTCAGACCAAGGCAGACGATGCTGAGGTGCCATCATTTGGACCGAGTCGACTCATTGATTTTGAGTTGGAAATGGGATTTATCACTTGTGGAGAGACACGATTGGGCGAAAGTATCTCTACAGAAGATGCTGACGATTTTATTTTTGGGTTTGTGCTTTTCAATGATTGGTCGGCCAGAGATATTCAAAAATGGGAGTACGTGCCTTTAGGACCCTTTTTAGCGAAGAATTTCGCTTCTCATATTTCACCATGGATTGTGACCATGGACGCACTAGAACCATTTAGAGTTCCAGGTGTAAAGCAGAATCCGGAGGTATTACCATATCTGAAGTACGAAGGGAATCGAAACTTTGATGTGAATTTGCAGGTGGGAATACAGCCAGAAGGAGGAGAGGAGCAAATCGTCACAAATAGTAATTTCAAACATCTGTATTGGAATGTAAATCAGCAATTGGCGCATCATACTGTCAATGGATGTAATATCGGAGTATGTGATATGTATGGGTCAGGAACAATCAGTGGTCCGGAGGAAGGTCAATATGGCTCGATGTTGGAAATTACCTGGCGAGGTACCAAACCTGTGGAAATGCCTGATGGGACAGAGAGAAAATTTATCCAGGATCATGATACAGTGATCATGCGAGGTTCAGCAGAAAAAAATGGAGTTAGAGTGGGGTTTGGAGAAGTAAGTGCAAAACTATTACCCGCGAAACCATGATCATTGACCCCAAAGAAATAAGCGTTCCTGAACTTCATGGACATTTACTGTCTGCGGTATCACCCAGACCTATTGCACTGGCAAGTACGATTGATGCAAACGGAAGAGTCAATCTAAGCCCCTTTTCATTTTTCAATGCCTTTGGATCGAATCCGCCGACCTTGATATTTGCTCCAAATCGCAGAGTGAGGGATAATACGACCAAGCATACTTATGAAAATGCCAAAAACGTTCCTGAGGTGGTCATTAACATTGTGTCTTTTGAAATGGTGCAGCAAATGTCATTATCAAGCACCGAGTACGACAAAGGAGTAAATGAATTTGCAAAGGCAGGATTTACTGAAGTGAAGTCTGATAGAATCCAGCCGCCAAGAGTAGGAGAGGCCAAAGTGGCGTTTGAGTGCAAGATCAAGGATGTGGTTGATTTAGGAGATGAAGGAGGTAGCGGAGGCCTGATCATTTGTGAGATCATATTAATGCATATTAATCATGACATATTGGACGGCAATGGAAAGATAGATCCGGTAAAGCTTGATACAGTGGGACGTCTTGGAGGAAATTGGTATGTACGTTCCTCAGAGGGCTTGTTTGAGGTGGAAAAACCACTAAGCCGAAAGGGAATGGGCATTGATCAGATGTCGGAGAAAATTAGAAATAGTAATCAGTTAACCGGTAATGACTTAGGTAAACTTGGGAATGTCGAACAACTTCCTGATCAAGAAGAGATTAATGAGTTTTCGAACGAACCGGAAGTACGGGCTATACTTGATTTTTTCTCAGACAATCGGGAGGAAATGGATCGTCAGCTACACAAACTGGCCAAACAATTTTTAGAGGACGGAGAGGTTTGGAAGGCGTGGAAAACGCTGTTGCAGTATTAGGAGATTCAATCGTGAAATTGAATCGTAACTGATCACATTTGTGTACACAAAAATGTATCAAAAATGATTTCAGAGATTTTCAACCTAAGGTCTTTTAGAGAAAAAGATTTCAAATCGTGTAGCTGCAATTGTCGAAAGTCCTTTTGATGGTATTGGTAAACCAGAACCCTTGAAACACGAATTGTCAGGTTTTTGGTCCGGACGAATTGATAGAGAACATCGCCTCGTATGTCGTGTTCGAGATCAGGTTATTGAAGTGTTACCTGTCACTCATACAAATTTGCAGACTCCTAAGCAAATAGCGAACTTTGAGGATGATCAAACGGATATACATTGACACTTCTGTTTTTGGAGGATATTTTGATTCGGAATTCGATGAACCATCCAAGAATTTCTTTAGAATTTGAACCAACAGAATGTAACCGTTTTAGCATCTGAAATCCTCGAACTGGAAGTTTATAAGGCTCCTGATCATATTATCGAACTCTACGAATCATTGACAAATGTCGAGAGAGTCGAGCTGACTAAAGAGGCCAAACAACTTGCTAAACTCTACATTTCGGAGAACGTCGTTGGCCGAACCAGTATGGCAGATTGTCAACACATCGCACTTGCAACAGTGAACCAGGCTGACGTTCTGGCGAGTTGGAACTTCAAACACATTGTGAACCTTGAACGTATAAGAGGATATAATTCCATTAACTTTAGGGAAGGATACCAGATGACTGAGATCCGAACACCCAATGAAATATTTAGAGATGAAGACGGCAACTAGAACACAAACGATGGTCGAACGAATGAGGGAAATTCGTAATCAAGTCAGCCATGACATCATGAACATGACATTAACGGAGGAACGCGCGTATTTAGCCGAACAACTTGAAAAGCTGAAAGCAAAACGGAAAAAGGCGAACAGGTAACAATCGATGTGAGCGAATGGCCAACTGAGCTATTTGCTGACACCTGAAGAACTCTACCATTTCACCTCTACTTCTGAAACTTCTGAGAGATTTGCAAAGTGATGATTTCTAGCAATCTCTTGCATAACGTGATTTCATTCTGCCAGCCTTTGAGGGATGTAGAGGTTTCATTACCTTTCTGCTTTTTAGTGACGGTAAGGCCACTCGCCATATCTGAGTGATATCATTACGCTACCACTACGATGTTTAAAAACTAAACCGCCCCTTAAAATCGAGCAGTTCCTGTTTGAATTCACTTTCAGAAAATTTTGAAATATAGTCGAAGAGCCTGGTCTCAGGTGAAACATTAAGTTCCCTTAGTTGCATATGTTGGTTACTGAAGATGAATTCAAGGGTTGGGTAGATCTCTTTCATGGTATCCAGAATGTCCAGCACCTTTAAATTTTTGTCAACCAGATTGTAAGTACCTGAATCAACATCGGAGGTAACACATTTCGCGATGCTATGAGCAAGGTGCTCTACATGGATGAAAGCACGTGTCTGCTTACCGTTTCCAAATATTTGGATCCGATTGGAGTAGTTCGCATCAAACATAAAACGATTGATGACGGCATCAAATCTGATGCTTCTATTGTACCCATACACATTGCCCCCTCTCAAAACAATGGCATTTTTTCTTTCTTTCAGTCTGTTTACATGCTCCTCTCCACGGAGTTTCGAAATCCCGTAAAATGTGGACGGTGAGGGTGCAGTGGTCTCATCAGCAACTGTGTTTGTGTTGGATCCATACACAGAAGTACTACTCAAATAAATGAATTTTGAAATATTGGAATCTTCAGCTGCATACACTACCTCAGCTGTCCCCCAGTGGTTGACCTGCTCATAGAAATGTGGATCGGTGTTTGCAAAAGGTGTAGTCACTATAGCAGCAAGATGAATGACCACATCTGTATCAGTCATTAATTTGATCAACTGTCGTGAATCCAATACGTCTCCTTTCACAAATCGAACCTTTTCAGGATGTTCGAACTGCTTACCGAGAAACATGTTATAATGTGACTTGCTTAAGTTATCATAAACGATGATTTCGTCAACAACCGCAGATCGAACAAGTTCTTTACAGACTTCTGTTCCCACGTAACCCGCGCCACCTGTAACCAATACTTTCATGCTTTTTTAATTAAATCGGTATGAAGACCGCATTCCACTTTGTTCAATCCAAACCACCTCGCTTCTCTTTCCTGCATTTCCAGGTCCATTTTACGCGTGCATGGCTCACAGCCAATACTCAAATATCCTGCAGCATCTAGTGGGTGTTGGGGGAGATCATGCTCTTTGATGTATGTAAAAATGTCTTTGTTAGTCCAATCAAGCATGGGGTGAAAACGAATGGTATCAAATGGCGCTGGTTGTTCAACTTTCATTGCTTTTCGAACAGCACTTTGATCGGCTCGTACACCATTGATCCATACATCATGTTTTGCAAGAATGGGCTCCATGGGTTGGGTCTTGTTCAAGTAACAGCAGTGATCCGGATCGGTTGTGAACATGAGCTTGCCATTAACTTCTCGCTGTAGATACTTGGGCGTACTGGGTTTGAGATTGACGTAAGTCAAACCAAACAGAGCACATACTTCATCTCTAAATGCAACTGTTTCGGGAAATAGATAGCCTGTGTTGATGAAATATACGGGAATCGTATTGTCAATCTGACTAATGATATGTAGCATAACCAAACTGTGCGTTTGAAAAGAAGAGGTTGTGAATAATCGCTTTTTCTGATTATTGTAACCTTCGATCTGCTTTTGTATATCGGTGATGGTCATCTGATGGGTGCAAATCAATTGTGAATTTTCACCATATCAAATGATGCAAGTCAAAATATAAAATAAAATACTTTATATTATAAACTAATTTATCATATCTTCGTTATTGTAATTAGTTAAAGCATAATACGATGGAAAATAAGTCAATGTCAAAAGATGAAAGCCTTGAACTGATCTCACAAATGATTGGTGAAGCGAAGCGGAATTTTGCGAAAGGCGGATCATTCTACTTCTTGTTATGGGGAGCTGTGACCGCAGTTTGCAACTTTGGCCATTACACACTGATAAAGATAGGGTTTGATCAGCATTACTTGATTTGGCTGCTAACAATTCCAGCCGCCATTATTACCATCGTCTATATCACGAGAGGTGAACGGGAAGAACGAGTCATTCGACATTTGGACAGACTTCATGGTAAGATTTGGATGGGTATTGCTGTATGCATGATCATTTTGATCTTTTTCATGCAAGATTTGAATTATCATATTGGCCCGCTGGTGCTCTTATTTACGGGTATAGGAACCTATGCGTCAGGACAGATTATAAGGTACAAACCTATTACGCTTGGTGGTGTGACACTTTGGGTGGGAGCAGTGATCGCTTTCCAAGTACCCATGGTTGATCAGTTTTTGGTGAGCGGCATCACCGTATTGATAGGATATGTGGTTCCTGGTTTGATGTTAAAAAGAATTGAAAGATGAGTGGTTTTACACCCCTTGATCCGCTACTACACTCTCAACTAAGATTGGCTGTAATGTCTCTGCTTGTCGGCGTAGATGGGGCTGAATTTGTGTTCATTCAGGAGAAGACGGGTGCAACGGCAGGTAATTTGAGTGTGCAGATTGATAAGCTTGAGAAGGCTGGATACATCTCCGTCAACAAATCATTCAAAGGTAAACGTCCAGTTACGACCTGCTCTATTACCAAAGAGGGTGTTGTTGCGTTCGAGCAGTATGTCAATGCTCTTAAATCGTACATAGAATAATTTTTTTCAATATATAGTTTATAATATAAAGTAGTTTATCATGAAAAATCTAATAACAGTAATCGCAGTATTAGTCCTATTTGCAATGATCAATCCTAATGTAATGGCACAGGAGCAATGTGCCTCTGATCTATCATTTATGATTGGAGAATGGAAGGGTGAGGGTATGTCTTACAATAGAGATCAGACTGTATCTAAGTTCAGTGTTGAAGAATCAATTGAGTACAAGTTTGGAACACAGAATATTATAATGGAGGGTAAGGGGACCGACCTGGAAAGTGGAGAGCTGGCGCATCATGCTTTAGCAGTCTTGTATTGTCAGGATTCGACTTTCAAACTGCATTCCTTTACCCATGAAGGTAGACAGATAATCGCCTCTTTGGCTTTGACTGGTCCTAATAGCTTTGACTGGTGGTTTGAAGTCCCCCAGGGAAAAATCAAATATTCTGCTGATTTCAGTGGAGATCAATGGACAGAAAAGGGGAGTTTTGTTTTACCCAATGGACAGGCGTTTCCTATTATGGAGATGACGCTGAGTAAAGTGAAATGAAATTCAAATGAAAACTGAGGGAGCTGAAAAATCAGCTCCCTCAGTTTTTTACTCGTCTTTCAGACTATTCACAGGATTCGTTCTAGCAGCGCGCACAGATTGAAATGTCATCGTGGCGGAAGCAATGACAATCGCCATTAGCCCAATGGTCAGGAAGGTAAGTGGATTATTGATATCGATACGATAAACAAAGTCATTGAGCCATTCTTTCATGACGAAGTAAGCGCCAATTGATCCAATGATAAATGATATCCCAACTAGTTTCATAAATTCCTTGCTTAGTAAAACAATGATTTGAGGGATGGAGGCACCAAGCACTTTTCGAATACCAATTTCCTTGGTTTTTTGTTCTGCTGTGAAAGAGGAAAGGCCATATAGTCCGAGGCAGGCAATGAAAATAGCTAATGAAGCAAACACCGTGAAAATGTTACCGATGCGTTGTTCTGCCTCATACATCTGATTATACCGATCATCCATGAACGTGTAAGAAAACGGTTGCCCTGGGGCAAACTCATTCCATAAGTTTTCCAAAGTATTAACAGTGGCGGCCACATCCTCTCCTTGAATTTTGAAAGAGATAAATCCTCTTTGGTTGCCCAGTGAAAAGACCAATGGTTCAATTGATTCACGCATGGTTCCAAAATGAAAATCTTTCACCACGCCGATTACCTTATATGCTTCTGAGACCGGCTCTTGCTGAGAGCCACCATAAGTCGACATATGGCTACCAATGGGCTCATCAAAACCTAAATGACGTGCAGCTGCTTCATTCAGTATTAAGCCAGTACTGTCACTCATAAACTCTTTCGAGAATGGCCTGCCTGCTACCATTTCCATACCAAGCGTTCCTATATAATCATGGTCTATTCGATAGTTTTGCAATACAAAATTGTCGCCCTGTCCAGCTGTTTGTCCCTTGAACCAGAGGTTGTTGTTATTGGTAGTACCAACAGGTAAGAAACTGGCAATTGTACCCCTCAATATCCTCGCATCACGTAAGGCTTCAGTTTTAAATGATTCGACTTTGTCCCCCATGAGCCATGCATCTTCAATCATCACAATGTGATTCTTGTCATAGCCAAGTTTCTTGTTTTGAATGTAGCTGAGCTGATTAAATACGATCGCGGTACCAATCATCATAATGATCGATACAGTGAATTGTATCACTACCAAGGTGCTTCTGATGCCACCACTTTTCATGCCGAGGTTAAGCTTGCCTTTCAATACTTCTACTGGTTTGAAGGCTGATAGATAAAAAGCAGGATAAGACCCAGCTAAAAATCCAACGGTGATGAGAATGCCTAGTGTGATCAGAAGGAATCCAGGGGTAAACAGGCCACTGGAGCTGATTGTTTTATCTGCCAGTTCATTGAAGTAGGGAAGGGCGAGGTAGGAAATACCAAAGGCCAGAATGATTGAAATCAATGTAATCATGAATGCCTCCGAAAGAAATTGATTGATCAGATGTTCTCGATATGCACCCATGACCTTACGTACACCGACCTCCTTTGCTCTATTAGCCGATCTGGCTGTTGAAAGATTCATGAAATTGATACAGGCGAGGATGAGAATAAAGAGCGCAATAGCGCCAAAAATGTAGACGTATTGCATACTTCCATTGGCTTCAAGTTCTCCCAATTTATCTGATTGCAAATGAATTTTTGATAACGGAAATAGTTCAAATCCCGCTGTATTACCTGAGGCATAGAAGTCTTCCATGCTCTGGCCCATATATTGTTCAATATCAGGACCTATGTAGGTTTCAATAACATTTGGAAATTTTTCCTCAAGGGTTTTGGGGTCAGTGCCTGGTGTTAGTTTTAGGTAGGTGTTGAAGTTGAATGATAGCCAGATTTTTTGTTTGGCCTCATCTCGAGCTTCCATGGATAACATGACTTCATATCCAAAATGTGTATTTGAGGGCATATCCTTATACACACCCATGATTTCAAAGTCATTTTCATTGTCTAATACCAGCATTTCTCCGACGACATCATCACGGCCGAACACCTTTTTTGCAAAACTTTGGCTTACCACGAGTGCATCAGGGCGATCAAGCGCTGTTGTAGGATCGCCATAAAGCATTTCCATTCCGAAAAAACGAAAGAAGTTTTTATCGGCGTAAACAACATTTTCTTGTTTGAAATTGGTGTTGCCTTCTCCTTTTTGCTTGATCAGTCGCTCCCATCCACCACGAAACCTAAAGGCATCTTCCACTTCGGGAAAGTCGTTGACCATAGCCTCAGCAGTTGGTGCTCCGGCTAATGCGGTGATAAATGAATTGCCATTGATCGTACCACTAAAATCCATTCTGTAAATCCTGTCAGTGTCTGCCAGGTGTTTGTCATAGCTTACTTCATCTACAACAAATAAAGAGATTAGGAAAAAACATGTGAGTCCGACAGTGAGTCCCAGGACATTGATTGCTGAATAAAATTTGTGTTTGATCAGACTTCTGAGTGCAACGTTTAGGTAGTTTTTGAACATGATTTTGAGTTTTTGAGTTGACCGATTTCATTTGTTTGACAAAGCCGATTAGTGAAATGTTACAGGAATGCAAAAAAATATTCGAAATGTTGGCTTTATGATGATAATACTTTGATAAAAGTTGCTTAATTGAAAAATAAATTTCAATTTGTATCTATCTAGCTATCAGATAATTATTACTCATGTTTCTCAGATACTTGCTTTTTGGGTTGTATATCCTTTCCGCCATTTGCGGTTTTTCCGCCTGTCCAAACGCCCCACAAGTAGGTGGCTTTTTTACCTCCAGATTAGAGTTGGATGCCGGATCGGATGCCACAGATGGTAATGATGTGTGTGCCTATGATCCTTCAGTAACGGCCACTGGGGCTGTTACTGTTGCGCTCAATGAAACCGTCACGTTTTATGGAAATGTAACCATTCAGGGTGACATGACTATTTATGGCAATCTGGTAATTTATGGAACGCTAACTATCCAAGGGGATTTGACAATTGATGCGGATGCTATGCTTGATGTTCAACCTACTGCAGAGTTGAATGTGGTCAATGTCAATAACGCTGGATTTTGGACTCAGGTGGTGCAAATCGTTGATCCTACGAACCCAGGAACATCTGGATCAATTGCTGGCACAATCAATGTTTCGGGGAATTTCGATAATAATGACGGTGGAAACATGACGGTTGCCGATGGAGGAGAATTGAATGTTGGAGGTACTTTTACCAATGAGGGTGGAAGTACCATAACTGTGGAAGATGGAGGTGCCTTGGACGCAGGAACTTTTACAGATAATGGAGGTACTCAAACGATAGCTGGAGCGGATGTCGATTGCGTGGATAACGGATGCTGTGGGGCCTGCAGTGCCTCAGGAAATTCTGTTGTTCCAGTTGAATTGGTGGATTTTATGGCCGAATTAGATGTACACGGATATTGTGTATTGGAGTGGACTACAGCCACGGAAACTAATAATGAAGGTTTTTTTGTTGAACGTGCCTTTTCAGTAAAAAATGAGGAGGTTGAATACAAAGAGATTGGCTTTGTAGAAGGAAATGGAACGGCATCTGAGTTAATCAATTACAGATTCGTTGACTATGCTTTTTCTGGCGATTCCTATTATCGCCTTAGGCAGGTAGATTTTGATGGCACAACAGAGTATAGTCCGGCAGTATATTTGAAATCTCCGGTAAAAGAGAGGTTGTCAGTTTATCCAAATCCAGTCATTACTAATCAGGTAACCGTGAGAGGAATTAGGGATATTGTAGGGTATTCTATTTATGACCTGAAGGGTGGTTTGATTGATTCTTATGCAGGAAAAGCAGTTGATGCGACAGTACTTGAAAACCAAATTCTACAATTGAATCAGGGAGATTACCTGCTCAATGTTCATTCCTCTTTAGGCTCATTCAAATCAAGAATTATAAAGGACTAGTAAGGTTTTTCTCCTACCCAGTTGCCAGGAGGGTCGTATTGGCAAACCCAAATTGTCATGCCATTGCAATCCATTTTGGCACAACCCACTTTAGTCGTTTTAGCCCATACTACTTGTGTATAATGTCCACATACTTTACCGGTTTTACATTTATTTTTTTGGTAATTATAATCTTCTTGTTCTCCTGCCCATGAATCAACGACATTAGACGTAGGGAAAGCATCTGTTGTTCCCATCCATAAATTTTCTCCATAGCCACTTTTACTATGGTAAAATCCACAATCATCATTAGCCAGGGCCTTTGCCCATTGATCAGCTGACTTTGCCAATTCTTTTGACCATGTAAGTGGAGCTACGCCCACTTCCTTTCTCCAGAAGTTGTGTCTCTCCATGAGTACCTTTTGCTCCTCCATGCTGGGGAGGTTAACATCAATCGGAGTGAATAATCGAAAAAGGGTTGGAATAAGAAGTAAAATGGACATAGTGATCAAATTTTGTAATATTGTTATCGAATTATATTATAACATCGGAATTCTGGCTTTATTTTGGCATCTCAGGAGCTTTGTGAAGAAAAATTACATAATTCCTGCCCTTGCAATACTTGAAAAATAGCTGTTTCGCTATATTAGTAACGAAAGCACCAATCTATCAATGACAAAGTTTTTACGTAAGTTTTCTTTTTTTAGCGGCATAGCTGTTACAGTACTTGGAATTATTATTCTACTTATTCAAAATGATACCGGTCAAAGTCCGGTGGTGTTGGCTAGTTTTACGCTGTACCTCATTTTTATTGCAGGTGCCGCCGTAATATTGTATATTATTCTGAATAAGGGAATTTAAGGATATATGTCAAAGGACACCAAGATCCTGTATGTAGACGATGAGGTGGGTAATTTGAATTACTTCAAATCTGCTTTTCGTAGAGAATACAACGTACTCACTGCAGAATCAGGAGACGTTGCTCTCCGTATTTTAAAAGAAGAAAAGGACATTCCAATCATCCTGACGGATCAAAGGATGCCTAAGATGTCGGGTGTTACTTTTTTGATGCAGTCAATTAATCTTGTTCCTGATGCAATCAGGGTATTGGTGACGGGCTATTCAGATATGGAAACGGTGATCAATGCGATCAACCATGGACACATTTACTACTTTATCAACAAGCCTTGGTCTTATGATGAAATGAGTATTGTGATCCAGCGTGCATTAGACACTTACAATCTGAGAGTAAAAAACAAGGAATTACAACTTCTGAATGAGCAGCAAGAGAAAGAAAAAATTACGGCACAGCTGATGATGCTTCAAAATCAGGTGAACCCGCACTTTCTTTTCAATTGTCTCAATAACCTGTCGGCTTTAGTGAATGACAATGAACCGGCACGGCAATTTATCAGGAAGTTGTCTGCTATTTATCGTTATCTGCTAGATCATCGTGATCATCATCTTGCCACGTTAGAGGAGGAGTTTAGGTTCATGGAGAATTACCTCTATCTGCAAAAAGTAAGATTTGCTGATGCGTTGCAATTTGATAATGAGGTTTCCGAAGAGATTGAAGAATATACGATACCATCTGGTGCCGTACAGTTAATTGTAGAAAATGCAATTAAACACAATGTGGCTACAGTGAGTAAGCCCTTAAAAATTGAAGTTAAACTCGAAGATGGATGGTTGATTATTAGGAATAATTTTCAATTAAAACCAAATGTGGAATCTACGGGTGTGGGTCAACAAAACCTCATAAAAAGGTATAGCTTGTTTACACTCACCCTTCCGGAATTTTTCTCCGATGGAGAATATTACTGGGCAAAGATTCCATTACTCGATATAAAATTATAGATTTAGATATGTTGCAAGTTGTAATAATCGAAGATGAGCCGATGGCGGCAGAGGATCTGGAAAAGACCCTCTTGAAAATAGCTGATGATGCTACGGTGATAGCCAAACTGGATAGTGTGGCCACAGCGACGGAATGGTTAGGAGAGAATGAGTGCGATCTCATTTTGTCCGATATTCAATTAGGTGACGGACTCAGTTTTGATATCTTCAGGAATTTGGATCTCAACACACCCATTATCATTACCACTGCCTTTGATGAATACGCGATTCGTGCCTTCAAAGAGAATAGTATTGATTATCTACTCAAGCCTATAGATAGCGATGAGCTAAAACGAGCTTTTGATAAGTACCGTAACTGGAAAGCGGATCAGAAGAGTTTTGATCTTGGAGGTATGATTGAAGCACTTCGACCAAAGGAAGAGAAGTTTCAAGAGCGATTCATTGTTACACTTGGAGATCGAATTGATTCTATTCCTGAGACTGAAGTAGCTTACTTCTTCAGCGAAGATAGATACACATATCTGGTAGATTTCAAAGGCAAACAGCATATTCTCAATTCAAATTTGGGTGATTTGGAAACAACACTCAATCCATCAAAGTTTTATCGCATTAATCGAAAGTTCATTATTGCATACAGTGCTATCAAAAACATGGTGGCTTATTCGAAAAGTAGAGTGAAGATCGACCTGGAGCCGGCACCACCAAAAGCGCTTGATGTAATTGTAAGTGTTGAGCGATCTGGAGCATTTAAAAAGTGGCTCAATAGATAGACCCAAGAAAAAAATTAACCTCAACAAAAAAGTCCTCGTTAAGAGGACTTTTTTGTTGGTAGATGATACAGTTCGTCTCTGCTGTCATCCGATTGCTAATTTTGAGTTTTCAAATGATGCTTCTTTTTTCTTGCGAATAGTGTTGATGTTGACTTGTATCACGATTGCCACGATCAAGGCTAAAGCAAACAGGCCTGCAAATAGTTGCAATGTGCCGGCATAGCTACCAGTAGTTTCTCTCACATACGCTACCAACTGTGGCCCTACCAATCCTGCTGCGGCCCAGGCCGTAAGTATGTTGCCATGGATAGCAGAGAGGTTCTTGGTACCAAATATATCACCGATGTAAGCAGGTACCGAAGCAAAACCACCTCCATAGCAAGTAAGTATTAGAAATATCAATGCCTGAAACGCCAGGGCGTTCGTTGCACCCGGTAGTAGAAAGAAGGCAATGATCTGAATAACAAAGAAGGCTGTATAGGTCATAGGTCTCCCAATGAAATCTGAAAAGCTCGCCCATCCAATTCTACCTAGTCCATTGAAAAGACCCATTGCGCCAACCATCGCAGCAGCGGCCAGTGGAGTAAGGCCCGCAATTTCCTGCGACATAGGAGAAGCTACTGAAATCACTGCGATACCGCAGGTAACATTGATGAAAAGCATGATCCATAAGAAGTAAAACCTGGCGGTTTTCAATGCTTCGATAGAAGTTAACTGTGTTAAGTCTTCTCGTATTTGCTTGTTTTTCCCATTCTTACTAATGTCAAACCCTTTTGGCACCCAATTGGAAGGAGGAGGCGCAAGGTATTGTGCAGCACTCATCATGATTGCGAAATAGGCGATTCCCATAATGCTAAACATCCAACCGATTCCCACTGTAGTTATCAGGTACTGGATGATGCTGCTGGCCAACAATGCCCCAAATCCAAAGCCCATTATGGCAAGACCAGTAGCTAAGCCACGACGGTCAGGAAACCATTTCACCAAAGTTGAAACAGGGCAAATATATCCTACACCCAGACCTATACCTCCTATGACACCATAACCCAGATAAAAGGTCCAAAGACTCTCAAACCAAATGGCTATCCCGGAAATTAGCAGGCCGAACCCATAAAATGAAGCAGACAGCATACCACTTTTTCGAGGACCCATTTTTTCAACTTTCCTACCAAGAAATGAAGCGGACAGACCCAAGAATAGAATGGCAATACTAAAAGCCCATGCTGTATCATCAAATTGCCAGCCCATGCTAGCCAATAAAGGTTTTTTAAGGACGCTATACGCATATACAGCGCCTATTGACATATGGATGCCCACTGCAGAAGCTGCAATAAACCATCTGTTTTTTGATTTTCCCATGACAAAATAATTAGGTCGTATAATGATTGTGATAATCTCAGGGAGTTCAATGAGACAAAACCGCACCTGTTTATCAACCGCGCAAATCACTTATAATCCATGTGACTGAGGTATGACACCAGTCATGTTTAGAGATGATGGTGATCCTATATCAGCCTTATAAGGTTGAAGAAATTGCGCTCGTTATTTAAAAAGGGAAATACAATGACAACTGTAGTAAACGAAGTGAAAAAATTCGTGTCGGGGACATGGAATGAGCAAATTGACGTACGTGATTTTGTGCTTAAAAACATCACACCCTATGATGGTGATGAATCGTTCCTGAGTCCGCCAACTGAAGCTACTGAATATTTATTTGATATATGCAAAGGGGCCGTTCAAGAGGAGATGTCTAACGATGGCGTTAAGTCCATTGACGCCTCTATAATTTCCAGAATCAATTCACATGCTGCCGGGTACATCTCGCGAGCACATGAAAAAATCGTTGGGTTGCAAACGGACGAACTATTGAAACGAGCCATCAAACCGTATGGAGGAGTAAGAGTAGTAGAGACTGCATGTAATGAACATGGATTGGCCCTTGATTCAAGAGTGAAGGACATTTTCAATTATGTAAAGTCTCATAATGATGGAGTGTTTGCGGCCTACACATCAGAAATGAGAAAGTACAGGTCCTTAGGTTTTCTGACCGGTCTACCTGATAATTATGCTCGTGGACGAATTATTGGGGATTATAGACGTCTCGCATTATATGGAGCTGACTTTCTGATCGAACAGAAAAAAGACGATCTGGAAAGACTGACAGGTCCGATGGATGATGACATGATCCGCTTGAGAGAAGAAGTAACAGATCAGATCAAAGCACTAGCCGAAATCATTGATTTGGGTCAAACATATGGCCTGGATCTTAAGCGCCCAGCGTCGACAGCTCAGGAAGCAGTACAATGGGTGTATATGGCATATTTGGCTGCTGTCAAGGAGCAGGATGGTGCTGCTATGTCGTTGGGGAATGTTTCCTCTTTCCTCGATATTTTTATTGAAAGAGATTTGGAGGCAGGTATCATCACCGAAATTGAGGCGCAGGAATTGATTGACCAACTCGTGATGAAGTTGAGAATGGTCCGCCATTTGAGAATGAATGCATACAACGAAATATTTGCAGGCGATCCAACCTGGGTTACAGAGGCAATAGGCGGTATCAGTTCTAATGGTGTTCATAAGGTCACCAAAACTTCATTTAGGTTTTTGCAAACACTTTACAATTTGGGTCCTTCCCCAGAGCCTAACCTGACGATCTTGTGGTCGAACAAATTGCCCGATGGATTTAAGCGCTTCTGTGCGAAAGTTTCTGTGGATACCTCATCTATTCAATACGAAAATGACGATTTGATGAGAAGTACACGTTGCGCAGATGATTATGGCATTGCGTGTTGTGTTTCTTATCAAGAGATTGGTAAGCATATTCAGTTCTTTGGCGCAAGATGTAACCTGGCCAAAACTTTACTGCTGGCTATCAATGGAGGTAAATGTGAGAATACCGGAGTGCAGGTTGTAGATGGTGTTCCTGCCTTGAAAAATGAAGCCCTGAACTTTGACGAGGTGATGAGTAATTTTAGGTTGACCATGAAGGATGTTGCCCGGGTATATGTTGATACCATGAATGTCATCCACTTTATGCACGATAAGTATTACTACGAGCGTGCACAGATGGCATTTGTAGATACAAATCCAAAGATTAATGTTGCATATGGAATTGCAGGGTTATCGATAGTTGCGGATTCACTTTCCGCCATCAAACATGCGAAAGTTGTACCTGTAAGAAACGAAGATGGGTTAGCAGTTGATTTTAGGATTGATGGTGCTTTTCCTTGCTATGGCAATGATGATGACCGTGTTGATTTGATTGCCAGGGATATTACTGCTCATTTCAACAAGCAGTTGGCTGCATATCCAGCGTACAAGGATGCAAGTCCATCCATGTCCATACTCACCATCACATCCAATGTGGCCTATGGTAAGAAGACAGGTGCAACACCTGATGGCAGAGCCAAAGGAATTGCATTTGCTCCTGGGGCTAACCCAATGCATGGAAGAGATGTAAATGGGGCAATTGCCTCTCTGAACTCTGTCGCCAAATTAGATTACAAGGATGCGCAAGATGGGATTTCGAATACGATGAGTTTGGTGCCCAAGACGCTCGGCGGTTATCCTGAAATACGGAGCATAAATCTGTGTGCGATTATCGATGGCTATTTTGCTCGTGGTGCACATCACCTTAACGTCAACGTCCTTAACAGGGAAATGTTGAAAGACGCTATGGAGCATCCGGAAAACTATCCTCAATTGACAATAAGAGTATCGGGATATGCTGTGAATTTTGTGAAGTTGACACGAGATCAGCAACTGGAAGTAATCTCCAGGAGCTTTTTTGAGAAAATGTAATAATTGGAAATGATCGGAGTGGGCGGTCATTGACCGCCCACTCCGATCAAAATCAACTTTTCAAAATGATCTCAGAAAAAACAAACATCACTACTCATGCGCTCAATGTTCATTCGATTGAGTCTTTGGGGACATACGATGGTCCTGGTATTCGAATGGTGGTTTTTTTACAGGGGTGTCCTTTTAGCTGTCTTTACTGTGCTAATCCCGATACAATGGACTGCCACGGAGGGAGCGCTATGGAGCAATACGAAATACTTGAAAGGGCAAGACATATGAAGACTTATTTGTCTGCAGGAGGAGGGGTGACCTTTTCCGGGGGTGAGCCATGTCTTCAGGCCAAGCAGCTCATTCCAATGATGAAACAACTCAAAGAGGAGGGATTGCATATATGTTTGGATACAAATGGCCATGTCTTCAATAAGTATGTCGAAGAAATGTTGCAATATGTCGATCTCGTTTTACTGGACATAAAGCACATTGATCGCAATAAACATCAGTATATAACGGGTCGATCTCATCAAAATACGCTAGATTTTGCTAACTATTTGGAACAACATAATAGGGACATGTGGTTGCGTTATGTACTCGTTCCTGGACTGACGGATGATCCCGATGACTTGAATGAATTAGGGAGTCATTTTGAGCAATATCATCACATTAAAAATGTCGAAATACAACCCTATCATACACTTGGAGCTCACAAGTGGAAATCAATGGGGATGTCTTATCCGCTTGAAGCCACACCACAAAATACACCTGAGCAACTTGAAAACGCGAAGCATATTTTTGATAAGTATTTTGATCAAGTTGTTATCAACTAAGCTTATCCAAAACGGTCTGATAATCAGGTATTAGACTTTTTCAGGAAGTCAAATATCCTGGGGTAACTATCGAGAAAAGGCTCAATAAATTTTAAGTTCAAATGAACTATTTGGCACAGTTTTAGTTTATACATGTATACAACTCGTAACGAAAGTTAGGTTGTTTTGAGTTTTTTGGTTGGTTAGGCCCCTGTGAGATGGGGCCTTTTTTTTAATCTGCATTTTTTTGGAGCCAATGGTTGTGAAGAAACAGGTACTTAATTGCTAATGATGATGTATTTTCTTGGCGAGATTTCTCATAACCCTTATCTTAGGATCTTATGCTTTTAGATGTTGGAGTGGATAAATTGGTCGATCGATTCACGCGTATTCGATCACACACCGAGTCCATATGCGCCAATTTGGCCCCAGAAGATTATGTAGTGCAACCTACTGAGGATGTCAGTCCTCCAAAGTGGCATTTAGCACATACAACATGGTTTTTTGAAACTTTCTTATTGAAGGAGTACGATAAAAGCTATCAGGAATTTGATCCGTCATTCAGCTACCTGTTCAATAGTTATTATGTTTCTGCAGGAGAAAGGTGGGTAAGGGCTAAACGAGGCAATCTTTCGCGACCAACTGTTGCTCGCTTATATGACTATCGAGCATATGTTGATCAAGCCATGAAGCATCTCCTCGGAAGTGGAGAGCTCACGGATCGGTTGTTGTACATATTAGAAATGGGACTCAATCATGAGCAACAACATCAGGAATTGTTATACTATGATATCAAATATATTCTAGGGCACAACCCTATTTTGCCAAAGTACGCTGAAGGCAATGTCGTAGAAGGCAAATTGATTGATCAGCAATGGTTAAACATTGAGGAAGGGGTCTATGAAATTGGTCATGCCGGACAGGGTTTTTGTTATGACAATGAATTGGGGCATCATAAAGTTTATTTGATGAAATATGTCATTTCTAATAGGCTTGTGACAAATGAGGAATATCGAGCCTTTATTTTGGATGGAGGGTATAGCGATGCTTCTCTTTGGTTGTCTGAAGGATGGGATTGGGTTGAAGAGCATGGCGTACGAAATCCACTCTACTGGCATCAAAAAGGAGATCAGTTTTTTGAGTATAATTTGACAGGTGTTGCAGGATTGGCATTGAATGCTCCGGTCGCCAATATATCCTTTTATGAAGCCGATGCATTTGCAAGGTGGAGTGGCAAGCGATTGCCAACAGAGTTTGAGTGGGAAGTTGCTTGCAAGCTATATGCCAAGACGAATGGGCAAGAATTATTCTCAGATCGAAATGCTTTTCAGCCATGCGAAACAGGGTCAGTCGATTTTTTGGGTAACCTTTGGGAATGGACATCAAGTCCATATAGACCCTATCCATACTATAAAGTAGAGCATAGTGCACTGGGAGAATACAATGGAAAGTTCATGATCAATCAGATGGTATTGAGAGGAGGTTCTTATGCAACATCACGAGACCATATTCGATCCACATATAGGAATTTTTTTCATCCGCACCTCCGTTGGATGTTTAGCGGAATTCGCTTAGCCGATCATTGTTAAAACTATGAATCAAAATAAAATTGAAGCTCTTAAAGGTTTAGACTCTTCGTTTGCCAAAGATGTATTTATTGGATTATCAGAGCGTCCAAGATATTTACCTTCGAAGTATTTTTATGATGAGGTTGGGGACAAAATATTTCAGGAAATCATGCACATGGATGATTACTACCTCACACGAGCGGAGTTGTCCATATTTTATAAGCACAAGGCTTCAATCCTCAATGAAATTGGAAAAAATCGACCATTTAGATTGTTAGAGTTGGGCGCGGGTGATGGTTACAAGACTCAAATACTCCTTGAATATTTTGTAAGTCAAAATTGTGAGTTCACCTATTCACCCGTCGATATATCGAAAAGCGTATTAGATGAGCTTTCACAAAAGCTGGCAGATGAGTTACCTCAATTGAGTGTTGATGCGCTCGCAGGGGATTATTTCCAAATGCTTGCAGACATTTCCAGGAAATCGGATCTTCGTAATGTTGTGTTCTTTTTGGGCTCGAACATTGGGAACTATGTAGAAGGGCAAGCTATTGACTTCTTACGTAAGGTTAGGGCAGGATTGCGGCAAGGAGATAAAATGCTCATTGGTTTTGATCTAAAGAAGGATCCAGACGTAATCTTAAGGGCCTATAATGATGAAGAAGGAGTCACAAATAGATTTAACCTTAATTTGCTTGAAAGGATCAACAATGAACTAGGTGCTGATTTTGATTTGGAAAAATATGATCATCGACCTGTTTATGATCCAATGACAGGTGAATGTCGAAGTTATCTATTGAGCACAGAGGAGCAGGAAGTTCAAATCCCTAGCCTTAATAGAACTTTTCATTTTGCTGAATGGGAGCCAGTTTTCATGGAAGTATCCAAGAAATATGACGAATCGGAAATAAAGGTGTTAGCTGAGGATTGTGGTTTCAAAGCAATTCAAGAGTTCTATGATGATAAGAAGTACTTTGTAGATGTGCTTTGGGAAGCTATTTAGCTTAGAACAGTCGGATTTTTCAAATTAAAATATATTTTTGCAAGCCGTTTCGCGCACGTGGTGAAATTGGTAGACACGCCATCTTGAGGGGGTGGTGGGAGCAATCCCGTGGAAGTTCGAATCTTCTCGTGCGCACAAAAAAGGCCATCCGCAATTATGTAGGATGGCCTTTGTTATTTCTCGACAGTCGTGGTTATGCCACTTTTCCAAGATGGGCCATACGTGTGAGTTCCACCTCTGCACGATCATGCGCTTTTTTCACCTTGTATTGATACCAGGCATCTCCTGCAATCTTACGTAAAAGGTCATCAATATTCGTGTTGACACCAACATTCCACGCACCCTTCGCTATGTCCTTGATGTGTGGACTCACGCAGCGCATACTCATCCCAAAGCCACTTCCTATGTATTCGATATGATGCCACCAGCCGGAAGGCATGAAGATAGTATCACCAAATTCAAGTATTGTTTCCATGCCTTCTACATACCTCAAGCCAGGATATTTGTTGTAATCAGGATTGGTTATGTCCACTGTAGTATGCACGTTGAATGGAAGACGATAAAGCAGGTTGGAGAACTTAGGATCAAACAGTACTACGCGTTTCTTTCCTTCGAACTGTGTCAAAAAAACGCAAGACATGTCCATGTCCTGATGGATCCGAGTAATAGATCCATCACCTCCGAAGAACATGAAAGGGAACGATTTCAGAAATCCACCACAAAGTTTTGGGAATTCAAAATCATTCAGCAGTTCTCTATTGTGTTTGAATGGGTTGAAAAGAAATAGCCGTTTCTTGGTTGGGCCCTGCTGGATTTCGCTTAAGAAGTCTCTAAATGACATGTAATAATCGGGCTCCTTGTAGGACCGATCCATTTTTTCAAGTTCTGCATCAAAGATGCCCACCTCAGTTTCACCCATGGTGCACTTGAAATAGTCGAGACTCCAGTTATTGGCCTTGTGCGGCTGCATTAGCCCTTTAAGAACTACGGGCTTTTGAGGGAAATAATAGTTTTCTTCAAATTCTCGTCGTGTAATTCCTTCCACTACGTCGATTTGTTTTGTAATACTGAGTTCCATTTTTAGCGAGATTTTTTGATAATGACGCAAAATGGAATGTATAGGTTGCTCAGTAATTTCTCATTTTAAAGAATTTTAACATTTACAAGTTTATCAGTACCCAAATATTTGTTTTCAGGGATAGTATACCAAGATCGACGCTGAGGAATTCGCATATTTCCGATGAGCATTTGACCTTCCAATTTGATCACTTCCCCATTTCCAGATCCGTCATTTTTAATGAATTTATAAGCTATCATTTTAAAGTTATCCTTAGCTATAAAATACTCCCAGGTGTCTTTTTCGTACACGACTTTAACAATGTAGCATGAACGACCTTCAAACTCATCTTCGCTGAAGTTTTGATCCAGTAAGTCTGGAGTATCCATAAGCTTCATTGGCAACCCCCAGAGGTAAGTGTAGTAATTGCGCATAGTAGTAAGTCTATCACAGGTAATACTATCTCCTAAAACTTTACATTCATTCTGACTAAGGGATCCAGATTGACCATTACCACGATCCATTTGGAAGAATCCGCTACTATTGTCGATCATAACAGAGGTTTCTCTAATGGATCCATCTGGCCTGGATTCCTCAAAGAAAAGGGCTGTGGAAATTGTTGACCATTGACCAGTAGGATCATGATAGGCTACTGTTTGTGAGACGATGTACGTCGAGTCGATGACTTGTTCGCTGCATTGAACGAAGGCGATGAATGAAAAGAATAATAGTAAGGTGTGTTTGAACTTCATAGTCAATTCTGTTACAATTCGATCAAAATAGGCATGAACTATTTAATATATGATATTGTTGTACAGTATCTTCGAAAAATTTTTCACTAACTAATTTATTGATGGTTGAATGGTTAACTAGTCCCTGGCCATGGTATGTAGGCGGTCCGCTTATAGCCTTGAGCATGTTCATTATGATTTTCTCTGGTAAACGGTTTGGAATATCTTCCACGCTGGATGCTATGTGTTCGGTTGGAGGAGCCGGAAAAATCAGCTCCTATTTTAATTTCAACTGGAGAGATCATAGTTGGAACTTTTTGTTTGTTGTAGGTACCATTATTGGAGGTTACATTGCTGCGACCTGGATGACGCCCGATAGGGCAATTGCGCTCAATCCAGATACAGTCATCAGGTTACAACTAGCTGGAATTACATCACCTGGGGCTGATTATCTGCCGGAAATTTTCGCATGGGAGAATTTGTTTACAATGCAAGGGTTTATTTTCATGATCCTGGGTGGTTTCATGGTGGGATTTGGAACTCGCTATGCAGGTGGTTGTACATCAGGTCACGCCATTAGTGGACTTAGTAATCTGCAATTGCCATCGCTTATTGCCACAATTGGATTTTTTATAGGTGGACTAATAGCCACTCACTTCATTTTACCAGTACTACTATGAAGGCACTGAGATACATCGTTACCGGTATATTTTTTGGAATTGTACTTACGAAATCACAGGTAATCTCGTGGTTTCGGATTTACGAAATGTTCAGCTTCGAATCTTTTCACATGTATGGTGTGATTGGTTCAGCGGTTGTGCTAGGGATATTGGGAGTCCAACTCATCAAAAAGCTAAAGCTTAAAGATTGGGATGGGTCATTGATTTTCATCAAGCCCAAAGCCCCTGGTTTTATAGCTCCAATATTCGGAGGCGTACTATTTGGACTAGGCTGGGCGTTTACTGGAGCGTGCCCTGGACCTATCTATATCATCATTGGAAATGGTTATTCAGTCTTTATAGCAGTACTGTTGGCGGCCATTCTTGGAGCGTTTGTACAAGGATTAGTTAATCATAAACTTCCACGTTAAATTGAGGGAATAACCCAAAATTTAAAATGCAGTATACAGAAGGAATGCTTAGAGATGGCGCCTTAAATGGAAAGGTGATCATCGTTACGGGAGGTGGAACGGGCCTTGGTAAGTCCATGGCGACTTACTTTTCGGCATTGGGAGCCGATATCATGATTTGCAGCCGGAAACTTGAGGTTTTAGAGCAAACTGCCAAGGAGATTCATGAACAAACTGGGAATAGGGTGCTCCCGCTTGTTTGTGATGTACGAGAATATGAGAGCGTCGAAAATGTTATTCAGGAAACGATTGACACTTTTGGTAAGGTGGATGTACTGCTCAATAATGCAGCTGGGAATTTTATTAGCCCCACAGAAAGATTGTCCAATCGGGCATTTGATACGGTCGTAGACATTGTGCTGAGAGGTTCCTATAATTTCACTTTAGCATTGGGTAAAAAGTGGATTGAGACCAAGCGGTCTGGTAATATTTTAAATATTGTCACGACCTATGCCTGGACAGGATCCGGGTATGTGGTGCCATCTGCCGCATCCAAAGCCGGTGTGCTGGCCATGACCAGATCATTGGCTGTGGAATGGGCCAAATATGGAATAAGAAGTAATGCCATTGCACCGGGACCCTTTCCCACTGATGGCGCCTGGAGCCGACTGTTACCTGGAGACCTTAAAAAGAAGTTTGACCCGGCAGTAAAGGTGCCTGTTGGTAGGGTGGGGGAACATCAGGAATTGGCCAATCTGGCTGCCTATTTGGTGTCAGATTTCTCCTCCTATGTCAACGGCGAGGTGATCACCATTGACGGGGGTGAATGGCTCAAAGGTGCTGGAGAATTTAATCAGTTGGACAGAGTACCCGATGAGCTGTGGGATGCCATGGAAATGTCTCGTAAAAAGTCCGGGTCTAAACTGAAGTTGGCCTGGCTTTATTTCAAAGGTTTAAGGAAGGTTAAATAACTATTCCTTATAAAGCAATTGATTATTAGCAAAGTCATATAGCGTCAATCTTCTTAGGTCAAAGAAAGCCGCCCAAAAAGATCTGAGTGCTGCAAGATAGCTTCGCTTGGCCTGATCCTTTTCAGTCAAGGCAATGTTGAGGTTGGTAATATCAATCTTACCAATTAGGTACTGATTCTGTGTTACCTCATATCTTTCTTGCGCAACCTCATCCGTTTTTTTGGAGATTTCTAATTGCTGGCGTAATACGCCAAGTTGATTCACCTGAGAAATGATTTCCATTTCAAAGTTGCGTATGTCCTGATCTAAAGTGTAGTCAGTCAATTGCTTATTGGCCAAAGCCGTTTTCGCGCGAGCTTTGTTACGCCCCCAATCAATAATTGGCACAAAAAGTGAAACGTTTGCAACCTGCTGATTGTCTGGATTCTGGAAAGATTCATTGAGCGTAACGCCTGCATTATTGTACCCAAAAGAAGCGCGCAATGTAGTTTGGAATCGCTGACCCCTTGCTTCAGCTACTTCTCGCTGAGCTTCAATTCTTCGTCGCTCGAACTCGATAAAATCTGCCCGATAACCCTTAGCATAATTGAGTGCTGTTTCTACATCGACATCAAATGCGGGGATGTCCTCTGGTAAAATCAATTGAAAATCAGACCCTTCATTAAGGCCAATAAAAGACTGAAGTTGCAATCTTGACGTCTGTTGGTCAAGTTGGGCTTGTGCTACATCCTGTCTTGAGCGAAGGAGTTGAAGTTCAACTTGTAGTAATTTGTCTCTTCCGGTAGTTCCAATATTATAACGACCTTGTTCGATGTTATAAATAGTATCGTTATTCGCGAGGTTAAATTGAGCAATCTGAAGGTTGACCTGAGCGTCCAGGTAGTCAAAGAAGAATTCTACGGCACGACGGCTCACCAATTCCATTTCCTCCACGTACGACCTCTTGGATTCTTCATATCTGAGCGGCTCGGTTCTTCTGTCCCATTTGAGCTCATTGAATGCAAAAAGTGGTTGTTCGAGGAATACATTGACCAAAGTTGTATTCCACTGGGTAATATCTGCTGCGATATCATCAAACTGTCTCACACGAGAGTTAATAGAAACTGTTCCGCCCGTAAGACCGATTGGCTGATATAGTCCCAGATTCAGGGAAGATGACAACTGCTCTCTATTAATGAATGAAACCGTCCCATCATCCAATATATTTTGCAGGAAATCTCTATTGTAACCAGGAATGTTACCATTAATGGCTAACTGAGGATTGTATTGTGCCCTAAACAGTCTAAACTGCCAGTATCTGTTTTCTTTCCGCGTTTCTGCCTGTTTGGCTGCCGGAGATTCATCTCGTGCTTTGGTGATGATGTCATTCAGTGTATAGATCAATTGTGCTTGTGACTGCAATGCGAACAATGTCACTATGGCAAGAAGAGTAAAATTCTTATTCATATCTAAGTGAGGCAATAGGATCTTGACTAGCTGCTTTTTTTGCCGGGGCAATTCCGAAAATGAGCCCAACTGAGGCAGCTACACCAAATGAGATGAGAATGGATGAAAATGAAATAATTGTTGGAATATTAGCAAATCGACTGACACCAAAGGCCATCAGTATACCGAGTATGATGCCAATAATTCCTCCTGAGATTGATATCATAATCGCTTCAAACATGAACTGATTGATGATGTCTGATTTTTTAGCTCCCAACGAAAGTCTAAGCCCGATTTCTTTGATGCGCTCCAGAACTGAGGCTAGCATGATATTCATGATGCCAATTCCACCAACAATCAACGATATACCTGCAATTGCGCCCAGAACATAGTTGAATATGTCATTGGTACGCTGTTGTTGTTTGAGTAATAGCTCGGGTATTTCAATTTCATAATCGATCATGTCATGATGTCGTCGCTCAAGTAGTCTTGAAACAACTTCAGCAGTGGAAGTAAGCTGTTCAGTTTTATTGACCTGAATCACTAGCTTGTCGAGCTGATGATAGTTTTTGGAAACAGGTGAATCGTTTGACTCTCCTCCACCGCTACCCATCATGATCACCATTCCAGATGAACCTCGGTTTGAAGACTGGATCATTTGTTCTGTGAGGATGGCTCTATTCTTATACCTTACCAAGACAGTTTGGAGAGGTGTGTAGACGTCCATGTTGTAGTCACGAATACCAAGCTTGCTTATACTGTTATTGCTGATATATCTTTCTTCCAGTACTCCCACAACCTTTAGCCAATGTGGGCCACATTTGATTGATTTTCCGATTGGATTTTCCGAAGGAAAAAATTTGCTTTTAATGGACTTTCCAATGATACATACTGGCTCTCCGTTTTGGAGTTGTATATCATTAAACATACGACCTTCTGACAACTGGAAATTAAAAATGGAAAAATAGGAGGGTTCAACACCTACTAGTTTTGCCGATCTACGAGTGCCGTTTTTAATGATATAAGTTTCAAGTAATACTTCAGGGCTAATCTCTTGAATCCCTGGAATTACATTCGTGATCGATTTACGATCCTGTAAGGTTAATCCTGGAGAAAACTTCTTTTTTTCCTTCTCTTCCTCTTCACTGGCTAAGTCTTCTTCCTTTTGCTCAACAATAGGTTTAACAATGATGTTATTGACACCCACCAGCTTGATTTGATCCAGGATTTCCTGTTGAGCACCATTCCCAATGGCTAGCATCGCTATAACTGCCGCAACACCGAAAATAATGCCAAGGGCGGTAAGAATTGAACGCACCCGATTGGCCAGTACAGCCTCGATTGCGATGTACAGATTAGATAGTAATCGTTCGTTCACTAGAAATGATTTAAGAATTTGGTCTTCTCCTCCTCATTGGTTGGCCTTGTGGTTCTGGCATCTCTTCTGGTTCATCCTGAAGATTTCTTTTACCATTCATTTCCGGCAATAGATCAATCTTTTCCTCCTCCATGCCCATGACATTAGAAAGATAGATTTTGTCCGTGCTAGAAATACCACCAAGTATTGAGACGTCATTGGCATTTGCATTTCCAATCATGACTTCTTGTTTCCTTACGTTTAATCCATCTTTGATAAAAACATAAGTAATTGAATCATCTTGACTATGGAGACATTCTAACGGGATGAAGATTGCTGAATCAACCGTGTTAGTGATGATTTTATTACTGGTGGTCATCCCTGGTTTCAACAAGGCATCAGATCCAAATACTTCAACTTCAACTGAGAATACTTTGGCATCTGAATTGGGTCTTTGTTCACCCACATTGGCGACTTTAGTAACCACTCCTTTCACCATTTTTCCGGGGAATGCATCAAACCCTATTTCGACTTCCTGCTTTGGTTTAATTTTCCGAATGTCTACTTCGTTAACATAAGTTTTGGAAAGCATCTTTGAAAGATCAGGCAAGGTAGCCACGACAGGGTCCCATGCCCCTATTTGTGAGCCCTCTTTCATGGGTTTGCCGTCCCAGCTCTTCTTATAGATCAGCATCCCATTCTCGGGTGCGGTAATGATAAATAGCTTAGCGAGCTCTTGAAGGCCTTCTAGTTCATTTTTATCCTTCCTCAGTTCTGCCACAGCTTCACCCATTCTAGCAGCACTTTGCCTTTGTTTGATGTCATAGTTTTCCTTGGCTTGTTGCAAGGCACGTTTCGCCTTTTCGAGTTCTATTTCGGCTTTTTGAATCGTTGCTGGAGGTTCAAACTGAGATTGATCCAATGTGAGTTGTTTGTCAATAACTGCATACTCCAGGTTAATGATGTTATCTCTTGCTTCTCTAAGTGTCAAAGCAGTATCTAACTCTGTTTGAATGTATTCCGATTGCTCCTCGTCAACTTGAAGTTGTGCGTCCTTTATTTTGCCTGTTACTTCTGACGGATCTAATCGCGCAACGTATTGACCTTTTGTGACGTAGGTGCCTTCATCGATGATATCCTGGATGGTGACATTCCAAATTCGGTAGTTTCTGAGCCCGCTTGGACCAGAAATTTTAACCGAGTTTTTCGCTTCCAAAGACCCACTTGTGGTAATGTCGACTATAAATTTTCCGGTCTTCGGTGTAATGATGATGTCACTACTGGATTCACCGGAACTAGCTGATAAGCTAAATATCAGGATAATGACTACTACTAGCCCTGCTCCAATGAGGGTAATTTTTTTTTGGTTCATCGAGTTGATTCTGTTAAGTCAGCTATTTACTTATACTGAATTATGAGAAATACGTTACAAAGAAAACTAAAGGCTTAGTTAAATGTTGTTAAGGTAAGTACAATTATTTTGAAAGGCCGTTGAGCCATGCGGACTGTAGGAGACGTTGCTCTTCGGTGATGTTAGCTTTGTGCACAATCTTATTTTTAAGCCTTGAAGAGACGAATTGAGCCTTTTCTGTTCGAATAAGCGTTGTTTTTTCACCATTGACTATCCTGCTCAACCTGATGATAACATCCTCGTTTGCCTTCTTTTTTTGCTTCCATTGATCAACACTTTTGAAGTTGTCAAATGATGTCATCGTTACATCATCAACTGAAATAAGAACATCACCTACCTGATAGTCAATTTTTTGTCCGAACTTGTTGAGTTCATCAATATTTGTGATTACCACCTGGTTATCACTATTGCCCTCAAAGAATATATTGCCCAAAGTAGGAAGTTCATCTTTTGAGGATAATTCCAGGCCAACATATGAAAGGCATTCCATAACGGGTAGTGCAACAGCTTTATCGACGTAATAGGTCAGGAATTCACCTATTTGATCGTGCGTAAGCTGAGTGATTTGATCAAAAAGCAAGGAATCGGTAAATGGTTTGTCTGGACCATAAGTCTCAGATAATTGGTCAATCAAGGCGTATAGATCTTGCTGTCCTTCTGAATGATGCAGAATCAATAAATCCAGACACATTGCAATAAGAGCTCCTTTTTCGTAGACATTATCGAAATGATGCTTGTAGTCTCTAGTCAATATTTGTTCACTCATAGTGGTGAATGGGACCAAGTCGTATCGGTCGGCTTGCTTCATCTTTTGAGACATGATATCCAGGAAATATGACTTCCTAACCAGCCCGGCTCGAACCTGCAAGTGATGAGAAAAGTACTCGGTAACACCTTCGTATAACCAGAGATGCCTGGACATTTTGGGATCCTGGTAGTCAAAATTGTGAATCTCCTCTGAATGCAGATTAAGCGGTGTAATGATATGCATGAATTCGTGAGCAGCAATATCTTTCACTAGCTGGCCAGCACGAGCTGCCATGTTTTCTGGCAGTACATACATGGAGGAGTTGTTATGCTCCAAAGCACCCCAACTTCCACTTAGCGCCCTCTTGTTAGATAGATAAATGAGATAAGTATAGCGATCCACTGGCAATTGATCATTGAGGTATTTTGCCTGGGCATCAATGATTTCATCAAGATCATCCATGACCTTTTTTGAACTCAGTTTGTCACTCGGTGAGTAGATTGAAATGAGAATATCTGCTCCTGCTACTTTTTTCCGAGCGGTATCTGGTTCGGTGTACATAATTGGTGCATCTACTAGTTGGTGATAGTTTGATGCCTGGTAAATGTCTTGTTGCTTTGAAACTGTTCTTTTTGTGAGCGAAGTGGCCCCAAAATGATTAGGATCATGTGTGATTGTAAGCACATAAGGAACATTACCTTCATACCCTTTGATGTAACCAACGATTCCAAAGTTGTTCAGAACAAATACTTCAGCAAGGTCTCCAAAATTGGAGGCTTCTGGCTCGAAAATGAAGTTGTTTTTATAATCGTTGTTACGGTCGAAGCTATCGTCAATCAAGTAAGTGATTTTGTAAGGCTTATCAGCCGAGACATGCCAACGATTGCTAGTGACTTTTTGTATTTGAGCCAATGAACTGTCTTCATTGAACACCTTGAGATCTGAAACAAATCGACCAAAATCTGACACTGAGTACGTACCGGGGACCACTTTTGGTAAACAAAAATCAAAATCATTCTTGTTCAATTTGGGCAGGAAGATCGTGACAGCTATTCTGTCATCTTTGACTTTTGTGAGATCGTAGGCAACTTGAATGGGTCGTGTTTGCCCAAACAATGCAATCGGAAATGCGAGCAGTAATAAAAAGCGAATCATTACGAGTATTCAGTGATTTGATGAAGATACACTGAATACTCGAAATGAGTATAAATCAATTATCCATTTGCGTTGGATTGACGCTTTCTTTCGTTTTCGTCGAGATAAATCTTACGCATACGAATGGACTTAGGTGTTACTTCAACGTATTCGTCCTTGTTGATGTACTCCAAAGCTTCTTCTAATGAGAATTTCTTTGCCGGAGCTATCTTCATACTTGCATCTGTTCCGGACTTTCGCATGTTGGTCAATTGCTTGCCTTTCTGAACATTGACAGACAAGTCATTTGATCTTGAATGCTCACCAATCACCTGACCAGCATATAGCTCATCACCTGGATCAATGAAGAACACACCTCTATCCTGAAGTTTGTCCAAAGAGTATGCAGTACTTGGACCTGTATCCATTGAAACGAGAGAGCCATTCAATCGCTCTGGAATTTCACCTTTGAAAGGCTCATATCCTTCAAACCTGTGCGTCATAACGGCTTCACCCGCGGTGGCAGTTAAGATTTGATTTCGTAACCCAATAAGTCCTCTTGCAGGTATATTGAATTCCAGGTGCTGGATATCGCCCTTAGGTTCCATTACTGATAACTCACCCTTATTCTTTGTGACCAGTTCGATTGCTTTTCCTGAAACATTTTCCGGAACATCTATTACTAGGTGTTCGATCGGCTCATGCTTCTTTCCATCAACTTCTTTGTAAATAACCTGAGGCTGACCTACTTGCAGCTCATAACCTTCACGACGCATGGTTTCTATTAAAACAGACAAGTGAAGAACTCCTCGGCCATACACCAAGAATTTATCCTCACTGTCGGTTGTTTCCACTCTCAAAGCAAGGTTTTTTTCAATCTCCTTCATCAGGCGATCTCTCAAATGCCTGGATGTTACAAATTTTCCTTCTTTACCAAAGAATGGCGAGTTGTTAATGGTGAAGAGCATATTCATAGTAGGCTCATCAACTCCCACTCTTTCCAGTGGCTCAGGATTATCAAAGTCTGTGATGGTATCTCCAATATCGAAAGATTCAATTCCGGTAACGGCACAGATATCTCCACAGCCCACTTCCTCAACACCTCTCTTGCCCAGGCCTTCAAATACATGAAGTTCCTTGACTCTAACACGCTGAACAGAGCCATCACTCTTTGTTAAGCCTAAGCTCTGACCAACCTTGATTGACCCCTGATGTATCCTGCCAATTGCAATCCTTCCGGTGAACGATGAGAAATCAAGAGAAGTGATTTTCATTCGTAGGACACCTTCATTTTGGGCTGGTGCAGGGATGACTTTGATAATGGAATCAAGTAACGGTTCAAGGTTATTTGTTTCGACTTTCCAGTCATGATTCATCCAGCCATGCTTTGAAGAACCATAAAGGGTAGTGAAATCAAGTTGATCCTCCGTTGCGTCCAGGTTGAACATCAAGTCGAAAATTTCCTCATGCACTTCATCAGGTCTACAATTCTCTTTGTCTACCTTATTGACCACCACAATAGGTTTAAGACCAAGCCCCAGCGCTTTACCCAATACAAATCTGGTTTGTGGCATAGCCCCCTCAAAAGCATCTACGAGTAACAGTACACCATCAGCCATACTCAATACACGTTCTACCTCACCGCCGAAATCTGCGTGACCTGGAGTGTCAATGATATTGATCTTCGTGCCTTTGTAGTTAACTGAGACGTTTTTTGAAAGAATAGTAATTCCCCTTTCTCTCTCCAGATCGTTGGAATCAAGGATCAATTCATTATTGTCCTGAGATCTTTTAGCATCATTTGCCTGAGCGGCATATATGATTTTGTCTACCAGAGTGGTCTTGCCATGATCAACGTGGGCAATGATGGCAATATTTCGGATGTCTTGCATTAGGTTATTTTCAAATCAGCCGCAAAATTAGCCTTTTCCAAATCAAAAAGCTCCAAGGGTATTGAAAATTAACTGAACGGCCTGTTTTAGGCACTACCTTCTTTCTATCTTTGCGCTCCAAATTCACTCAGATGGCTGAAAAGAAATTTAAGAGACATACGATAACAGCGGCCCTTATTTATGCCAATGGGCCCATTCATATAGGTCATTTGGCCGGATGTTATATTCCGGCAGATATTTATGCGAGATATCTCCGCCAAAAGGGAGAGGACGTTGTTTTTATCAGTGGCACAGATGAGCATGGGGTACCCATTACGCTAAAGGCGCGTAATGAAGGTGTAACGCCTCAGGAAATAGTGGATCGCTATTATACTCAAATCAGCCAGTCATTTAAAGAGTTTGGGATCAGTTTCGATATTTATTCAAGGACCAGTAACCCAACGCATCACGAAACCTCTGCAGAATTCTTCAAAACACTGCACGAGCAGGGTACGTTTGATGAAGTGGTTTCTGAGCAATATTTCGATGAAAAGACAGGCCAGTTTCTTGCTGACAGATACATCGTTGGGACATGCCCTAAGTGCAGCAATGAAAATGCCTATGGTGATCAGTGTGAGAAGTGTGGGACTTCACTAAGCCCGACAGAGCTCATTAACCCTCATTCTACTTTGTCAGGTGAGCAACCGGTGATGAAGGCAACTAAAAACTGGTTCCTTCCACTGGATAAGCTCCAGCCGAAAGTAGAAGCCTATCTATCCGATCATCAGGATTGGAAAAGCAACGTGAATGGGCAGTGTCAATCGTGGTTGAAGCAAGGGCTACAACCTCGTGCTATGACCAGAGACCTGGATTGGGGCGTCAAAGTACCTGTTGAGGGTGCGGATGGCAAGGTGTTGTACGTTTGGTTTGATGCTCCTATAGGATACATCACTGCAACTAAGGAGCTGTTGGGTGATCAATGGGAACCATATTGGAAGGATGAGGATACCAAACTGGTTCATTTTATTGGAAAAGATAACATCGTGTTCCATTGCATCATTTTCCCATTGATGCTCATGGAGCATGGCGGTTATGTGTTGGCCGACAATGTGCCTGCAAATGAATTCATGAATCTGGAGGGGGATAAGATTTCAACTTCACGAAATTGGGCAGTGTGGGTACATGAATACCTCGAAGAGTTCCCGAATAAGCAGGATGTCTTGCGTTATGTGCTAACAGCAAATGCACCTGAATCCAAGGACAATGACTTTACATGGAAAGATTTTCAGGCTAGAAATAATAATGAATTAGTTGCCATTTTTGGGAATTTCATCAATCGGGCTGTGGTGCTCACCCATAAATATTTTGAAGGAAAGGTGCCAGCGGTTAATGGTTATCAAACTATTGATGAGGAAGCGCTTGCAGAACTAGCAAAGTTTAAAGGCAAAATAGAGCAATCGTTGGATGCTTATCGATTCCGAGAGGCACTCACTGTATTGATGGATCTAGCGAGGTTGGGCAACAAATATTTGGCTGATACCGAACCATGGAAGCTGATCAAAACAGATGTGGATCGCGTTGCGACCATCATGAATGTCGGACTCCAAATTGCTACTTCATTGTCGCTATTGTCCGGACCATTCCTGCCATTTACACAGGAAAAATTAAGAAAGATGCTCAATCTTGGAGACTTAGATTGGAATCATGCAGGAAATTCAGATAACCTAAAGGAAGGAACATTGCTGGAAAAGCCAACCTTGTTGTTTGAAAAGGTTGAGGATGAAGTAATTGAAAAACAAGTGCAGAAATTAATGGACAGCAAAGCAGCGAATGCCGCAAAGGAAGTAGAAGCTACACCGCAGAAGGAGCTCATCTCATATGACGATTTCATGAAAATGGACCTGAGGGTAGGTGAGATATTGACTGCTGAGCCTGTACCTAAGTCAAATAAGTTGTTGAAGTTTACCGTAGACACTGGAATTGATAAGCGCACGATTGTAAGTGGTGTTGCCAAACACTTCAAGGCAGAAGAGATGGTTGGTACAAAAGTAACCGTACTGGTAAATCTTGCACCGAGAAAAATCATGGGTGTTGAGTCGCAAGGGATGTTATTGTTCGCGGAAAATGCGGATGGCGGATTAAAAGCTGTAACGCCGGCTGATGATGCTGAGAATGGTGCCGGGATTGCATAAATCAACGGTCATAACTACCTGATTTAGGGTATTGTAATTCGTCTTTTTTTTTAAAATATTTAAGGATATTTAAAAACAACTGAATGACGATATGAGTAATTTTCAATTCCGTATACCCCTGTTAATTTTTGCTATAGGATTAACATGCTATGCCTGTAAGAAGGATTCTGATCCTAAAAAGGAAGAACTGATTTCATTTGAAACTCAAATTCCAGAGGATTTTGCTGGGTATGACGTTGGAGGATATTTAACGCCAGAAGGAACTACCGCCAAACTTAGCCAATCAGGAGGACGGTTGGAGTTTCATTTCCGGGAAGGCTTAATGAGAATAGGGCTCAATCAAAATGGGAGGTTTGTGTCCTCTGGTGGAGGTACATATACCTGCACATCTGATTGCTCCTCTGGATGTGATGTTGTTTCGATGGGTGGAGAAGTAGGGTGCTCATCATGTCCCAAAGGAGAAACCGCTGCATGCACAGGCTCATGGAGTGGAGACGATCCTGAACAGTTTATCAAAGAAGGAGCAGGCTTTATCGACTTATATCAGGGTATTTCACTGATAGACAAGCCAGATTTTGAAAGTATGGAAACCCTCACCTCAGCACCTTGGGATGTGATGATCCAGGTCGATGGAGTTCAGGAGCAACTTGATCAATTCATTTTGGACTTGTGGGGTGACCAGGAGATTGGTGAAGTAGCGACTCAAAATGTATTGGTTAATCTTTTTGGCACAAAGGGCTATCTTAAAGTTCCCGCCGAAACTGCTGCTCGCATCAATGCCATCGAGGGAGAACCCTCTTGTAATTGTTCGTCTGGAAGCAACGATTGTACGCTGGAGGAAATTGAAACAGAGGCAAAAGTAATGGTTGGATATAGGTGTATCAGCAGTTCGTGCACATCATGTGACATGATATTGTCCGAAAAATAAGGCGTAGATAGCAACATGAAGACCAGGTATTATTGCTTGGTTATTTTTGTTTAGGTAAAGAGTTGTTCCAGATAGTTACCTACATAATAGGAAAGTGTCGCGGCGGCTCCACCAAGCAGTAGTGTTTCGGTAATGCTCCTAAGCTTGGAGGTTTGATTGACAAGGCTCTTTAACAGGCCAATTCCCGCAAAGCATAATCCGGTAAGCGTTGATGATGCAAAAAACAAATCAATGTGCAGAGCAGACATGTGGTCTATTAAATAGACTGCCAACGGAACTAATCCAAGCACAATAAAGGAAACAAAAGTGATCCAGCCTGTTTTGAGAGGAGAGGTATCTGAGGGTAGCATTTCCAGTTCTTCTTTCATCATGACATCTACCCATCGATCTTTGTTCGAGGTAATTTTTTCTACAATTTTATCCAGCAGATCTCCTTCGAATCCTTTTGCAGCATAAATATCTCTGACTTCCTGTCTTTCTGTGTCGGGTAAATTGTCAACCTCCCAGTACTCTAGTTTTCTATGCTTCTGGTATTGTTCAATATCACTTTTGGCTGAAAGGTAACTTCCAACTGACATGGCAAAACCATCCGCGATTAGATTAGCGCATCCCAGAATGATCACAACAGAGCTGTCTAAATGCGCACCCGCTGCGCCTGCTACTACAGCGAAAGTGGTGACACTTCCATCAATACCTCCATACACAAAGGGAGATATCAGTGATTGATATTTTGATATCAAGCCTGATTCATGGATTTGACGCTCATCCATTTTGATGGAATTAAGATCCGGTGGTGTCGGAACTCACAACATACTCAGTAAGTTCCAGACAAGAAGTGGACTCAACCAGCGTTTCCAATGTCAATGTGGTTGCTGTCACAGTAAACGTTCTTCTTGAGTAGAAGACCTCTTCTTCTTCTTCAAAAGAAAATCTAATTTCTTCTTCATCAATGATCCAATCACCTGTCTCTATCCTGGAAACGCCATTGATGACTTCCTTTCTTTCATAGGTGTTATCAGCTTTCAAGGTAAGCTTCAGGCAGTTCTCATCATCGCAGACTTTGTCTTCCTCAAAGTTGTTGTTTTCATTATCACAGCCCGACTTGCTGAAATAAGTTGCTACCCATGTTTGCTTTAGCGCATTATCGACTTCTAACTCATCGTCATTTTTGCACGCACTAATGATTGTTAAAAGAATAATTGATAAAAGCGATAGTCGTTTCATATTGAGATTATTTAACAATAAATCTACTGCTAAAAAGAGTTATCGTTCAAAAATCAGCAATAAGTTTTGCCGTACATTGTAGGATAAGTGAAGTAGGCTGTATACTTTTTCGGAAATCATCCATTGTGTATATGTCGGAATTTTCAATGTTGAAAAATTATGACAACATCTGTACGGAATTCTTAGTATATTATGACAATTGGGCGTTTGGAAATGTAGTAGCGAGGGGGGGAGTTGAACCCCCGACCTCCGGGTTATGAATCCGACGCTCTAACCATCTGAGCTACCTCGCCAAGTGTGGGTCTCAAAAAAGAGTTGCAAATGTATAAGAATTCTTTGAACCGGAATGATGGAGATTTTATTTTTTTTACCTTTCATTTTTAAATTTTGTCTGACATGGAAAAAAATGAGTTCATAGGAGAATATGAGATTAATGCATCCAAAAAAATGCTTTATCCATATATAAGCACTGCTTCGGGACTGTCGCAGTGGTTTGCAGATGATGTGAACATTAACGAGGACAAAGTATTTACCATAGTTTGGGATGGTGAAGAGAATAGGGCCAAGATGGTTTCAAGCAGGGCCAATCATCATGTTAAGTTTGAGTTTTTAAGCGAGGATGATGACGATCCCAATTATGTTGAGGTAAGATTGGATATGAACGAACTTACACAAGAGGTCTTTATCAGAATTACTGACTATTCAGACATGGATCCCGAAGAGGCGGATGAATTGTGGGCTAGTTTGATCCATGATTTAAAGGAAATTGTAGGAGGCTAATTTGAATTAGTGGCGCTTGCGTACTCAATTTGATTTCATTTCGTTTACTGAGTAACTAGATTTGCATTCCTTGAGGGTATTGAAGAATGAGGCGGCTTGATAAATTAATTCTTAAATCTTTTTTTGGTCCATTTATACTGACAACAGCGGTGGCAACATTCATTTTGTTGTTGCAGTACATGCTGAAGTATTTTGATGACTTTGTGGGCAAGGATTTGGGCTTCACCGTTTTTGCTGAACTGCTGTTTTACTTTGCGCTTAACATGCTGCAGGTGGCATTGCCGCTGGGCGTGTTGGTTTCCTCACTCATGACCTATGGCAACCTCGGTGAATACTTTGAGCTTACGGCCATTAAAAGTGCCGGCATATCTTTGACAAGGACCCTTAAGCCGATCTTCTTTTTTGTGGTGTTGTTAAGCATTGGTGCCTTTTATTTCAATGATCGTATTGTTCCATCGGCTAACCTCAAGGCATATAGTTTGCTTTACGATATTAAACATACCAAGCCTGCTTTGGATATTAAACCAGGTGTTTTTTATAATGGTATTCCTAATTACAGCATCAAGGCTGGAGCAAAATTAAGGGACAATCAAACGCTCAAGGACGTGATCATTTATGATCATACACGTGGAAGAGGAAGTGCAGGGGGTAATCGGACCGTGATATTGGCGGACTCTAGTAGAATTTATACTTTTTACAATGATAAATTTCTAAAATGGGAGTTGTTCAATGGTGTTCATTACGATGAACAGCCCAATTCTGAGCGGGCGATTGACAATTACCAGAGAACCTACTTTTCGAGATTGGACATGGTTTTTAGCCTCTCATCATTTGACCTGAAGCGAACTAAGGAGGAGCTTTTCCGAAACAATCGTCAAATGAAAAATGTAGCAGAGCTTACCAAGGACATTGATTCACTGGCCGCAGAACAGATTAAAATCACAAAGTTGTCAGTAACAGGCTCTAAGGATTACTTGACAAGACATTTTAAACATGTAGTTGAGAAAGCACAGGACCTGTATCCCTCGGACCCAAAAGCAAAGGGAGATACTACAATCGTGACTGATAGTGCAGTGATACGAGCCTCTTTTTTGCCTGAACTGAACCTGATTTCTTTTTTACCTCAGCAGGTCAATCAGCGAAAAAAACAAATGGTTATTGAGAGTCTCAAGGATAGGGCTATTCCTACGCGGCTTGACAGTGTGACGATGGCTGATGTGAACGATACTTTCACGAAGGCTAGAAAAAAGGCGCAGATCACAAGAAATGCGTTGAGTCAGGCCCGGAACTTCAAGCAAAATATGATAGGCTTGAAAGTGAGACTTAAGACACTTACCTATGAAAAGGAACGATACAAGATTGAAAAATTTAAGAAGTATAGTCAGGCTTTTGCTTGTATTGTTATGTTCCTGATAGGAGCACCACTAGGCTCAATCATCAAAAAAGGAGGGATGGGTGTCCCTGTTATTGTGTCTATTTTCTTTTTCATCATCTATTATGTGTTGACCATAACCAGTGAAAAATGGGCAAAAGCAGGCATGATGGATGGAGGATTTGCCGTTTGGATCGCGGATATTGTACTTTTACCATTCGGGCTGTTTTTTCTTCGACAAGCGCGAATTGATGCCAGGCTATTTGATATGGATGCTTATTTGGTTTGGTTTGACCGATTCAAATTCAAGTCCAGTTCAAATAAAAAAACATAAGCTTTGTTTTGGGATTTAGTATTTCTAAATTTGCGGCTTAATAACAACGAACAGAATTAGTTAGTAAAGATGTATTTGACGTCAGAGAAAAAAGCGGAGATATTCGAAGGTTTTGGTAAGGGAAAGCAAGATACTGGAGCACCAGAATCTCAAATTGCTTTATTCACACATAGAATTAATCACTTAACTGAGCACCTAAAGGTTAATAAGAAAGATCATTCTACTCGTTTAGGATTGCTCAAATTGGTAGGAAAGAGACGAAGGTTGCTTGACTACTTGTACAAGAACGACATTGAGCGTTACAGAGCTATCATTGGAAAGCTCAACTTAAGAAAGTAAAGAAATTTAGAAGGGAATGCCGAATTCCCTTTTTTTTGCTCTACTCATTTTTCAGATTTTTAATATACGGAAATCATGCTTCCTTCATTTAAGCAAAAAGAATTTGCCCTGCCTGATGGCACGCAAGTAACGATTGAAACAGGAAAACTAGCAAAGCAGGCCGATGGATCGGCAGTAGTTAAAGTAGGTAATATGATGTTACTTGCTACAGTCGTTTCTAAAAAAGAAGCAGGGGAAAATGTTGATTTTCTTCCCTTATCGGTTGACTACCAGGAAAAATTCGCATCTGCAGGTAAAATACCTGGTGGATTTCTAAAAAGAGAAGGTCGTCTATCGGATCACGAGGTACTTATTTGTCGATTGGTTGACAGAGCATTGCGACCGTTGTTTCCAGACGATTACCATGCCGACACACAGATGATGATCAGTATGATCTCGGCTGATGAAAACATTAAACCTGATGCTTACGCTGCATTGGCGGCATCAGCGGCTATCGCAGTATCTGATATTCCTTTCAATGGGCCTATCTCTGAGGTAAGAGTAGCCAAAATTGAAGGTGAATATGTTGTCAATCCAACTATTGCGCAGCTCGAGACAAGCGAAATGGAATTGATCGTTGCTGGATCAAAAGACAATATCATGATGGTAGAGGGCGAATGCAGAGAAGTGCAGGAGTCTGATATGCTAGAAGCTATCAAAGCTGCTCATGATGTCATCAAAGTGCAATGTGCTGCCCAACAAGAGCTTGCAGATGAAGTTGGTTCATCTGAGAAAAGAGAATACAGTCATGAAAATAATGACGAGGCACTTGAGAAGATGATCAAGGATGCTTGTTACGACAAGTGTTATGCTGTGGCTGCCGAGAAGATTGCAAACAAGGATATCCGAAAGGAAAAGTTTGGCGCGATCAAAGATGAATTCGTTGAGTCTTTGGGTGAAGAACACGAATATGATCCATTTCTAATCGGAAAATATTATCACGATGTACAGAAGGATGCGGTGAGAAACTGTACCATGGATACAAGCGTGAGATTGGATGGTAGAAATCTTGATGAAATCAGGCCTATATGGAGTGAAATTGATTACCTACCTAGTGCTCATGGATCTGCCATATTTACAAGAGGCGAGACGCAATCATTGACTTCCGTTACCCTTGGGTCTAAGCTTGACGAGCAGATGATTGATAGTGCTATGGAGAAAGGCTTTAATAAATTCATCCTGCACTACAATTTCCCGGGCTTTTCAACTGGTGAAGTAAGACCAAATAGAGGACCTGGAAGAAGAGAAGTTGGTCATGGTAACCTGGCGATGAGAGCATTGAAGCCAATGCTTCCGGAAGATAGCCCATATACAATCAGAATCGTTTCTGATATCCTTGAATCAAACGGTTCGTCATCTATGGCAACTGTTTGTGCGGGTACATTGGCGCTTATGGATGCTGGTATTCCTATTAAAAAGCCAGTTTCTGGTATTGCAATGGGCATGATCTCAGAAAAAGACGGATCACGTTATTCAATCCTTTCTGACATTCTGGGAGATGAAGATCACCTCGGTGACATGGACTTCAAAGTAACCGGAACCAAGGATGGTATTACTGCTTGTCAGATGGATATCAAGGTAGATGGTCTTTCATATGACGTACTTGCCGAAGCATTGGATCAGGCAAAAAGAGGACGTCTGCATATCCTTGATAAACTCAATGAAACAATTCAAGCTCCTAGAGATGAAGTGAAGCCAAATGCTCCTCGATTGATTTCTATGGAAATCGAGAGAGATCAGATTGGTGCTGTAATCGGACCTGGAGGAAAAGTTGTTCAGGAGATTCAGCGTGAGACCGGTGCTACTGTGGTAATCGAAGAAACTGATAAGGGTGGTTTGGTTAACATCTTTGCGGTTAACAAGGAAGTGCTTGATAAAGCTCACAACTGGATCAAAGGAATCGTTGCGATTCCTGAAGTTGGTGAAGTCTATGAAGGAAAAGTGAAGTCGATCATGCCATTTGGTGCATTCATCGAATTCATGCCAGGTAAGGATGGATTGCTTCATATTTCAGAGATCAAGTGGGAGCGAGTAGAGAAGATGGACGGAGTAATGGAAGTCGGAGAAGAGGTGAAAGTGAAGTTGGTAGAGATTGATAAGAAAACCGGTAAATTCAGACTTTCTAGAAAAGTTTTGCTACCTAAGCCTGATAAAGAAAACAAAGCTGACTAAATTTAGTGGTGATCGTAGTGTGCCAATGTGCACACTACGTATATAAATCACCGCATGAGACAACTAAAAATTAGTAAGCAGATAACCAATCGAGAGAGTGCGTCTCTTGATAAGTATCTGCAGGAAATTGCCCGTGTCGCTCTTATTTCTCCTGATGAGGAAGTCGAGTTGGCAAAAAAAATACGAGATGGGGATGGTATTGCCCTGGAGAAACTCACAAAGGCAAATCTCAGGTTTGTAGTTTCGGTGGCCAAACAGTACCAAAATCAAGGACTTACTTTAGGGGATTTAATCAATGAAGGCAATCTTGGATTGATCAAAGCAGCTCAACGATTTGATGAAACCAGGGGGTTCAAGTTTATCTCATATGCCGTCTGGTGGATTAGGCAATCTATTTTGCAGGCGTTAGCAGAGCAAGCCAGAATTGTGAGATTACCATTAAACAGGGTTGGATCACTTAATAAAATATCCAGAACCTTTTCAGAACTGGAGCAGCGTTACGAACGAGAGCCTTCACCAGATGAAATTTCGGAGTATTTGGATATTGATGTGTCAGAGGTAATTGAAACCATGAAACATCAGGGACGTCATTTATCAGTAGATGCGCCATTTTCAAGTGGTGAGGAGAGCAGCTTGCTTGATGTATTGGAAAATGAATCCGAACTAACACCTGACAACATGCTTTTGAGCGAGTCTCTCCAAAGAGAGGTGGGAAGGGCACTTGGAACTTTGACTTCACGAGAAGCTGATGTTATCAAACTCTATTTTGGTTTGGACGGTGACAGTGCATTTACACTTGAGGAAATAGGCGAGAAATTTAGCCTGACTCGAGAGCGGGTCCGTCAAATCAAAGAAAAAGCCATTCGCAGGCTTAGACATGCTTCACGTAGCAAATCTTTAAAAACATATTTGGGATAGCCTCAACAATTCTATCTTTGTCGCACTTTTGACACAACGAAATTGAATTAAAATTAATCGCGTTGTGTTGTTACTGAAAAATATTAGGCGATCATGAGTACTGAAAGAGTTAAGGTTTTAATTATTGGATCCGGTCCTGCGGGTTATACCGCCGCAATATATGCTGCCAGAGCTGGTCTTAAGCCAGTATTGTATCAAGGAGGGCAGCCAGGTGGTCAACTGACAATTACCAATGACGTGGAGAACTATCCCGGGTATCCAGATGGTGTTATGGGACCACAGATGATGACTGACTTTCAGAAGCAAGCCGAACGATTTGATGCAGATATACGATATGGTTTAGTAACTAGCGTTGACTTTTCAGGGTGGCCTCATAAGGCTGTTATAGATGAGAAAACCGAGATCGAAGCGGATTCTGTGATCATCTCGACAGGAGCAAGTGCAAAATGGCTCGGACTTCCTGATGAGGAGCGCCTCAATGGTAAAGGAGTTTCTGCCTGTGCTGTATGCGATGGTTTCTTCTTTAGAGGCCAGGATGTTGTCGTTGTTGGTGCCGGAGATACTGCTGCTGAAGAAGCTTCCTATCTATCTAACCTTGCCAAAAAAGTTTATATGCTGGTTAGAAGGGATGAGATGAGAGCATCTAAAATTATGCAGCAAAGAGTATTCAATGCCGAAAACATTGAGATACTTTGGAATACTGAGACGGAAGGATTGATCGGTGAGGAAGAAGTCGAGGGAGTTAAGGTTGTTAACAATAAGACGGGAGAGAAAAGAGTGATTGATGCCAATGGATTTTTTGTAGCCATAGGCCATCAACCCAATACCGATATCTTCAAGGACTATCTCAATCTCGATGATAGCGGATATATTCAGACGGTTCCTGGGACCTCTAAGACCAATATCCCGGGTGTATTTGCAACTGGTGATGCCCAGGACAAGCATTATCGTCAGGCTGTTACTGCAGCAGGCAGTGGCTGCATGGGCGCATTGGACGCGGAACGGTTTTTGGCAGAAAAAGAATTGGAGCTGGCAGAGGAGTCTCTGGCTTAATATTTAAATAAACAATTAGGAAGGTTGTTCAATTGATGGGCAACCTTTTTTTATCAATACCATTCAATGATTAAGCTTGATATTTTAGCAATTGGCGCTCATCCTGACGATGTGGAACTTTCGTGTGCAGGTACGCTAATGATGCATCAACGGACCGGCAAAAAAGTTGGTGTGGTGGACTTGACTGAAGGGGAAATGGGAACGCGCGGTACCGTTGAGGATCGAAGATCAGAAGCAGCTGCCGCTGCAAGAATCATGAAGTTGAGTGCACGAGAAAATCTTGGATTTAGAGATGCCTTCTTCATCAATGATGAAGAACATCAACTAAAAGTGATTCAGGCAATCAGAAAGTATCAACCAGAAATTATTTTAGCGAACGCTACATATGATCGACACCCAGATCATGGAAGAGCTGCAGCATTGGTTGAGCAGGCTGTCTTTAAATCCGGTCTGGCGAAAATTGAAACTCACGATGATGAAAATATGCTTCAGTCTTCATGGAGACCAAAGAAGCTGTATCATTATGTGCAGAGTGTTACTCAGGAACCTGACTTCTTTGTTGATATTTCAGAGGCCGTAGAGGACAAGTTTGCTGCTATCAGCGCCTACAAATCCCAATTTTACCAGGCAGGAGATGATGGACCTCAAACCTATATATCAAAACCTGACTTTATGGAAATGATTGAGGCAAGAACCAGAGAATGGGGTCATAGAATTGGGGTAAAGCACGCTGAGGGCTTTACCCAAAAACAATTCCTTGGTGTCAAAAGTCTTTATGATTTAATCTAGTTCGAATAATGGAGCGTGACGGTCTTTGATCTGAAGCTTCAATTCGTCCTGTTGTCCATTCCAGTGATCGTTTGCCAAGATTAATGGGATATTCACTGCAATGGTAAAAGCATTTTCTTCATACATCATCACCTCAATTTCTTTACCCGTACCAACTTGAAATCCCATGTCTTCCAGGTGCTCGATGATCAAGGTCATTGAATTGTCGGTAAATGAGTCACCATGATGATAGCTATAGTATTTGGCCATGTCGCGGCTAAGATGCCACCAGAAAATCTCACCGTCATTTTCCTTGTAGCGGACATACTTAAGACACGTGCTTTCGTTAATGCCATCCTTATTTAGCATGGTCTGAAATCTATTGCCACGCGCATTAAATTGCCAGTCTTCATTTAAGGAAACATAATGATCTGCGTACATGTCATTCGCAGCAATAGTACTAATCGACTTGGACATGTCCAGGAATGTAAGTGTGAAGACGGTTGCGAGCTCTTCACTTGTCAACTTATCAAAATTTTTCCCTTTGAAAGTATCATACGTCCAATCGGAAATCTCCTGAAGCTGCTGTTCTCTTAGTTCTTCTTCTGTAAGACTGCAGCTAGCAAGCATTCCAACGAGCACAGCTACAAAAAGGGGGTGGGTTAAATGTTTCATGTTCAATTGCTGGTTAAATATGACACGAAGATATTTTGGACAATAGAGGCCTCAAATTGTTATGACGTGAATAGGGAAATTCGTGATATGATCTTAGATTATTGTGTCCTTTTAACGTCCAGCTGGTGCTCGTAAGTTCTAATAGCCTGGAGTTTACCCCGTGGGTCAAGTTCATCAAAACCCTGGATATTCCAGAGTTTATCATTCAGCCAGCCTAGTGCCAGGGAAACTGGAACATTAGGGTAAAATTGATCTCTTAGGTAATGGGTCAGCTTCATTAATTGAAATCCATCCAGCCATGCATGTATATGCTTCGTGAAGGTCGTTGCTGTATTGCTCTTTTTTCGGAGTGATAGGACGGTTTCATCAAATGCTTCACGTGTCAGAAATTCCTGAATGGGAGAAGGGGCTTGTATATCATTTTTGAAGTATGCAGGAAGATGTGGTATCCATTGTTGCAAACAAGCGTAAATGTCCGGATTGTAAGTTGTGAGCTCACTTTCCGAGGTACTGGAACCAATGGCTCTGCCTGTGCCGAACGGAACACGATCAGAAACCCTGGAAGAAGGAATAACCCTGGCTTGTGTGATTCGGCCAATTTTTTCGCTAAGAGCAAGCTTGTGTAAGAAATAAAAATCCTCGCCTGCTTTGCGGGTATTCATGCCTCCATATTTGCAGTACGTCTCTGAACGCAATGTAATACATGACCCTAATGTTTGAAAAGCATACGGATAACCGGCGCAATGTTGGGCATCAATGTGATATCGCAAATGCGACTCATATTGGATGATTTCTGAAGTCTCCAATGGATGAGCGTAGGAGACAATACCAACCTTGTGTTTTGGGTTTTTATAGAATTGATCAATTTCGACGAGGTAGTTATGATCGCATTCACAATCTGCGTCATAGCACACGATTATGCCATTTTTATCCAGTTGATGAAACCAGAGCGCTGCTTGATCCATTCCGATTTTGCGCGCTAATCCTACCCCGGCTTTCTTTGTTGGTAATGTTACATGTCTGGTGAAAATGGGAAAATTGAATCCTTCTGAATTGGCATGAATGTCATCAAGCGTTTTTTGACTCATAGCGCGAGTTTCTGTTGAGTCATGTTCACGATCATTGATCACAACCAACACACAAAACTTTAATGTGGATGAACAATTGTGAATTGATCTCAAGCAGGTTAGAATGTCTGGCTCTTTGTAGCAAGGAATCACAATGATCATGTCCATGTCCTTGTTCATTGGCGCATGATCAAGATCTGGATAGGCGTATCGCTGAAAGTAAATTGATGTAGGAGACTTCATGGCGCCAATCGGCCAATTGTCCAATTGTCATTTTCTCTTTGATAAAAAATGCGATCGTGTAGCCTGTTTTTTCGCCCCTGCCAGAATTCGAATGAGATGGGAGCAATTCTGTAACCTCCCCAAAAATCAGGTAGTGGAATTTTTCCTTCCTTGAATTTTGCCTTCATTTCTGCTAGCTTGGTTTCAAGTATGCTTCTTGAAGAAATTATGCTGCTCTGGTGCGATACCCATGCCCCTAGTTGACTACCTCTTGGCCGACTTGTGAAATATTTTATTGATTCTGCCGTGCTTACTTTTTCAGCAACACCAGTAATGATCACTTGCCGCTCAAGATCGTACCATGGAAATATGATGGAGACTTTTGGGCTTTGCTCAATGTGTTGTGCTTTTTTGCTGTTGTAATTGGTATAAAACACAAATCCCTTTTCGTCAAATGCTTTTAAAAGCACAGTACGCTGTGAAGGAAAGCCCTCGGAGGATACAGTACTTAGAATCATGCCATTTGGTTCCAGAATCTTAGATTCGATTGACTCATTGAACCATTTTTGAAACTGCTCAAAAGGAGATTGGTCAACTGTTCTGATGTTAAGCTCTTTTTGTGTGTATTCGTTTCTAATGTCTGCTAAATTCATGAGGTCAATTTTGAACGTGGGTGCAATAGACGACTATTAATTTATTTTCTTTGCCACATAAGCTAAGGCGAAATTAATGAAGTATCGAATAGATCTTAAAGTTGACAGCCCTCAAGAATGGGTAGATGCTGTATTGGGTGATTTTAATGCCTTTTTGCAAGATCATGCCAATTGTGAGCGGAAAGCATCCGGCATGGCGCTCAGTTTTGTAGCTAAGTATCCGGATCGTAAAGAGATACTTCAGGAACTTATTGATATTTCCATTGAAGAACTGGAACATTTCAAAGATGTTTATTCGATCATGGAAGCAAGAGGAGTTTCTTTCACCCATGTTATTCCCAAAGACATTTACATCGATCAGTTGTTAAAAGGTTGTCGCCATGGGCGAGAACAACGATTTATGGATATGTTGTTGCTTGCATCCCTGGTAGAAACTAGAGGAGCGGAGCGCTTTAAATTGATCTACGAACATTTAGATGATGAGGAATTAAAAGAATTTTATCATCGACTCTGGGCATCAGAGGCGCGACATGGAGAAGTATTCGTTAGGATGGCTTTAAACTATTTTGATGAACAAAGCGTCTATAGTAGGTTGGGTGAAATGACTGATTTCGAGGCGAACGTTGTTAAAGATTTACCAATTAAAGCGGCATTACATTAAATGGATTATTTTTCATCAGATGAATGGGTTGAGCCACAGCGAGGGGATTTGTTGATTTCAGAACCTTATCTTCCTGATCCCAATTTTGAGCGTACAGTTGTGTTGCTGTGCGAACATGATGATGACGGGACTTTTGGATTTGTACTTAATAAACCATCTGAAACGAGTCTCGGAGAGGCAGTGGAAGAGATTGATACCTTTAAGGCTGAATTGTTTGTTGGGGGACCAGTACAGCAAAACACGCTACATTTCATCCATAAATCGTCGCACAATTATCACTCTGGAAAGGAGATTGTAAAGAATATTTATTGGGGAGGGGAGTTTTCAGAATTGGTGTCATTGGTCAATACTCAACAGGCTAACCCCGATGATTTTAGATTTTTTGCCGGATATTCCGGCTGGTCACCAGGTCAACTTGAAGAAGAATTGAAAGTAAAATCCTGGATTATATACAAGGGAACCGACGCTCAACTGTTATTTAATACAAATCCTGATCTCCTGTGGAAAGAAGTACTTAAGAGAATGGGTGGAAAATTTAAAGTGATGTCCAACTATCCAATCGATCCACGATTGAATTAGATTTGGATTGCTAATTTTAACCTCTCTAAGAGAGGTATGATAGAAGATATGGAAAACGACAACCAAAAGCCGGAAGTACCAGCCATTCCGGAAACTGTTCAGCAAGAAGCTGAATTAACAAATAGTGTTGAGGAAAGTAAAGAAAATGAACCTAAAGTTCAATCTGAGGATAAGCTTACTGCGCCCAATGAGGAATCGGACAATGTAGTAACGGAAGAATCGTCTGAGCCGGTCGAAGCAGCTAAAGAAGAGCAGCTCGAGGAGGAGGTAAAAGAGTCTCCAACCGAGCCTGTAAGTGAGAAAGATTTGCTAGAAGATGGTGCTGAAATAGAAACAATTGCTTCAGTAAGTGAGGAATCAAAAGAGGAGATTTCAAAAACTGATGAGATCGGTGAGGTCGAAGTGGCAGCCGAAGTGTCTTCTGACGATGATAAAATGGCTGATGACGCTTCAGATGAGTCTAAGGCTTCCGGTGAGGATCATCCTGAGGAGGAAGAGCATGATGACCATCAGGAAGAGGAGTTGGATTTTGAAAATTCGACAAAGGAGGAGCTGGTAAACTTCATTGTTGAGATCAAGAATGAAGAGGATATGCGCAGGGTCGATAGGATCTTAAAGCAAATTCGCCCCAGGTTTGACGAACTTTTCAACGCTGAGAGACAAGTTGCGTTGGAAGAGTTTTTAAAAGAAGAAGGAGCAGTAGAAGAAGATTTTGTCTTCAAAGGAAATGAAGAGGATGTAAGGTTTAATGATTACTACAACCTACTCAGAGAAAAAAGAAACAAATATTTCAATGGTCTGGAAAAGGCCAAAGATGAGAATCTAAAAAGAAAAACAGAGCTACTTGATAAGATAAGAGAGCTAGTCGATGGAGAGGAATCTACCTCTAGTATCAAATCGATTAAAGATATTCAAGAGGAATGGAGAAATATAGGGCCTGTTCCTCCCGGGCAAAACAAAATGCTGTGGGCCAATTACAATGCACTCCTGGATAGATACTATGATGCTCGGAGCATTTATTTCGAATTAAAAGAGCTCGACCGTAAGAAGAACCTTAAGATTAAGGCTACTCTTTGTGAGAAGGCAGAACAATTGGATTCGCTTGATAACTTGAAGGATGCCATTGTGCAGTTGAATGAGTTGCATGAGGAATACAAACATGCCGGGCCGGTCCCAAGAGAGGAACAAGAGCAATTGTGGTTGCGATTCAAGGCAGCTTCTGATAAAATATATGCCAAAAGAAAGGGGTTTGTTGAGGATCTGAAAAAGGAACTTCAGGATAATCTCGAAAAGAAAATGACCTTGGCTAAGGAGGTCCAAACATTTGTGGACTTCAACAGTGACAGGATAACTGAATGGAATAAGAAAACCAAGGAGATTCAGGAAGTACAGAAGCGCTGGGATGCCATAGGAGGAATGCCAAGGGAAAAGGCAAAGGAAGTCAATAAACTATTCTGGGGAAGCTTTAAGAAGTTCTTTGCGAACAAGTCAAATTTCTTCAAGGGATTTGAATCGCAACGAGAAGACAATCAGAAGAAGAAAGAAGAATTGATTGCCAGGGCTGAGGAGCTTATGACTAGCACCGATTGGGAAGCAACTGCTAACGCTTTGAAAAAATTACAAGGTGAGTGGCGAGAAATTGGACCAGTTCCTGAAAAGGTGAAGAATGAGATCTATGATAAATTCAAGAAGGCCTGCGATCAGTTCTTCAACAACCGAAGATCTCAAAACAATGAGCAGCAGAAGCAGTTTGAAGACAACCTCACGCAAAAGCATGAGATCTGCGATAAGATAGATGCCTTGGGTAAAGGAGATGAAGTTGATCAGGATGCACTGTACGATCTGGTGGATGCCTTTGCTGAAGTCGGTTTTGTTCCAAGAAATGCTATCAAGAAGATTCAAAAGAGATTTGACGGTGTGGTTGATGCCGTATTGGGTCGTTTTGATGAGGAAACGCAACGAGAGATAAAAATGAATATTCGGGTCAATCAAATCAAGAGCAGCCCGCACGGTGATCGAAAGGCACATCGACAAGAGCATTCATTGCGTAGAAGAATCCAGGAACTGGAAGGAGATGTCAATACGTGGAAAACTAATTTGGAGTTCTTTGCTAGCTCTAAAACTGCGGATAAACTTAAGAAAGAATTTGAGCAAAAGATCGAGGATGCGAGTGATGAGCTGAATCGATTAAAGCAGGAATTGAAAATATTAAGAAATAGTTAAAAAAATCGATTGGCGCATTTGTAATTATAAATGCTCCAATTACATTTGCACTCGCTTTAGAGCAATGGAATAAGCCTCCTTAGCTCAGTTGGCCAGAGCAGCGCACTTGTAATGCGCGGGTCGTTGGTTCGAATCCGACAGGAGGCTCTGATAATCAAAGGGTTACGAATGAGAATTTCGTAACCCTTTTTTGTTGTATACATATTAAGATACACAAAGACAGCCACCCATCATTCAAGTGAGAAACGTTCGGCTGATTAATTATGTGTACGTTTATTGTGATTTTTTTCCTTGTTTTTCACATAGATCAATTTGTTTCGGCTCTTGGTAGTTTCTCTCTGCTCGATTTCAAATTGTCCAATAGACTGGATGAGTGGAGTTAATTTTTCAAATCCGTAATTTCTAGCATCAAAATTGGGCTGCTTCTTTTGGATCAAGCTGCCTACATCACCCAAAAATGCCCAGCCATCTTCATCGGACAGATCACGAATGGAGGATTTTATCAGCCCAATCTCTCTGTCACGGATCTTTTCGACTCCTGATTTGTCCTTTGCTTTCTTTTCGATCTTGTCGGAGGTCTGATTCCTTAAAATTTCAATGTAGATAAACTTATCACATGCCACGATAAAAGGATTAGGCGTTTTCTTTTCGCCGATACCAATGACCAGCATGCCTGCCTCTCTCAACCGAGTGGCCAACTTTGTGAAATCACTATCACTGGAAACAAGACAGAATCCATTCACTTTGTCGCTGTACAGGATGTCCATCGCATCGATGATCATGGCAGAGTCGGTGGCGTTTTTTCCAGTGGTATAGCCATACTGCTGAATAGGTGTAATGGCGTTTTCAAGCAAAAGATTCTTCCATTTATTCAGTCCTGGCCTGGTCCAGTCACCATAGATTCGTTTTATCGTTGGATTGCCGTATTTGGCAATTTCTTCCATCATTTCTTTTATGTTGGCAGAGGGTACATTGTCACCATCGATCAGGACAGCCATGTTAACGTTTTGACTCATGGGTTTTGTGTTATGTAAGTGAAGCTAGGCTGTCCGAGAAAAGTTAAACTCGGTAACTTATCATCCTTTCAAAGATAGTAAGAGCTTGCTCAGGTTTAGTTCTTTAGCTTCTTTGCTTTCCTTTTTTCGGGACTTTGAACTCCGGAACAGCGCTTCATAATGACTATTGTGGAGATCGGGTAGTTTCACTAGATTCACGCCCTATTGCTACCTCTGGAGATAAGGCGTATAACGATTGGTTGGAAGGCATAAATAAGATTAAAATGAAACTAAGCGACATAGATAAAGTTGAATTGTTATACCTCAGTTAAGTAGTAATTGTCATTTATGCATGCGGTTGTCGCTAGTTGTTTAACATTTGGATTATTTGATTCAAGGCGACTTTGGCCTCTTTCATTACTGGCAAATAGGGCCAAATGTGTGGCATATTATTCCCTTCAATTACTTCCATGTCTACATTGGCTTTCTTCATTTTGCTTTCTGCCAACTTTTCGTCTGGATACATGATGTCGTTTTCGGCAATGAATAAAATTGTTTTCGGGAACCCTTCAAAATTTCCGTACACAGGAGAAATTATAGGGTCTTTCAAATCATGATTCCCGGCACACATTTTATTTGAGCTTAGGACTCCTGTTTTCGAAAGCATTGGATCTGACTTTTCCGTATTTTCAATTTTCGGGTTAGACATAGTTGCGTCCATGACAGGGGAAACGAGCATTATTTTCTTAGGTAATGCTACTTTATTTATAATCAAACGCTGAACTAGTGCACTCGCTAAAGTACCACCAACCGAATCACCAATAATTGAAATATTGCGCGCCTGATAATTCTTTAGTGCAGCATCATATATTGCGTCTATATTCTCGGATATTTCCTTTATTTGATTTTCAGGGGCTTTTGGGTAATTACACAACCAAACTTTATGATTCGTTTGCTCCACTATCTCTTTCGCAACATCCCAATGATGCTTTGAAGGGCCAGAGATAAAAGCACCCCCATGAATAAAAACCAATAGGTTATCAGCGTTTTTACTTAAACCTATTTCTGTAATCAGGGAGTCCGAAATTTTAAAAGTTTGTAAAATATTCTTCTTGAAAAAACTACCAACTGGCTTGTGGACGTCTTCCTTCCTGATTTTCTTGAAGTCTATGGGGTCACTACTAAAGTTTCTTTTGATCCCTTTCAGTTTAATGACCAAAAGGGTGACATAGTATGTTAAACTTTGTTTCATTGTTTTAATTAAAAAGAACGAATTGAATGTGATGTTTTTGGCATTTGAATGCACCTACTTACAATTTACGCCCATTTTATTTTACCCTTATTGTCTGTATGCTAGCACTATCTGCTAAACGCTCTGGTTCAGTTTTCTGCATGCCATCAGTGAGAATATTAATTGATGTAGAGCGTCAATCCTAAAGGTGTGAATTAACATTTTGGTACTCATTTCACGTTCCCATCAGTGTTTGATCTTTTTTAGATAAATTGATTTCATGAAAATGACCCAAGCAAAATTATTAGCGATTGCCTGTTGCATTACACTCCTAATCGAATGTGATATGGCGATTGCTCAAAAGGCAGAGAATTCCTTTCTATATGGAGATGCATTACCTGATGCTCCAGAACTTGCACAGAGAGGGGATTATAAAGTAGGGGTCCAAACGCTCACTTTTATTAACAAGGATCAGGTGGATGTACTGAATTCTGTTGACGGAGTAGATCCTGTATATGACCGTTCACTAAAGGTTGAAATCTGGTATCCCGCGATGCTAGAGGCAGGACAAAAAGAAATTGTGAAATATGATGAGGTGATGGGGCAGTTCAACAATCCAGAACGACCAATCATTCCATTTACCTTTTTAGGTAGGGCAAGTCGGGATGCCGCACCACTTCAGAATAACGATCCGTTTCCATTGGTTATCGTTTCGCATGGGTATACCGGATCAAGATTGCTATTCACTTATCTAACAGAAAACCTGGCATCCAAGGGATATGTGGTTGTATCAATAGATCATATGGAATCAACTTTTTTGGATGCCAAAGGCTTCCCAAGCACGCTACTCAATCGTGCCAAGGATGATTTGTTCATTTTGAACCAGATTGAAGAATTAGGTAAATCAGGGAGCGGAAGTTTTTTATCCGAAATCGTAGATTCAAATAACACAGCACTGGTTGGTTATTCAATGGGAGGATACGGGGCACTAAATGCCGCTGGGGCGGGATACAGTCAAGCTGCGGCGACCTTGTTTACTAACTTTTCAGGAGGTAGTAAATCCCTGGATGTCCGCACAACCAACCATCCTGATTTTATAGCTTCTTACGATGATCGCATAAAAGCCGTAGTTGCCTTCGCTCCCTGGGGAATGGAACGTGGAGTTTGGGATGCTGAAGGACTGAAAGGATTGAAGGTGCCGACATTTTTTGTAGCTGGGAGTCAGGATGATGTTTCAGGTTATGAGAAGGGAATCAAAGCTATTTATGATGGAGCGATCAACTCCGATCGATACTTGCTCACTTATCAAAATGCCCGTCACAATGTTGCGCCAAATCCACCACCAGCTGAATCATTGCAGCCGGGGCTTCATTTTGATGAATACTATCGATATGCAGACCCAGCATGGAGCGAAGAAAGGATGAATAACATCAATCAGCATTTTGTCACGGCCTTTTTGGGCATTCATCTGAAGAAGGAGGATTTAGAGAAATACCTGGATATTAATGAAAACTCCAATGATGAGGACTGGACGGGGTTTAAACCTCGATCGTCGACCGGATTGGAATTGCTGCATGCTTCTCCTGAAGAATGACGGCCTTTAAATCAGGGGTTAGTAGTTTGACTTATTGAAATAGGAGCATGAAGATTGGATTGAGTCAAAAGGAATAACACCGTCTAAGTAAAATCATTTTACCAGCCAATGATCCAGGGCTTACTTTGTCGTATTTCTAATTTTAGCCTGCAATATGAGGGGGTATCTGAGTATTTTGATAATATTGGTTTGGGGGTTTGCTTATTCCCAGAATGGTACCATCCTTTCGGAAAGACCTGTCACCTCTGCGACGCAAATTGAGCAGGAACCAACCATTGACGGACAGGTTATTGATGATCCCGTTTGGGATGCAATTGCGCCCATCACAGACTTGGTACAAATCCGTCCCGATGTGGGGCAGAAGGTGTCTGAGAAAACAGAAATTCGACTGGCCTATACCCCGACCACTTTTTACTTGTCTGTCATTTGCTATGATAGTGAGCCTGAAAAGCTGGTGGTTTCCGATGCAAGAAGAGATGCGAATCTGGATGATACAGATGCGTTTCTTTTTATTCTAGATACTTACCATGACCAGCAGAATGGATTTGTATTTGGGACCAACTCGATTGGTATCGAGTACGATGCGCAAGTAGACAATGAAGGACAGGGAAACTTCAATCAAAACCGTCAGCAGGGAGGTGTGATTGGAGGGTTCAACCTTAACTGGGATGGTTCCTGGACCGTCAAAACAGACGTAGGAGATTACGGATGGAGTGCTGAGTTTGCCATCCCTCTGAAAACCATTCGTTTTAAGACCGGAGATGACGTAACATGGGGTGCGAATTTCCAGCGGATCATCCGAAAACGAAACGAATTGGCGTACTGGGCACCCTTACCGATTCAGTTTGATTTAAAGCGACTTTCCCTGGCTGGAGATATTGAAGGGCTTAGTTTGAAGAGCCCGGGAAACCTGAAAGTGATTCCCTATGGATTGGGACAAGCCAATCGTATCTATGATACTGAACCTGTGACCAAGAATGATCGATTGGATGCGGGTGTGGATGTGAAATACAGTGTTACACCAAGTGTGACCCTGGATTTGACCTACAATACCGATTTTGCACAAGTGGAAGTAGATGATCAACAGGTCAACCTGGATAGGTTCAATTTATTCTTCCCTGAGAAACGCCCGTTTTTCCTTGAGAATGCGGGCTTGTTTAGTGTTGGAAGTCCTGGTGAGGTGGATTTGTTTTTTAGTCGTCGTATAGGCCTAAATAGTACAGGGGAAGTGATACCAATCATTGGAGGTGCGAGGCTTTCAGGTCGTGTAGATCAAACCAACATTGGTGTGCTATCTATGTTCACAGAGACTGCTGAAAATGAGGACTACAAGGCGAATAGCTTTAATGTAGCAAGAGTCAATCATCAGCTAGCAGCCCGATCAACTGTCGGAGCTGCCTATATCAGTAAAGGTACCATTGGGGATCCTACCAATGATTACAATCGGGTTTTTGCGGGAGATACCAAAATAGGTTTTGGTAAGAAAGCGCAGATCCAGGGATTTTATGCGAAAAGTCAATCTCCGGAGATTGACAGCCAGGACAATGCGTATCAACTGAAAGCCAGTTATCAGTGGAATGGGCTCAATCTAACATCAGGTTATACTGAAGTGCAGGAAGGCTTTAATCCAGAGGCAGGTTTTCTGGGAAGAGGCGCCTTTCGGAAGCCAGAGTTTCTCATATTAAAGCAAATAAGACCCGAGAATTTCCTGGGCGTGCTGGAGTTGAGACCTCATGTGTCATACCAGGGGTATTGGGACTTTGATGGGCGACAAGTTTCGGGAAGGCTTCATGTTGACAATCACTGGGAATGGAGTAATGGTTATGAAGTGCATACGGGCATGAATTTCACCACCGAAGGGGTTTATTATCCATTGGATGAAATGGGGAATCAGGTGGCGTTCGAAATATCAGATGGCATCTTCGTTCCTGAAGACATTTACAATCACCAGGAAGCCCAAATCGTCTTCATCACCAACCAATCCAAACCTGTCAATCTTTCGACAAGACACGTCATTGGTGGTTTTTTTGGAGGGAATAGATCAGCCAATAGCGGTGTGCTTGGTATCCGGGTAGGCGACAAGTTCAATACACAATTTGCCTATCAGCGGAATGATGTTTCACTTGATCAGGGAGATTTCGCAACCAATATCTTCAAGAGCAGATTGTCTTATTCCTTTACGCCGAGGATACTGGTGCAGAGTTTGATACAATACAACAGTGTTGCTGAACTTTGGCTATCCAATATCAGATTCAGCATCCTTCAGCAAGCCAATACAGGGCTATTTGTTGTTTACAATGAGCTACGAGAAGGTGATGGATCAATTCGCAATCGTTCATTCACCATCAAGTATTCCATGCTATTTGATTTGCTGAAATAGTATTTATGTAAGCAATCCCCTTTCCGCCAGATTTTGCATCAACGCACCTAGACCAAACTCCCATTGTGGAGCTTCATGCGTAAACACTACTTCGTTTTGAAGTTTACCTAGCTTATCGGATGAAATGGTTACGACATCACCCTTTTTATGGGTGAATCCCATCCCTTCACCATCGCGATCTTTAGTAGGCGCAAATAATGTGCCTGTAAACAGTGCAAATCCGTCAGGGTACTGATGGTGCTCACTGTAAGTTTGATTGACCAGATCGAGCACATCACGACTAATCTGGGTCATGTCACTCTTGTCTTCCAGTACAAAGCCATCCTGTCCTTTGACGGATACACGCACTTCAGCGTTGCGCACATCTTCGATCGAAAATGTGTCATCAAAAAGCCTGATAAAAGGCCCGATGGAGCAAGAAGCATTGTTGTCTTTAGCCTTGCCAAGTAATAATGCGCTTCTCCCTTCAATATCCCTCAGGTTGACATCATTGCCCAGGGTGGCCCCAATCGCTTCCCCAGTATGATTGACGGCCATGACTATTTCGGGTTCAGGATTGTTCCATTTCGAGATAGGAAGAATCCCAATGTAATCCCCCTGGCCAACAGTAGACATGGGTTGGGACTTGGTGAAAACCTCCGCATACGGACCAATGCCAACCTCCAGGTATTGAGACCACATCCCTTCTTTCTGGAGCATCTCGCGCAGATCATCAGATGCTTTAGAACCTGGCACAATACTATTAATGCTGCCACCGATGGCTTCATTGATTTTTTTTCTTATCGCTACAGCCTTGGACGCATCACCTCCGGCTCGCTCTTCAATCACCCTTTCGATCATGCTCACTACAAACGTGACACCACAAGCCTTAACAGACTGAAGATCAAATGGAGAGAGGAAGAAGGGTTTGTTAATGTCTTTGTGATTGACAAATGAGTTTTTTGCTATTGTCTCGTAACTACCCAGATTAGCACAATCATCCAGGTTTATTTGATCAAGGAGATCAGGTAAATTGAGCAGTGCTGAAGTGGTAGGTGCGATATGACTGAGGTCAAACACCCCATCTGCTGTGACCAGCACCGGGCTCGGACCGGGAATTGTATTTGTAGTCCACACGCGTCCAATCAATGTTCCTTCAAATCGGTCTGAAGGTAAAAAATCCAATAAGTCCATTTACTCAAAGGTTAGAATAAAAAAAAGGAGGGTGTGAGCAACAAATCTAAAGTATTTGAGTGGAATGATGATGCAGGAAGTCTTAGTTAGTTGTTATCCCCTTTATCTATTCTGATGATAAGGTAATCCACCGCATAGAGGTAGATGGACATGATCATGATATTGACATGAATGTGGAATATGAGGAATGAAAGAATGGAGATAATTGACAGCAGGATGATCAAGCTCATGCCCTTGATGAAATTTTGAAGGAGTTCTCCAATACGGATTTTATGAATGATTTGTCCCACCACATCATTAGGGTTGAATACGATACTGCTCAGGAAATAGAAGCATAACAGCAGGAAAAGTAAATAGGGTAGACTGATTTTCATGTCCATCTGCTCCAATGCCAATACCACATTAGTTAGCAGCAATGGACCAGGGATGCTTCCAAAGAGTGTTTCAATGTTGTCGTTGGCCTCAAAATCACCGATCACAACTAATCGATCATTGGTGAGCTCTGCAATATTCTCAGGGCCCAACATTAGCAGTTCGCCAAGATTGATGAGCGGATAACTCTTGTCAATCTTCAAGTCATAGGTGTTAACACGAAAGTTTAGGAAGAAAGTGTTGAGCAGCGGCACCCCATCAATCCAACTGACTACCTCACCATGCTTGTATGTGCTGTTTGTCTCATCAAGGAAAACCTTCAAAGGGAGCGTGAGAACAGAATCGCTATAGGATAATTTGTATTTTGTGAACTCATCATTGAGTACTCGCACTGTTACCGCACCTGTTGGAATATCGATTGAGGGTTGGATGGGTTGATATTGCTCATCAATGAAATGACCTGCGATAGTTCGGGGTGTTTCGTTGAGCAGCCGTTCGAGCTTTTCATCCGCTGGCGTTGTTTGTTCGATGAAAACGTCCAGGATGAGGAATTTGTGCTGCGGATTTTGATGGATCGTCTCCATCAGTTCGACCAACTTTTCACGATCGGTGATGGGTTGATTGCCCAGGGGAATAAAGCCAGTCTCGTCAAAAACAGTTACGAGCGCATTGTCAAACGAGGTGTTGATAAACAGGAAAGAAGCGGGATCAGGCTTGTTGTCCCCCGACAACAACATTTTAGCGAAGGTCGACACCTGAATGACAGACGCTTCATCTTTGTATAGAAATAGCAATTGCTGAAGAAACAGCGTAACAATCAATAAGATTACAGCATGCGCGATGTAAAAGAAATGCTTCCATTTCTTAAGCAATTGCAACTTCATTCGAGCAGTTGCTTGAGTAGATCAGGGTCAAATCTCCCATAGATGGTTTCCAGGTGATCTTTGAGAGACGCTTCGTCAAAAACGGTATTGGTGAGAGATCGGTAGAAGGATAACTCCTCTTTCAACTCTTCGCTGGTTTTGAGAATCAGATTGATGTCACAAATCGGCATCTGACTGCCGAAGGATGCATCCTTGAAGTTGAGCACCTGAGAATGTCCATCGATAGCCGCTAGTTCATCCAGGGAAACAATCCACTGGTCTTCGACATAAGAGCCAAGTGCTTCTGCTTCATTGGCGGTGATCGAAAAGACATTGTTTTCATTGATGCCCAATGCTTCCGTGTTGATGGTCAGTGACAGTTGATCCACAACCAACACTGGAGTAGCAAAGTAATCCTTCACATCATTAAATGAGCGCAGCGCATCGCCTCCACGAGTACTTAGTTGATTTTGAACGGGAAAAAGATTTTCATTTAAAAAGTAAGCCAGCTCAGATTGAGTTTCGGTAGACTTGTTAACAGGTCGAACAATCTTGCGCCCCGCTGTACTGCTAAATACTACAGCAAAGGCAGACTCACTTGAAAACTGCAAAAGGTCAGTGGTCAGGACCTTGTCTTTTGGCTTGAGGACTGATGCTGCGGTGCTTACTTGCCCATTTACATGGAGCACGTAATAAGTTTCTTGTGCCAGACCTACTTGAACTAAAAGTAGTAGCACGATTAATAAAGCTGTTGTTTTGACGCTGTTCATATGGGTCTAAAGTTAGGCTAATTAATAACCAAAATACTTACATTTTATTTCATTGACAACCTCATCGCGCTGGTCAGATTTAATGTACTTGTGACACATTGAATAAAACAGCGAATCAAATACGTTATGTGCTAACTAAGGAAGTTGTATTTCTCCAGATCAAACGCTTTTGAATTATTATTTATAATCAATAAATTGTTGTGCAAACCAACTAATTTTTCTCTATCATGTCACCACCCCAACTACTCGGCCGAGTCATAGGCTTTCTACTCTTATTCGTCAATGTTTTATGCCTACCCGCCCAGGATCTTATGATCAAGGAAATAGCGTTGGTAGGGGAAGATGTTCATATCACCTACGACCTATTGGACAATGATATCACTCATAAATATCAATTAAGTCTGTACTCATCCAATGACAATTACATCCTGCCGATGGAAATGGTGGAAGGAGACATAGGCGTAGATATCTCTGTTGGAGGTAATAAAAAAGCGATCTGGCATGCCAGACAGGAGCTGGGAGCTGATTTCAAAGGAGATGTAGCGATAGAACTAAAAGGTAAACTCTACATCCCGTTTGTGACGCTTAATGACTTTGAGGATGTGAGTAAAATGAAACGAGATCGACCCTACACACTGACCTGGGCAGCTGGCCGGGGTAGCAACGTCCTTACCTGGGACTTGTACAATGCCAAAAGTGAACGGGTCCATACTTTCACCAATATTGCGAATGTGGGGGAATATGAGTTTGTCTTACCCAAAGATGTAAAGCCGGGCAAGGGCTATACCCTGAAGATTACCGATCAAAACAACAAAGAAGACATAGTGATCACCCCTCCATTTGATGTAACAAGACGGGTACCACTTTACGTGCCATCATCCATTGGTGGGTTGGCTGCCGGTGTGCTGTATTTATTGATTGACCGACTAGGGTCCAATACAGGTGGCAATGTCGAACCAGATCGGATCCCTGATTTACCATGTGCAACCCCTGACTGTAACTGATAATGACGCGCATATACATCAAATTAATACTACTCCTTATCATTGTTTTGGTGGCGGGTAAAACCAGTGCCCAGATCTATACCGAAGAAGTGATTGATTTTGAATCATGGGAAGGTGGTGCCAATGACTGGACCAGTGGAGGAACTAACAATAGTTGGGCCCTAGGCGATCCAGATGGATCTGTCATCGATACAGCTGCAACCGGATCTCAAGCCTGGGTGACCAACCTGACTGGCGATTACAACAATGATGAGGCCAGCTGGGTAATGAGTCCATCTTATGATTTTACAGGATTGACACCCGCTTTTGTCAGCTTCAAACTATGGGGTGAGATGGAATCTAATTTCGATGGATTGTTATTGGAAGTTTCTACAGATGGAGGTACGGTATGGGGACCGATAGGAAGCTCTGTAACCGGGACACTTTGGTACAATTCAAATTCGATAGAGGCGCTGGATAGTATTGGCTGGACAGGAAGTGACGAATTCGGTTCAGGAGGCTGGATATTAGCTGAGCATGAATTGCCGGATTCTTTAGATAATAAATCGGATGTCAGGTTTCGATTTTACTTTGCTTCGGACAATCAGGAAACCAGGGAAGGTGTTGGTATAGACAACTTCAAGCTCATCAATGGCCGCACTGATCATGGCACGGCTTATTTCGAAGATTTTGATAATGATGATGGGGGGTGGGCTGGAGATGCGGAGTGGAATTGGACGGCTCCTGATCCTACTCATGCTATCAACGATGATCTTAGCGGTGGTGGCAAGTTTTGGTTAATTAAAGAAGATGGGGTTGAGTCAACGTCCATTTTCACTTCACCCACTTTTAATTTTGCTGAAAACAGTGAACAGTATTTCTTCAATTTTGGACATTTCGTCAATGCAGAAGGTTGGGTTGATTACTCAGTGGAGTATACATTGGATAATTCAAATTGGGTGATGCTGGGAACAGATGGAAATGACAATACTGTCTGTGGTATCCCTTGGGACGATTTTTCACAGCCGCCACCCAGCGATGATTGTTGGGATTATAAAACTAATTGGTACTGGGATTCATTTCAAGCTCCAGAAGGTCAAGGACCGATAAATTTTAACTCTTTTACAGATGAATTAAATGATAAATGGATAAAATCAAGTATTTCTCTTCAGGACTACCAAGGGAATGATTATAGTGGAAGCAGTTTTATCAAATTCAGAATTACCTATAACAATCGAGAAGAACCAACAATTGGAGATTCAATTGCTTTTGATAACATACTAATATCTAAAAAGAACATTTTTCCTGAGATAATTAATTTTAGCATTCCAGAGGTCATCGGTCAGGAAATCATTAGTAGAGAAGATTCGCTAATTGAGATATATGTTAATGACGTATCCTCTTTGTCCAATATTGTGGCATCCTTTGAATTATCTAGTGGTGCAACTGCCAAAATTGGTGCTACACCTCAAGTCTCTGGTGAAACCATCAATGATTTTTCAGACACCCTTATATACTCGGTAACCTCAGAAAACGGCTATTTCATCAAGGATTGGAAAGTAGTAGCTGTTACCGCCAGTAAAACCATCGAACTAAGTAAATCCTCAGCTATCCCCGGCGATTCTATCAAAATCTATGGTAATTACTTTGACTCACTGCCAGAGAACAATAATGTGACTTTCGGAAATGTGCCTGCGGTTGTCACTGCTGCTACAGAAAATGTATTGACAGTGACAGTACCAGATATGGCAGTGGGTCCCACGCAGGTGGTCGTGACCAATGCCAGTGGCGGTAGTCAAAACCATACCAATTTCACGGTCTTGGATCAACAGCCCAACGAGCCCAGGACACTGGAACCTTACAATCTGGTGAAATCAATTCCCGGTGAATATCCGGGGTACCATTATCAGGTCGAACCGATAGATCTGGATAATGATGGTGATTTTGATATCGTCTACCAAACACCCGAGTTTGTGGCCTGGATGTCCAATGATGGTGCAGGTAATTATACTGATGAAGCCGTTCTCCAAACGTATACAGAACCTGCTGCCTGGGAAGATGTATCGCACATTCTGAAAGCTGGCGATCTCAACAACGACGGCCGGATGGATTTTGTCACCACCGGTTTTGGTATGTTTGATACACCATATGGCTCGTCACTTCTTCATAAAGTACATACGTATATGAACGATGGTGACGGTACTTTTACCGTCACGGAATCGCCTTATGGAGGCCCGGATTTCACACAACGTGGCGCACTTGAGCTTGCGGACATGAACATGGATGGGTATCTCGATTTGCTGGTGGGCAGTCCCATGCAGGTGTCATACAATGACGGTACAGGTTCATTTACTTATGCGGCATGGAATGGCAACATAGATGTACCTGTTGACGGCACATCAGTACCCTATACACTGACCTTAGAGTGTACGGATGTGAAGGCGGCAGATTATGATGGGGACGGTTGGATGGATATAGCTGTTGCGGTTGGAGATGCAGACAGATTGTGGTGGTTGGAAAACAATCGTGATTCAACTTTTACCTTTCATCTCATCGAGCAGGGGATCAACAACCCCAATCGATTGTTTGCTTATGATCATGACAAGGACGGAGACCTGGACCTATTGGTCAATGTTAAAAATGAAGAAAAAATCGAACTTTTTGAAAACCTTGGCGACCCTAACCTACTGTTTAAAGCCGTTGATGATATCAATCTAACCAGCGATTTTAAGACCATGCCGTTGGCGGTGGGCGATTTTAACCAGGATGGCTATGAAGATATAATAGCTGATATCAACTATTACTCCTGGTTTTCCCATCCACTGGGAGAGGAGAAGCTTTTGAGCGAAGAGTTTTTACCGGGTTTTACCCCATCTGACGCTACACTGGTAGATGTGGACGGGGATGGAGACCTGGATCTGTTTACCTTTCTGGGTCAAAGTACATTTGCATACCTTTTATTTCATGAGCATCGTTATGCTGGAAATGATTTTCAATCATTTAGTGTCGACGGTGAATTAAGTGCAGCCATCATTGATACAGCCAGTGCAACCATCACAGTTCGGGTAGAAACAGGTACAGACCTTACCAATATTGTTCCGAACTTCTCATTGTCATATGGAGCCATTGCCACCGTGTCATCTGTTGCTCAAGAGTCCGGGGTAACACCAAATGATTTTACTGGTGGGCTGGTATACACCGTGAGGGCGGATAATGACAGTACCAGGGACTGGACAGTGAACATAAAGCCCTGGCTTGCCGTCACCAAAATCGAACCAGATCATGCCATTGGAGGTGCTCAGGTATTGGTTTATGGTACCGGTTTTAGTACAACTCCCGCGGACAACATAGTGATGATTGGAGAAGATCAGGCCACTGTCCTGGCGAGTTCAGAAAACTTATTGAGAATTGAGATACCTTCGGTAAACGAGACGAATTGGGGGGTTCATACATTGACCGTAACCACTGAAAATGGTGCTTCATTGCCTTACACCAATTTTACCTTGATCAGATCAGATCAAGTTGACGGCACATTTCTGTCTCATGTGATTGATGCCAATGCAGAAAGTCCGAGGATTGCTACACCTGCAGATTTGGATAATGACGGGGATTTGGATCTTATTGTAGGGTTCGGAAGCCAAAATGAAATAGTGGTCTATAAAAACCTTGAAGGTAATTACGTCAAGGAAGTAATTGCTTCCAACCTGCAATTCGATTTGGAGAACTTTAGCGTAGGAGATATTGATAGAAATGGTTTGCTTGACATCATGCCTTCAGTCAGCAATTTTGGGTTTAAAAATTTGGGAGACTTTGAGTTTGAGAGTTTCAGTTTTGAAGGAACGCTCTATCCTAAACTCGCCGATCTTAACAACAATGGATACTTGGATTATGGCGTTGGTCTGATTATGAGCAATGATGGGGCCGGAAACTATCCTTCGTTTGACGAGGCGTACACTCAGTTTAACAGCTCTGATTGGTTTATCTATAATGCAGGATTTGAACATCCGGGAGTGGATTTGGATGCTGACGGAGACTTAGATTATATCCTGGGATCGTTTAATACAAGTCATTATCGCGAACTTATAAATGATGGTTCAGGTAATCTATCCTTTGGAGACACTCTACCAATGGTTTCCGGTCAATACAGAGGTTCAGCAGATTTTGATTTTGATGGCCATCAGGAGCATATTTTTGTAGGTGGAAATACATTTGAATGGTATGGAGACGCTTCAACTGCTTATGCTGAAAGAGGTGTAATAAATGACCTAAACTTTACCCCGGAATTGTTTGCTGATATTGATGGCAATGGCACCCTTGATTTGATGGGCCTTGGTAATGTCAACTTCAGAAGTGCTCTTATAAAAGCATTTATTGATGAAACGTTTTCAACGCAGGACCCGGAAGAGGCATTCTTTAAAAATGGTATGTTCGATGGCATTTGGACATGGAGGTATGGTGATCTTGATAATGATGGTGATCTTGATATACTTTATGCGTTATCCGAATCCAATGAGGTGGGATGGCTCGAAAATGTCAATACAGAGAAGATCTTTTATTCTTTCGATGTTGAAAATCAAACAGCTGATGCGGAAGTGTTTACCGATTCGATCGTTGCATATATGCCGGAATATGCCAGCCTGGATTCAATATTGCCTACTTTCACATTACCTCCCCAGGCTTATGCCAATTCAGAAGATAAGGATTCGCTGTTTTCCGGAATTTCAAAATTAAAATTGAGTCGGAACTTTGAACCAATCACTGTGAACGCCGAAGACGGGTCAACTTTTATCTATGACTTAAAAGTCTTTTACATTCCAGATGGTCTGGACAATGCTACACCTAACACCATGGCCATCAACTCAGCTAAGATTAGTTTTTCAGATGCCGATCCGGATGCCTGGACCTATGAGGTGGAGTATGCTGACAATGATGCTTTTACGAATGCTCAGTTCATTACAGGTGATTATTCAGGAACAGAAAATATATCAATCACAGAGTTGGCGAGTGGTACACAATATTGGGTGCGGGTGAGATTAGTCAACGGAGCAGGAAAGTCAGTGGCTGATGAAACTTCTTTCTGGACATTGCCGGATGCGCCGGTTTTGGCCGAGGGCATCATCAATCGAACAGATTTTGACGTGAATTGGCCAGCGGTGACTGGATCAGCCTATTACCTGGTTGACGTGTCGACAAACAATTTCCTTTCTTTTGTGCCGGGTTACAATGACATGGTGGTTTACGGGACGGATACTATAGTATTTGGTTTAAACATGGGATCTGGCTATCAGGTAAGAGCGCGTGCAGTCAATGTAGCCGATGGACAGTCTAGTGAATCGGCCACCCTGTCGCTTGAGACTCTGCCTCAGATCGCATCATGGAAGAATACCTCCAATATTACTTCCACTGGTTTTACCCTAAACTGGAATGAATCACCAGGAACAGATGATTACCTGTTGGATATTTCTGTGGATACATTTCAGACCTTCATAGCTGGGTATGACCAACAGGCAGTCCAGGATTTATTGCATTCTGTCACGGGATTACAACCTGCTACCCACTATCAAGCCAGGTTACGTTCTTCTAATACGGGGGGGATCGCTCCTGTTTCTGACACCCTGATGATACTGACATTGCCGGAGATACCGGATGCTGTAACCTTTACCAATCGAACTCAGACTACAGTAATGGCCCATTGGCCAAAGATCACTGGTGCTGTTGATTATTACCTGGAGTTATCAGCTGATGAGTTCAGTTCGAAAGTGTCAGGCTACAATCCTAAGATTGTATCAGATACCTTTTTATTGATTGATAAATTGAGTGTAGGCAATGATTATCAAATGGTGATCAGGTCTCGAAATGCAACTGGCCAGACCATCAACTCAGAGGTCTTCAGCTTTTCAACACTGCCGGGTACTCCGACTTTATCTTCATCCAATATCACCCAAAATGGATTTGATTTAGGGTGGAGTAGCGTTAGTGGAAGTGATGCCTTCAAATTGGATTTGTCAACCAATCAGTTTACAACTTTTGTTACTGACTATCAAGATAAAGACCTTTCAGAAACCTTTCATTCACTTAATGGCTTGTCACCCGCCACCACCTATCATGTAAGAATCAGGTCTTACAATTCACACAGCGAATCACCCTATTCGGATACATTAGCCATTCTTACTGTTCCTGCCACGCCTACTCAAGTTGAGTTTAGTGAACGACAGCAGAAGAGCATCATGGTGAGTTGGGATCCGATTCCAGGAGCTGAGCAATATTATTTACGAGTCTCTAATGACGAGTTCAGTTCGTTTATTTCAGGATATGGACCAAAACTCGTTTCCGATACTTTTAAGCTGATTGACAGATTGGCCATTGGTACTGATTATCAGTTGACGCTTAGCACTAAGAATGCTTCGGGCGAAAGTCCAGAAAGTATTGTTTTTGATTTTTCAACCTTGCTCGGAAGCCCATCCCTGGACTTATCAGCGGTGGATCAGACCAACTTTACTTTGGAATGGAACAGCATTAACAATGCTGATAGTTTTGAAATAGATTTATCTACCGACAATTTCAGCAGCTATCTGAGCGACTATCAGGCGTTCAAAACTGCAGAAAACTTTCTCGAGGTTTCGGGGCTAAGCCCGGCAACTCAATACATGGCCAGGATCAGATCCTGGAATGCAAATGGAACTTCTCCTGAATCAGACACACTCGTGATCACCACCATACCTGAAACACCAGGAATGGTAGCGGTCAGTGAAATTGGTCAAAACGAAGCGACCCTTTCATGGGAGGCAGTAGATGGAAATACGAATTATTACCTGGATGTTTCAGAAAACAATTTTGGTACTTTTTTGAGAGGATTTGGGCCTAAAATCTTAACCGACACGAGTATCATAGTCAATGATTTGCGAGAAGGAATCAACTATCAGGTTCGACTCAGAAGTTCAAATTCAAGCGGACAATCACCGGATTCAGAAGAAGCAACTTTCGTAACGATTCCTGTAGAACCGCTGGCAAGAGATGCATCCTCCATTACTGATTCTTCTTTCCGGGCCAACTGGAATTCTGTTTCTGGTGCAACGTATTATCGACTTCAGATTTCCAGAGATGACTTTGCTAGTTTAGAATTGGACAGTACAGTACAGTTTGCCCTTCCGCTGGAAGTTGGGAATCTTAAAAATGACACGCTCTATAAATACCGCGTCCTTGCAGGGAATGAGAATGGGGCTTCAGGTTTTTCCAATGTCATTGCGCTTTTCACATTGCAGGGAGATGTGAATAATAAGCCGACGGATATTAGTCTGGACAATCAGACGATTGCGGAAAATCAATCAGTTGGAAACACGGTGGCAGCCTTGACAACATCCGATTTGGATTTTGAAGACATGCATCGTTATAGTCTTGTAACAGGGACTGGTGATGAAGGAAACCATGCATTTGAAATTGTGCGTAATCTGTTACTGACCCGTAAGTCATTCAATTTTGAAGATACGTCTTCCTATTCCATACGGATTCAGACAGACGATGGACAGGGGGAGACCTATGAAAAGTCATTTATCATTGATATCCGAAATGTCAATGATCAACCAACGAAAATTTCACTTTCTGATACCTCCATCGAGGCATATTCTGCTATCAATACGGTTGTAGGTGTTTTGCAAACCGAGGATGAAGATCATGCAAATCACGGTTATGAAGTTCGCAATGAGGCTGGATTGAATGCCTTTACTGTATTTGGTAATGAGCTGCGCAATACAGTTGTGTTTACCAATGAGGCAGACTCGGTAATTGAGCTGGTACTGGTAGCCTCAGATGCAAGTGGTGCGTCACTAGAGGATACCTTTCGGATATTGATCACGCCCTTTATAGATGTAGAACCACCGGTGATTAGCCAGGTGACCGAGCCGGGTGAGTTTGTATCGGGATCAAGTCCAATTAGCATTACGGCGGATGTAACTGATTTTGCCATCGATGAGGTGACCTTCCTGTACAAATCGCTGCTGGCAGATGACTATTCATCTCAGCTTATGGATCAAAACAACACGACTTATAGTGTAGCTGTCTCGGAAGAAATGATAGGAGAGCTGGGACTGCAGTACTACCTGGTGGCAGTAGATGAATCCGGGAATCAGTCAGTGACGGATATTTATAGTATTCCAATTTCTTTCCCTCAAGAGGAAAGCCCTGTTGTGGAAGTAGATGAGACTCGCTTTGGAGGAGAAGTGTCAGATTACCAAATACTGGCGATTCCTTATGTGTTTGAAGGAACTGACAACCGGGTGAGTGTGATATTTGATGAGTATGCCAATGACAACTACGGAACGCAGTGGCGCCTGCTCAGGTATAGCAACAATGAAAATGCCTTGATTGATTTGACAGGATCTAATGAAATTCAAATAGGGGAGGGATATTTCTTTAACGCACGAACAGCGCGCGAGATAAAGGTGGGCAAAGCAAAGGTCAACCTGGAGGACCCCTTTACCCTACAACTAAGGGCAGGTTGGAACCTGATTGGTAACCCGTACAATGTAGACATTAGTTGGCCGGAAGTGCTGGGCAACAACCCATCCGAAGGTGTCGGACCCCTGAGGGTGCTGGATCCATCAAACTTGTCAGCCTGGCCTGAGAGTATAACATTGAAAAAGTTTGCTGGTGCCTATGTGCAATCAATGGAGGCTACAACCCTATCATTATCATATACCTACAATGCAGATGGGGGCCGTACAACGGCCGAGTATGACCGACCCGCCTACAGTTGGTTTGTACCGATTACTTTACAGCAGAATGGACTGTCCGGAGGAGGAGCAATTGGTATGCATCGATCCGCCAAGCATGAAGCAGATGTACTCGACAGGTTGACATTACCCAAATGGTTGCAATACCTGGAAATGAGTTTTGCACATCCAGAGCACCCTTACGGACAGCTTAGCGAGGATATCGTGAAGGACACCTCATACTACGTCTGGAACTTTGAGGTAGCTGGAAGTAACGCGGGGATGACGCGCCTGACGTGGGAGCCGAATCCATCAATGATCAACCTTAAGCTATTGGATTTGTCCAATGGCGAACTCACAGATATGCTTACTGCATCGTCGTACGCATTCGACCTGCAGGGTAGCAATAGCTTCAAGTTGTTGTACAGTGAAAATCCGGAAGAGCAATTCATTGAGCATCAGATTATTGTTGGAGACGTTTATCCCAATCCAAGTTCTGGAGATGTTTATTTACCAGTCAATCTACCCGCACACCCTTTTGCGTATGAGGTCAACATGAGCATACTAGACTTATCAGGCAGGGTTAATTATGCAGAAACAATCAGGCTTGCGCCAGGTCAGCATGATATTAGAATTTCGGAGCGCGAGTTCAGTAATTCGGGGATTTACTTTGTTGAACTTAGTCTTCCTCATGAGAATGGACAATATCACCACAGAACTAAAATAATTATTCAAAAATGAAATTTCTACTAGCATTATTCGCCGCATTGATTTTTCATACTGGCATTTGCCAGTTAGTAAGTGATAACACCAATGCCATCCGTCTGGATTTTAGTGAAGCAGGAGAGGTGATAGCACCCAATAAAATTGTGCTACCTGAGATCATGTGGGAATTTCCCACCTCTGAGTACACCAATTCACAAGAAAATCAGATTGAAATCAAATGTACCATTGCATCCTCAAGTCCAATTACGTCACTTAAGATTCACATTGGTAAGAGTAAAGGTGAGATCAAGGGAACAAAGGCGGTACCAGTACCAGAAGGTACGGCAAGGTACCAACTAGATCAGCGCATATTCCTGGCGGATGGTGAGAATGTTGTGACGGTTGTAGCAGAAAACGCTGAAGGTGGAATTGTAGCTGATTACCGAAATGTTTTGATTGGCTTTGATGCGATATCCAAGGCAGTTGACATCAATCGTAAAGATTATGCCTTATTGATCGGAACAGATAAGTATGATCATTGGTCTGATTTGGTCAATCCGGTATATGATACAGAAACAATAGCCGAAGAACTCAAAGAGTCCTACGGTTTTGACACAGAACTGATGGCAGACCCAAGCCAGGAAGAACTGTTGATTAAGCTAAAGGAATATGCGACCAAGAAGTATCGACCACAGGATCAGTTGTTGATATTTATTGCCGGTCACGGTCAGTTTGATGAGGCATTTGGCGAAGGTTATTTGGTGTCTAAGGGAAGCCTTGCCAATGATGCAGCTAAGACCACCTACATCGCACATAGTATTTTGCGGAGTGTGATCAATAATATCCCATGTGAACATATTTTGTTGATCATGGATGTTTGCTTTAGCGGAACATTCGACCCGGTAATCGCTGGTAGTCGGGCAGCTGTATATGAGGACATTGACGACTCTGAGTTATTGGTGAGAAAGCTCACCAAAAAGACCAGACGCTACTTAACCTCTGGTGGCAAGGAATATGTATCTGACGGCATACCAGGTAAGCACAGTCCTTTTGCCCAACGTTTCCTGGAGGTGTTGAAAACTAAAGGAGGGGGAGACCGAATTATCACCTTAACGGAAATGTACCCTACCATGCAAAGGCTCCAAACACTCCCAAGAACGGGAGAGTTTGGTAGCAATGAAAAAGACAGTGATTTTGTATTTGTAGTGAGCCAGTAATTAACCTTACTGTCCTGGAGCTTCAAAAGCTCCGCTATCTATCACCAACACCCAGTCATTTCCTTTTCCTTCGCTTGGAGCGGAGATGACTACTTCGTTGGATTTTGTCAAACTCACTCCAGGGAAACTGCTGCCCGTACGTGGGTCAAACCACCAGGTTTTTAGGGTTTGACCATTGAGTGCACTCAAATTCAGTTTTTTAGCACCTCCCACAGGCAGGTAAATCATGGCGTAATCGCCTTCAGTATCTCTGGTTGCTGAGGTGTAATTGTTGTCCTCATCCTGATCACCTATGACGATCGATTGATCTGGTATTCTGCTTAGAAAGGGTCGTGATAGCATGAGATTTTTTAAGTGCTGGACCTGATTCGCCATGGGTAAGTCAAGTGCCTGCGGCCATGGTCTTAGTGGACTATTGATAGGATCCTTGTCCAATTTGAACATTTGCCATACATCATGGCAACCATATGTTTGCCCAAATGCTCCGGCAAATACATTCCAATACATGATTCTTCTGATGTCCTCTGGTACACTATGCCCCAGCTCTTTTGCATTGAAGCAATTTGGGTGATCCTCATAGAGCGGTTCTCCATCAAGCACCGGCTTGGTAGGTGTCAGCTGATAATCATGAATGATGTGGTTGTAGGTGCCTTGATTGGCACAATGGCCTGTTTGATGCATATTGAAATCAAGCCATTTTTCCTGGTGAAACCAGGTCGAAGAACCCCCATCCTCTTTTGGTTGCGGGTGATAGGTCATGAGCGTTTGTTCGTAACCACCTGCAGCAGCAGCGATTCCTTCGGCCATTTCATTCCATATGGCCACATCGTCTGATTCAGTGCGAGGATTACGGTCTCCTCCAATTACCCAGATGATGTTGTCATAGCTTTTATATCGATCACCTATCCATTGACCAAAGGCTCTGGCATTTTCTGTGTTGAATACGACCGGGCCAACACCCCAACTCTTTAAGTTGACTTTGTCACCCCAGGTGGGCAATAGTGCGATGTATATCCCTAATTCATCAGCTTTTTTAATGATGAAATCAACATGCTCAAAATAGGCTTCATTGGGTTTTGTCGGATCATTGTCCACCAGAGGCCGATTCCCGTAAGGATTGGGTGTGTTGAGACCATCAAGCTCTGCCAGTGCCACTGCCTGCACAACATTGAATCCCTGACTTGCGCGTTTTTCGAGATACATGGTTGCTTCGTCCCGATCGCATCGATGGAACAGCTCCCAGGCAGTGTCACCCAACCAGAAAAATGGGGCTCCATTTTCCGTCACTAAAAATCGCTGATTGTCGCTGACTTTTAATCTTTGTGCCTGCACAATGGCAGTTGACAATATGAGCAGGGTAATGAGTACATTTTTCATGGCTACACTATTAATGGACATCAAACTAGCAGTTTGAAATGGATTAGACCAAATGCCTTTTGTAAAAAGTTTGCAACTAATTGTTGCGGTTTGAGTATCTGTCAGTCATGAAGTATGTGATAATAGTACTGATACTGATAGCTGTTGAGGGACTAGGGCAGGAGATATACCCACCTTTGAGCCACAAAGGCAGCATAGAACAAATGGTAGGCAATATTCAATTTGAGATAGTCTATGAACGTCCATCGGCCAGAGGGCGGGAAATATTTGGAGGATTAGTGCCCTATGGTCAACCCTGGAGAACAGGCGCCAGCTATTGTACTACGGTCTCATTTGATGGGCCGGTGACTATTGCCAATAAGATGATACCTGCGGGAGAATATGCCTTGGTCACTGTGCCCGATGAGGAAGAGTGGAGCATCAGACTCAATTTGGATCATGAGATGTATGGTACCTATGACTATGACTCCACCGAGGACGTTGTTTCGTTTACAGTGCCAGTTCGAAAATCAAACAGGTATTACGAAACTGTCACCATTGACTTGGATGTCATTCCCAATAATTTAATGGTATACATATCGTGGACTAATGTTCAGGTTGCTTTTGAGATTGAAACCGGGATTGATGCTGAAGTGATGGATCATATTAAAAATTCAGTAGATGTTGCCGAACAATCTGATCCGCAGGAGTTAGCAATGGCGGCAGATTACTTGTATTTTCAAAATCAGGAATTAGAAATGGCTCTCCAACTTGCTAACAGATCTTTAACCTTGGATCCTGATGGGTGGAGTAGGAATGTTATTTTGCTGTTACATCAGAGAATGGGTAATGATGAGCTGGCACTGGACTTTGCTCAGGCATCATTGAAATACAAAAGGAAACAACAAGATTCAGAAGAGATAGAGCGCTGGCTAGAAATTGTTGACCAACTAAAACAACGTGAATAAGGCCTTCATTTCCTGGGTATCGTCCCTGAGTCTTTGATAAGCGTCCTTGTCAAATTCAAACAAAAAGGCACCTTTTTTTGATCCATCCTTTTTTTTTTCTGTCGTTTTTTTCAATATCCCTAAAGTCAAGACCCTTCGTCGAAAATTTCTGTCATCCAGTTTTTGTCCGTAGATGGATTCATAAAGATATTGTAACTCTGGAAGCGTGAACTTCGGAGGGAGTAGATTAAATCCAATGGGTTGCAGCCTGGCATGAATGTGCATTTGTCTTTTGGCAGCATTGATCATGTCTCCATGATCGAATATCAAATCCGGATATTCGTCAAGCGGAAACCATTTGGCATTGTGTTCATCGAGCAATTTTTGGTCATGATCATCTTTCCTGATTAAAGCAAAATAAGCAACACTCACTACCCGATCTCCCGGGTCTCTGTGAATATGACCATAAGTATGAACTTGTTCGAGGTATACGTCCCTGAGGCCTGTTAAGTCCTTAAGAATCCTTTTAGGCGCATCATCTAAACTTTCGTCATTCTTTACAAATCCGCCCATAAGCGACCATAGTCCTTTTCCGGGATCAAACCCTCTGTGGATCAGTAGGATGTTTAACTCTCGTCCTGAAAATCCGAATATGATGCAGTCAACTGCAAGTGTAAATTGATGATCTTTATAGTCCTGATAGGTCATGAGGCCAAATTAGCAATAAAAGTTCAGGTATAAAAATTAAATGTTAAATATACATTTAAAATTCAAACAATTTACTTTACTTTGCTTTAAATGTGAACATAACAGTTAATGTATGATCAATCAATTTGTTATAGGTTTAGATTTTGGTTCTGATTCAGTAAGAGCAGTGTTGACCAATGCGCAGAATGGAGATACTGTGGCAAGTCATGTGCATTGGTATCAGCGCTGGAAAGAAGGCAAGTATTGTAATCCATCGATCAATCAATTTCGTCAGCATCCATTGGATCACATTGAGGGGATGGAGCAAACTATTAAGGGAGTCTTGAATGCAAGTGGTATTGACAAGGAGCAGGTAAAAGGCATTTGTATAGATACGACAGGCTCTTCCCCAATTCCTGTGAACGATGAGGGGGTAGCGCTTTCAATGCTGCCATCATTTGAGTATAATCCAAATGCCATGATGGTGTTATGGAAAGATCATACTGCTATTCAAGAGGCGGATGAAATCAATGAATTGTCTAGAAGTTGGGGAGGTGAGGATTTTACTAAATACGAAGGAGGTATTTATTCCTCTGAGTGGTTTTGGGCAAAAATATTACATGTAATACGTGAAGACGAATCAGTGAGAAAGGCTGCCTACTCATGGGTAGAGCATTGCGACTATATGACTTACTTGTTGGTGGGAAATAAAGACCTGGATGCACTAAAGCGAAGCAGATGTGCCGCAGGACATAAGGCCATGTGGCACATGGACTGGGGCGGTTTACCTTCAGATGAATTTTTAAGTCAACTGGATGCTGATCTGGTAGGCTTAAAACAAAGGCTATATACTGATACTTACACTTCAGATGTCAGTGCTGGCACGTTGAACGCCGAGTGGAGCCAAAGATTAGGACTGTCAGAAGATGTAGTGGTAAGTGTAGGTACGTTTGATGCGCATGCTGGTGCCGTGGGAGCTGAAGTAGAAGAGTTTACACTTGTTAGAGTCATGGGTACTTCTACATGTGATATCATTGTGAGTGCACCTGGAAATGTTGGCAATAAGACGGTCAAAGGTATTTGTGGCCAAGTGGATGGCTCTGTCATTCCTGGTATGATGGGACTTGAGGCAGGACAGTCAGCCTTTGGTGATGTATTAGCCTGGTTTCGAGATGTATTGGCCTGGCCACTGGAGCAGCTCAGCCTGGGACTAACGAATGATCAGGTCTCACATTTGAAGGAAGAGATGATTGTAGAACTCTCAGCTCAGGCTGCTGAGACTCCCATCAGTGAAAGTGCACCTGTTGCCCTTGATTGGGTAAATGGTCGTAGAACTCCTGATGCCAATCAGGCTTTGAAGGCTGCCATAGTAAACCTGAATTTGGGAACTAGAGCTCCACATATTTTCAGAGCACTTGTTGAGGCAATCTCTTTTGGATCCAAAAAAATTGTTGATAGATTTCGAGAAGAAGGAGTAGAAATCAAAACGGTGGTAGGCATTGGAGGAGTAGCCAAGAAATCAGATTTTATCATGCAGACACTAGCGAATGTATTGGACATGCCTATCAAAGTTGCTGTGTCTGAGCAAGCACCCGCTTTGGGAGCGGCGATGTATGCAGCGGTGGCTTCTGGAATTCACCCAGACCTTCAATCGGCGATCAGTGCAATGGGGAATGGAATGGAAAAGACCTATTCGCCAGAACCAGAAAAAGTGCAGCTTTACAAGGCCTTATATGACAAGTATGACCGATTAGGTCAATTTGTGGAACAAGAGATTAATCATAAGTAATGTCAACGTACAAAGAACTTAAGGAAGAGTGTTACGAAGCAAACATGCAACTGCCAGAACTGGATCTGGTCGTATATACCTTTGGCAATGTGAGTGCTGTAGATCGAGATAAAGGTGTTTTTGGGATCAAGCCAAGTGGTGTACCATACGAGAAATTGAAAGCAGAGGATATTGTGATCCTGGACTTTGATAATCAATTGATTGAGGGAAGTATGCGTCCATCAAGTGATACAAAAACTCATGCCTATTTATACAAACAATGGAATGATATTGGCGGAATTGTGCATACACATGCCACTTACTCAGTAGCCTGGGCGCAGGCGCAGATGGACATCCCAATATTTGGAACAACTCATGCTGATCACCTTACGGTGGATATACCATGTGCACCTCCTATGAGTGATGAACTCATAGCCGGTGATTATGAGCACATGACAGGAGTGCAAATCCTTGAGTGCTTCAAGGACAAAGGATTAACCCACACAGAAGTTGAAATGGTTTTGATTGGCAATCATGGTCCATTTGCATGGGGCAAGACCCCTGCCAAGGCTGTTTACAATAGCAAGGTGTTGGAGGAACTTGCCAGAATGGCCTATCTCACGCTTCAAATCAATCCCAATGCACCCAGGTTGAAAGAAGCGCTTATTCGTAAGCATTACGAAAGAAAGCATGGTAAGGATGCTTACTACGGACAATCATGAAGGCAGCTATTTTCGATATGGATGGTACCATGGTGGACAACATGAATGTTCATCATAAAGCCTGGCAAAAGAAGCTGTCCCAATATGGGATGGATCTTACTTTTGACGAAGTAAAAGAAAAGGTTCATGGCATAAACGAAGAGATTTTAGAACGTCTTTTTGGGGATAAGTACACACCCGAACAGCGAAAGCAAATCTCCTGGGAAAAAGAGGAAGCTTATCGGGAAATATTCCTGGATCAATTGGCATTGATTGATGGGCTACCTGACTTCATGGATCAATTAGACAGGAAGGGAATCATTATGTCAGTGGCGTCAGCTGCTCCTCCTGAAAATGTAGACTTTGTTTTAGATAATCTCGCGCTGCGAGATCGGTTTCAAACTATTCTGCACTCAAGAGACGTAAAAAATGGGAAGCCCCATCCGGAGATTTACCTGAAGACATGTGAGTTGTTGGGGATAGCCCCAACGGATGGTGTGGTATTCGAGGATTCTCCTACAGGAGCAAAGTCGGCAGAAGCGGCGGGGTGTCGCATAGTGATCGTCACAACTACGCATGAACGTGACGAATTTGATGGGATAAGTGGTATTCTGACCTTTATTAAAGATTTTGAGAAATTAGATTTAGAAATATTTAATTGATAATGACTGATTTAAATAAATATGAAATATGGTTTGTGACGGGTAGTCAGCATCTCTATGGGGATGAAATTCTTAAGAATGTGGCCACACACTCTCAGGAAGTTGCTGGATTTTTGAACGACAGCCGGTTTGTTCCGGTGAAAGTCAACTACAAATCTGTTGTGACTACACCGGATCAAATTTACCGAGTTTGTGAGGAAGCAAATCATACAGCGAATTGCATAGGTTTGGTTGTCTGGATGCATACTTTTTCTCCAGCCAAGATGTGGATCAAAGGGCTGCAGGTGTTGCGAAAGCCATTGGCACACTTGCATACACAATACAACACCGAGATTCCATGGGGTGAAATTGACATGGACTTCATGAATGAAAATCAATCCGCACACGGAGGTCGTGAGTTTGGATTCATGACTAGCAGGTTGCGTAAGAATAGAAAAATCATTGCAGGACACTGGAAAGAAGAGAGTGTACAAGCTCAGCTCGGTAATTGGACCCGGGTCGCAGCAGGATGGCATGTGTTGCAGCAAACCAAGGTTGCCAGGATTGGCGATAACATGCGCGAAGTAGCTGTAACAGAAGGAGACAAGGTTGAGGCTCAGATGAAGTTTGGCTTTAGTGTCAATGGCTATGGGGTTGGTGATGTGGTCGAGTATGTGGATCAGGTATCTGAACAGCAGGTTGAGGCTCTGCTTCAACAATATGCTGATCAATACGAAATGACGGATGCTGTTTTAAAAGGCAATGCTTTGAGAGATGCAGCGCAAATTGAATTAGGAATACAAGCATTTCTTGAAGAAGGAGGATTTGGGGCCTATACAGACACATTTGAAAACTTACATGGCTTAAAGCAGCTTCCGGGTATTGCTTCGCAGCGCCTCATGGGGGTTGGATATGGGTTTGGAGCAGAAGGTGATTGGAAAACAGCGGCTTTGCTTCATGCATTGAAAGTGATGGATCAGGGACTGACTGGAGGAACCTCTTTTATGGAAGATTACACCTATGATTTCCGAGATGGTAGATCCAGGGTGCTTGGATCGCACATGTTGGAGATTTGTCCGACCATAGCCAATGGTAAGCCAAGGTGTGAAGTTCATCCATTGGGTATTGGTGGAAAGGAAGATCCAGTAAGGCTCGTATTTGATGTGGATGCTGGTCCGGCGATCAATGTATCGTTGATTGATATGGGAAATCGATTTAGGTTACTCGTCAATGAAGTAGATGCGGTAACACCTGAACATGATTTGCCCAAACTCCCGGTTGCGAGGGTGCTTTGGGATCCTCAGCCTAATCTGAGTGTTGCGGCTCAAGCCTGGATATTAGCCGGAGGCGCCCATCACACGGTGTTTAGCAAGGCTATTACTACTGATTTTATAGAAGATTTGGCTGATATGATGGCCGTTGAGCTTGTAGTGATTGATAGGAATACGACTACAAGAGCATTCAAGGATCAGCTCCATTCAAATGAGGTGTATTACCACCTTTTTCAAAACGGTATGTGAGCCTGATCAATTAATATTGTTGAACTGAAACTAAAATGAACATATGAAGAGTTTAGAAATGTTGGATTGGGTGTTTATCTCAATCTACTTCCTCATCCTATTCGGAGTAGCCGTTTGGGTGATTATGAAAAAGAACGATAGCACTGAGGACTATTTTCTTGCTGGTCGTAACATGGGATGGTTTGTGGTAGGTGCCTCGATATTTGCCTCCAATATTGGGTCTGAGCATGTGGTTGGATTAGCAGGTACAGGCGCAAGCGATAAACTACCCCTGCTAATCTATGAACTTCATGCCTGGGTGGTTTTGTTACTGGGATGGATATTTCTTCCTTTTTATGCAAGGAGTGGGGTGTTCACCATGCCAGAGTTTCTTGAGAAACGATTCAGTGCTAAATCAAGATGGTTTCTTTCAGTTGTTTCACTGGTCGCATATGTATTGACGAAAGTGTCAGTTACGATCTATGCGGGCGGAGTAGTGGTATCAGCTTTATTGGGTATCAATTTCTGGGTTGGCGCATTGAGTACTGTAGTTCTTACAGGAATTTATACCGTACTAGGTGGCATGCGGGCAGTTGTGTATACAGAGGCACTTCAGGCAGTTGTGTTAGTAATTGGAGCTGCGGCCCTTACCTTCATTGGACTTGATCATGTTGGAGGCTGGGGTGAAATGAAAGCGACACTCGGACCGGAGTATTTCAATATGTGGAGACCAGCCACTGACCCTGATTTTCCATGGCCATCATTGCTGATTACCAGTACCATTGTCGGGATATGGTATTGGTGTACCGATCAATACATTGTACAGCGTACACTCACAGCAAAGAACCTCAAGGAAGGAAGAAGAGGGGCAATTTTTGGTTCATTACTCAAATTATTACCTGTGTTTTTGTTTTTGGTGCCAGGTGTGATTGCATTGACATTAAAAATGAAGGGACAGTTGGAGTGGGATTCACCTGATCAAGCATTTCCTGTGCTGATGAGTAATCTGTTGCCTGCTGGTTTGAGAGGCTTGGTTGCTGCAGGTCTGTTAGCTGCCTTGATGAGTTCTTTAGCTTCAGTGTTCAACTCTTGCTCGACACTGTTTACAGTGGACATATACAAGAAAATTAAGCCAGATACAGATGAGAAGAAACTGGTAAATATTGGTCGGGTAGCGACAGGAATTGTCGTGATATTGGGTATTGTCTGGATTCCAATCATGCAGAATATATCGGGTGTGTTGTATGAGTACCTTCAGAAGGTACAGGCTTACATTTCACCTCCAATTGCGGCAGTATTCCTTTTAGGCATATTCTATAAGCGGATTAATTCACACGGAGCATATACAACATTGGTTGTAGGCTTTGCAATTGGTGCTATTCGAATTGTACTTGAGTTGGTTGCTGATAGCTTGACAGCAGGTTCTTTCCTACACACAATGGGGACCATGAACTTCCTGACATTTGGAGCTTGGTTCTTCCTGTTTTGTGTAGTGTTATTGTTAGGTGTCAGTTATGCAACACCCGCCCAAACTGATGAGGAGCTTGCTGGTATGACATTTAGTACGCTATCATCAAAGGATAAAACTGAAACGAAAAGCAGTTATGGATGGGTGGATATAGCTGTATCTATACTAGTTGTGGCGATTGTTGCCTACGTCATGTGGTCATTTAACGGACAGTAACACTGACATTGTACAGAAGATTTCCTTCTTGAGAGGGGTTAGGGTGTAGGGGTTGGTTTTGGTAAACTTACCTTTCGCACGGGGGTGTCCCTGGCCCCTCCTGAGAAGGATTTTTTGTTATTGTGTACTTTGGATGAAGTGATTAGCATTGTCAGGATGCTCTTACTTCAACGCAATTTCATCTCCATTCAAAATTACGAAATGCGGATTGCCCATTTTGGTGGTGCATTCGCAGAACATTTGAGTTTGAGTAGTATCAATGTTTTCTATCCGTTCATTTGATAAGACAAAAGAATCATCATTCTTCCGGGGAAGTGTGATCAGTTCTGAATCGAAAGTAGCTTTTAGCTGAAATATTTGTCGATAGCAAGGTGGATCAAAGGTGATAAAGTAGCCACTTCCAAGCGGGTCTTCCTTGAGCTTTGGAACGGGCAGGTTCCTTTTTTTTCCCGATCTGGTGTATTCTATTAAATCTGATTGTGGGACACCATCGAAATAAGTAATGGTCGACATCATTTGCCCATTGCTATAATATCGATTTCGTTTACCATTGAGCTTATCGGCCTGGTAGAAGGAGGATGCATAGAGTTTTCCGCTTTTGTAATACTTTTTAGCAACACCTTCCCGCGTACCCATCACATAGGTCATTTCAGATTTGAGTTGACCTAATTCGTCATATGACTTTGAGACCCCATGTCTACTGCCTTCCTTCATGGGTACTTCCAGGCGAAGGGTTCCTAAGTCATCGTAGTATTTTGATACCCCATCGTCTACAATTTCATCCTCAATGGAAACTTCATCGTAATCGCGTAATGCCACGGTGATAAAAGCCACACTTGCCAGGAAAATCCAGAACAGATTGTGATAAGGTATATTGGGTAATCTGGAAAATTTGGCCATCGGTGCAGAATTTAGAAAAATTAAGCAAGAACAGTGCCGTTGTTTTGGAGATCTCAATCGTTAATCAAGCACAATTCATTGCAAAAAGGAGAGAGTCAGATGTAAACTGACGTATGGATTCTTACTTGCAACCTTGGGGGTTTGTGACGGTCTAATTGTTTTGACTAATCAAAAAGCCTAATCATGAATCAACTACGCTCAATTTTCAGTAAGCAAATCCTGGTCATCGCATCACTGTTAGTAACTGTTTTTGCTTGTAAAGAAGAATTAATCATTCCTCTCCCTGATGTTCAAAAACTGGGTGTGGTTGATCTGGGGAATTCGGAATCTTCGGAAGATATTTTCATTCGCTTTAATTTGAGCTTCTCAATGGAATCAGTTCGAATCGCCATAGTGCCAGCCAACTTGGATTTCAATGTCGAGGTAGCCAGTGCATTGAGTGAAAATCAATACATGGAAGTTGAGATTGAAAGCACCCCAGCCGTAGAAGTGAGGACATTCCTTACAGACATTGTTGATGTTAAAGGCAACTCGATCAGTCATTTTGAACAGTATAAGATCCATGTGTTTTTTGTGGAGCAAGGTCAGGTGTTAGTACCCAATGAGTATGAAGAAATTGAGTTAAGGGAAGTCAGTCCGTTCGTAGGAGACTACAAGGGAACCTGGGATGACAACCTGCATACTGGAGTGGGTGTTTCAGCGAAGATAAAGTTTGAAGCCAGCAATATTATCAGTGGCGATTTCTTTGCAACTCCAGATTTCGAACCTTATGGGGGTGCAGCGTCAGAAGGAGCAGTCAATGATGGCGGTATAAAAATTGTCGTGGATGGCAATGGCAACATTGAGCATTTTGAGTACAATCAGGTAATGCTGACTTACAAGGGTGGGTGCCCTGGGAAATATACAGGCACAGGAAAGTATTCAGCTCTGGCGTTTGAGGTTGACTATACCGGCGAGGACTGTGATGGTATTCACGAGGGAGGAAAGCTTATACTATTCCGATTGTTTTAGATCCAATCGGAATAGCCAGTAAATGTAGGTGATCAAATTGAGACCACTACTTTGATTTCCTTGGAATCCGGACTTGCCCAATCATCAAAACTATCCAGCACTGACTCAATAGGTGTTTCCAGCGTGATATAGCTTTTGCTGTTGAACTTGCCTGCTCGCATGACCTTCATGACAAACTCAAAATCCTCCATAGTGGCATTTCTACTACACATCAGTGTGGTTTCCTTCGCATGAATAGCGGGATGCGTGAATGCCAGATCTCCCTTAAACAAACCGACCAGTACATAATTGCCTCCATGTCGCATGTATGCATGACCGGTTTCAATAGCTCGTTTGCTGCCAGTTGCGTCAAACACATGATTGGCAAGGTGACCCTCAGTTAGTGCAGTAACTTTTTCAACTGGTTCCTTTAAAGCATTCACTACCTCATCTGCACCGAAATGTTCTTTGACCATTTGAAGTCGATGATCGTTCACATCAATGGCGATCACTTTTGCTTCCAGGTATTTGCATAGCTGAATGATACCAATTCCTATTGGACCACAACCTGCAACTACTACTGTATCTCCTTTTTGTACTTGTGCACGACGTATGGCATGAGCTCCAATCGCCAATGGCTCAACGATCGCTATTTCCTCGAATGAAAGGTCATTGGCGGGGATCAATAGACGCGTTGGCAAAGTGATAACTTCCTGCATTCCTCCATCAGCATGTACACCGAAGACCTTGATGTTTTGACAGCAGTTAGACTTCCCTGCCCGACAAGCATCGCACTCCTGGCAGTTGATGTATGGCATGATCACCACCTTGTCGCCGGCTTTTATTCCTTGCGGGTTGTCTCCTGCTTCCATGACCTCAGTGCCCAACTCATGTCCAAGAATTCGCGGATATGAGAAAAATGGTTGATTGCCCTTGAACGCGTGCAGATCCGTTCCGCAAATGCCGATTTTTCTTACCCTCAGTAAGGCTTCTCCATTTTGGGCAATTGGTGCTTCCTTTTCTTTTATCTCAAACTGATCTGGCTCCTGGCAAACAACGTATTTCATCTTCTCCTTCTTATTAAATTTCAGGTGCAAATATGAACTGTAATGGCGACAATAGAGGTTCAATGGGTTGCACAAGTCAGTTTCAATGCCTGATTATCAAGTGATGAGAATGCTTTATTTTGGCGCAAAGGGTTGACCATCAGCCTGCATGTTTTATTCTCAAAGTTTGTCATAATCAACAACCATTTATGAAAGAGGTAGCCGAAAGAGTTGTTTCCAGAGATAACCTAATCCCATTCATTTTAATCACCACCTGCTTTGCGCTGTGGGGATTTGCCAATGATATCACCAATCCCATGGTGGCGGCATTTGAAAAGATATTTCTAACAGGGACTACTGAAGCTACGTTGGTGCAGTTTGCTTTTTATGGTGGATATGGAGTGATGGCTTTTCCAGCGGCCCTATTCATTAGAAAATATAGTTACAAGTCAGGTATACTGGTTGGCCTTGGACTTTATGCACTGGGAGGATTACTTTTTGTTCCCGCCAGTTCGATCGGTCAGTTTTATCCATTCCTTGGTGCCTACTTCATTATTACGTGTGGGTTGTCATTTTTAGAAACAAGTGCTAATCCATACATACTGTCGATGGGTGATGCGGGTACAGCTACTCGACGATTGAATCTGGCTCAGGCATTTAACCCAATGGGATCTCTTACCGGTATGTTTATTGCATCCAATTTCATATTGGCCAATCTTGATTCGAGAGACAAAATTACCCGGATGGGGATGTCTGCATCTGAATTTGAGCAAGTGAAAGCTCATGACCTGGATGTAGTCAGTGGACCTTATATCATTATTGGTGTTGTCATACTGGTAATGTTTATCCTGATTGCGATCAGAAAAATGCCACAATACACCACTGATGCAACTAAGCTGGACGTTGATCTCAAATCAATCTTCGGAAGATTAACAGACAACAAAAAGTACGTACTAGGGGTTGCAGCCCAAACATTTTATGTGGGAGCTCAGATCATGTGCTGGACTTTCATTATTCATTATGGTACAGAAGTGTTTACCTCACAAGGGATGCAGGAAAAAGAAGCACAAGTGCTTTCACAGCAGTACAATATTGGCGCAATGATCATCTTTGGTTTGAGCAGATTCATTTGCACTTTCTTGCTGAAATACATGAAACCTGGCAAGTTGCTGATGTTTCTTGCCATTGGCGGATTGATCCTGACTACCGGCACGATCCTAATTGGGGAGATGGCCGGGTTGTATTGTCTGGTAGGTATCTCTGCATGCATGTCATTGATGTTTCCAACGATTTATGGAATAGCATTGGATGGGATTACTGGTGATGACAGCAAGATTGCTGCTGCAGGGTTGATTATGGCGATTGTGGGTGGAACATTCCTGCCAATGCTTCAGGCAAGCGTAATAGATGGATGGACGCTGGATATACTTTCAGGTCCGAGAGCTTCCTTTATGCTGCCTGCATTATGTTTTATTGTTATTGCCTACTATGGCAAACGGGTCAGCGCAATGACCTGATATCTTAAAGTCTCATGAACGAAAAAACGCAAGAGCTGTCTATAGCAGTTCCAACATATACCAGCGATTACAAACAGAGTCAGGCTTTTGATAATGCTACCCGGCTAGTGATGGGCACATCCGGTCTGGGAGGAGTATGGGGAGGAGTCAAGACAGAAGACAGTGCAGATGCAATTCTCTATGCTCTGGAAAATGGTGTTGCAGCTTTTGATACTGCACCGTCCTATGCTGACGCACAAAAGGTGTTAGGGGAGGCCCTTAGACAATGGAAAGGTGATCGGCCATTTGTGAGTACCAAAGTCGGACGCCTCAGGGGAGAACATGCTCATGATTTCAAACTGGATTACTCCAATGAAGGCATTACCAAAACCTTGCATAGTAATCTGGAAACGCTGGGTTTGGATTACGTGGATTTACTCTTTTTGCATGAACCTCAACTGGTTCAGACTGAAGAGCTGCCCAGAATTTTAGAATTGTTGCAATCTTTTAAAGAACAAGGGCTGGTGCGTCGGATCGGAATCGGGGGTAACATGACTGAACCATTTCGTCCCTACATGGGCAGCAAGGGTTTCGAAGTAGTCTCGGGGTTTTTGCAACTAAATGCCTGCAATCTGGACGCCATGGCCTTAATGGACTTCTTTAGAGAAAATGGGGTGAAATATTACAATGCGTCTATTCTTCATTTTGGCCTGCTGGCAACAAGACTGAGTACGTACAAAAAGAATTTTGAAGAGGAGAAAGCCTGGTTGCAGAAACGTGACATTGCAATTGCAGAAGACCTGATTCCTTTGGCGGAGAAATATAATTTATCTCTGTCAGAGCTTGCCCAACGTTATGCATTCGGAATAGCTCAGGCGGATCGAATAGTGGTCGGAGCAAAGAATATTCAGCAGGTTGAGCAAACGTTGGTAGACTGGCAAGATGGACCTCTTAATGAATTTCTCTTTGATCAGGTAACCCAGTTGATATTGAAACATTATTGAGAAGTTTCGTCTTCACAAATCAATAAAGTACAACTATGAGAAGCATGCTTTCAATTGTCGCTGTTTTACTATTCCTTGGAATTTCTGCTCAGGAAAAATACACACCAAGCTGGAATTCACTACGTCAGCATCAAACACCTCAGTGGTTGCTTGACGCAAAATTTGGGATATACACGCATGTGTCTTTGAAGACCGTTCAAAACATTGAAGGAAATGAAGACAAACACAAGCATGAAGTAATCGATGATTTTACTCTAGAGAATTTCAATGCGGAAGAATGGGCTGAGCTCTTCGAACGCGCCGGGGCAAAATTTGCAGGACCAGTTTCATGGCATGGAAGTGGTATGCTGCATTGGGACAGTGATCTTACTGCATTTGATGTAGTAGACATGGGGCCCAAAGTAGATTTGGCCGGAGCATTGAAAGAGGCTATCACCGCCAGGGAGATGAAGTACCTGATGTCGTTTCATACAGGATATTGGTACAGGGCTGGTATAGATCAGGACAATCCAGGCCGGAAAGATCCCAAATATCAAGATCTTTATGGCGAGCCTCACGATTTGGAGACAGAAGGGTTGATACCCTGGAAGAACCACATAGAAAATCAGGAAAAGTTTAGTCAGGCTCACATGGATCAGTGGCTTGCGAAAATGAATGAAGCTATCACTAAGTATCAGCCGGATGTTAGTTGGGTGGACGTGTCGTTTGGAGGGACTGTACGCGCATTCAATATGGGTAGATACAAGGATGGCAAACTGATGTCGTCAGATGACATCTATTTAAACGGTGTTTCAGAGAGTCATCAGCGAAAATACATTTCACATTTTTTCAATACTGCCGCTAGTAACAATCAGGAAGTAGAGTTTGTTTACAAGGAATACGATGTGCCTCCGGGGGTCGGAATGCGCAATTTTGAAAATGGATTAATCGATCAATTGACCTACGATACCTGGATGACGGATATCGACATGTGCCAGCCTGTAAGTTGGTTTTACAAGGAAGGAATGGGCATTAAAGATGCCAACTTGATCATTGACATTCTGGTAGATGTTACTGCTAAAAATGGTATTCTTTTACTCAATGTACCGCCCAAACCAGATGGCACATTTGCTGATTTTATTACAAAAGAACTCTATGAAGTTGGTGATTGGTTGGCCATTAACGGGGAGGCAATCTATGGCACTATGCCGTGGAGTATTTATGGTGAAGGCCCATCGACTTTGGCCAGGCAAGGCCATTATTCGGAAAAAAGTGAAAATGCTTCTTACACTCATGAAGATTTTCGATTTACACAAAAAGGTAATGACCTATATGTCATTTGCATGGGAGTGCCTGAGGGTAAAATATCTGTAAAATCACTTGGTAGCCGGGGGAGACTCTTTCCAGGAGATATTCAATCCATTTCCCTTTTAGGGTTTGATGGTGAGGTCACATATGACCAACGTCCAAAGGAGTTGGAATTGACAGTGCCAGCTGAGTTTTCGGGTGAATATGCTGCAGTATTTAAAATAGCTCGCAGAAAGTAAATCATCTTTATGGTACGAGAAATTCTGATTGTGCTTTTCGTTTTTGTTACACTGATTGGATTTCCCCAAACCTATCAATCAGATGTTGCGAAGTTGTCTCAATATACAGCTGTTATTGAATTAGTCGATGGGGAAAGCCGAATTGCTATTGCACCTGCCTTTCAGGGGAAAGTACTTACTTCTACTCATGACGGACAAAGTAGTAATGGATGGTTGGATCGAAAGACTTTCGATCAGGCAAGTTTGAATGGTGGTGAAATAGGAGGTGAGGATCGCGTCTGGATTGGGCCACTTGGGAGCCAGTTTTCCTTTTATTATCAACAGATCAAACCTCTGGATGGAGACAATTGGAAAGTTCCTGCCACGATGAATGAACAACCCTACAAATTGGTTAAACAGTCTGAAAGCACAATAGAGATGCTTAAACAGATGCACCTTGTCAATTGGATGGGAACTGAATTTGATCTTCAGATAGCCAGGAAAATTCGAATGCTTGATAGGAATCGTGCGGAGCGGATGCTTGGAATGATCATTCCGCCACAACAACAGTTCGTGGCATATGAAAGCGCACATACATTGACTAATTCAGGCAGCGAGAAATGGGACAGGTCGACCGGACTCGCAACTGTCTGGAGTGCAGGTTTGTTTGCCGGATCACCTCAATCGGTTGTAATCATCCCATTGACTCAGCAAGCAGATCTGGAAAGGATTTTCCAATATTTTGGTCCACTCGATTCAAGTCGTTTAGTGCTAAAAAACAATGTATTGTTGTTCAAGACAGATGGTAACTACAGAAGCAAAATCGGTGTGCCTCCTGAGCTTGCACCTGCAGTTTATGGTGCTTATGATCCTGGTGTTGGCCGTCTCACGATTGTCCAATACAAGAAAGATACAAGCAACCTGTATTTCAATTCTCGTGTTACGGTGCAGGACGAGCCGTATCGAGGAGAGGTGGTCCCTGTGTACAACAATGGATCAATGGATTATACCCCTCAGTCTCAGTCTACATTTTATGAGCTGGAATCAACAGCTGCTATGAAGGAATTGGCCCCTGGCGAAACGATTGATCACTTTCACAGGATTTATCATTTTGGTGGTGACATCACAAAGCTTAACAAAACTTCCACTCAGCTGTTGGGGATAACATTGGAAGAGGCAACTTTCAAACCTTAATTACTCTCCGATGTATGCTCTTAGCTGGGTCAATGTATTGATAGGACCTGCAACTAAAAACATATTGACAATGCCTGTAGGAACATTACCAGCCGGGTCACCCAGGTATTGATGAATTACATGAGTAGTGCCATCTTTGTTTGACGTCAAGGTCCAACTACCTTGAGAAATTGGCATTCGAACAATGTCATCTATCGCTTCCAATACCCCTTCTTTTTGTTGAAACGCTATAATAACTGTCTTCCCCTTCTTTTGATAGGTTGATTGATTGACAATGTCTCTATTGCTGAAAGGAAACGGCATGGAATATTCCATATAATACACTGAACTGTTGTCTGTTTTGGAAATTTCTCTTGCGCTTTTACAGTGGTCATACCACTGAGGGTACGTGCTGATGTCAGACACAATTGGTGCAATTTTATTGATGTCCGCATCGAAATGTGCCTCTGCTTTGAACTCCTTAATGGGAGAGCCTTCTTTTTCCCTGGTGTAAACGGTTATGCCGTTTTTTTCGGAGGCCAGTTTCCAGTCTTGCCCTGAAGCTTCTTTGGATATTACTAAAGCAAGCAGCGAAATGGATGTTGCTAATAGTCTAAGTTTCATGATCTGCATTGTCTTGTTTGCTGCAAAATTTGTGTGAATACTGAGTATCAAATAGGACACAAGGATCAACAGATAGGATATTTGGTTCAAAGGATCGATGAAACCGGACAAATCGCCCAATTTAGCAGTGAGAGACAAGCATCAACTATGATTTTATCAAGACAGGTTTTTGAGTATGATCACCGTCCAATCATTGAGAAAGTAAGGATACAGCTGCCGTTTCGTTATGAGGGTATATTTCCAGACCAAGGATGTTTTCTGTATATCACCGGAGCAGGGTCCAGGATTCATTCCGCAACTGGAACCACACAAATGCCCGCTAAAGAGGCTGTTTTGTTAAAATGTGGAACCTTTTTTGTTGATTGGATTCAGAAAATGGAGAGCCAGACAGTAGAGGTGATAGCTTTTCATCTATATCCGGAAACACTGAAAAAACTCTATTTTAAAGGCCTTCCCGAAATTGTGAAAGAACATCTCAGCGGTGGAAATGTTCACAGAGTTGTCAATGATGAGGTATTGGGGAAGTTTGTTGAAAACCTTCATTTCTATTTTGACAATCCAGCGCTTATTAATGACGATGTATTGGAGTTGAAGGTGAAGGAATTGGTGCTGCTGCTTATTCAATCTTCCAGTGCAGGATCTGTGACGGAGTTGTTTCAAAACTTATTTACACCAAGTCGAACTTCGATCAAAGAGGTGGTTCGTCAGCACATTACCTCCGATCTCTCCACTACTGAACTCGCACGATTATGTGGGTTGAGCCTGTCGTCATTCAAAAGAGAATTTGAAAAATCCTTTGATGATACGCCGAATAATTACATCCTAACCCAGAGGATGAAGATGGCTGTGGAATTGTTGCAAACTACGCAGATGACAGTGTCAGAGATCGCATTCCAAGTTGGCTTTGGTGATCCATCCTATTTTTCAAGGGTCTTTAGAAAGCGGAAAGGTATTTCTCCTACAGATTTTCGTACAAACTAGGTTTTGAGCCGAATGTACCAGTTGTAGAACGTTTTATCCTCTATTGGCGATCTGCGCATACAGAGTTTTGCAATGCATAAAACAAAACTCATGATTATGAATAAGACAGTAAAAAGTATCAGCGGATTCCTGGGAATATCAATGTTCATGTTTGGTGTGCTGAAGTTTGTCAATCCATTTAAAGGATGGTATGAAACACAGGTAGTCGCTAGTCAATTACCCTTGCAAGGGTTATCCTATTGGTCAGGACAATTAGGCGAAATTGTAGTTGGAATGGTTTTTATTTTCCTGGTATATCACGCAAAACAACTTAGGAAATATAGGCATCTATTTACAGTAGCAAATATTGGTACGATCGTAATGATGGTTGTCGCATTTTATGTGCACATGCATCCAGACGTACCAAATGATGTGCTTCCTCTGAAGATTAAACCGCCGGTTATCCCGTTGATTTTTGCAATCCTACCTGCGCTGAACATTTATACTGTATCTAATGAAATATCGACTAACTATGAAGAGTGAGGGTAGATGGCACTAACCATTCGACTCGCGCAGAACCTAGCCTTGTTTTAATTTATTAATTGTGGCGGAAATTCAATACCCGAAATGTATCCTGACAGATAAAGTGTTTCCTATTTGGCAACTTTTAGAATTCGCCATGCACCTTGGATTACTAAAATAAAAACGACAGTTCCGATTATTAAATCAGGATTATTCGAGTTCAGCCAGTTCACCAAAACACCTGCGACAATTACTCCCAAATTGATGATAACATCATTCGACGTAAAAATCATAGTCGCCTTCATATGGGCTTCTTCTTTGCTTTTGGATTGTTGTAGCAAATACAAACAAATCGCGTTGGCAAATAGTGCGAAAATTGAGATGACAATCATCGTTGTGAAGTCTGGTATTTCCTGTGTTCCGAAAAATCGTCTGAGGACTTCAGCAAACCCGACAATCGCTAATGCTATCTGAAAGTACCCAGCCAGTTTAGCGATTCGTTTCTTTCGAGTTAGAGAGCCTCCAACTGCGAATAGACTGATGCTATAAACAAATGAGTCAGCCAGCATATCTAAACTGTCGGCTATCAATCCCATGGACTTTGAAATAAGTCCTGTTGTAATCTCAATTACAAAGAATGCAAAGTTGATGGCCAGAACCATCCACAAAAGTTTCTTCTGATTGGTGTCCTCCTCGAATTGGGTTTGTTCAGTAAGTTCAGTTGATAACTTTTTTGCTCCGAGGTTCAGTTCGAGAAGCGATTTTTCGATTTGTTCAATGTTTCCGTTGTGAAAGATAGATAGCTTACGATTAGGTATGTCAAAATCCAAATTGGCTATTCCCGTTATTCCGTCCAAGTTCACGCGAACGAGGTTCTCTTCGGAGGGACAATCCATTTTCGTTATCTCGAATACTGTCTTTTCCATATCATCTCATGTGATCGGGGCAAGGGCTATGACTACCTAATTGAAGTCATAAAGAAGCAAAAAAAATTACTGGTCGCCTTTTCGGATATCAGACATTAGTGAAAACAATGAAGCTCTGGTGTCTAATGCTGAAATGGCAGTTGTCACTTAAATAAACTGTAAGCAACCACACGGTTGTCAAAGAAAGTAGGCACCAACAAAAGATCCAACTCTTTTATGTAGTCAATGTCGGCGGTGTAAATATTTTGGGCCTTGCTGTCTAGTAGTTTGGTGCTTTTCCAGTCGGCAGTAACATGATGAATTTCGCCTAACCAGTTGGTAACAATGTATCCGCCTTTGCCAGTTGGCACAATGCCATCTCCTCTGGCAATACCCTCATGTACTTGCTTCAGTTCCATTGTTTTTAGGTTCAGTGACTTTATTGTGGTGTCAACGTTTCCTAGTATTAACAGCTGATTGCCCAAAGCAAGAAGACCATTCGGTCTGCCAAGGTCGCCACTGATGAGTGTGTCGATCGTCCCATCCTTCACCTGGTAGACAGTTTGATTACCGGATCCTGAAATGTAAAGTGTGCCATCATCTCCTATTGTTGCATCATTGAGTCTGCAGTTTTCATCGGTTACGACAGTTCGATTGATGATTTCCCCTGTAGAGGTATTGATTTCAACCAATTCATCCATGTCATTGACAAACAGGGAGTTGTCTTTCAATGCCATACCTTTTGGGCCATGCAATCCTTCAACCCATTTCAATTCAAGAACTTCTCCATTTGTAGATAATCGGGAAATGAAACCATTGCCATCTTTCTCCCATGGATTTTCATTGATATTGGAGACATAAAGCACATCATTGGGTTTATCATAAATCACGCATTCTGGTGTACGTAGTGTGGTGTCTGAACTCCACACCTCTTTGAGCGTAACAGTGGGTTTTTCAGAGACTATTTCCTGCGTTGCGGCTTGTTTTTCAGAAGTGCTTTGTTGGCAAGCAGTGAATAACAGTACGATAGTGGAAGTAAAAACTAAGCGGTTCATCATAATAACGGTGTAAGTCAAAAAGATAAAGATATGGATAAGTTTGAACTATTTAGGGTCTGCTGAAACTTAACTCTAGCTCAGCGAATCTTGTTTTGAAGCTCTGGAATAACGAAAAACTGCAAAAAAATCGTTTTTCAGCAGATCTTATTTGCCGGCGTTGTGAACTATGAATGCTACAACTGTTGATAAATCGTCCAGTGGATAATGATGGCCTGAAAGTTTTTGCTCACCCAGTGAGCAGACTAAGATCATTGATTCTCCTCCGAGTTCTGTGTATCGTTGGATTAGAATATAAGTGTTCTCCTCCGGAGGTACAATCAAATCATTAGGGCTGATGGTATGAAGAATCGGTACTGCTGCATTGACAAGTACTTCCAGATTGTCAATTGGATTATCCTGAAAAGATTTGGCCTCTTCGTCCGATGTGAATCCATAGGCTACTTTGAGTTGTTCCCAGTCTTTGCTACTCCCAGTGCCCATACCATATCCGCCTGGCCAGCTTTTGAAATCGCAAACAGGGGCATCCACATAGATACAAGCTACTTTCTCAGGATTGCGTTTTGCCCAGTTGTAGGTAAAAAGCCCACCTCGACTATGCCCATGTAAGGCAACTTTTGAGTTGAGATTGTATGTTGATATTACGTGCTGGTAGAAGCGGTCTCTGATGTCGACTGCCTCAGGACTGCCATACAGATTGTCCGTATCTATGTAGGCAATATGAAAGCCCTTGCGAGCTAAACTGCTATCCACTTCCGTATGATAATCTGGGAATCTCGCTCTCCAGACCCACGGATTGCCAGGAGCAGACTTTTTAGGTTTTATGACATGCGCGTACCTTTCTTCGAATTGAAAAGTATCCTTTTTGGATTTGCGCCACATCTTTTCTTGTCCCTGGGAAAGAAAACATATCTGGAAAAACAGGATGGCGAGTAATTGCTTGAGCATGGTGGTAAATATTGGTGCAGACTAAGATAGGAAATTGGACCTCATTACCTTATTTGCACTGACTTATTGGTCACTACGATTTCATCTACATTGATCACCACTCTGCGATAATCGAAAAGTGAAGCAATTGGATTGTTGTCTTTCACTTCCAGGATCAGGTGAATTTGTGTTCCTCCAGCTCCGGTTGGGATTTGCACCTGAGTGGATGGTTTATCAGGGCTTGCTATGTTGACTTTGCCAGCATAAGTGCCCGCCTCCTGATAGATCCACCAATTATATGTTAGTTGATCCCCATCAGGATCGTTTGATTCAGTAGCATCAAGTGTAATCAATTCTCCCGCATTTACATCCATCTGGATGATTGTATTGGAAGCATCGCCATTAATGGTGGTGACAGGATGATGGTTTGCTTCATCGTATGGTTTTACACACCAGTCCATTCTGCATTGTTGGTCATTGTACATGGCCTCCCTCCATCGCCAAACAGGTGAAAAATTACCTTCGTACAACTTGTTGTCTTGCGGATCAACCCAATAGTCGCTTACTTCTCGGTAAGTGTAGAAAGGAGCATTCTCAATTTCATCTACCTTAATATCACTATGTCTGGACCAAAAATCCGGCACCTTCTTTTTGCTAAAGCGACCGCCCCATCCACCCCATGAGGGTTGGTTGATGTCAAACAGGCCCTTATTGATTAGTCCCATCCATGGAATTGTACCACCACCTTCCATAAATCCAACGACACCATTTCCCCAAATTTTAAAAGTCCGTTCAGGGTAGAGAGCACCGAGAGCACCGTGATCATTCATTACGTTTTCCTTCAGCCAATCATTTTGACCAGTGGTGCTGTAGTCATATGGCTTCCAGTAGTTAGGACCCAGATTGGTCATCAAGCTACCATCATTACCACCCGGGCCTCCATAAGCATACGTTTGGTAGTTGCTCCTGATCCAGTGGATTTTGGGAAACTGACTACATATCCAGGCGCCTGCATTGTCTTGCGCGCCATTTTCAAATACACGAAGCTTCGCTACAAACTGTGCAACCTCCAATGGCGTGTGATTGCTTTGGTAATCTACCAGTGCCTGAGCCAATGTATTCGATCCGGCATTGACAACAATCCAGATCGGTCGAGGATCATCTTTGGTAACGGTCTCTATTATGAGCTCTGATCCAGGACTTGAATTCCCGACTTTGACATCTGCAATGCCATAATCTTTTTGTCCCGCTTTAACGAGCTTTCTTAAGTTGTCGGGCTCAGGCCATCCAGATGCATGTAGTTTGAGATTGTTCAAATCTTTTTCATAAGCATCAATGATCTCTTGAAACAATTCAGGATGGGTGACATAATGGTACTCACCATGATCCGAACCTGGTCTGAGATACTTTCCAGTTACTGCGATCAAACCTTCTATGTCGAATTCGTTGGAGCAAGTGATCATATGTATCATCTGCTGCATTTCATCAGGTTCATTACCCATATCGGCAAGGATGATCAGCCGTTGATTGTCTTTCGTTTGTTGGGCAAATGACATGCCTGCCAGACACAAACAGAATAGAAGCATAAAGTTTTTCATGTTGCTAGTTCCTTTTAATGATTTGATCTTCTGAAATTCTTTGCCGGTTGGAGAATGCCTGGTTAATGCTCGCGTTTTTCACATCATCTAAAACTATGGCAGGGCGAGCATCATTGCTGATGGTTCTGATTTCAACACCATCCAGTCTTACTCCATCAACATGACGAAGAAAGAATCCATGAGCGGGTAATGTGCCGATCAAATGAAACTCAGGCCACCAGCCATCAAGGGTTTCGATGGTGTATTCTTTGTGATCGTCTTTATGAGCATCTGCTGTTGTCCCTCCACCGGAAACAACAAACTGAATATCTCGAAACACAAGATCTTTAATATCATTATTGGGCATTCCTGTGATAAAGAAGGCTGAGTTTTTGTCTAACTCGCTGTTGTCCGCAATGATGTTGCTAAACGTCATGCTGTGCATAGCTTTCATGTCTGGATAAACATCTGGGGGTGAGTCGTCAAATGCACGTTGCTGTGCAAAGGTCATGAAAACAGGTCTGGGTACATTTTTCATAGTAAGGTTAGAAAAAGTCATGTTTTTCATCTCTCCTCCTTCATTCATCTGAATCTTCAATCCGGAATCCTGAATATCTCTGAACGTACAATTGGTCACGGCAATTGATTCAAAATCACCTCTGGATAAAAGGCCTATGCGCATTCCAGCCCATTTACTTGTAAAAGTGCAATTGGTAATGACAACATCCTTACAGGGTTTTTCAACTAGTGATGCCTGTAGGCAAATAGAATCGTCACTTGTATCGAAGGAAGAATTGGAAACTCTGACATTTGTACATCCATCAAAATCAAGCCCATCTCCATTGTTGTTTACCCGACTGTGTATTTTGATGCCATCCACAACAATTTGATCACAGTATAGCCAGGCGGATGTCAATGCAGCTGGGTTTATCAGCGTAATGTCTTGCATATGAATGTCACTACAATTTAGAAACCGCATCATCATAGGTCGACCTGTCTTGTTCGTGAAATTCGCCAGATGTCCATTGCCATCAATCGTTCCATATCCCTCAATGGCGAATGACTTTGCATCTTTGGCGAAAATCAAACAACGATCCATGTGTGGTTCGTTTTTATATAGGTTTTTGTGAGTGTCTGTAGTGTAATCTTCAATGTTTGAACTGCCTTTTAGTACTGCTCCATTTGCAACGTGGAGTGTGACGTAATCTTTGATGTAAATTGTACCGATTACAACCGTTTTTCCTGCCGGAATCAGCACTTTGCCACCACCGTTGGCCATACAAGCATCAATGGCAGCTTGCACTGCTTTTGTGTCCAAAGTTTTACCATCGGCTTTCGCACCAAAGTCAATTACGTTATAAGTATTTGCCAGGATGGAGAGGTGTGTGATTAACACAAAGGTTAATGAGAGTACTAGCTTCATATGTATTTTGTATTCAAAACTCCGTGTATTTTCCTCACTTTTTACCAGACTTATTGGAGCAAAGGGTTGTAATTCTCTTACCGATACATGTCTGAAAAATTGTAATCACACTATTTTCTCAGATTTTACCCTAGCGAATGATAATAAACCACGAATAAGGGAATTGATGATTGACAATAGGAAACTATTCATAGTAATCCCAGAAATCATAGGACTGAAGGACGGTTTCATTATTGTCATTAAGTTGAGAGGCAACAGATTTAAGCTTGACCCGTAATTCGCTCACTTTAGCTTTATAATCCGGAAAATCAGCCAGGTTGAGGGTCTCCCATGGATCTTCTCTGATATTGAATAATTGAGTAACTCTGGAGCCCGAAATGAATTCTCCGTCCTTTTTGGAAGCGTCCTTCGCACGCACATATTCTATTAGCTTGAAATCCCCCTCTCGATAGGCACGCTGATGCTGGCGATATGCGTGATAGGTGTAACTTCTGATTTGGTTGGCATCACCATTAATGGCAGGCACCAGACTTCTACCCGTCACAGATGTTGGTGGATCAATGTTGACTAAATCCAGCACCGTAGGCAAAATGTCATGCGTATAGCAAAAAGCATCTAGTAGATGACCCTTTTGCGGGATGGCGCCACCTGAGAGTATGAATGGGATATGTACCCCGTCTTCATCGTAAATATTTTGTTTACCAAGGAGCCCGTGATTCCCCACCCCCAGTCCACTGTCCCCAGCAAATACAATGAGTGTGTTTTGATATTGACCACTTTCCTTGAGTGCTTGAATTACAGCTCCAATCTGTTCATCCAAATGACTAATGATGGCGTAGTAATCAGACAACTGTTGTTTTGCGATTTCGGGAGTCCTGGGCCATGGAGCCAATTCCTCGTCTCGCAAGACGATGTGCCCATTGTCAAATGGGTGCTGGGGTAAATATGAGGGGGTGAGAATTATGCTGTCAATCGGATACATGTCTTTGAAGCGCTGTGGCGCTTGCCTGGGGTCATGTGGGGCATGAAAGGCCAGGTACATCATGAACGGTTGCTTCTTCTTATAGTTTTGAATATAGTCAATAGCAGCCTGAGCAAATACCTCTGAAGTATGAGGGCCATCTGCTTCGGTTCCGGTAGGTCCTCGTTGATCATCTTGGGTCAGAGGCCGTCTAATTTCATTTCGATTTTCATCATAAGTGATGAGATAACCATCTTCTTTTTGGTAGTTGCCATCTTTTTCCCAATCCCAAAGCGGCATCCGAAAATGATCTACGAGATAAACTCCTCGACTCATAACCCTCGCACCATTTTCAAAAGACCTGGCAAGAGATGCATTGTCCTGATGCCATTTCCCTACCATGTAGGTATTGTAACCCTCCTGATGAAACACTTCTCCCATTGTGGTATGAGTAGTAGGGATTTGATGACCGGCTCCTTTCAATTCAAACAGGTTTCTACCTGTTAGGAGCATGGCTCGGCTTGGAATGCATGTTGCCCCGGAAAAGGCACCCATTAGGAAGGCATTGGTGAAGGTAATTCCTTCGGCAGCAAGCTGATCCATATTGGGTGTTTTTACCTGCATGCCACCTAGTGCGTGCACTCCTGAGTATCTATGATCATCGGTATAGATAACCAGTACGTTAGGTTGCGTTTGCGCATGGCTAATTATTGCGGCTATTAGGCAAAGGCTGCTTAGGACGTTTCTGAAGGAATCCATAATTCATGGTTAATTTACAAAAGTGCATTTTGGTAAATTGATGAAACAAAGCATCGCGCAAAGGGTTGTTGCATTTACTTCGGTAAACGTTTGCGCAAAACCGTTGCTCTTTTTTTGTCTATTATGCATGATCATTTTTTAAACTATTGATGGAACCTAATTCTAATCCTCGCGCTTCTCGAAAGCGATTCAATATGCTGGCCTTGATTTTCGGGTCGGTTGTCGTCAACTACTTAGACAGGAGCAATATTTCAGTTGCGGCATCCGAGCTGAGTGATGCCTTGGAACTCTCGAGTGTTCAGATGGGGGCCATTTTTTCTGCTTTTGGAGTAACCTACGCATTGCTTCAGATTCCTGGAGGATTGATCGTAGATCGGGTAAAAGCCAGGGTTCTGTACTCTAGTATTCTGGTTTTGTGGTCAGTTGCAACCCTTGCACAAGGTTTTGTGAGTTCTTTCAGGTGGTTGATAGGATTGAGGGCAAGTATCGGAGTGTTTGAGTCACCTTCTTATCCTTGTAATAATGCGATAGTTACTCGTTGGTTTCCAGAAAATGAAAGGGCTTCAGCCATCGCTATCTATACTTCGGGTCAATTTGTAGGGTTAGCTTTTTTAATTCCTGTGCTCACATGGATTCAGACGGTTGTGGGCTGGAGAGGACTGTTTATTGTGTCAGGTGTAATCGGTATATTATGGGCGGTAGTTTGGTATATTTTTTATCGGGATCCCAGCGATCATAAAGGGATAAATCAAGGAGAACTAGATCACCTTGAAAAGGGCGGAGCGATTGTCGAAGATACTCAAACGAGTAAGGAGAAAATGAAATTCAAGTGGGCAGACCTGGCGGAAGTATTAGTTCATCGTAAATTATGGGGTTTGTACATCGGACAGTTTTGTATGGGGAGCACCTCAATCTTCTTTTTGACATGGTTTCCAACTTATCTTGTTAAATACAGAGGACTGGATTTTCTCCAATCTGGTTTTTTAGCTTCTATCCCTTTTATAGCAGCTTTTATTGGCATACTCTTATCGGGCTTTACTTCGGACTTTTTGATCAGAAAGGGTGTTTCTCGGGAGATTTCCAGAAAGGCTCCAGTGCTTGGTGGCTTGCTGCTTTCCATGATTATTCTGGGAGCTAATTATACAGACAGTACTGCTTTGGTCATTACATTTTTAGCGCTGGCATTTTTCGGAAATGGATTCGCCTCGATCGGTTGGGTATTCGTTTCATCGTTAGCACCAAAGCGACTAATAGGACTAGTCGGCGGTACTTTTAATTTGATTGGCGGTACTACTGCCTTTATCATTCCGATGACGATAGGTTACCTGGTGGAGGACGGAGATTTCGCGCCTGCACTATTTTTCATTGCAAGCCTAACAGCGATCGGATTCTTTTCCTATTTATTTTTAGTTGGTAAAGTCGAACGGATCGAAGAAAAATTGAACAAAGCATGAAAATTACGGATGTAAAGACCTATCCGGTCAATGTGGGGTCAGGGAGTCAATTGATTATCAAGGTAGAAACAGATAGTGGTATCTATGGTTGGGGTGCTTCCGGGCTTTCCGGAAGAGAACTGGCAGTAGTAGGGGCCATTGAGCACTATCGACCGCTGGTTTTAGGAAGAGATCCATTTCAAATCAGCGCTATTTGGCAGGACTTGTATCGAGGGCAGTATTTTGAAGGTGGTCGCGTGTTGACCGCAGCAATATCAGCTATTGACATTGCACTACACGATATCAAAGGCAAGGCCATGGAAGTGCCGGTTTACGAACTCCTGGGAGGGAAGCACCGGGATAGAATCGAGTGTTTTGCATCATTGAGATTTGCTGAAGAAGAAGAATTGATTGAGAAGGGTAAGTTGTTGGTGAAGGAGGGATGGAACATTCTAAGACTGGCACCAGCGGAATTTGAGCGTACTGAAAATAATGGAGTATTATTTGAGCCAACCCTTTCTATTGAAATGCTTTCTAAGTGGATAACTCGGTTGCGAAAGGAAGTAGGAACCAGGCCTACTATTGGGGTCGATTACCACACTCGGTTGACACCTGCTGAGACTTATTCATTCATGAATCGAATGCCGGCAGGCACCATTGACTTTATTGAAGAGCCCATCCGTGACGAATCTCCTGAAGCTTATGAAGGGCTGAGGCGAATGGTTGATGTACCATTTGCGATAGGAGAGGAGTTTGGTAGTAAGTGGCAGTTTAAACCTTTCATTGAAAAAAATCTTACCAACTACATCCGATTAGATGTGTGTAATGTTGGGGGTATCACAGAGGCACTCAAGGTGGCGGCACTGGCTGAAACCAACTACATCGATTTGTTTCCACACAATCCTATTGGTTCAATTTGTACGGCTGCCAGTATTCATGTTGGTGCAGCATGTCCTAATTTTTGGGCATTGGAAGAGGTGAATACACCAGCCCAGCAAATGGGTACCAATGATCCGCAGTTTTATCCGGTACAACCTAAGTTGGTTGGTTCGGCATATGAGCTACCCACAGCACCAGGGTTGGGTGTTGAATTCAATGAAGAGCTGGCACAGTCCCAGCAGTTCAAATCAGTAGAGATTCCAAGGTTGCAAAGAAGAGATGGTTCCATGACGAATTGGTAACGTTATGGTTTTGATATGACCACCTCTGTAGGACCCACCCCTTTATCCCCTCCCAGGAGGGGAATTTTGTCATTGGATAGATTAAGCATCTCCAAAGAAGGTTGGGCGTCATTGAATGCTCACGCGTAGAGAGTTTGCCCACTCATTAGTGTTTTTTAAATTGAGGATCATTTTGGTGCGGATTCCATCAGAAATCCAATCATCAATTATCTTCTATCTAGGGTATTCACAATTTCAAAGAATAGCAAGAGTCATTATATGCACACAACTAATCCCCTCCTGGGAGGGGCCAGGGGTGGGTTTTAATAATCTTATTAATTTTCAGTCCATCAGAAAGATTATTCCATATCGAAAAAATTTGGTTCCGCTTGCAAGGAAATTAAGACAGCAAATGACCTTGTCAGAAGTGCTGCTTTGGCAGGAATTGAAAGAAAGCAACCTAGGTGTTAGGTTTAGCAGAGAGATACCTATTGACAATTATATTGTTGATTTCTATTGTAAAGATCTTCAACTAGCGATTGAGATTGACGGAGAAAGTCATGATCATGAAGATCGGGTGGTTAAAGATCGAGTGAGACAAAAGCGACTTGAATCATTGGGTGTTCGGTTCTTAAGATTTGATGACTTGGAGGTGAAACAAGACGTGAAATGGGTAGTAAATGAGATTTTAGAGGAGGTTGAAAGATTGAAGCATTTATGACCCACCCCTTTATCCCCTCCCGGGAGGGGAGTTCATCAATTGGTGTTCGGTTCTTAAGATTTGATGATATGGAGGTGAAAGAAGACATGAAATGGGTAGTAAATGAGATTTTAGAGGAGGTTGAAAGATTGAAGCATTTATGACCCACCCCTTTATCCCCTCCCGGTAGGGGAGTTCGTCACTGGGTATTCGGTTCTTAAGGTTTGACGACTTGGATGTTAAAAAGGACATGAAATGGGTCGTGAATGAGATTTTGGAGGAGGTTGAGAGATTGATACATTTATGACCCACCCCTTAATCCCCTCCTGGGAGGGGAATCATGATGTGCGATACAACTATTTTAACCGCTAGACAACATTCAAACACAAATAGCACCATTCATCAGGTGTTTGTAATATCAAGTTGACATTGCTGCATATAAAGTTTATTTTGATAAAAAATAGATCAAAAATATGCATCGTTTAAAATTCGCTTATGCACCAGCAATGCTCCTGGGATTGTTACTGTGTTGCGCTCCTCCTACTGAGGAAAAACAGGAGGTAGTCTCCTTTCAGGTTCCGGTAGAGTATTACAAGCTGGAAAATGGGCTGAAAGTCATTCTTTCACAGGATAAAACTTCTCCAACTGTGGTGATAGCCGCATACTACAACATAGGCTTCAGGATTGAGCCACAGGACCGGACAGGGTTTGCACACTTATTTGAACACATGATGTTTCAGGGATCCCAAAATTTAGGGAAGATGGAATTCATCAAGTTGGTACAGCAAAATGGAGGGATTCTAAACGGGTCTACGCGTTTTGACTTCACCAACTATTTCGAGATCGTTCCTTCGCATAAGTTAGCAACAATGCTGTGGGCAGAAGCCGATCGTATGAAAGGGTTGGCCATTACACAGGATAACCTGACCAATCAACAGGGAGTAGTAAAGAATGAAGTAAAGGTGAATGTGCTTAATCAGCCATATGGGGGGTTCCCATGGTTGGATATGCCGCAATATGCCAATGAAAACTGGTTCAATGCCCATAATTTTTATGGAGACCTGGAAGACCTGGATGCGGCCACATTGGAAGATGTGCAGAGTTTTTTTGATACCTATTATGCCCCGAATAACGCTGCATTATCTGTAGTTGGTGATTTTGAAATAGAGGATGCTAAGCAATGGATTGAACAATACTTTGGAGGCATTCCTGCTGCTGAAATCCCACCATTACCTGACATTTCAGAAGAACCACAAACCGCCGAAAAACGATTTGAGAAGGAAGATAAGTTGGCAAATAAACCGGCCATTGCGTTAGCATATCAAATGCCCAAGCGAAACTCAAAGGACTACTATGCAATGGGATTGCTTGATCAGATTTTGGTGCAAGGTGACAATAGTTTAATGACCAAGGCATTAGTGAAGGATAAGGGCTATACTGCCAATGTACAGGGTGGTATCAATTACTTGGGGAATATGTTCAATTACAAAGGCCCGATGCTGTTCATGTATCATTTTATCTATGACAATGGAGTAGAAGCAGACACGATTTTACAGACGATCGATGGTGTGATGAGCGACTTACAGTCTACAGGTGTAACACAGGAAATGCTTGATCAGGCACTCGTGAAAATTCGATCGAGTCTCTATGATGATTTGGGTGGATTCTTCGGGTTTGGGAGAGCCGATTTGTTATGCTCTTTCGCATTGTTCGATGATGATCCCAACCGAATCAATGCGATTGAGGCCGAATTCAAAAAACTTACAGTCGCAGATTTGAACAATACCTTGAAAAAGGTAATTGTACCTACTAATCGGACCATTCTAACATTAAAGCCTCTGGCAGCAGAAAACTAAGATTATGAAGAAGTTATTAATTAATTTGATGTCGCTGTTATTGATCTCGTTTTTGGCAATAGCGCAGGAAGCACCGGTCAAGGAATTGCCTCCGGTAGGAGGTGAGCCTAAAGGATTTACTTTACCCCCTAAACAGACCTTTAATTTAGATAATGGACTATCAGGCGTGATGATCCCCTGGGGGGCGATCCCTAAGGCGACTATTAAGATGGTTATCAAGACAGGTAATATCAATGAAGCGGCTGATGAAGTGTGGTTGAGCGACCTGACAGCAGACTTAATGCAGGAAGGGAGCATCAACCGAGATGGGAATCAAATAGCTGATGCAATGGCTGGTATGGGCGGAGATTTATCAATCGGTGTAGGTCCTCATACGACTACCCTGACAGCTTCCGTATTATATGAATATGTACCTGATGCAGTTGCATTGATGGGTGAAGTCTTAACAAGCCCCTCTTTTCCAGAAGAAGAGTTGGAACGATTGATTAACGATCGGAAGCGACAGTTGAGTGTTAGTAAAACTCAACCTGGTCCTCTGGCATATGAACAATTCTTTGCAAATGTGTATCCGGATCATTCATATGGTAGGTATTTTCCTACTGCAGAAATGCTGGATGGATTTACCATTGATAAGTTGAAGTCATTCTACGACAAGAATTTTGGGGCACAGAGAACGACGGTTTACATAGCAGGTAAGTTTGATGCAACGTCAGCTCAGGAGGCCGTAACGCAAGCATTTGAAGGATGGAAGAAAGGTGAGCCTTCAAATTATCCTTTGGCTACTCCACAAACGGGTGGTAAGATTGACATGATCGATAGGCCTGATGCTCCACAATCGACATTGATAGTAGGCTTACCCGTGATTGATCCATCAAATCCGGATTATGTTTCGTTGGATATTACCAATTCACTCTTAGGCGGGTCGTTTGGTTCGAGGATTACCAGTAACATTAGAGAAGACAAGGGTTATACGTATTCTCCTTTTAGTACGATCAATGATAGGTACAAAACAGCTGTTTGGTATGAGAAAGCTGATGTGACAACTGATGTGACAGGTCCATCATTGCGAGAAATAACGAAAGAGATTTACAGGCTGCAGGATGAGGTACCATCAAAAGAAGAGCTGGATGGCATCAAAAACTATGAAGCAGGGATTTATGTTTTACAAAATTCAACATCCAGTGGCATCATCAATCAATTGTCTTACCTAAATACTTATGATTTACCAGAAACATTTTTGACAGAGAAGGTGAAAAATATTTATGCCGTGACACCAGAGAAAGTCAGTGAAATGGTCAAGCAGTACATTCGACCAGAAGATATGACTGTGGTAATAGTAGGCGATAAGGCTAAGATTCAAGAGCAGATAGATCAATACGAAAAGGAATTGCAGGAGAAGAATTAAGAAATCATTATAAAAATCATTCGGGGCGGTCGCACGGCGACCGCCCCGAATGATTGGATCTTCCTTTATCTTTCGTCCTATAAATGAGAGAAGTAATACACGCAACCTTTCCCATGTCGCTGGCCTCTGTTAGAATTATTGAAGATTTGGTGGAGCGAGTTCAAGTTGATAAGGGTATGAACTTTATCGAAAAAGGCAGACATGACAACAATGAATATTTCGTGCTTGATGGAATTAGCCGGAGCTACTTGTTGAGTCCGGAAGGTGAAAAAGTGACCATCTCATTCTATACAGCAAACATGGTGCTCTCCCCGCATACGATCAGGGTTCAAGATGGTAGATCAACACTCAATTTTCAAGCATTGACCCCTTTGGAATTAGGAGTACTAGACGCCAAGGCATTTGAACAGCAGATGATTGAAAACCTGGAAATACGCGAATTTGGAAATACCGTGTTGAGAAATGAGCTCAAATCAAAGGTGACTAAAGAAATAGGACTGGCATCTCTCACAGCAAAGGAAAGATTAATCGCGTTTCGGGAGACATATCCAGGTATGGAGAACTTTGTGTCACATGTCGATATTGCGAGTTATTTAGGCATCACCAATATTTCGCTGAGCAGGCTTAGAAAAGAATTGATGTAAGCAGTGCATTTTATCATTTGTTAATGGAAGTCATGCGGTTGGTTTTGAGATTTGTATATCAATCAAATACGATATATCATGAATTTCTCATTAACGAAACAACAACAAATTAACCCGAAGTGGTACCTGCTGATCGGGATAGTATTAAGCGGAAGTTCACATCTCACATTTAGTGTTGATTTGCTGGCTTGGATCAGCGTAGCACCCTTTCTGATCTATTTGAGTTGTACATCAGGATGGAAATCCAGATTGCTATTTGCATGTGCATTGATTGTTACATGGACATTGATTGTGAGTAAAATAATTACGGCCCCAATTCCTTACCTTATTGTGTTTCTGTATGCGATACCTATCACATTGTTTCACCTTCCGGGTTACTTGATTTGGGCCAAATACAGGAAAGCCAATTGGTCAGTGTTGTTGTTTCCTGCCGTGATGGCAGTATTGGAGTGGGTACAGTATACGTTTACGCCACTAGCGAGTTGGGGTGTGGCAGCCTATTCTCAGACACATAGCCCAGGGATAATGCAGTTTGTTTCCCTATTCGGACTGCCGGGATTGAGTTTTTTGATTTATTGGATAAACACGGCAATAACCGATTTGCTATTGTCGAAGAAAACGGCTGTTCATAATTCTATACTTCCATTAGTGAGTTTGTGTTTTGCAATTTGCTATGGCGCATTACGATTGGACATTGGCAGAGTCAGGGAAGGAGATGTTGTTACAGCAGCGGCTGTGGGTACTGATTCTACTATAGGAGGCCTGCCGGTTCCATCGTTTGATCAAAATGTGGCTGATATTGTCAGGATATTTGACCGAACAAAGCAAGCAACTTCGGCAGGAGCAGAATTGATCGTCTGGAACGAAGCAGCATTTTACCTGCTACCAGAAAATGAAATGATTTGGCTGGATTCTATTAGCAATCTTTCTGAGACCCTTAACACCTCTATTGTAGCTGCTTATGTGCTATTGACCAATGACTCCCCTTTACAATACGAAAACAAATACCGACTATTTCAACAGGGTAAAATGGTCCATACCTATCTGAAACACCAACCTGTGCCCGGTGAACCAGCCGTCAAGGGAGTCAGTGAGTTGGTAGTATTTGATTTTCAAGACACAAAGTTAGGAGGAGCGATTTGCTATGATTATGATTTCCCCTATTTAGCCAAGGGGTATGGTGAATTGGGTGCGGATATAGTGGCACTTCCATCCTCTGACTGGCGTGGCATTGATCCGTTGCATACACGGATGGCTGCTTTTAGAGCGGCTGAACAAGGTCACTCGATTGTTCGTTCGACGCGATTTGGATTATCGGCTGCAATAGACCCGTTTGGGGTCCTACGCTCCTCGATGAGTAGCTTTGAAAACAACGACAAAATCATGATGGCTCAAATTCCAAAAAAGGGCATTAAAACGCTATATTCAATTATTGGGGACGTACTGGTCTATGGTTGTATTGTTTTCATTGCGCTGTTCATTGCTCATGATTTGTTGAAATCACGTGCAAACCCAGTGAATATATAAAGCGGTTCATAGAATTGGTAAGCCAAATTTAGTAGCTTAGATGTCGCTAAAATTTATTTACTCACTAAAACCAAAATCAATTTATGAAACGAATCACGTATTTATTGCTATTTCTATTGCTGGGATATCTGTCCCAAGCCCAACTAGATCAACCTATTCCGCAGAACCCCAATTTCAAGGTGGGCAAGCTCGAAAATGGATTTTCTTATTATCTAAGGAAGAATACATATCCTGAAAATAGGGTAGAGTTCAGGCTGGCGGTGAACGCTGGCTCTATGCAGGAAGATGATGACCAAAAGGGTGTGGCGCACTTTGTAGAGCACATGGCTTTCAATGGCTCTGAGAATTTTGAGAAGAATGAACTGGTCGACTTTCTACAATCAGTTGGGGTGAAATTTGGAGCTGACCTCAATGCATATACTAGTTTCGAAGAGACGGTTTACATGTTGCCATTACCGACGGATGATCCTGAAGTAATAGACAAAGGACTTACGGTGCTCGAAGATTGGGCAGGAGGTGTGACTTTTGAGGATGAGGAGATTGACAAAGAAAGAGGTGTTGTAGTCGAAGAGTGGAGATTGGGACAGGGAGCGCAGCAAAGAATGCGTGATCAGTACTTCCCGGTATTGTTCAAAGATTCAAGGTATGCAGATCGGCTACCTATCGGGACAAAAGACATCATCGAAAATGTACCTTATCAACGCGTAAAAGATTTCTATAATGACTGGTATCGACCAGATGCCATGGCATTGATCGCAGTTGGAGATATGGATATGGATGCGCTGGAAGCTGAGATCATCGAGCGATTTTCAAAGCTAAAAGCAAAAGGTAAGAAGAGAGAGAAAGTCAACAATGAAGTACCCCATCATGATGAGACTTTCGTGGCGATTACCAAGGACAAAGAGAATGCTTTTATGGGTGTTCAAATGATCTACAAGCAACCAGTAGATGATGATAAAACACTGAATGGGTTGAAGAATTATTACATGAGATCATTGTACAATACGATGTTGAGTCAACGCCTGAGAGAGCTACAGCAATCGGCTGACCCACCGTTCGTTTTTGCCAACTCGAGTTATTCATCTTTTGTGAGAGCAATGGACAATTACAGTTCAATGGCCATAGTCGGGGAAGAAGGCCTGGATCGTGGACTGGAGACGATTGTGATTGAAAATGAGCGAGTCAAAAAACACGGCTTCACAACAGGAGAATTGCAGCGTGCCATTATCAACATGGACAATAACCTTGAGCGAGCGGTTAAGGAACTGGGTAAAACAGAATCAAGAAGGTACGCATCAGAGTATATCCGACATTTCCTGATTGGTGAACCAAGCGCTGGGATTGAATTTGAATATCAGTTTTTTAAATCCATTGCGCCTACGCTCAAAGTTGATGATATCAATCAACTAGCACAAAACTGGATTACGGATAAAAATCGAGTGATTGTAGTCACAGGAATTGATAAGGAAGGAGTTGAACTTCCGTCAGAAGAAGCACTACTCGCTGTAATCGACGGAGTAGATACTGATGCCATTGCGCCCTATGAAGATAATGTGAGCGATGAAGGTTTGATGCCTGAGTTGCCAACGCCAGGTAAAGTAGTGTCTGAGACCACCAATGAAACGGTTGACATTACGGAACTTACATTGAGCAACGGGATGAAGGTAGTCGTCAAAGAGACTGATTTCAAAAATGATGAAATCGTGATGTCAGCATTCAGTCGTGGCGGTAACTCGTTAGTGGCTGACGAGAATTACGAATCAGGAGCCATGGCTTCTGGTATTGTTGCACAGGGAGGTGTAAAAGATATTTCGGCTATCGATCTACAAAAAGTGTTGGCCGGTAAGACGGTCAGAGTATCCCCATATATTGGTTCGCTACAGCAGGGATTCAGTGGCAATGCAGCCCCAAAAGATTTTGAGACGATGCTTCAGCTGATTCATTTGTACTTCACACAACCCAGGAAAGATGCGGAGGTATTTCAATCGATGATGACGCGAAATAAGATGATCTACCAAAACCTGATGTCCAATCCACAATACTATTACAGTGATAAGGTAGGCAGGATCATGAGTCAGGATCATCCAAGAGGAGGTGGATTTTTCACACCCGAACAATTGGAGAAAATAGACCTGGATAAAGCATTTGAGATCTATGAGGATCGATTCGCTGATGCAGGTAGCTTTACCTTCTTCTTTGTGGGTAATCTCAGTCTTGAAGAATCCAAACCCTTGTTTGAAACCTATTTGGGTTCATTACCGGCAATTGATCGGGATGAGACCTGGAAGGACCTGGGCATCAGACCACCAGCAGGCCCTGTTGACGAGAAAGTTTACAAGGGAACAGATCCCAAGAGCCAGGTTACGGTCAATTTTGTTGGAGAGAAGGAGCTTGGCAAGAAGGAAAAATATGTGTTGGGTGCCCTTGGTGAGGTAGTATCTAATCGTCTCATTGAAATTCTGCGAGAAGATGAAAGTGGCGTTTATGGTGTGGGTGCCTCTGGTAGAGGTTCGAAAACACCCTATCCCAACTACCAGTTTTCGATTCGGTTTCCTTGTGCTCCGGAAAATGTAGACCGGTTGCTTGATGCTGCATTTGCTGAGGTTAAAAACATTCAGGAAAATGGCGTGACGGACGAAGATGTCACCAAGGTCAGAGAAGGTCAACTAAAGGACCGAGAGGAAAACTTGCGTAAGAATGGTTATTGGTTGAATTCATTGGATGCTTATTATGATAATGAAAGTAATCTTGATGAGTTCTACGAATATGAAGCATTGGTAAAGGGGCTGAATAGTGATGATCTTCAGGCTATTGCTAAAGATTTGATTGATCTGGACAAGGCGATTAAAATCATTTCGTTTCCGGAAGAAGGTGAGGCAACAAGCGAAGGCAAGTAGGGACAATACCCCCTGGCGATTCGTGAAAACGAATCGCCAGGGGTTGATTTTAGTATATATCAGCAGTAATGGCTGATATTTAAATGCTGTGCTTAACAGGGGAAGACAATGAAACTTTTAGAACCCATAAGGCAACTTAAATTTACAAGACTCATTGTTGAGGCTGTTCTAATCTTTAGTTCAGTCTATGCAGCGTTTCTATTGGAGGACAAAAGGTCCAAAAGATTTGAAAGAGAACTACTTCAGCAAAAGCTTTTGGCTCACTTAAAAGTGATGGAGGTAGATAGTATAACTTTTGAAACCAGATTACTAGGACAAGTCAAGTCAGATGCAAATGATGGGCTCAAAACTAGTGTAGCTCTCCACAAAGAAGCCCTTGAATTACTCGAAAACCGAACAGAAAGTGCCTACTTAGAAGTCTATGAACTTCATAAATCTGGAAGATTATTTTGGCGCATTATTCAAAGTGCAACTAAATCACAACATAAGCTCGAGGCTATCACGGAGAACTATGATCATTTAATAATTAATGATTCAACAAGACATCTCATAGAAAAGTACATATATCATACTTGGGTACTTAATAGGTTTGCGGCTAATTCAGATCAGCACATAGATGACCTCTCAAATTTTGCAAGAGAGCACTATTTTGTTTTTTCAGTAATTGAAACAAAGAAGGATATAATCGAATTCATTTCTCACCCATATTACTACAACAGTTTAAAATCACATCTTAATACATTGCAAATTTTATTTACACTTAGAAAAGATTATTTTGAAGATTTTTCAAAAATTAAAGTTGGTATTGAAAAGGAGGTAGCATTGCAAAATACAAGATTATAAATAGATATAACATAAGTAACTGCTCCGCAAGTCGATAACTGATTGGCACAAGATGAAAAAAGCCCTCTCCCTGGCGCGCTTTTGCAATGCGTGCTGCAAAAGGGCCTCAGGAAGAGATATGGGGATTTCGCTACCTTAGGGCTGTTTAGAATCAGTGTGGCCACTCGTCATATCTGAGATTATATTTCACTTATGCAAGATGTAATTAATGAATACTCGTTTACTGAATACCTCAGTGTATTTGTATCCATTTTATGTGGGTTTGTGGCTTCCCAATTTCTAACCGGATGGGGTAGAATAATAAGGAATAGAGAAATAGTAAAGTTCTCATTCAGTTTCATTGGAATATCATTCTTGTTTTTCCTTATGTTCATTGACTTCTGGTGGTCAACCTGGAATTGGTATTCTGTCGTGACTCAAAGAGTGGAATATTTTTTCTTATTCTTGACTGTTCCATTCACTTTTTACTTTATTACTGCCATTTTATTCCCTGAAGTGTCCACTCTAAAATCTAAAAATTTAAGAGCTCATTTATATGACAATGTTGTCTGGTTAATGATACTTCTAATCATACTAATGATTTGCAGCTCACTTAATGCCTATCAGTTGCAAAATCAACCTATTATAGCATCAGAAAACATGGTTAGGTTGATCGCTGTGATAATTGCGGTCTCAATTCTAATTTTCAGAAAGAGTTTTCTGCTTGATATTGTCCTAGTAGCTGGATACATACTCTTTGCAATTAACATGGTGATAAATAGATGATAGCAGCAATATCTAACAATCGATAGAGAAGTCTTGTCCCACCGTTCTCTTTGCTGGCTTTGATTTCAGAACATTCGGCAAGTCCTTAATTTTGATATGAATGGCTTTTAAAATCTCTCCCTGGCGCGCTTTTGCAATGCGTGCTTATACTCGATTACCTGGAAATCTCGTGACATCCTGTAATGAAAAAAGTTCTTCTAGTACGCTTTGCGAAAGCGGGTGAGGAAGGAATTATTCTCCGTAACTTATAGGTGTTTTACCTGGTGCTCACATGGAAGAAATCAAGACGATGGAATTACCTATATTTATTATGGCATAGCTTATACAGTTCGCTAACAAACTGGCAAATGGACTCGAATCGTACTTTTTTCACATTTCTCGTTTGTGTAATTGCGCTATTATCATGCTCTAAAAAAATAGCCATCCCTTTCCGACCCAATGCTTACGATGCTGATAGTCTCAAGACGGGTGAATGGGTTTACTATTACGATGAATACTTTGATATAATTGAGAAGGCAAAAAAAGCAACCTATTACAGACTTGTAACTTTTGAAAAAGGAGAGCCTGTCGGTGAAATGGGGGATTATTATGCCAACGGAAAACCTCAAATGGTAGGGAGGCTACTCTCAGAAAATCCCGAAATTTTCGAGGGGAAAAGTACCTATTACGGAGAAAATGAATACGTAGTTGGCATAGAATATTCGCAAAAAGGAGTTGTAGATCATCGAAAATCTTTGGAGGAATTAAGGATTGTTTATGAAGAATGGCCGGAAGACAAAGAACAAATCAGCGATTACCTCCTGTTGTTGTCTAACCTGGCAGATCTTTACATATATAACATTCAATATGAAGAAGCGGAGAGTCTTTATCTTGAAGTCGTAGCGATCCAAAAAAGAACATAGGGTGAGGAACATCAAGACTATGCCAGTGCACTGGATAACCTCGCTTATATATATGAGATGACAGGTAGATATGCTGAAGCTGAGCCCCTATATATTCAATCATTAGAAATTAACAAAAAGCTATTCGGTGAGGACGATCCGAACTATGCCTATTCATTGGAAAGCCTTGCTAGCCTTTATGAGAATACAGGTAGATTTAACTTGGCTGAACACCAATATATTAAAGCCTTGGAGATTATTAAAAAGGCTTACGGAGAGGACGATCCAGATTATGCCTATTCTTTAGAAAACCTGGCTTATGTCTACGAATCCACTCGAAGATATGATGAATCAGAACAGCTTTATATTCAAGCATCTGACATCTATAAAAAAATAAATGGCGAAGATGATTCGGACTATGCCAGTTCATTGCAAAGTCTTGCTAGTTTATACGAAGATATTGGCAGATTTGGTGAAGCTGAGGCACTTCATCTACAAGCAGCGGAAATTTACAAAACTATCTACGCCAAGCATCAGCCTGAATTCTGCTCTTCCCTGGAATATCTTGCCAGGTTTTACGAGACGATTGGTCGATTCGGTGAAGCTGAGGAACTATATGTTCAGGCATTAGGGATTTACAAGAAAGTCTATGGAGAGGAGCATCCTAATACTGCCGGTTCAATGGACCTGCTTGGTTTTTTATATGCGCGAATGGGTCGTTATGTTGAAGCAGAATCTCTCCTTACTCGAGCACTGGCAATCCTCGAAAACTATATGGGTGATGTAAATACTGACGATACGATGACAAGTCTTGCTTTTTTATATGAAAAAACTGGTCGATATACTGAATCCGAACGATTATTGAATAAAGTCATCGAGATTAACAAAGAAACCATCGGTGAAGATCATTGGGCTCATGCCGTTTCATTAAACAATCTAGCCAGCATATATATGTTTCAGGGCCGATATTCCGAAGCGGAACAACTCTACTTCAAGTCGCTGAGTATATACAAGGAATCACAAGGAGAGGAACATCCAAACTATGGATCTGCATTGAACAATTTGGCTTATTTGTATCGATTTACTGATCAATATGCTGAAGCGATCCCCTTACTTATTCAAGCTTTAGAAATCGTGAATAAGGCCTTTGGGATGGAACACCCAAGTTATGCCAGATCACTGTTTAATCTGGCAAGAATGTATCAGGTAGTTGATCCTGATAACCCAACAATAGAAATGTCTCTGAAGCAATCAGTGGCCATCGATAAAAAATTAAGTGGCAACAATAGTAATTATGCATGGTTAGACAAGCTGCAGTTAGCGCGATATTATTATCAAAAAGGTAGAAAAATGGAAGCATTGTTGATTTTTCAACAATCAATAGATTTCTTTCAGAATTATTCAAACGCTTATTTTGATAACCTGGGTGAAAGCGAGCGTGAGGCTTTCTATAAAACGGTAAAAGAAAATTTCGAAGAGTTTATCCAGGTGGCATTTCTCGAAGCAAAGGCAAATCCAGCTCTATTGTCGGAGGCATGCAATTTACAGCTCCAACAAAAGGCCATTTTGCTCAACACCTCCAACCAAATTAAGAGCCGAATCCTTGCAAGCGGAGATCGTAAATTGATCAGCTTATATGATGAAGTAGAGGCTATTCGCCAGAGATTGGGGAAAATCCAGTCTCTTCCTCCAGAAAGCAAATCTAGTTTGACGGATGAAAAGGATAGTCTAAGTGCTCTATTAACTGAGAAAGATAAACAACTCACCGAATATTCAACTTTTTACAGGGAAGAACGGACTCCAGCTACCTGGGAAGCCATCCGTGATCAATTAGGAGAAAAGGAAGCACTGGTTGAGTTAGTTCGCTTCAGGAAATATGATTACCGGTATTCCAAGTTCACTGATAAAGTACAATATGGCGCTTTCATTATCACTGCAGAGACTCAAAGCCAGCCCGACTATGTACTATTCCAAGAAGGTAATTTTCTGGAAGAAAAGGCAATAAAGGCCTATCAAAACTTCATCAGATCTAGAATAATTGATGACAGGTCCTACGGCTATTTCTGGCAACCACTCAAAGATGCATTGGAGGGTGTTGAAAAAGTATATGTTTCGCCTGATGGCGTCTTCAATCAACTCAACTTAAAAACGCTTTTCAATGCTGATACGAAAACCTACCTGTTTGAAGAAGTTGATTTACACTTGGTCACTTCAGGAAAAGAGCTGCTGACGGCACTGCCCGAACCTCTACTCAATCGGTATGGACTGCTAATCGGCAATCCCGTATTTGGAGAAAAAGCCATTCAGGAAGCAAACTCAGAAAGAGGAGGTGAAATTTCAGCCTTACTCGCCAGCGTAGAAAGAGGAAGTGGACTGGATCCCCTACCTGGTGCTGAGAAGGAAGTATCACAAATCAGAGAATTATTGGTCGAAAATGGATGGCGCCAGCAAACTTTAATAGGGGCAGAAGCACAAGAGGCAATGCTTAAGGATATGCTCAAACCCAAGGTATTGCATATTGCCACCCATGGCTTCTTTCAGAAAGATGTGGATGATCAGATCAATTATAGTAACAATCCATTGTATCGATCAGGCTTGTTGCTCAGTGGTTCAGCTGAAACTCTTTATGGAGCAGAAGACATCCGAGGTAACACCCAATTAGGTAAAGAGGATGGTATCCTCACTGCTTTTGAAGCGATGAACCTCAATATTGATAATACAGATTTGGTTGTGCTCTCTGCCTGTGAAACAGGTCTTGGAGTAATCCGCAATGGGGAAGGTGTCTATGGGTTACAACGAGCATTCAAAGTTGCTGGAGCACGTTCTATCCTCATGTCACTATGGAAAGTGAATGATCAAACTACTCAGGAACTTATGGTAAGTTTCTATGAAAACTGGTTTTCCGGTCTTTCCAAACGAGAGGCATTTAGAAAAGCACAGGAATCCATCAAGTCTAAATACCCTGATCCATACTACTGGGGAGCATTTGTAATGGTTGGGGAGTAATAATTATGTCTCTCTTGCAAAGAGGTCTATACATTGAATACTGGCCATTTACCCTTTTTAGCTGATCGTGATATATTTACTGAAATACTTTGGAGTATTGCCGATGAAGTAGGCAGTGGCTCATAACATGGTGTATGAAACGAATAAGTGACTGAGCGCCTTTCTTATGCGCTTTTACAAAACGTGTCAGTGAAATAGATCTTTATTTATACCGTTATAAGCAAAAATAAAAAGGACAAAAAAAAGCGACCGCTATTTCAAAGTCGCTCTATTCTAAAGATAAGAATTAATCGTTTATAACTTCAACGTTAACCGCGTTCAATCCTTTCTTTCCTTGTTGTGTTTCATATCTAACCTGATCATTTTCTCTGATATCATCGATTAGACCTGATGAATGTACGAAAATGTCTTCTCTAGAATCGCTTGGAGTAATAAATCCAAACCCTTTTTCATTGTTAAAAAACTTTACTGTTCCTTCTTGCATTACTGTAATATTAATTTATTTATTGTTTTCATTAATTAACGAACGTATAGGCCTGACCAGTGGCATCAGCCCTTCCAGTCCTACCAATTCGGTGGATGTAACTATCCATTGTTTGAGGTAGTTGATAATTGATCACATGAGTCACCCCAGTGATATCAATGCCTCTGGCTGCAACATCTGTTGCTACCAATATTTTTGTTTTACCAGATTTAAAGAGCTCGATAGCACGTGACCGATAGTTTTGTGACTTATTACCATGGATCACATCAGATCGAATACCCGATTGAACTAGTTGCTTACTCAATTTATCCACGCCTCTTTTGGTTTCTGCAAAAAGCAGAACCTTCTCAAATGAGGGTTCTTTAACGAGCTTCAGTAAAACGTCGAATTTGTTTTCATTGCGTTCTACTCTAATGATATTCTGATCTACATTGTCACTGGATTTTACGCCACCAGATACATTTACTTTGACCGGGTTTTCGACAATTTGATTGATCAGTCTTTCCTGAGACTTGTCTACAGTTGCTGAGAATAACATGGTCTGCTTTCTGTTGTGCAAACCAGCAATCAGCTTCTGAATGTCTTTGACAAAGCCCATGTCAAGCATTCGGTCAAATTCATCCAATACAAGTGTAGATATGCCGTCTATGCGTAACGCGTTACGGTCGATCAAGTCGTTTAATCTTCCAGGCGTCCCAACAATCAAATGTTGCCTACGTCTGGCCAGTGATATATCCCTGTTTAAGCTTGTACCACCTATGAAACAGGCAGATTTCAATCCTGTTGCCTCGGTAAGGGATTTGAACTCTGACAAGACTTGCTGAGCCAGCTCCCTGGTTGGAACTACTACCAATCCGGTCACATCGTTGCGCTCTAACATTTGCTGCACAATTGGAATCAGGAATGCAGCCGTTTTGCCTGTTCCGGTTGCCGCAATACCTATAATGTTATTTCCTTGTATGATTTGCTCAATGCATTTGTCCTGAATTTCAGTGGGTGATTTGTACCCCTTACTTGCAATGTTTCGATACAGGTTTGGGTGTAAACGAAGGTCTTCGTATGTTCTATCTGAGACGTATGACTTGGTTGTAATTTGCTTAGATTTTTTAACCAGTAATTCTGGATTGAGGGTAGAAGCTGGTCGTTTATTAGACGGTTTCGTCCTTGATCTATTTCTATAATTCATCTTGATACTTATTATTTGGATGGAATCGGTTGAAATTCCATTCGCCCCAAATCGCGGAGCATTTGAAAGTGTTTGATAACAGCAGCTAAGAAAGTGCCGTTGGAATGATATGGCAGTCCGAACTCTTCGGCTGTCTGTTTGACGATTGGTGCAATCTTTCGGTAGTGAACATGTGAAATGTTCGGGAAAAGATGATGCTCAATCTGGTGCGTAAGCCCTCCTATAAACCACGTCAAAAGTGAGCTTCCGGGGGCAAAATTACAAGTTGTCTCCAGTTGATGAACGAGCCGCTCCGATTCCAGATTGCCATGCTCATCCGGTAAGGGAAAAGCTGCATCTGGTGAAACATGAGCCGATTGGAAAACAAGGGTGATACTAAGCCCGGTGACAAAATGCTTTGCTAAAAAGGCTAAAAGAATCATCCATGGAGAGAATGACGTCAATAAAATAGGAAGAATAAGTGCGTATGAAAAGTATATCGGCTTCCAGGCTGCAATCTTATAAATCCCTTTAATAAAGGTTTTTCGATCTTTAACAAGTCCCATTTTGTAGTACTTGGTGTATCTGACAAAATCTTTGGCAGTTACCCACGAAATTGTTGAAAGACCATAAAATATCCAGGCATAAAAATGCTGATATCTATGAAGTTTGTTTGCTTCGGCATGAGGGGAAAATCGAAGAAAGAATGGAGCATTGATGTCATCATCATGTTCCTGGATGTTCGTAAAGCTATGATGCAGCACATTGTGTTGCAGTCTCCAAACCTTGTCGCTGGCACCAACCAAATTGATGGTGTAACCCATTAGCTTATTGACAATCTTATTCTTTGAGTAAGATCCATGAATGGCATCATGCATGACACCCATGCCAATACCTGCCATGCCAAAGCCACTTACTATGTACAGACCGAACAATAACGCAACACTGGTAAATGGAACGAATATAATGACTGCCAAGGGAGCAAAAAATATTGACAACATGATGATGGATTTAATGACCATCCGACTGTTACCATATTTGCTCGTGTTCGTGCTTTTGAAATATTCCGATACACGAACTTTCAATGTCTTGGAAAAATCAGAGTCTACTGACTGAGGGAATGTTAATTTTTTAATAAAAACTAAATTTATCAAACAATACTTTACTTCAAAAACAGGAAAAAACGAGAAGTAAAATCTAAAGAGAATTGCTTAACGAGACACGACTGAACCAGCCTTGCTTTTACTATTTTATCAAGTTCACACTTTAATTCTAGTGTTGAACAAGCGCAAAGATAACTAAACTATACGGGATATCCTTGATTTATATTTATTGTCGTTGTTATTGCAAATAAAATTCACGTGCTCAGGGTCAATGCGTCCTGGAGATTTCTATTGAAATACTTATTGAAGGGTGTTCAATTCCGATTTTTATCTGTTCATTACCGGACATTAAATATCTAAGAATGTTCTCAAAATGGCTATGCATGGCCTTTTTGAGGTGTGGCACACTCTTTGGCTACTATCCGATGATGATACTAAAGCATGCACTCATATGAATATGTTCAAAGCTACTTTGAGAATGATGTCTCGAAAAAGTAAGCATACAATACTTAATATAGTTGGTCTTACATTAGGCATTGCGACATGTCTAATCGTGGGATTGTACGTTCAGTATGAGTACACTTTTGATGCTTTCCATTCAAAATCAGACAGAATTTACCGAATCAATCAATCTATGATTTGGGGGGATTGGGACCAGCAAATGGCCACCACAGGTCCAGGTGTGGCTATTGCTTTGAAGACAGATATTCAAGAGATAGAGGCCATTACAAGGGTTTTGAAACCAGAAGGGTTCATTGTTTCCGCAAATTCAGAAGATAAATCATACAATAGCTCACTTGAAGAAAATCTTCTCGTGGTTGATCCGGAGTTTTTCAACGTTTTCTCTTTCGACATGATTGATGGAGACCCTTTATCTGCCCTTTCAGGTCCTTATCAAGTCGTGATTACTGAGGAGTTGGCTAAAAAGTACTTCGGAAAATCATCGGCGCTTGGTAAAACGCTTTACCTAAAAGGCACTATTCTGGAAAGTAATGCTCAAAAGGATCCGGTGAGTGTACCATTTACCGTAAGAGGGATAATTGAAAATGTCCCTGGTCAATCCCACTTACAGTTTGACCTGGTTACTTCGGCAAGTAGCTTTTCGGAGATTAATGAAAATAAATCTACATGGGCATGGACTGGATTTGTCAACTATGCCCTTGTAAGGGAAGGTACAAACATTACAGAGTTGACCCATAAATTGCAGACCATTCCTCCGAAATGGGCTGCCAGTACGCTGCAAAGGCTTTTTGGACAATCATTTGAAGAACTTCACGCTAGCCAAAAATCATGGAAGCTTTTCCTGCAGCCAATTGAAGAGATATATCTGGGATCACAGGAAATGGGCAACCTCTTAGGGCCTGTAGGGAACGTAGCAACTGTTCGTTCATTTTCGGCTATTGGCATTTTGATTTTGATGCTTTGTAGTATCAACTTTATGAATCTATCTACGGCACAATCTGCCGAGAGGGCCAAGGAGGTAGGCATTCGTAAAGTGCTTGGCGCTCAACGCAAAACACTTGTTGCTCGCTTTCTGTTTGAGGCAATATTCATGGTAGGATTAAGTACGCTTATCGCCGTGGTGCTGACGGAGGTCCTCATTGATGGCTTCAATCAATTTTCAGGGAAATCACTTAACCTCACCGAGCAATTGACAAGTCCACTTTTTATAGGTGTCATAGTAGGATTTTGTGGTTTACTTGGCTTGCTTACTGGAAGCTACCCAGCTTTCTTGCTGTCTTCCTTTCATCCGCTAAAGAGCATGAAAGGTGTTTTTAGTACCGGCTTTCAGGCTCGGCAAATTCGAAATGTTTTAGTTATAGTTCAATTTACGATCACCTTGGCGCTTATCATCGGAACCGTCTTTATCAAAAAGCAAGTGAATTATGTATCTCAGTTTAACCTTGGTTATGATAAAGAGCACATCATCCAATTGCACAATATTGAGCATTTGAAAGCTGATGTTCAACTAGTCAAGAACACTTTGATTAATAACCCAGCCATAGTGGAAATTGGGCTGTCACATCAGTCACCTCCCAATATTTATCGAGGCGATATTATTACTGGTGATATCAACAATGAGATTCGCGTTGAGCCAGCTAGAATGAAAATAGATGGGTCCTATTTGGAGTTACTTGATGTGAAACTCATTGCGGGCCGCAATTTTGAGGAAGACAAAGTGACCGATATAAACGGCTCGGTTATTCTCAATGCGTCGGCGGTTCAGGCACTAGGATGGGGAACACCTGACACCTATAGTCAGGACTCTCCAATTGGCAAGCATATCAGCCGTGGAAGAACAAAAATGGAAGTTATCGGAGTGACGGACGATTTCCTATACAGGAGTCCTAAATTCAAAGTAGGTCCGCTGGTCGTTTACCATATTGATAACGAGTATCTCCCTGATAGTGGAACGAACCCTTCAATTCTATCGATTAAACTCAATTCAAATTCAGCTAACGATCGTGATGCAATCAAAGAAATCATAAGCACCATTGAGGGTGACATCTACGCATTGGATCCATTCTTTCCAATGTCGTATAGCTTCCTGGACCAAGAATTTGAGAAAAGTTTCAGACAAGAAGTACAGATAAATCGGATCATGAATGCTTTTACTGCGATGGCCTTGATCATCGCCTGTTTGGGTCTTTATGGATTGGCAGTTTTCTCTGCAGAACAGCGAACAAAGGAATTAAGCATTCGAAAGATTCTTGGCGCCAGCGTGACGCACTTGATGATCATTTTTTCTAACGATTTTACCAAACTGGTACTTATTGGGTTTGTATTAGCCTCACCGATAGCATGGTACTTCATTGACAATTGGTTAGCTGAATTTGCAAATAGGACCTCCATAGACCTATGGGTGTTCGTTTCGGCCGGTTTTGCCGGAGTACTGATTTCCTGGTTAACAATTGGATTTCAGTCCCTGAGTGTTGCCAATAGAAACCCAGTAGAGACACTCAAGGATGAGTGAACATTGGAATTAATATTTTCATGACAACCTTGACTTGGTGACATGAAGCATTTCCGCTATTTTTAGTGAGCAACATGGAGCCATTAAAAATTTGTCAATATGAAAAAGGAATATTCGAACGGTGAAATAGCAATTGTTTGGGACCCAGAAAAATGTAAACACGCTGGTGTCTGTGTGAAAACATTACCCGAGGTTTATAAACCCAATGAAAAGCCGTGGATCAATCAACACAACGCATCGAGTGAACAACTGATAGATCAAATCTCCAAATGTCCATCTGGAGCACTTACCTATAAAAAGGTAAATGAAGGTTAGCCAATCTTCCGGATATTGATAAAACATTTCTGCAGAAAGCATGTATTGACTCAACGTGTATACAAGTGCAAAAGGAGCGAATTGGATATTATTTAATAATTGTCTTTGGGCTAATTGCGATAGCTGGATTCTTTGTGCTTTCTCCGATCGAGCAGTCTGAGGAGTATCATGATTTTTGTGATGGTGAATTGATACTTGGCATTCCGAACTTCTGGAATGTAGTTTCCAATATTCCTTTTATGATCGTTGGACTGTTAGGCCTTTTGCATGCCATTAAAATAGCAAAGCCAAATATTCAGTATGTTATTTTCTTTGTAGGCGTGTCTTTGGTTGCTATTGGATCTGGGTATTATCATTTGTATCCGAATAGCCAGACATTAATCTGGGACAGATTACCCATGACAATCGCATTCATGTCCTTGCTCTCCATCATTATCAGTGAGTTTATGAACGCAAAGGCTGGGCTAAAACTACTCGGTCCATTGCTCCTGATCGGGATACTGTCAGTGGTGTATTGGGTATTGACAGGTGATCTCAAATTTTATGCGATAGTCCAATTCTATCCGATTGTTGTGATCCTGGTGGCCTTGACCTGCTTTAGATCCACTTACACCTTATCCATTGGTTATTGGGTATTACTTGCCAGCTATATTCTGGCCAAGGTTTTTGAGCATTTCGATTGTCAAACTCAAAATATGTTGCTGATATGGAGTGGTCACACTTTGAAGCATTTGACCATCTCAATAGGTATTATCGCACTTTTCTACACTTATATCAAAAGAACAACAGTGAATTCCGAATGACATGGTTCTCCAACATGTGATACTCAAATACTCCAACCAGTTAAAACAACGTTTTCAATCCTCTCTTAGCACCTTTGAAGGAATCATTTTGGCTGCCTTAAAGGACTGATAGCCAACACTAATGAAAATAAGGACCGCAACTACCGACGCTGCAAGCAGGTAGATGATCAATCCATTGTTAATTCTATAAGCAAACCCAGTCAACCAGGCGTCACTGATCCAGTAACCGAGAGGTACCGCAATCAATAAAGAGATACCGGCTATGCTCACGAAGTATTTGAACTGAAGCATCCATATTGTACCCTCATGTGCACCCAGAATTTTACGAATTCCAAATTCCTTACGTCGGCTTCTGGCTACAAATGCTGCCAGCCCGAAAAGCCCCAAAGAGGCGGTAATGATGGTGAGAATAGAAAATAACAAAGTAAGGTTTCCGAGTCGACGTTCTGTTTCAAATAGATTTTCAAATTGTTGATCAATGAAGGTGTATTCAAAAGGTTTTCCGCCTGTGAATTCGGCCCACTTTTTTTCTATTGTACTGATGGCGCTTAAGGCATTTTTTCCTTTCACACGCATAGTGATAAATCTTCCATCTTTGGTGCAGAACATGATTAACGGTTTGATTTCATTTTTGAAATCCTGAAAATGAAAATCATTGACAACACCGACAACATTGAAAGTATTGAATCCTCCTTCCTCATCTGCTCCAACCTCAAGGATTTGCTTTCCATCGATTGATGACCAGCCCGTTTGTTTAAACGCTGTTTCATTGATTACTACAGAGTTTTCGTCGAGTTGAGCATCTTCAAAATATCTGCCTTGATTCAATGATAAGCCCAAAGATTCGGCTTGGCGGATATCAGCATAATATTGATAAAATAATAGATCTTCGTTGGTGTCACCAAGTCGAAATACAGAGTTGCTATTGACTCTGGAAGGATATTGGAAGGTCAGGCTAGCATCATTGACATTAGCAAGATTGTTAAGTTCATTCTGAAAAGTTTCCTGATTGGGCAATGACTTGGCGTTTGAAATAACGAAAAGCTGTTCTTTGTCAAAGCCTAAGTCAAATGTTCTCATATGATTGAGTTGCTGACTGATGACCAGGGTGATGATTATTGCCAATGTAGTCAGCGAAAACTGGAATCCAACTAACACATTTCGAGTGTTGAAGCGCCTGTTGGATGCGCCATGGACATGACCTTTGATCACCTCAGCAGGTTTGTAAGCACTCAATACCAGGGAAGGATATATTCCTGCGAGTAATCCAATGATGATCACAGCTGCCAGGTAAAACAATAAAATGTTGGCATTGAAAACATCTGACAACAGAAACTCCTTGCTGGTTAGCCCATTTAAATAGTCAATGCTGCTGGCCACCATGAACAATGCAATGACAGATGCGATGAAAACCAGCAAAACAGATTCAAACAAAAATTGATTAATCAATTGAGCTTTATAAGCACCTACCGATTTTCGGATTCCAATTTCTTTGGCTCGATCCGAAGCTTTGGCTGTAGATAGATTGATAAAGTTCACAGCCGCGATGATCAATACAAATAGTGCAACGACCGAAAATACAAGTACATTCTGTTTATTGCCATTGGCACCTATTTCACCATCATAGGTCGAAAAGTGCAGATCATACAAAGGTTGGATGAAGTAACCATAGGCGCCACCACTTTCCTTAAACTCATCTAGCGTAATACCTAAGAATTGTTGTATCTCCGGGCCGACATACTTGACAACAAAATCATCCAGATGAGCCTGAATGACATTTATATCGGTTTCAGGATAAACCTTAAAGTAAGTGTATAAGCTATTACTCACCCATGTATTTCTTTTGATCCAATCCCATGACATCATAGGAACTATTGCCTTGAATTCAAAATGAGAATTTCGTGGAGGGTCAACAGCAACCCCAGTGATTTGGTAGGATTCTTTATCGTTACCAATGAGCAATGTTTGCCCTACTATGTCGCTTGGTGATTGTGCTCCAAACAACTTTTTAGCAGTGGACTGAGTGATGACCAGGCTTTTGGGAGTTTTGAACTGATTGTTGACATCACCAGCCAAAAGGTCAAATGTAAAGAACTGGAAGAAATTGGAATCCGCAACAATGACTTTTTCCTGCATCAAAATATTACCATCCTTATGAATCATAAGATCTCTCCAGGATGAAATTCTTGTACTGCTGTGAACGGCAGGTACTTCATCTGTCAATGCTGCCGACAATGGAGAACATGTATTCACGCCATCAAATTTGTTCCCTGAAAGAACGCCGCTCAGACCGACCCGATAGATTTCATTTCCGTCTTTATGAAATTTGTCGAAGCTTAGTTCGTCGGTGACGTATAGCACAATTACAAAACTCACCGCTATTCCCAGGGTGAGACCCAATAGATTTAGAAAGGTAAAGAAAGAGTTTCTGCGTACGTTTCGAAGAAAGACATTCAAGTAGTTGCGAAGCATAGAATTGACCTTTGATGATCTATTTGAGTAGATGCGAAAAAGGCTTGGAAAGTTGCATTTGCAACACTGACTTTAGTCATGCTTGTAAAGCCGTAGTACTTCGTGCCAATTGATACTTGAAGAATCACGCCAGGAATAGAAAGTGCTTTTCTAGCTATATTGTTGACAGTTGTGAATTCGTATAGAATAAGCATCAAAAAAATTGATATCAAACACGAATGAGAGTCTTTATTTATTTTCTTCAAATTCTACTTTTTACCCATGCATCCATTTCCCTTGGACAAGGGTTAAGTTCCAGTCAAATCGATTCACTTGTCAGTAAATCCATGGAAATGATGCCACAGGTGGGATTGGCAGTGGCGGTAATTGAAAACGGTGAAGTTATCCATTCTAAAGGTTACGGAAAACTTTCAATTGATTCAGACGAACAGGTCGACGAGCACACGTTGTTTCAAATTGCTTCCAATACCAAAGCATTTACCTCTGCAGCTTTAGCCATTTTAGTGGATCAGGACAAATTGAATTGGAATGACAGGGTGATTGAACACATCCCTGAATTTACGATGTACAACGATTATGTACGAGATAATTTCACCATCATTGACTTGCTAACGCATCGTAGTGGATTGGGACTTGGAGCGGGGGATTTGATGTTCTTTCCACCCGGTGCAGATTTTTCCATTGACGATGTGATCAGTTCATTTCAATACCTACAACCTACCTCGGGTTTCCGCACAAAATATGACTATGATAATTTACTCTACCTGGTAGCAGGTGAGGTTATTACACGTGTCAGTGGGCAGGACTATGACGTATTCATTGAAGATCAGATATTAAGCCCATTGGGAATGGACAGGACTGCCTGTCGATATGATCGATTGAAGTCCAAAGAAAATGTGGCTTCAGCGCATGCAACAGACAATGGAGAGATTAGGAAGATTAAAAGGTATGTGAAAGGAGAAGGTCCACTTGTTGCATCAGGAGGCATTTACTCCAGTGTTCATGATATGAGTAAGTGGCTTAGGGCTCAGCTCAATGAGGGTAAATATGGAGATAGCATGGAAAACCAGCTATTCAGCGCGGAACGACAGAAGGAGATGTGGCAACCTTACACTTTTATTGGATTTCAACCCAGGCCCAGAGCTGATTACAAATGGCATTTTGGTGCCTATGGATTGGGGTGGGTCATTTCACATATTCATGATTATAGTGTGATCTCTCATTCGGGAGGACTGCCTGGTATGTTGTCCATGGTGATGATAGTACCGGAGATTAACTCAGCGGTTGTGGTGTTGACCAATGGCTGGCCGGGAGCCAATAGCTATAGCACCATCAGCTCAGCAATTCGCGATGAATGGATAGGGAGAGATAGGTGGGATTATTTGACCAACACCAAAGAACAATTAGGATGGGTATCAGCACATGCGGATGAAACAGTCAATGGGGTTTGGGAAAGCGCAACTACTGCGAGTGTTGATGGACAGCAAGAATTTCTTGGAACTTATCAGGACAACTGGTTTGGAAAAGTGAAGGTTGAAAATCGCAATGGTAGATTATGGTTTCAGTCTGAGCGTTCACCCAACCTTAGCGGCGAGATGTTTCAATACCGATCTGACACATTTGCTATTAGCATGAGTTATACGGATATGCCTTGTGACGCTTTTGCAATATTCGAGAGAAATGATGCAAGTGAACTTGTTAAGATGAAAATGAAGGGTATTTCTCCCAACATAGATTTTAGTTTTGACTATCAGGATTTGGACTTAATCCGTATTTCGAATGAATAGATTCAAATACAACTTATCAACTACTAATAACCTCATACACTTTCAGATTAGCTTGAATATATTCAAGAACTACGAATTGAATTTGAGGTTTGTTAATTAGAAAAATGACTAGAAAATTTGAATTCCTTTTTTGGTCTAAACTTTTCAAAAAGCAGTGTTCGAGTTTTTTATAGATACGTTGTTCTCGGGTGTATCCTGTACATAGCACGCTGTGATGCCTGAACTGCTTTCAATCTCAGTAATTTGTTCAAGTCTTCCAGTTATTTGTGTAAGCCATTACCTATACGCTTGATTTTTCTTTGTAATTGTATTGCTATGCTGGCGGTGCTAGTTTGAAAAACACTTAATCAAGGTATTATGAAGTTCAATAAAAAAATGTTCAACAAAGAGCTGCGCTCCATTTATCATGTAGGTAAACTATTGGCCTATATGCTAAGGAAAAATAGTCGTGTGAATTTTTATCGTCGCATGATGGACAAGCCGTCAGTTGGTAAATCCATAGATGGAATTGATTGTTCCGAAATGATGGTGCCGAGTAATCATGGCGGACCCGATATTCGAGTTAGGATATTTAAACCCAAACAAATGGAAGGACCATTACCGGGAATGTTGTTTTTTCATGGAGGAGGATACATAGTGGGTACTCCTGAACAGTTTTTGGATATCATCAAGAAGTATATTGACAAGCGACCGTGTATTGTCATTGCGCCGGATTATCGCAAAGCCATAAATGATCCATTCCCGAATGGATTCAATGATTGCTATGATACCTTGTGCTGGAGTAGAGATCAAAGTGGCAAGCTGGGCATTGACCAGAACAGGCTAATGGTAGCAGGGCATAGCGCAGGAGGAGGATTAGCTGTCGCGGTGGCACTTAAAGCCAGGGATACAGGTGATGTAGCACTTAAATTGCAAATACCTGTATATCCGATGCTTGATGATCGTCAGAAAACCGAATCGATGAAGACATTTGAAGGTGTACCCATGTGGGATTCTCGTAATACCGCTTATGCCTGGGACTTGTATCTGCACAGATTGAAATTACAGGGTGACAAAATTCCTGCTTATGCTTCCCCGGCAAGGGAAACTGATTATTCCAATCTTCCTCCTGCTATTTCTTTTTTTGGTGACATGGAACCCTTTAGGGATGAAGCCCAGTCCTACTTAGAACAATTAAAAGCCTCAGGTATACCTGTGAAATACAAAATAGTAAAAGGTGCTTTTCATGGATTTGAAATGGCTCAGCCCAAAGCCTCTATCTCAAAAGAAGCTGAAAGTTATCTATTGGAAGCCTATGCAGATTACTACGATCAATATTTGAATTAATTTTGAGAATTAGATGAATCATACAATGCGAGATATCATACATGTTTCTTCTGTGGATCAAGTAACAAGGACCTTAGTAAATAGCGGTCCCGATCACCCTTTGATATCAATTATTGACTTCAGTGAGGTGGCTGTTTGTGGAGCCAATAGCATCATATTTACTTCAGATTTGTACATCATTCTACTTAAAGACAGATGTGACGGAGACATGTTGTATGGTCGAGAGAATTATGATTTTCAGGACGGAGTGCTGTCATTTTTCGCTCCTGGTCAGGTTATTTCCATTGAGCCAAATACCGATGCGAATCTACCAGGTACAGGTTGGGGAGTGTTTGTTCATGCAGACTTTATCGCTGGTACGTCGCTAGGAAGTAAAATAAAGGAGTATTCCTTTTTTGGTTATGCTATCAATGAAGCCTTACATGCTTCAGAAAAAGAAAAACAGACGCTAATGCAATGCATTGGTAACATTCGCAGTGAGCTTGGTAACAACATGGATCCTCACAGCGAAGAGTTAGTTGTTTCAAATCTTGATTTACTCCTAAATTACTGTACACGATATTTTAACCGACAGTTTCTGACCAGGAAAAAGTTTACCAGCCATATCGTTCAGCAATTTGAAGATCAACTTGTAGCATGGTTTTTGGGTGATCAGGCAAGGCTGAACGGACTTCCTACAGTTAAATATTTGGCAGGTCAGGTACACTTATCACCTAACTATTTAAGTGATTACTTAAAAAGCAATACAGGATTTAGCGCACAGGAACACATTCAGCGTAAACTGATAGAGGAGGCAAAGACACGCCTGTTGAGTCGAAATGGAAAGACCATCAATGAGGTTGCATATGAACTGGGGTTTGACAATCCACCGTACTTCACCAGATTATTTAAGAAAAGGGTTGGAGTAACACCAACTGAATTTTTATCGGTTAATTGATGATTGATAATTTGGTAGCACTATTGATTAAATTATAAGTTCGCCTCTTCAATGGCGGTAATGACCTTCAAGTGATTCTTGACAAAGTGGTAGAGCATGGATGTAAAGTCATGATTCCTAAAACACCACATGCTGATGAGAGCGGTTTTTTTGCCATATTTCTTGATAGCGAGGGCAATAAGCTAGGCTTGCATTCTCCTAATTAAGTCTCACCAGGAGGACATTGCAGAGTTTGGGTGCATTTGATTCGTACCATCAGGTGCATTATTCTTGCTGTGGAATTGCAAGCCCTTCACAGACAATATGACCAGAGACCTCATTGAACTCAACGACTTTTCGATCATGATCGAAGAATCTAATTCGTCTGAAACAGTAGAGGAAACTTGTGGTTTTCAGGATGAAGTGATTGGGTTTGCCTTCTATGGGTCTGGCAATGTGGATCTTACTGTCAGGTATGGAGATCAAAGCAAGGCTTTTCAAAACACGAAAGGTATTGCCCTGTCCTTTTATGGCAATAAGACTGTTGATTTTGTGCACCTGGTCTCTCCTGAGCGACCACTTCAGTGTGTGCTGATCTTTTCAACCATCGAAAACCTCAAGAGATTACCCGAGCATGAAGATGAAGTATTTACCAGTCACCTTTATGATTTGATCAATCCTAAGGAGAATTTTGTACCAGGACCAGGGTTTTTTATGACGCCAGATATGCTGGCAGCAGTAGATAAAATATTCAACACCCAGTATGAGGGGACGATGAGGAAGATGTTTTTAAGAAGTCAGATCACTGAGTTGTTGGCACATTTCCTAGCCACGGTTTCTTCACAAGGAAGCCAGGCAGAAGTAAAAGATCAGGACAAACTCTTTCAGGCGAAGGAGATTCTGTCGAATAACATGAGCTCGCCTCCATCATTGAATGAATTGGCCAAGCTCATTGGCCTCAATGATTATAAACTCAAGAAGAGTTTCAAGGAACTTTTCGGGGTGCCCGTGTTTAAGTTTCTACAAAATGAGCGATTGGCCAAGGCATATGATTTACTTAAAACCGGTGATATGACGATTCAGGAAGCTGCCTGGTCAGTGGGCTATGAAAGCCTGAGCTCATTTTCTTCTGCTTTTCAGGACAAGTTTGGGTATAGACCAAGTGAGGTGAAAAAGTAGCGATTGAGTCCTTTCGATTGTGAAATTTTGTGCCGTTGCTTACTTATACTACCTCCAGAAGTCACGCCAGCATGGCGTCTTTTAAAAGGGAAAAGAATCCTAGTAACCGATTAAAAGATTCCCTTCGGGAATGACTGCAGGGTGGCTCGGGATTTTTGGTTCTTGGTG